>CACYSU010000004.1 GCA_902777205.1 uncultured Rhodospirillales bacterium | reverse complement strand
GATAACTTGACGGACGTGGAATGTGCCTAAAACGCACCGAACGCCGGTCTTAACCGCAGGGGAACAAAAAAACAGGCGACAAAAACCAAGGCCGCGGGATGCAGATCGCCGGAGTATGATTGCCGACAAAGTGCATCATACGTGGCGTAGATAAGACACATCTTGGATATGGATAAAGTGGACGTGTAATAACGGAATTGGATATTCTGATCATTGCAGCGTATATTGATATTTGAAATCTGCTTTTGCCCGGTTAGCGCTTTACTCTGAGGGATGCCTTACGAATGGTTGGACTGCGCCCCTCCCGAAAGCGGATTTTTTTGCGCGAGTTCGGAGCGGACATCGAAAAGGCGGAGATTTACAAAGACGTGACGGACATTAGATCGCGGCATCCATATGCGTTTATTGGCTGAAACGATTAAAGAGCCCGATGAAATCCGGTTAATGTGGGGAAACAATACGGGGAAAAAAACTTTGCGCCGCCGTTACATCAAAATCTTTGAAAATACGAACGGCAGTCATTGTTTGACCGTATTTGAGAAAGATAAAGAGCAATGGCGCGGCGTAACGACATTTCCAGCCGGAACAGGTGAGGAAAAACAGATAAGAAACGAATATGTGAATGAACAGCGCAACGGCTTTCTTGCCTATAAGAAAAGGCAGGTCAAGTAGCGACCTGCCTTAAAATGCATTGATTGGGATGGCTGCTACATAGCCCTACAATACATTCCACATATTTGTATGATGGCATTGATGAAAGGAAAAATCAAGATGAATGAACGGGGCGGACGATGATGAGGCGCGAGGGCGATCGGAATAAAGCCGACGGGGCAGCAACTAAAACAAAATGGAAAATCATCAAAGCGGGATTTTTGATTCCGTTATTTTTGTGTTTTGCAATCCGTTCGCATCCAAAAAAGCGCGGAGTTCTTCCACGCTTTGCGGGCAGTTCGGGCCTAACATAATTTCGGGGATCAAATCGCTGTCCCAAATTTCACTTAGATTCAGATGATGTAAGCTGCGGATTTCTCCACGAATAGGGGCAAAGTAAGTTTGTTCAAGACTCAAACAGCTTAATAAATTAAAATATTGTTTTTTAATTATTTCTGTGGCGTATTTTTCACCCAAAGGAATTCCTTTTTGGAGAGCATATAAACGGTTTTTCATTTCATCTGAGTCCAGCAATATTCTGCACTCATTTTCATCTTTGAATGAATTGTTTTTTATGCAGTATGATATTCTATAAAACATTCTTGATAATGTGCTTCTTAAAATAATATCTGCGTTTTGATGCGTTTTAAACATATCAAAAGTTTCTGTTAGATGTTCAATAATTGTGTTTATGCATTTTTCTTTTGCATATATTACATTGAAGTCAAATATCACATCTTTTCTGAATAATGAAAATATTTTATTGTCAAGCGTTTTAAATAAATTTTCAGATAAAGCTATTGCCACACCATTCTTTCCACAAGCGTATCGTTCCCAATGTGTTAAATTGTCTTTCATGGTTGTCATACTTAAAATGTAAAAGCTCCTGCTTTTATGTAGTTCTTTGCAATTTTCCTTAAAAAGGTCTATCGCATTACAAATAGACGGAGAGGCAATGTTGTGTTTTACATCGGAAAGGATATCGCAAAACTCTTCAATCGAAAAATTCCCTTCGGTTTTATCGTTTGACGATTTGGCATTTGCCAGCCAAAAGGTTCGATTGGAGACAATGTTGTATAAAGCGTCAACGGATGTGTAGTGATAGAAAACATTTTGTTTGTCGGGCATAATTGTATTCCTTAAAATGTTTTATCGTTGGAGTGTTGAAAAAAAGTGGAAGAGGAGGGGAGGACGGATGACAAGGAGATTTCGTGTCGTTTTTTACCAGACAGAACGAACGGCGGAAAAAAATTATCGCTGTTTTTCCCGTTGTTGCAGGGCGGTGATGACAGCGTTCGCCGCGATGTCGGGGGTGGGATTGTTTTTGATGATTTCTTTTAATGTTTTTTCGTTCAATTCCGTCATTTTTTGCAATGTTTTCAAAAATTCGTTTTGGTCGGCGGATTTATAGTTTTTCAGGACGAAGCGAGCTGATTTGCCACCATCGTTCTTCGTTTTCGTCACGTTGTTCTTTGAACAGATAGACGTAGTATTGCGCGGGTTCGTATTCCTCCGCAAAATAGGGGACTGAGAAGCCGACCGTGTAAATCGGCAGGAACGCGACGCCCGTTGTGCCGGCATAGGACGCTTCCGAAAATCGGCCAATTTCGGATACTTTCTGAGTGCTTTGGCCGTCGGATGAAAAAGCGGATAGAAAGCTGATGAACACGGTCGTGCTTGCCGTGCTTATACTTGCGTCGTTTTGGGAAAAAGGGGTTATGTCTTTGCGTTGCCAAATCGAATCATCGCCGGACGCGGTGGACATCAGGCGTGTTTTCTTTTGCGGCGTCAGGGTGAACGTCGCGGTGCCGTATCCCGCTTTTGATATGGTAATCGGCGTCCCGTCCAAGGGATAGTAGCGTCCCTCTTCGTCCACGTTGGATGAAACGCGGACTTCGGGCTTTTCCGCTTTGACGCAGCCGTTTAGAAGCGATAGGGCGATCAGCAATGTGAACAAAGTTGTTTTCATATCAGGCCTTGCCGTTTTCCTGTTTGATTTTTTCAAACCACCACATCGCGTCCGCGGTCGCTTCGTACAGGCCGTTTTTAAACGCGTTGCGCCACCGTCCGGCTTCGTTTTCGTTCAGCAGGCCGAGGGCGATCAGCGTTTCTTTGGCAAATTCCAGCGGCGCGCATCCGTTCGCGGTGACGATGTTGCCGTCTCTGACCGCCTGTTCCGGTTTATAAAGGTGTTCGCCCGTGTAGTTGGCGGAAAGTTTCAAATCCGAAATCATATTGCCCGTGTGCGCGGCGTTGTTCAACGCGCCCGTCGAGGCCAGAAAAGTTGTCGCGTCGCAGATCGCGCCGACAACCGCGCCGTCTTTTAACGCCGTTGCGACGGCGGGGGCGACGGATCGCGCTTCGGGCGTGCGCCAAGCGTACCCGCCGATTAAAATCAATCCTTTGCAGGCGTGCCAATCAATGCCGCCGATGTCGCAATCAGGCGTGACGGTCAGCCCGCCGATGGATCGCACGGGATTTCGGGAAAGGGAAACGGTTTTCACCGTCCAGCCCGAAAATTGGTTGACCGCGCAGGCCAACGGGGCGAATTCCCAATCGGCGAATTGGTTCAGCAGGATGAAATAAACTTCGTTCATTACGGGCGTTCCTTTCCGGTCGGATGAAAGGAATATTACCATACGGGGGACAAAAGAAAAAGCCGCAAGTTTCCCTGCGGCTTTTGATGAAAATCTGCGCGCGGCCGATTATTCGGCGGCGGCGGCTTTTTCGCGGATGGCTTTGACGTTGACGTCCAATTCGTCGCCCATCATGGCCCCCGGCGAAATGAAATCGCCGATGATGAAATCCGGAATGCCGCGGAATTCAAAACGGGAAGCCAGAATACGGTTGGCGTTCAAAATCTTGTCCAACGCTTTGTCTTTTCTGTCCTGTTCAAATTTTTTCATATCCAAACCGGACGATTTGGCGTAGGTGATGATGTCGTCTTCGGTCAGCTGGCCGCTGTGGGAAATCATCGCCTGATGCATTTCAAAGTATTTGCCCTGTTTGTTGGCGGCCAAACCGGCGCGCGCGGCCAAATCGGACGTTTCGCTCAAAGACGGCATATCTTTCAGCACCCAGCGGATGTTGCCGTCGTTCTGGACGTATTCCCAAACTTTCGGGAACATCATTTTGCAATAACCGCAGTTGTAATCGAAAAATTCGACGATCGTGACGTCGCCGTCGGGGTTGCCGATCACGGGCGTGTTCGGGTCGCGTTCCAAAGCGGCGCGGCTGGGCTGCAATTTGGCGATCAGAGCCTGCTTTCTGGCCTGCGCTTCTTTGATCTGGTAGTTGTCCAGCGCCTCTTTGACGATTTCGGGATTTTCCAGCAGGTATTCCTTGACGATGTCTTTGACTTCGCTTTCATTCAAACCGAACTGCAAGAATTTCGCCTGCGCCGAAGAGGGCAGGACGACAGCGGCGAACAAAAACAAAACAGCTAATTTTCGCAACATTTTTCATTCCTTTTTTATCAAGACCTGAACAAGGATAATAAATCAAAATGCGAAAAGTGAAAACAATTTATTTGCCGGAAGTTTATTTTTCACCGCCGGCGTTTTCCAAAATGTCCCGCGCGCGCACGGCGGCGGACGACCCGTCCGGCAGTTTTTTCAACGCTTTGCGGGCGAAAAAGGCGGCCTGCCGCGCGTTTCCGGCCGCCGCGTTGTATTCGGCCAAGGCGTAATCGGCCATTTCCGTTTGTCCCGACCGGCCGTACACGACGGCGCGCAGCCGCCAGACAAGGGGCAGGTCGTTCGCCGCGTCCGGCAAAGCGGCCAGTTCCCGCCGCGCCCGCGTCAATCCGTCCGCGTCGCCCCGTTCGACCAGCGATTGGATCAATCCGACGCGCATCAACGGCGAATCGGGCAGCAGGGCGGCGGCTTTGCCGTACGGTTCGACGGCGTCGGCCGCGCGGCCGGTTTCAAACAGAATCTGCCCTTTGAGCTCGTAGAAATAGGGATCGTCCGGATAATCGGCGATCAAAGCGTTGACGCCGGTCATCGCTTCCTTGAACCGTCCGTCGCGATAGGCGGCGATCGTTCGGGCGTAACGCGCGGGCAGGCTGTCGTCCGTTGCGGGATAGCGTTCCAGCGTTTTCTTTGACGGGTACAGAAAACCGTAAAGTTTCGCGCGGATCCGGTCGAACAGGGCGTTTTCGGCGTCGATCCGTTTCGCGTCGATCCGCGCGGGCGCGGGTTGGTTCAAAATCAACGCCAGCCGTTCCCGAACGGCCGGATGCGATTGCCACAATTCAAAGCCGCCGGTCGTCTGCCATTCCTCCTGCGATTGCAGTTTGCACATAATGGCGGCGAATCCGGAAAAGTCGTGTCCCGTTTTTTTCAGCAAAGTCACGGCCGTTTGATCGGCGGCGTTTTCTTCGCTGCGGCGATAGGCGGCAAAGACGCTTTGCATGGAATTGACGCCGCCCAGAACCGCCCCGACGGCCGCGTCCGTTCCGCCGCCGGCCGCGACGGCCGCCGATCCCAAAATCATGGACAGCAGCATACTGCGCCGCGCGATTTGCATATTTTCGTACATCCGCACGATGTGGCCGCCCGCGATATGCCCCGTTTCGTGCGCCAAAACGGCGACGACTTCCTGCCCGTTGTCCGCTTTGGCCAGCAGACCGGTGTTGACGAAAACGTGCAGCCCTTTGGCGGCGAACGCGTTGATCGAATCGTCTTTGACCAGATGGACGGCCATGCTGCGCGTGTCCAATCCGGCCTGTTCAAACAAGGGAGTCAGATAAAACAAAAGGGCGCGCTCGATTTCCTCGTCGCGCACCAATGAAAGGGTTTGCGAACGCGCCGTCCCGACAGACAGGCAGAAGATCAGCCCGAAAATCAGAACGGCGCGCCGCATCGTATTACAGCGAATAATACATTTTGTATTCAAGCGGATGCGGAGTCCGGTCGAATTCCTTCAATTCCGCGCGCTTGATTTCCAAATAGGAATCAATCAGGTCGTCGGTGAACACGTCGCCCTTTTTCAAAAAGGCGCGGTCGGCGTCCAGCGCGTCCAAAGCCTGACGCAGGTCAATGGCGACGGAAGGAATGTCTTTCAATTCTTCCGGCGGCAGGTCGTACAGGTTTTTGTCCATCGGTTCGCCCGGATTGATTTTGTTTTCAATGCCGTCCAGCCCCGCCATCATCAGCGCCGCAAACGCCAGATACGGGTTGGCGGTCGGATCGGGGAACCGGATTTCGACGCGTTTCGCTTTCGGGCTGGAACCGAACGGAATACGGCAGGACGCCGAACGGTTGCGCGACGAATACGCCAGCAGGACGGGGGCTTCAAACCCCGGAACCAAACGTTTGTAGCTGTTGGTCGTCGGGTTGGTGAACGCGTTCACGGCGTGGGCGTGTTTGATCACGCCGCCGATGAAATACAGCGCCTTGTCGGACAGGTCGGCGTATCCCGCGCCCGCGAACAAAGGTTTGCCGTCTTTCCACAGCGACATATGCGTGTGCATGCCGGAACCGTTGTCGCCCATGACGGGTTTGGGCATGAACGTCGCCGTTTTGCCGTAAGCGTCCGCCACGTTGCGCACGACGTATTTGTATTTTTGCAGGTTGTCCGCCGTGTCGATCATTTTGCCGAACGCGAAGCCCAGTTCGTGCTGGGCGGCGGCGACTTCGTGGTGGTGTTTGTCAACGGGCAGCCCCAGCTGCGCCATCACGGTCAGCATTTCCGCACGCAGGTCGTTCGCCGAATCAACAGGGGGCAAAGGGAAATAACCGCCTTTGATTCCCGGGCGATGACCGGAATTGCCGCCGACGATATCCTTGTCCGCCGAAGCGTCGCTTTCGATCGAAGAGATTTCAAACGAGATTTTTTCGGGGGAAATGCACGTTTTCACATCGTCAAAGACGAAAAATTCGGCTTCGGCCCCGACGTAAACGGAATCGGCGATTCCCGTCGAAGCCAGATAGGCTTCGGCTTTTTTCGCCGTGGAACGCGGGTCGCGGGCATACGGTTGGCCGGTGATCGGATCGACAATGTTGCAAATGACAAAAGCCGTTTTTTGCGCCGCGAAAGGATCCACGCCCGTCGTCGTGTAATCCGGTTTCAACAACATATCGGATTCGTTGATCGTGCACCACCCCGGCAGGGATGAACCGTCGAACATCAAACCGTCTTCCAGAAAATCTTCGTCCAAAACGGAGTTGTGATAGCTGACATGGTGCCATTTACCCTTATAGTCCGTGAAACGAAAATCAACGTAAACGATTGATTCCTCTGCTACAAACTGTAGCAGGCCTTCAGCGTCTTTGATGTCTTTAACCATATTTTTTCCCTTTTAAAAAGCGGCTGGTTTTATGGTAACAGCCTTGGTTACAACGCGTCGTTTCCGCGTTCCAGCGTGCGGATGCGGATAACGTCTTCGACCGGTGTGATAAAGATTTTACCGTCGCCGATCTTTCCGGTGCGAGCGGCTTCGACAATCGTTCCGACCACCGTTTCGCACCGTTCGTCCTCAACGACGATTTCCAATTTGACCTTGGGAACGAAATCGACGACGTATTCCGCCCCGCGGTACAGTTCCGCGTGGCCTTTCTGGCGGCCGTATCCCTTGACTTCGGTTACGGTGATGCCCTGAACGTCGATTTCCTGCAACGCTTCTTTGACTTCGTCCAACTTGAACGGTTTGATGATGGCTTCGATTTTCTTCATACCTGCGCCTCCGTCGCGTAAAATACACCAAAACCGGCGGATTGAAAACAGAAAAATGAGGGGACGCCCGCGACCGGCCGTCAGCGCGAATCGCCGCCCTTGCCGCTCCACCGGACGGCGGGTTCAAAAAACGTTTGATTTTGTTTTTCGTTTTGCTTTTGCCGCAGCTGTTCCATCAGCGGCGTTTTTTTGCGCTGTTCGGAGCGTTCGTGCATTCGCCGGATGCTTTCGTCGCGTTCCAGCCGCAGTTCATAGGCGGCGACGGGCGCCATTGTCAGCAGCGACATATCCCGTTTCGATCCCGTGGCGACCGCGTAACCGTTCATGGCGGATTGGAGTTTGTTGCGGGTTTTGACTTCTATGCCGCGGACATAGGGATTCTGCAGGTCTTCCTCCGTGATATAGGGTTTTCCTTTGTATGTGCAGAATTTCATGATGTCCGCGTCGGAAATGGTCATTGCGAATTCGCCGCGCCGTCCGCAGGTCGCCGTGTATTCGGCGCGTTTTATGATGCCGTTTCCGTAATGGTCGTCGTAAAACCGCAGGATGTCCGGCTGTTTGTAAAATTCCAGATACGTTTTTCGCAGGGCTTCCTCTTGCGTCGCGCCGTTTTCAACGGCTTTGTCGAAACATCTGAGCGTTTGGTTCGGAAATTTCATTTCAGCATCGTAAACTTCCGGCGCGTAATCGCCGCACTGGTGGATGAACATCGCTTCCTTTGCGAAAGCGTCGGCCTCCATCGCGCGGGCGCGTTTAATCTGGGATTCGGCGGTGTACGCGGAAAGCCCCGCTTCCTTTGTCGGATCCAGCCCGTCCTGCAGGGCGTGGGTCGCTTCGTGGACAAGGGTGGCGGGCAGCAGATCGTTCGACACGTTCGGGTTTAAAAGGATTTTGCCGTTGTTGAAACATCCGCTTTTGTCCGCGAACGCTTCAAAACCGAATTTGCACGGCGGCCGCAATTTCGCCACGGCCATCAAAGTTTCGCGGCCGGCGGGAACTTTCATGACCGTGTCGATGATTTGACGGAAACGGGCGGCTTCCTCTTTCGCTTTTTCGGGGCAGGAGGGAACGAAACTGTCAAGAACGGCTCTTTTCGCTTTGTAAAAGTCGTTGTTGTTGATACTGATTTTTTCAAGATCCATGTTTCGCCCTCTTTGTAAATTCAAACGCATTTTAGCACGGGAAAGGGCGTTTTTCAACGGAATCGGAAAGACCGTCCGCCGCGTTCGGCGCGAACCGGAATCCTTTTTTTAAATAACCTGTTGACAACCGTCGGCAAACAGGGTAGATAAATTCCCGATGGCGAAAGTAGCTCAGTTGGTTAGAGCGTCGGATTGTGGTTCCGGATGTCGTGAGTTCGAATCTCATCTTTCGCCCCATTTTTCTTCATTTTTTCCTTTCTTATGGAAACTCGGCAGACCGGATTCGCGTCTGCCTTTTTTTTGTCCGGAAAAAGGGCGGCGCGCAAAGGCGACGGCGCGGAAAGGACGAAAACCGGCGTCGCCCTTATTCGTGATGCAGAATGTCGGTGAATTCCTTTTCCCGCGACGGATCGCGCGGTGTGGCGGGGGCGGGCGGAACGGGCGCGGCGTTTTTGGCGGCGTCCGCGGCGGCTTTTGTCGGGTCGCCGTCGTCGATGTCGTCAACCAGCGCGCCGAACAGCGAACGGACGCCCCCCGGCGCCAAAGCGGAAAATCCGTTGACGGAAATGTCGGGCGAGGGCAGTTTGCCTTTGATCGTATAGGTCGGCGCGATCAAACCGCCGCCCTTTTCGCCGGAAAATATCCGGCCGATCAGGGGGATTTTGCCCAGCAGGCTGTTGATCGTGTAAAACGGCACCAGCGATCCGCGCAGGTTCATGTATCCCGTTTCGCGGTAGTATTTGCCGCTCATGGTCACGCCCAGCGACGCGCCGGCGATGACGGCGTCCTTGACGGTCAGGGTCAGGTTTTTGTCGTCCGTGGTGTAGGGGATTTCCGCCTTGTCGAAAAACAGGCCTTCGCCGCGCAGGGTGTCGATGATGCCGGTCAGGCTTGTCAGCATCAATAGCCGCGTCAGGGTTTGCTGTTCCTCCAGATAAAAATCGGAAATCTCCAGCGTTCCTTGCGATCCGACGCCGGACGTGTAAACACCGTTCAGCTTGAAATCCCCGCCTTTGACCGATGAAATGTAATCCAACGCTTTCAGCGTGTATCCGGCGTCCTTTGATGTCAGGGAAACGGCGTACTTGTCCTTTTCCCCCGTTGGCGTCAGGGACAGGATCATCGGCACTTTTTGTTCGCCGACGTAGCCGGTGGCGTCCATTTTCCGCCACCCCGACCGGTATTCGGCGGAAAAGGCGTTGTTTTCGGCATACCCGTTCTTGCTTAACCGGATGTTGTCAACGGCGGCGTTGATGACGATGTCCCTTTCCTGTTCGGGCGGCGTTTCCGCCGCTTCGTCCGCGGTGTCGGCGGATTTGAACGTCGTGCCGCGGCCGATCAGTCCCGACAGGTCGAGCTTCGCGCCCGTCATGTCGATCGCGACGCCGCCGTCCGGTTTGAACGCGACGCGCAGGGCGGCGTCCGTGTGTTCCGTCCGGATCGGGTCGATTTCGATGTTTTCAAGGCTGCCGTTTCGCGCGAAAGCGATGCTGCCGCGGATGTCCGTCCCCGTGTCGTCGGACAGGCGGATCAGGGGGATGTCCTGCGGCTTGCCGTTTTTCATCCGCATTTGAAACACCGCTTTGCCGCCGGTTTTGGGCGGTTTGACCCACCCGATTTCGCGGATGTCGATGTCCGCCTGCGTCAAATCGCCGGTCAGGTCGAGCACGCCCGTTTTGTCGTTTTTCAAAACCAGACGCAGATCGGCCGGCAAAACGTCCCGCACCGCGTCGGGGTTGCTGAAAACGGGCAGGTTCAGGGCGGCGCGCGCGCGTTCGTTCAAATCGACGTGCAGCCGGATGTCGGCGGCCGTTTCCTTTGTATGGTCGAACGTTTGCGTCAAATCGAATTTCGCCGTGGCGGAATTGAACAGCGCCGTCCCGTTCAAAGACAGGTCGCTCCCTTTCAGGTTCAGTTTCAAAATGGCGTCCTGCAGTCCGTAGCCCAAGGCGATGTCGCCGATATCCGCGTTGCGCACGTCGGCGAACGCGCCGATTTTGATTTGGTCGGGGCCTTTGAACGCGTCGCCCAAGGGGAACGACAAACGCAGATTCCCCGTCGCCGTTCCGGTCGTTTTGCCGGCCTGCAATCCCATGTCGGTCGTCAGTTTCAGCGGCGGCGCGTCCAATACGGTCAGGATGTCGCGCACTCCGCCCGTCAGGTTCAAATTCAAATCGGCCGTTGAAACGGGGCTGGTCAGGTCGCGGAAAATCAGCGTGCCGCCGTTGGCGATCGCGATGCTGTCCGTGTGGCCGGCGGCGACGGTGATCGTGATTTTGTCGCGCGCCAGCTTGACGTTGCCCGACACGTCGGCGACGGACGGCATTTGATCCATGTAATCCACTTTGGTACCGGTGATGTCAACGGAACCGTCCACCATGTCGGCGTCGATGCCGCCTTCTTTCACGCCTTTGAAATGCAGGGCGAATTGACCGCCCGTGATCATGCCGCCGTTCAAATTGCGCTTGACCCACCCGTGAACGTCGGGGCCGATGGACGCCGGCCAGTAATCGGGCAGCATATCGACGGGGATGTTGACGGCTTCGGCGTTCAGGGTCGCCTGAACCTTTTCCCAATCGCCGGAATCAAGGGCGTCGCCGATGCCGGAAACCGAAAAATTCCCCCACGCTTTGCCGCCGTTTTGAACGACCAGCCGGAAAGAGTCGATATCGAAATTGTTCGCCGCCCCGTGCCACGAACCGTTGATTTTGAAACGTTTCATATCGAAACGGGCGATGACGGGGGCGGGCAGGTTGACGATGCCTTTGCCGCCCGTGACGGTGAAGTCGATCGCATCGACGGCTTTGCGCCAATCGGACAGACAGTCGCCGCGCATCAACGGGACGGCGTTCAGCCGCGTGTCGATTTTGACGGCGACGGGCGTTGTGAAATTTTTCAGATAGGGGTATTTTTGCGCGGCCGTTGACGCGGTCAGATCCAGATTGTCGATGTTCAGGGACAGGGTCATCTTTTTCCCTTTCCCGCGCCATTTTCCGCCGATTTCAACGTTCATCAGCCGCTTGTCGCGCATTTCGACGGCGACGTTTCCGGTCAGGTGGTTTTTACGGAACCGGCGGGAATAGGTCAGGTCGGCCGTCGGAATGTTCCATTCCGCGCCGTGCAGGGCGTCCGTGATTTTCACCGCCGCCTTGACCAGCGAAAATTCGGTCAGGTGCTTTTCGTTTTTCAGCAGGGAAAGCAGCGTTTTGACGGATACGGCGTTTTCCCCGTCGGCCGTGTCCCGCAATTCGCCGTGCGGGTCGATCTGCCAATGCAGATAGGGGCGGTACAGGGCGATCGTTCGCGGCGCGACCGTTCCGCGCGCCAACGCGGCCAGACTGAACGAAAACGACATTTTCGGAACGGACAGAACCAGCCGGCCGCCGTCGTCGAACGCTTTGAGGCCGGTAAAGGCGAAATCGACCGGATGACGGATGCCGCCCCACCGCATTTGCGCGTTTTCAACGGAAAATCCGGTGATGATGTCGGTCGATGACGCCGCCTGCGCCAAATAGGGGACGTAAGGCGTGATATCGATCGGGGCTTTGTGCAGACGCCAGAAAAACGCGCCGGCCGCGATCAGCAGACAAGCGACGGCGATTTGAAAAAACATCAAAAAAAGTTTGAAAAACTTGCGCAGCACGGACAAACCCCTTAAAACGGATTCCAATATAGAATTACTGTCGCGCTCTTTCCACCAAGAATATGATTTCAGAACAAAAAAACATGAATTTTCCGTCGTACGGCACACCTTTTTATCAGGAATGGATCGAAAAACGCGACGCCTGTCCGGCCGGAACGGCGGCGTTTTTGAAAACGGCGCGGGCCGACGCGTTCGTCCGTTCGTTTCTAAACCGGCTGAACGGCGCGTCGCCGTATCTGATCCGGCTGATTCTGGCCGAACCCGAATTCGTCGCGCAAATCATTGAAAAAGGATGGGATTCGGCGTTTTCCGGTTTGCTGAAAACGACGTTCGCGCGTTTGTACGCGACGGAAACGGATTTGGATGTTTTGTCGCGCGAATTGCGATTTTTGAAACGGCGCGCCGCTTTGGTCATCGCGCTGGCGGACATCGCGGGCGATTGGAATTTGACGCGGGTGACGCACGCGCTGTCCGTTTTGGCGGACGCCTGCGCGCGAATCGCGACGGCCGCCGTTTTGCTGCGCGCGCATAAAAAGGGCAACCTGATCCTGCCCGATCCCGCGCGGCCGGAAAAGGATTGCGGCTATTTCCTGATCGCGATGGGCAAGCTGGGCGCGCTGGAATTGAACTATTCGTCCGACATCGACCTGATCGTTTTGTACGACGGGGACAAAGCCCCCTATGCCGGCAAAAGGGACGCCGGTTCGTTTTTCGTGCGCATGACGCGGGAAATCATCGCTTTGCTGGACGACAAAACGGCGTACGGATACGTGTTCCGCGTCGATTTGCGGCTGCGCCCCGATCCCGGATCGACGCCCGTCGCGCTGGGGACGCAGGCGGCGGCCTGCTATTACGAAAGCTTTGCGCAAAACTGGGAACGCGCGGCGTTTATCAAAGCGCGCATCGTCGCGGGCGACAAAGCCGCCGGCGCGGCGTTTTTAAAAGAAATCAAGCCGTTCATCTGGCGCCGGACGACGGATTTTTACGCGCTGCGCCAAATCGGCGACATCAAGCGGATGCAGGGCGCGCGCAGCACGGACACGCCGGACAAGGCGGGATTCAACATCAAATTGGGGCAGGGGGGGATTCGCGAAATCGAATTTTACACCCAGCTGCAGCAGCTGTTGTGGGGCGGGCGCGATCCCGCTTTGCGC
Source organism: uncultured Rhodospirillales bacterium (assembly GCA_902777205.1). Lineage (GTDB taxonomy): Bacteria > Pseudomonadota > Alphaproteobacteria > CAAGCB01 > CAG-977 > UBA11549. Next base: position 90,958 of record CACYSU010000004.1, on the reverse strand, counting down.
GCCAAAGGAACGCTGGTCGCTTTGAACGCGTTGGTCGCGGCGGGGTGGGTCGATCCGCGCGACAGGGACGATCTGGCGGCCGCTTACGATTTTCTGCGCCGATTGGAACACCGGCTGCAAATGGTCGAGGATCAGCAGACGCAAACCCTGCCCGAAACGGCGGCGGGGCTGGACGCTTTGGCGCGGTTTTGCGGATTTGAAAGCCGCGAATCCTTTTTGCGCGTGCTGTCGGATCATTGCGCGCGCGTGCGCCGCGTTTACGATTCGCTGTTCGGCGGGACGGAGGAACACGATCCGGAAACGCCGGAACTGTCGTTCGGCGGGGCGGAGCTGCCGCCGGAAACGGCCGCCCGATTGATTGCCGCGGGGTTCAAAGATACGGTTTTGATCGGCGAAACGGTGCGCGGGTGGCTGTCGGGACGTTATCGGGCGTTGCGCAGCGAACGGGCGCGCGCGTTGATGGAACATCTGTTGACGCCGGTGTTCGGCGCGCTGGCCAAAAGCGAAAATCCGGACGCGGCCTTTCTGGCTTTTGACGAGTTTTTAAGAGGATTGCCCGCGGGAGTGCAGCTGTTCGCGCTGTTTCAATCCCGTCCGGCTTTGCTGGATCTGCTGACCGAGCTGATTTGCGCCGCGCCGGCCTTGTCGCGCGAGCTGATCCGCCACAACGACCTGTTCGACGCCGTGCTGAACCCGTCCTTTTTTTCGCCGTTTCCGTCGCGGGACGAATTGACGGCGGAAGCGCAAAGCTTGACGGAGCTGGCCGACGACGACGAACAGGTTTTGGACGCGATGCGCCGTTTCGCGCGGGAACAGAAATTCCGGTGCGCCGTTTTGTTTTTGCGCGGGCTGATGGATCGCGGCGAACTGGGGCGGCGGCTGGCCGATTTGGCGCGCGCGGTGTTGACGGCGGTCCGGCCGGTGGTGATGAAACCGTTTGAGGAAAAATACGGCCGTTTCGACGGCGCGGCGTTTTCCTTTATCCTGCTGGGCAAAGCGGGAAGCGCGGAAATGAGTTTTTCATCCGATTTGGACATTCTGTTCGTTTACGACGTTCCCGACGCTTCGGCGGTGTCCGCGGGCGGCGTTTCCGGCCTGTCCGCCGGCGTTTATTACGCGCGTCTGGCGCAGCGTTTCGTCGGCGCGCTGACCGCGAACACGCGCGACGGCGTTTTGTGGCCGGTCGATATGCGCCTGCGCCCGTCGGGAAACGCGGGCCCCGCCGCCGTTTCGCTGGACGCGTTCGTCCGCTATTACGAACAGTCCGCTTGGACGTGGGAGATGATGGCGTTGACCAAAGCCGATGTCGTTTGGGGCGAACGGGAGGTCTTGGGCGGCGAAATCGAAAAATGCCTGCGCCGTTCACGCGATCCGGAAACGCTGGCGGCGGACGTAGCGGGAATGCGCTTGAAAATCAAAAATCAAACTCGCATCCGGTGCGCGCGCGATCTGATCAAATACGGCGACGGCGGGATGATTGATATCGAATTTTCGGTACAATACCTGCAACTGAAGTTCGCCGGACGCTATCCGGAATTATTGCAAAAGGCCGTCGTCCCTGTTTTGGAAAAGGCGGCGGATGCCGGATTGGTCGAAAAGGAAAGGGCGCGAAACCTGATCGCCGCGTACAGGTTGTGGACGTTGTTGTCCGCCGTGTTTTCCCTGTGCGGCGACGATGCGGAAAAGGAATGGGACGACGTATCCGCCCCGACCGTCCGTTTGCTGTGCCGGATGTGCGGCGTCGCCGATAAGGCGTCTTTATTGGAAAAAATCAAGAAAACGGCGCAAACGGCGGCGTCAGACCGGCTGTTCTGATATCGTGATCGCGCCTTTCAGGTGGACGGCGGCCAATTCGGCCGTCTGCGCGTCGCCCGCGTGCACGAACGCCAAGGGGATGCGGCCGGAAACGTACATCCCCGGACGGCAGACGTTGCTGTATCCCGCCGCGTAATCCAGCGACTGTTCCTGATACAGGCGGCCGGCGCCCATTTCCAGCGTCGCCAGCCCGATCCAGCGCAGGTTCATTTTTTCGACGTATCCTTCTTTGTCCGGATAGACGGGGCGGACGACCGGCGCGGACGGCAGGAAAGCCGACGGATTGGACAGGAAATTCGGCTGCACGCCCTGTTCGTACAGCATCCGGCCGAAACATTCCGCCGCCCGTCCCGAACCCAAGGCCTGTTCGATTTTGTCAACGGCTTCCTCTTTCGTCGCGGCGATGCCGTTTTGGATCAGCGCGCCGGAACAGATGTTCAAAATTTCGTCGTGCAGTTCGCCGTCGCGCGGCCCCGTTCCGGTCAGGTACGCCCACGCTTCGTAAACTTCCAGCGCGTTGCCGACGTTCTGGCCGATGACGTGGTCGGCCGTCGTAAAGGCGATGTTCGGGTTCAATCCGAACGCCGGCGCGCATTCCGCGATTCGGGCGGCGCAGGTTTCCGCTTCTTGTTCCGACGGGGTCAGCGCGCCGTTGCCGCCCTTGACATCAATCGTGACGTTTTTAACGCCGCTGGCGATTTTTTTGACCAACAGCGACATGATCATCAGCGGGATGCTGCTGACCGTGGCCGTCACGTCGCGGATCGCTTGGATGCGCATATCCGCCGGCGCGATTTGCTCCGTCGGCGACATGAACGCGCACCCGCTTTCCCGCAGTGCTTTTTTGAAACGCGCCAAAGTCGGCCGCGACGTGAACCCTTTGATGCTGTCCAGCTTGTCCAGCGTGCCGCCGGTGTGATACTGCATCCGTTCGCAGATCATGGGGACGTACGCGCCGCACGCCGCCAGCAAAGGCGCCAGAATGATTTCCGATTTGTCCCCCACGTCGGGCATGGTGTAAACCGATGTCACGGGGCCGTTCAGATCGACGCTGTCCCAATTCAGGATGATGCCCGTTTCGACGATCGCGTTGACAAAGGCGGTCAATTCGCCGTTGTCCAGCCCGTTGACCAGCGCCGCCATCAACAGCGCCGCGATTTGTCCGTCGGATATCGACCAGTCGTTGATGCCCTGAACAAATTCGTCGATTTCCTGTTTATCCAGCGTTTGTCCGTCGCGTTTTTTGCGAATGATGTCCTGCGGCAGCATGGGGAGTTCTCCGAAAAGGCGGAAAAGGGCATCCCCGCGGGAATGCCCTTTCGATAAGGTTACTTGTTCAAAAACGATTTGCCGTTTTCAAACGGTTCCAGACCGAAGTATTCGGCGATCGTCTGACCGATGTCGGAATAGGTGTCGCGGCGGCCGATGTAGCGCGGGGCGATTCCTTTGCCGAACATGATCACGGGCACGTGTTCGCGCGTGTGGTCGGTTCCTTTGAACGTCGGGTCGCAACCGTGGTCGGCCGTGATGAAATAAATGTCGCCTTCTTTCATTTCCGCAAACAGTTCGGGCAGGCGGCTGTCGAAATATTCCAGCCCCGCGGCGTAACCCGACACGTTGCGGCGGTGACCCCAGTCCATGTCGAAGTTCACGAAGTTCGGGAAGATGATCGAATTGTCGGGCGCGGTGCGGATCTGATCCAGCGTCACGTCGAACAGCTGTTCCAAACCGACGGCGGGCAAAGCTTTCGTAATGCCCTGCGCGGCGAAAATGTCGCTGATCTTGCCGATGGAAATGACGTTGCCGCCGGCGGCTTTCATCTTGTCCAGAACGGTCGGGGCGGGGGGCAGAACGGAATAATCGTGGCGGCCGCCGGTGCGTTTGAACGTTTCCTTGTTTTCGCCGTCGAACGGACGGGCGATCACGCGGGCGATCACGCCGTTTTCGGTGTGTTCATTCAAAATGTCGCGCGCGATGTGGCAGATTTCATACAGGCGTTCCAAACCGAAATGCTTTTCGTGGGCGCAAATCTGGAACACGCTGTCCGCGGATGTATAAACGATAGGTTTGCCCGTTTTGACGCTTTCTTCGCCCAATTCCTCCAAAATGACCGTGCCGGACGCGGCTTTGTTGCCCAGAACGCCGGGGATTTTGGCACGTTTGACGAATTCGTCGATGATTTCAGCCGGAAAGCTGGGATATTCGGCGGGGAAGTAACCCCATTTGAACATCACGGGAACGCCGGCCATTTCCCAATGCCCCGATGTCGTGTCCTTGCCTTTGCTGACTTCTTTGGAATAGCCGTAAACGCTTTTGATTTCGGACACGGGGATTTCCATGTTCGGCGCGTATTCGCCGTTGCACTGTTTGTACAGTTCGCCCAGTCCCAGTTTGCACAAATTCGGCAGTTTCAACGGTCCCGTGCGCCCGTTTTCGGCTTTGCCTTCGGCGCAGGCTTGGGCGATGTGCCCCAGCGTGTTCGCGCCGACATCGCCGAAAGCCTCGGCATCCGGCGCTTCGCCGCAGCCGAACGAATCCATCATCAGAATAATTGCCCGTTTCATTGAGATTTTCCCTTCGTTAAAAGTTAAGCCGTCACCGTTTCATAGACGAGCAACCCCGCGGCGGGGCGTTCGTCGCCGATTGAAACGGCCGACCGCAGCCGCTGTTCCGCTTCGGCGAAAGCGTCTTCGCTTTCGGCGTGAACGACGGCGATAGGCCTGTCGGCGGGGATTTCCTCGCCGACCTTGATAAAGTCCGTAAAACCGACGGCGTAATCCGGCCGTTGGTCGAAATTCTTGCGCTGACCGCCCAAAACGATCATTGTTTCGCCGATTTTGCGCGTGTCCATCGCGGTGACAAATCCCGTCCGTTCGGCAAAAACGGGGCGGACGATCGCCGCCGCGGGCAGATATTCGGACGGTTTGTCCGTGAAATCGGCGGGGCCGCCCAATCCGGCGACCATTTTGGCGAAACGTTCCAACGCTTCGCCCGAATCCAGCGCGCGTTCCAATTTCGCGCGCGCGTCGTTGTCGTCGGCGGCCAATCCCGTCAAAATCAACGCTTTGCCGCACAACGCCATGGTCAGTTCGTGCAAACGCGGATTGCGCCTTTCCCCTTTTAAATAGGAAACGGCGGCGGCGACTTCAAGGGCGTTGCCGACGCAATCGCCCAAAACCTGATTCATATCCGTCAGCAACGCTTCGGCGCGGACGCCCGCGCCTTTGGCGACGGCCGTCATCGTGCGCGCCAATGTCCGCGCTTCGTCCAAATCGGTCATAAACGCCCCGTTGCCGCACTTCAAATCCATGACCAGCGCCTGCAGTCCGGACGAAAGCTTTTTCGACAGGATCGACGACGCGATCAGCGGCATGGATTCAACCGTGCCGGAAACGTCGCGGATGGCGTAAAAACGTTTGTCCGCCGGCGCCAGATCGCCCGTTTGCCCGATGATGGCGCATCCCGCTTCGCGCGTGACGGCGTACAGGCGTTCGGACGACGGCATGGCCGCGTATCCCGGAATGGATTCGATTTTATCGAACGTTCCGCCGGTGTGTCCCAGCCCGCGCCCCGCGATCATCGGGACGTAACCGCCGCACGCCGCCAGCAAAGGCGCCAGAACCAGACTGACGCTGTCGCCGACGCCGCCCGACGAATGTTTGTCAACGACGGGGCCGTCCAACCCTTTGTCCGACCAGTCCAGCATTTCCCCCGAACGGGTCATGGCGCGGGTCAGGGCGACCGTTTCGTCCAAATCCATGCCGCGCAGGAACACCGCCATTGTGAAAGCCGCGATCTGACTTTCGGAAACGGACCAGTCGGTCGCCCCTTTGACAAAGAATTCGATTTCCTCGTCCGTCAGTTTCTGGCCGTCGCGTTTATGGCGGATGACTTCCTGCGCCAGCATATGTTAGTACCCTTTGTTTTCCGCCGGAGCTTTGCCGTATCCCATGGAGGCCAGCAAGCTGTCGCGCAGACCGCTGGCGCCGAAGCGGAACGTTTTCGGCGTCGCCCATTTCGGCCCCATGATCTTGTCGGCCAGCGTCAGGTAATCGGCGGCCTGTTCCGTGGTGCGGACGCCGCCGGACGCTTTGAAACCGACGGGTTTGCCGGATTCGCGGATGACTTCCAACATGGCGTTGGCCGCTTCCAGCGTGGCGGAAACGGGCGTTTTGCCCGTGGAGGTTTTAATGAAATCCGCGCCGCATTCGATCGACAGGCGGGACGCGTCGGAAATCAGCGCCGCGTGCGCCAGAACGCCCGATTCGATGATGACTTTCATCACCTTGCCCTTGCAGGCTTCGCGCGTGGCTTTCAACAAAGCGGCGGCCGTTTCCTTGTCCCCGTCCATGAACGCCTTGTACGGCAGGACGACGTCGATTTCGTCGGCGCCGTCGGCGACGGCCTGTTTCGTTTCGGCGACGGTGGCGTCAACGTCCGTGCCGCCGTGGGGGAAGTTGACGACGGTCGCGATGCCGACGCCCGTGCCTTCCAATTCCTTTTTGGCGGTTTTGACAAAGCGCGGCCACACGCAGACGGCGGCCGTTTTGCCGAATTCGCCGTGCGCTTTGGCGCACAAGGCGACGATCTTTTCATCCGTGTCGTCGTCGTTCAAGCTGGTCAGATCCAGCAGGGACAAAGCCTTCGCGGCGATTTCCTTCATATCCGTCATCTCAGATCTCCTTGACAAAGCGCGTCAGAATACGCTGCAGTTTTTTACCGGCTTCGTTGGCCTGCGCGATCGTTTCGGCGTGCGTTTGTTTGTTCGACACCATGCCCGCGCCATAGTTGGTGATGACGGAAACGCCGACGACTTTCATGCCGCAATGCACGCCGCACAGCGTTTCGGAAACCGTGGACATACCGACGGCGTCCGCGCCCAGAATGCGGAACATCCGGATTTCGGCCGGCGTTTCAAAGTTCGGACCCGATGTCATCAGGTAAACGCCGGAACGCATATTGATGCCTTCTTTTTCGGCGGTTTCCAGCAACTTCGCGCGCAATTCCGCGTCATAAGCGTAAGTCATATCGGGGAAACGGGGGCCGACGGTTTCGTCGTTCGGGCCGATCAGGGGGTTGCATCCCGACAGGTTGATGTGGTCGGAAATGATCATCAGGCTGCCGGGGCCCATGTCAACGTTCAAAGAACCCGACGCATTCGTCAGAATCAGCTTTTCGATGCCCAGTTTTTTGTACGCGCGGATGACCAGCGCCAAAGCGGCGGGGGAATGTCCTTCGTAAAAATGGACGCGTCCCTGCATACACAGCACGTCAACGCCGTTCAGTTTTCCGACGACCAGACGGCCGGCGTGACCGGACACGGTGGAACGGGGGAAACCTTCGATTTCTTCGTAAGGGATGACGACGGGGTTTTCGATGGTTTCGGCCATGCCGCCCAGTCCGCTGCCCAGAATGATACCGATTTTAGGTTGGCGGTCGCCGATTTTCGATTTGATCTGTTCTGCGACCTGAGTAATGGTTTCTTTCATAAACTTCCTCTTTTTTAACAAAGACATTCCGATTTAGCGTTGAAGATTTTCCGGCCCGAACGAAACCGGTAAAAGTTCGGCCAGAGTCATGGTTTTACGAACACCCGTCCTGTCGCAAATGTGGATCAAAACGTCGGGCGCGGCGAATTCGCGGATGCGTTGACGGCAGGCGCCGCAGGGCGAAGTCAGGTTTTCACCGTCGCCCATGACGACCATTTCCTCGATTTTCAAATCGCCGCCCAAAACCATGGCCGAAATCGCGCCCTGTTCGGCGCACGACCCGACGGGGTACGAAGCGTTTTCGACATTGCATCCGGCGTACAGCCGGCCGCTTTGCGCCTTGATCACGGCGCCCACGCGGAATTCGGAATAAGGGACGTACGCCCGATCCATGGCGTCGCGCGCCATTTGCAGCATCGTGTCCAAAGTGTTCATAGTTGCCACCTTTTTATTGTTTTTATGCACTTTAAGATATAGCTCAAACCTTCGTCAAGTCATAAATCGTCTTTTTCGGCGCGCCGGAAATGTCGCAAATGTAAAAAATAATTTGGTTTTACGGCGGACGTAACGTATAACTCTAAGAGGACATTTTTGATTTTTTATAAGGATGCTTTTATGTCAAACGGTTCCGAATTCCCAAATCTGCACATTTTGAAACACCCGCTGATCCAGCACAAGCTGACATTGATGCGCGACGAAACGACATCGACTCGCACGTTTCGCGAACTGCTCAAGGAAATCGCTTTGCTGATGGGGTACGAAGTCACGCGCGACCTGCCGCTGACGTTCGAGGAAATCCAGACGCCCCTGTGCAAAACGACCGCGCCCGTCATCGCGGGGAAAAAGCTGGCGGTCGTTCCCATTCTGCGCGCCGGCATCGGCATGGCCGACGGGCTGCTGCAGCTGGTGCCGTCCGCGCGCGTCGGGCATATCGGGCTGTACCGCGATCCCGAAACGCTGAAACCCGTGGAATATCTGGTCAAGCTGCCGCCCGTTGACGACCGTCTGTTCATTCTGGTCGATCCGATGCTGGCGACGGGCAATTCGGCCGCCGCCGCCGTTGACACGCTGATCAAACACGGCGTGCCGGAAAGCAAGATCGTTTTTCTGGCTTTGGTCGCCGCGCCCGAAGGCGTGCGCGTTTTCACGCAAAAATATCCGGATGTTCCGGTCTATGTCGCGTCGCTGGACGAAAAGCTGAACGAACACGGCTACATTCTGCCGGGGTTGGGCGACGCGGGCGACCGTCTGTTCGGGACGAAAACCAGATAAGGAAAACAGCAAAAGGGGCGGTTCGTGAAAAAGCTTGTCATCATTCTGATCGTTTTGGCGGGGTTAGCCGCGGCGGGGATTTATTTCATCCTGCCGACCAACATCAACTGGGACAAATACGCGCAGGAAGCGCGCGCCGCCGTCAGGGAGCAAACAGGGCTGACGCTGAGTTTTCAGGGAACGCCCGCTTTTGTCATGAAACCGTCGCCGATGCTGCGGATCGGACGGGTGGAGCTGGGCAACGTTCCGAACGCGTCCTATCCGCGGATGATGACCGCCGAACGCGCCGAAATCCTGTTCGACACGGCGGCGCTGTTCCGTCGGAAAATCAAAGTCAAAAAGGTGACGCTTCATTCGCCGCGGCTGTATTTTGAAACGCTGCCGAACGGGAAATGGAACTGGCAGACGGCTTTTTTCGACCGCGCGGGGGCGAATTCGACGGTCGGATTCGACAGTCTGCTGCTGACGGACGGCGCGGCCGAAGTCAAAACGGACAAATACACGCCCGTTCAGAAATGGGAACGCGTCAACGTCGAAATGTTCGCGGACAGCGCGCGCGGACCGTTCTTTTTAGAGGGCAATTTCGGCGCGCTGGCGTCCGGTTTCGGTTTTTCGCTGAAGGTTGAAAAGTTTGAAAACGGCCGGTCACCCGATTTTTCCCTGCGCCTGATCAACGCGCCGGCGGAATCGTCGTTCGTGTTCAACGGCCGCTACGGGCTGACGGAAACGGATCGCGGCCTGCTGACGGGCGGGCTGTCGTTCGACATCCGCAAACCGGATCAGTTTTTCGCCCTGCTTTATCCGCATGAAAGCCTGCCTTCCGCCGTGTTCCAGCCGGTTATCGGCAATTTGAAGCTGAGCAAGAACGCGCAGACCAGAACCGCGGAAATGACGGACATCCTGTTCAAATACGGCACGTCGTCCGCGACGGGCAAGCTGACCGCGCGCACCTTGTCCGCGCAAGAGGCGTCGGCGCTGCAGGCGCAGGAGGACGAGGAAGACCTGTCCGACGACGACGACGACATTATTTTGCGCGACCCCGCCAATCCGACGCAGGAAGTCCGGCTGGACGACACGCCGGCCAGACAGAGCCGACTGGCCGAAAACCTGCTGCCCAAAGTGGTGGGCGGATCGTTCATCTTTTCAAAATTCGACGCCGACCCCTTTATGGACAACATCGGCGCGCTGGCCGGATTTTTCGCCAAAACCGGTTATTTTTCGCGCACGAAGGACAGCTATTCAATCGACGTGTCATTCGACACGTTCGCCTATAAAAAAGACGCGATCCACCAGCTGAAAACCCGCGTCGAATCCGCGCCGGACGGGCTGCGGTTCAAAGAGTTTTCGGCGACGCTGCCCGCCGACACGTTCGTGACGGCCGACGCGACCGCGACGTTTTTGAAAACGCCGGCTTTGTCGGGGAAAATGACGGCTGAAACGGAAAATTTCGGCGCGCTGGCGGATTGGTTGGGGCTGGCGCGGGCGGAGGAAATTCCGCAAAACCTGCTGCGCCATTTCACGGTGAAAACGGATTTCACGGCGGCGCGCGGGCGGCTTTCGCTGTCGCAGGCGGACGTGACGCTGGATAAAACGACGTTCGCCGGCGCGGTCGATTGGCGCACGGGCGGGCGGAAAACGCTGGACGTTTCCGGCGCGTTTTCCCAGCTGAATTTAAGCGAATACTTTCCGCAAACCAGCAAAAAATACGCCGAAAAACGCAAGGATTTCGCCGCTTTGACGCCGACGCGGCAGGTGCGCGCGCTGTTCGATTCGCTGGCGTTTTTGAACGACGCCGATATTGCGGTCGATTTGAAAACGGAATCGCTGCTGTGGGCGGATTTCAACGTCGAAAGCGTCAGGGCGGATTTCGCCGTTTCGCGCGGCCAGATGAAAATCAACGAAATATCCGTCAAAGAGCTGCAGACCTCCAACATCAAAATAAAGGGCGAGGCCGAGGGATTCGGCGGCGAACCGAAGTTCAACGATTTTGTCGTCACCGCGTCCGCCACGCGGTTGTCGTCGCTGGCGCAGGCGTTGGGCGTTACCGTGCCGCGGGGCATCAGCGAATCGGACGAACTGCTGTCATTCTTCGCCAAATTGACGGGGACGCCGCATATGATGCGGTTCGACATGAAGTCGGATTTCGGCGCGTCGCGTTTCGATGCGGCGGGCGGGTTCCGCCAGTCGGCGGAAGACGTGTTCGATTGGAACGCGGCCGTCAACGTCTGGCACCAGAATTTCCGGTCGTTCATCAACCTGTTTTCAAACAAATACCGTCCCGTTCTGGCCAACCCGGGGATGGTTTCGCTGAAAGGCAACCTGCTGAAAAACAAGGACGGCGTCCGGTTGACGGACATGGATGTCAAGGTCGGCGACAGCGCCGCGCGCGGCAGTTTGAAAGTCGAAAGCAAAGCCGGCCGTCCCGTGGTCGCGCTGGATCTGACGGCGGAATATCTGGCGCCGCTGGGGTTGATGCCGCGCGTTAATTTCATGGACGCGCCGTCGGTGGACGGGCAGGAGGGCGAAGACGACGTTTTGGGTAAAAACGGCGTCCTGACGCGTTTGGCGGACACGCTGACGTTCAGCAAAAAGAAATTCGATTTTTCGTTTTTGGGCGGCTACAACATGATCGCGACCGTCAAGGCCGACACGTTCGCCCTTAATTCCTTCGTTCTGTCCGGCATGGACGGCATTGTCAAGATCGGCGAGGATAAAATCGGAATCGACCTGCGTCAATCCACATGGAACGGCGCGAATTTCGGCGGGATGTTCAATTTCGTCACGTCGGCGGACGGAACCGTCGCCATGCAGGCGGCGGCGCGTTTGTCCAACCTGTGGATTCCGGCGAAGCTGTTTGATTGTTTCCTGTCGGACGCGGGCGAAATCCAAAAAATGGTTGTCAACGCGAAATTGAAAGGCGCGGGATCGTCGATGAACGATTTGTTCGCGTCGCTGGCCGGAACGGGGACGCTGGAATTCGACAGGGGAACGCTGTATTGGATTGATCCTACGTTGATCACGTCCGCTTTGCAAAAGGAAAACACAAACAGGGCGGAGGCCGTCGCCGACATTTTCCAAGGCAAAACGGAGATGAAACGCTTTACCGCGGGATTTACGATCAAGGACGGAACGTTCGGTTTGAACAACGCGTCCTTTATCAACGACGGCGAAGAAAACAAAACGGCGCGTTTCACTTATGACGCGAACGTTCGCCGGCTGACGGCCGGCCTGTCTTTCCCGACGATGGACAAAGTCCGGCCGCTGGCGTTTTCGGTGGAAAAGAAAGACGGATCGAACGCGGTTTTGACGGAAAACGTTTCCGACCTGTTACAGGATCTGGCGGCCGAACGCGATAAAATCCAAGAGGAAAAACGCCAACAGCTGGAACGCGAACACCAAAAAGTGCAAAAGGAACAGGCGCTGCAGCAGGAAAACTGGCGCGACGAGTTGTCGGACACGGCCGCGCGCGTGGATCAGGCCTTGACCGAATTGGAAAAAAAGACCGAGGCGATGCGTCCGTTTTTAAGCAAGGCGTTTCAGGCGCAGAAATATTTCACGCCGTTGGATCGGACGGCGGAGGCGTTGAAAACGCTGAGCAAGGACATTCACACGGCGGCGTCGGGCGACGGCGGCAAGTTGTCGCAAAAACTGGTTGACGCGTTTGAACAAAAGGCCAAAGACGTTTATTTCAGCAAGGAAAAACAGCTGGATTCCGATTACGACACGGGAATGAAAGTCGGGGCGAAAGGCGCCGTGTATGATTGCGAACGGCGGGCGAACCTGATGCTGCGCGAAGCCGTCAAGCTGCAAACCGAACACGCGGATCTGACGGCGATCGAACAAAACATCAACGATATGCTGGCTAAAATCGAACCGCTGAAGGATTTGCAGAAACAGGCGGAAAACGAAGCTTTGTCCGTCGCCGAACTGACCGTTTTGCAGGTGAAAGGCGAAGCGGAGCTGGAACGGATCAAGGCGATTCATCAAAAGACGCTGGACGCCGTCGCGCAGAAGATCGCGCAGGAAAAAGCGGCCGAAAAAGCGAAGCAAGAGGCCGAAGAACAAAAGAAAAAGGCCGAGGAAGCCGCTAAAAAAGCGGCGGAGGAAAAGGCCGCGGCCGAAAAGGCCAAGCAAGAGGCCGCCGAACGCGAACGTCAGCGGACGATCGTCCGCACCGACGGCGCGCCGTCCGCGGCGACGGCCGGAAAAAAAACAACGGGCGGATCGGCGGTTTTGCAGTCGCTGACGCCGGAACAGCCGGCGGCGGCGCCGGCCGAACCCGAACAAGGCAAGAAAACTGGATCAATCATTATCAAACGGCGATAACGCCGGACGGAGGGGGATATGAAACGGTATTTTTATTCTGCGGCGCTGGGGGCGGTTTTGATCAACGCCTGCGCCTGCGCGGCGGATACTGCGGTTGAAAAAAAGGAAGAGGTGCCGCCGGTCGCCGTTCAAGCGCCGGTGGTCGAACAAAAAAAGGAAAACCCGAAACCCGCGGACGAAATCACGGCGGCGGATTTCCGGCGCGCCGTTCAAACGGCCGTGCGCAATATGATGCGGTCGGGGACGCTGGACGCGGGGACGGATCGCTATACCGTGACGGTTTCGCATATCGTTGATACGACGAAAAAAGGGTTCGACACGGCGGAAATCAAACGTCGGGTGGCCGCCGAGCTGGCGGCGGGGCGCAAAGTGCGCGTCGTGACGGCGGGGACGAAAAACGCCGCGCCGCAAATGAACGTTTCGGGGCGTGTGACCCAACGCACGGCCTATGTCCGCGGCGGCAAAAAACGGCAGGAATATTACCTGCAGCTGGTGTTGACCGATTTGAAAACGGGCATGATGCTGTGGGAAACGGTCACGCCCGTCGTGCGCAAAAAGTGATCAGTAATAATATTCCCAGGTAATCCAAAGGCTGGGGGCGCGGGTACATTCCTCAATTACGTCGTCCAGCTGCGGCGGCATACAATGAGAAGATCCGTTTGAACCACAATCTGCCATATCTTTTTTCCAATAGAAGGCCTTGAAATTCGGGCCGTTGGGGGCGGCGTAAATCGTTCGCAAACCGCTGGACGGGTCGTCGCCCCAATCGGACATGATCAGATCCTCGCACACGTTTGACGGAATGGCGTTGTAATTGAGGCGGAAAACGGGATATCCGTCAACAACAGCGTTTTCGATGTTCATAGATGTTCCGAAAACGTTGACCGCCCCGTCTTCGCCGACGTCGCCGCTGTCGTAAATGCCGGCTTTTTCCAGATTTTCCGCCGTAATTTGGGAATCTGTCAGATGAAAGGAAGCGAATTGCGTGCGCATCCGTTTGACGATGCGGGTGACCTGTTCGTGCGCCTGCGTGATTTTGATTTGTTTTTGCACGCGCGCGATGCCGGCGAACAACCCCACCGCGATCGCCCCCAAAACGGCCATGACGCCCAGCACTTCGACCAAAGTCGCCCCTTTTTCATTCGATTTCAAAATCATGGCGCGATCCCCCTTTAAACGACGATGTTGACGTATGTGCCGCGCGGCGCGTTCAAAAAATACCGTTTGCCATCCACATCGACGAAAGCGGCGTTGTCGGGCATCGGGATTTCGCGCCGGAACGCCGACGCCTGCTGCGCCGGTTCGCGGCCGTTTTCCGCCGTCGCGGCCGGCCGGTCGGCGCGCCGTTGTTTCGACGCGGCGGCGATCCTGTCCGTGTTCAGTTCCAATCCCGATGAAAAAGAGGTGACCGGTTTCATTTCAAAAAACGCTCCGTCGCGATGGTAAAGATTGTTTAACCTAATCAGTATATAAGAAAACAACGGACAAGTCGATACCGATCAAGGCGAAAACGCTTGTCCGTCCGGATTTTTACGAAAGGTTTTGCGCCGTGTCAAACAAAGATGTCGCTTTTTTCAAATCCGCCCTGACGCGTTTCAGCCATGATCTGGCCGGCGTCATCGGCGCCGTTTCCAGCAGTTTGGAGCTGTTGTCCGAATTGGGCGGCGCGGACGCGGAAACGTTGGAACTGGCGCGCGACAACGCCGTCACGCTGATGGGGCGGCTGCGGTTTTTCCGCGCGGCGTTCGGCAACGAAGGGCCTTTGTCGGACATAGCGTCAACGCGCAGGGTGTTTGAGGAATACCTGAAAACGGTTGAAAACAAGGCCGTGCGCTTTTCCTGCGAATGGCAAACGGACGACGAAGTCCCGCTGTTTTATTTCCGTTTGCTGCTGCTGGCCGGACAGGTCGCGGCCGAAAGCTTGACGCGCGGCGGGAAAATCACGTTCACGGCGCGCGCGGGGGATCGGAAAATCACCGTCGCGGCGGCCGGCGCGGTCGTCGCGGATGTTCCCGTTTCGGACGAATCGGCTGCGGACGTGCCGCCGAAAGCCGTGCCGTCCGTGTTTTTGCGCGAATGTCTGGCGGAACGGAATTGGGGATTGGACGCGGCGCGGGATGAAAACGGCTGGGTTCTGACAATGGCGGAACGGCGTTAAAGGGGCGTTTGATGACGGATTTGGTCGATGATTTTTTAAATCAGGCGCAGGAAAAGCTTTCCGGTGTGGAAAAGCTGTTGCCCGCTTTGGAAAAAAATCCGGCCGATGAAAACGTTTGGAACGGATTGGGCGATTTTTTCGATTATGTGCGCGCGGTCGCGCCGTTCGCCGGTTTCGTGCGCGCCTATCGCCTGTCCGACGCCGCTTTGACCGCCGTGCGCGGTTTTTTGAGCCAAAAAAGCGGGTTGACCGCCTTGCCCGACGTTTTGATGAAATTCCAGCGCGTGAAAAAGATTTTGGCCGCGGCCGGACGGTTGAAGCGCGAACCGCGCGAATCGGACGCCGATCTGCTGCCGGTTGTTGAAACGCCGCCGCAATCCGCCGCGCCCGCCGCATCCGCCTTTTCCGCCGCCGCTCCCGACCTGACGGCGCAAGAGGCCGCTTTGGACGAACGCGAGGAACAGCTGGTCGTGTGGGCGCAGGCGCTCAGCGAACAGGACGCGGCGTTGAAGCAAAAGGAAAACGTCCTGTTTGAAGAGGAACGCCGTCAGGCCGCGGCGCAGGAAAAAATCGCCGCCGTCATGAACAGGCTGGGCGAGCAGGAAAAGCTGCAGGCCGATTTGGAGGATCATCTGGCCGAAACGCGGGTGGCTCTGCAGGGGTGTCAGGAAAAGCTGGTCGATCAGGAACGGCAGCAAAAACAGGCGTTGGAACTGTTGGAAACGAAAAACGAGGCGTTGAGCGAAATGGGACGCAAAATCCAAGAGCTGAACGCCCTGCTGGGGGAAAAAGAAAACCTGAGCGAACAGCGCGAAGCCCAGCTGTATCAGGAATTGCAGCAAAACCGCGCCCGCGCCGAGGAATTGAAAATCCACCTGAAAACGCTGGAGGATTTCCGCGACGAAATCGGCGCGGACCAACAGCGGATGTCGTCGCAGTATGAAAAGCTGGAACGGGAATATCAGGACGCGCTGACCCGATTGAACGTCGAAAAGGAAAACACCGAAATCATGCTGGGCGAAAAGCGCGATTTGGAACGCCAGCACATCGAATTCAACACGCGTTTCGTCGCGCTGCAGGAATCCTTGAACGCCGAACGGGAAAACGTGAAGCGCGCGCAAAAAGCTTTGGAACAGCAGAAAAAACGCGGCGATTTCCTTTGCGCGGAGCTGAAAGCCGCCGCGTGGCCGTACAACGCCGAAAAAATCCAAAAGGATCTGGCCGCTTTGGCGTTGGCGGGGGCGGCGACGAAATCCGCCCGCGCCGGTTTGGCGGCGCTGCGGGAATTGGCCGGAAACATCCGGATGCGGCCGTTTGTCCGGATCCCCCTGTTTTTGCAAAAAATCGCGCAAAAGGCGGAAAAGAAATACCGGCGGCAATGCCGTTTGCAAATCAACGCGGCGGTTGACGCCAATTTGGACAAGGACGCTTTGACCGTTTTGGAAAAAACGCTGGAGGCGTTGATCGACAACGCGTTCCGGTTTGCCCGTCCCGATGACGCCGAGGTGCTGACCCTGACTTTTACGGCGGCGCAAGAGGGCGCGTTCATGCGTTTTTCATTTGCCGACAACGGGCGGATTTTCGATTTCGACCGGCTGCGCGACGCCGCGGCGGCGGCGGGGATCGTCGATCCGGCCGCGCCCGTTTCGCCGGACGGGACGACGCTTTACCTGTTCCACAGCGCCGTCCGCTTTTCCGGTCAGGACGGCGAACGCGGGCTGACCGCCGTCGCGCGGATGTTGGAAAAGGCCGGCGGGCGGATCGACGCCGTGTTTGACGGCGGGTTGAACGTCCGTTTTTCCGTTCCGAAAAAATACCTGTTCGACCGCGTGTTGATTTTCGGTCAGGACGGCCGCCGGTTCGCCCTGCCGCTGAACGCCGTTTCGGAAACGGTGTTTTTGCGGGAAAGCGAATTTTCCATCAAGCCGCAATCGGACGGCGAAGCGGCTTCGTTTTATTGGAAAGGACTGACTTTGCCGGTTTTGAATTTCAATCCGGCGGCGGCGGATTCGGCCGGATACGGGCTGGTCGTCCAATCCGGCGTGTTCGGCGCGCTGATTCCGGTGCAGCAGATTTTCGACACGGAACAGCTGGTCGCTTTTTCGGACAAGGGATCGGAAAGCGGCGCGCCGTGGCTGGTGCCGTGCGTTTTGCTGGAAAGCGGGGCGGAAGTCGAATGGATTGATTTGTCCGGATTGTGGGAACAAACGCGTCCGCCCGTTCCCAAACGCATCGTTTCGGTCAAGGACGCCGTTCCCGCGGATCAGGCCGGCAAAACCCCCGTTTCCTATCTGGTGTTCCGGTCGGAACCCGCCGTGTTCGGCGCGGTGCGCGTTGACGATGTCGCGCGCGTCGAGGATTTTTCGTTCCCGCCTGCGTCGTTGGCGCATAAAAAGTATTTTGAAACGCAGGGCGAACGCCTGCCGTTGAAAGATTCCTGTTCGCGCGACAGCTATCCCTACGCGCAGGCGGTTTTGATTTTCGATACGTTCGCGCTGGCGATTTTGGACGTTGTTGACATTATCGACATTCCGCCGTCGGATGCCGCGACGGATTGCATCGTTTACCGCGGACGCAAAGTGCCGGTGTTCAATCCGGAAAATTAAAGGTTAAAAGTGACAGACCAGTCCGGCGCGCACTTCGTGCGAATCGGAATAAAGACGGCTGTCTTCAAAAACGTATCCGGCCTCCGCCCCCCAGTGTTTTGTCAGCGTGACGCCGGCGGCCGCCTGATAACGCCAGATGTCCGCGTTGTTGTTTGTGTAAAAAATCCGTTCGATGTCGCCGGTCAGGCGCATGACGCCGAGGTCGGCCGCAAACCCCGCCTGTACGCCGACGCCGGCCATCGAATTATGGGACAGGTATCCGCCCGCTTTGCCGTACAGGTTGGCCATGGCATATACAACCGCGCCGTCCGTCACCTGTTTGGTCAGCCCCGCGCCCGCGCCCGCGGTGAAAACGTAGCTCTCTTTTTCCCTGTCGGGGGATTTATAGCTTTCAAATCCGAGGTTCAGCTTGAACGACACCGGCGCGAACAGTTTGTCGCGCGGTGCCAGCGATGTGATGTCCACCAGCGCAAATTTCTGCAGCCGCAAATCGTTTTCGTTTTCATACCACCGCAACGTTCCGGCCATGTACGATATTTCTCCGAACGGCAGATATCCCGCCGTTTCGTCCAGCAACGTGTGATAGGCGGGGCGCACCAGCAAATCGGTGAACGTCCGTCCGTTTTTGCGCCCGCCGGACAATCCGGCCGTTCCGGACGGGTGGCCTTCGTCGGGGCGTTTCGCCGGACGGGGGACTTGCGTGATCGTCGATTTGTCGCGCAGCGCGCTCAGCGGCGTCAGGATGCGGATCGAATCGCGGCGCATTTCATCCAGCGGAACGTCGCCGGCGATGAACGCGTACTGGACGTATTCGTAGGCGGTGACGAACACGTTTGCCTTTTCCCCGTCCGTCAGGGCGGAGGCGGCGACTTCGTCAACGGCGCGCGGCGCTTTGAGCAGTTTGTGCAGCTGTTCCTTTTCCGCGGCGGACATGGCGGCGTAGGCGTGCTTCAACCGGCTTTGCCGCGACGGGCGATAGACGGCCTCTTTTAAAATGCCGTCCTGCTTTAAAACGGCGCGGATCGTGTCCGCGGGAATGGTGTAGCTGGAAAACAGCGGTTTGTAAAACGCGTCGGTCAGATCCCGATCGGGCAGGGCGGCGTTCAGCGTTTCCAGCAGCATATACGAACAGTTTTCGGAAAAAAAGAAATAGCGCGCGGAATTGTGCCCCAATTCCCATATGTGCGCGACCAGCCGGTCAACCCGTGCCTGCGGCAGGTTCAGACGGTATTCCCAAATGTCGCGGTTTTCCATGTTGTTGTACAGGTTGACCGTGTCGTAATAGGGATACACCGAAAAAATACCGTTGTAACCGCCGAAAACCCCTTTGAAAATGAACGGCAGACCGCCGTCCGATCCGGTGATCGCGCCGTAATTCAGCGCGTGGGACAACAGCGGCGTTTCGCCTTTGGAATCCAGACGCAGCAGGGTGTGGCCGAAAAACGACGCCGGATTGCCCATATACGCGCTGGTGAAAATCAGCGCGACGCGTTCGGCCGCGACGGCGTTTTTGAACGCGCGGTAATCGGAGCAGTCAACGGGCTTTAACAGCGTTTTGTCAAAGGACAGCCGTTCGTTCAGCCATTCGTAGCGCGCCGGAAACAGGCATTGCGGGTGGTTGTAGCTCGCCGCTTTGCCGTCGATTTTCGCGACGTTTTCAACCGGCGTGAAAAACGCGCGCAGCGTCGCGTCCAATTCCGCCGCGGGATCCGTTTTTCCGTTTTCCGCCATAAAAAAAGCCGCGGAATCAATGGTGCTTTCCCTGGAGATCAGGCGGTCGTGAAAATGCAGCAGCCGCCGCCATTGCGCGGCGTCGGACAGCCGTTCCCGCCGCGCCCGTTCCAGCAGGCCGGCCAGGTAGTCCCGTTGTTTTTCGGGCAAAGAAAAAGGCTCCGCCGCAGCGGACGCGCCGCAGCAGCAGAGCCATATCATCAACCCGACAGAGGCAATCCGCTTCATAACCCGCTGTTGCCCCCGAGAGTCGTTAAGCCAGCAGTTCGGAAACTTTCAGCGTGACCGTGACGGCGGAAACGTCGTGGCTGTCGAAAATGAACGCAAAGTTTTCCTGAACGACTTCGCTGACCTTGTCGGCGGATTTGCCGGTCAAAGCGGCGATCGTTTCAATCGTTTCGCCCGAACCGCGCGCGGCGTCAACCGCGAACTGTTCCAGATTGTTTTCCAGAAAAGCGAAAAGCCGACCCGTGCCGCCGGAAATACGGCCGTTCTGGTCGCAGCCGGACGTGCCGGTCGAAATGCCGAACGTCTGCGTTCCGAACGTGCCGTTCGTCGTCACCGCCAAAATCTGCGGCCCCAGACCGGACTGGCCTCTCCACAGCAAGGAACCCAAACCGCAGCCCGTGCTGTCGATCGCAAAAGCCTGAGAAGCGGAAAACGCTGCGACAAAAGCAGCGGAAGCCAAAAACTTTTTCATTAGGTAAACCCCTTCAAAAGAATACGAAACAATTCGTGACAATATAGGAAAAGTCCAGTAAAATCAACACAGAACTGACTGCAAAGGGGCTGTTTTATGTTTTCTGTCGCGCGCAAAACGCAAAAATGGGTGGAAAACGGATTGATCTCGGATGAACAGGCGCGGCGGATCGCCGCGTTTGAACAAAGCCGCAAATCGTACCTTTCCCTGTTTTCCATCATCATGTTTCTGGGATTCTTGTCAATCGCGCTGGGCATCGCCGCGATCGTCGCGTCAAACTGGGCGAACATTCCGGACGCGGCGAAGCTGTCGTCGATGTTCGTTTTGCTGACGGCGTGTGCCGTCGGATCGGCGCGGGTGCGGCGGTCGCATCCGGCCGCGTTCACGGGCGGTATGCTGTTTTACGCGGTGCTGCTGTTCGCTGCGATCGGGCTGGTCGGGCAGATTTACCATATCAAAAGCGACACTTACGCCGCTTTTCTGTTCTGGTCGGCGCTGGCGTTCCCGCCGGTGCTGCTGATGAACAAAGGGTTCGCGGGGTATGTGTGGGATTTCATTTTCGTCCTGTCGCTGTCCTGTTCCCCGTGGGGCGTGACGTTTTGGCGGCGGGTGACGGAATGGTTTGAAACGCCGGTGCAGGGATCGTTCCTGTTCTTCGCACTGTTTTTCGTGCTGTTGAAAATCAAAGGGGCGCGCGTGTTCGTCGCGCCGCTGCGCGCGGGGGCGTTCGCGTTGTGCGCGGGCTGTTTGATGTGTGACGGTTTGAACTGGGATGCCGGATTCCCCTATGCGCCGCTGGCCGTCGCCGCGGTGTTCGCCTTGTTCGTCGCGGCGGGGAAAAACGATCCGGCCGGCCGCCGCCTGCTGTGGGGCGGAACGGGGCTGTATGCGGTTTCGTTCCTGCTGCCCGTTTGCGCGTGGACGGTGTATCTGTCCCAGCTGGCGGTTCTGCTGTATTTCATTTTCGCCGCGTACCATTTCGGCGGGGAGAAAACCGCCCGTCTGCTGGGCGTTTTGACGGCGTGTCGCATCCTGACCGTTTGGCTGTCGCTGTTCGGGTCTTTGCTGAACACGGGGGCGGGGCTGATCGTTTCGGGAATGTTCATTCTGGCGATCGCCTGCGGATGTTACAAAGGCGACAAGTGGTTGAAAAAGATGTTTGCCAAAGGGGGCGTCCATGCGGAAATTTTGGAATAAAACGAATTTTTTGCTGTGCCTGCCGGTCGTCGTCTGGGTGGCGTGGGCGGCCGCCGTGCATCTGTCCGTCGCGAACGGGGCGAAAGTCGTCCTGCCCGTTCACGGGTTTGATCCGCGCGATATTTTGGCGGGGCGGTATCTGGCGATACGGGCGGATTACGACGCTTTTCCGTCCGAATGTTACCGCCTGACGGACAAGGATCCGACCGGCGCGTTTTTCTGCATCGGCGACGACAGGGTCGTTTTGGACAAGTCCCGCTGTTCCGGCCGGTTCATCACGGGATATTGCGAACGGCGCAAACATTTCCGCGACATCAGCGTCAACCGGTTCTATGTTTCCGAAAAATCGGCGCGGCTGTTGGAAAACGCCGTGAACGGCCGCGTGAAAGATCCGCGGGTGGTCGTGTCCGCGGATAAAAACGGCCGCGCCTATCCCGTCGATTTGATATTGGACGGCCTGCCGTACAAGGAATGGCTGAAAACGGTTAAAAAATGAAAAACAAAAAAGCCTCCGGTCGGAGGCTTTTTCATATCCTTACCGCGGGGGCGGCGGAACGTTCGGGTCGGTCTGCGCGTCCTCCGGCTGCGGGCGGACGACGCGGCGTCCCCACATGACGGGGGCGGCGGGCTGCGGTTCCGCGGGGGCTTCCTCGGCGGCGGGATCGCGCTTTTTGAACATATTGCCGGCCGCTTTTTCCATATCGGCGGCGTTCACGGGTTCCAAATCGGACGAAACGGCGTCGATGAACGTGTCCAGCCATTCCTTGATCGGTTTGGCGGAAAATTCCTTGGTGTCGCCGGCGTACAGGAACTGGACGGCGGGGCAGGTGCCGCCCGACAGGATCACGTCAACGATGTCGAACCCTTTTCTGAACCGCAAAGCCAGACGCGGCGTGATGACGCACGACGAAATCTTTGTCACGTTCAAATCATAGCTGGCCGCGTTGAACAGCGTTTTCTGCACTTCGGCCATGCCGGTTTCGTTCAGCGAACCGCAGTTGCCGGTGTGCGCGTACCCGTCGATCGTCGCGCTGCGTTTTTTCGGGCTTTTGCGCGCGACGCCGTAACACAGCGTTTCGTCGGGTTCGCCGACGATATAGGCCGCGTCGGCGCGGATGCGTTCGCGAATCTCTTTTGCGACGGCCTTTTCAAACGGGGCTTCTTCGTGATCCGAATCGAAATCGCTGTTGGAAACGCGCGCGGCCGTTCCGCCGGACGTTGTCGAACCCGTCGAATCAAATCCCGATCCGGCGTTGTAAAAGATTTGCGCCGATGCGGGCGTCGCCGCCGACACAGCCAGAAACGCGCCGATCAATAAGTGTTTTTTCATGACGTTACCTCTTGTTCTTTTTGGATTTTTTCGCGGGTGGGCAGAATTTCGCCGAATTGTTCAGGAACA
Organism: uncultured Rhodospirillales bacterium; assembly: GCA_902777205.1. GTDB lineage: Bacteria > Pseudomonadota > Alphaproteobacteria > CAAGCB01 > CAG-977 > UBA11549. Next base: position 68,265 of record CACYSU010000004.1, on the reverse strand, counting down.
CCTGCGGATCGACCCGCTTGTCTTTCCACGATACGACCCAGTGCAAATGCGGTCCCGTCGCACGGCCGGTCATGCCGATGCGGCCGATCCTTTGGCCTTTTTTGATCTTTTGCCCGTCTTTGACGGCGATTTCGCTTAAATGGATGTAGCTGGTGACGACGTTTTGCCCGTGGCCGATCAAGACCGTTTTCCCCGACAGGAACATATCGTCGTGCGCCAATAAAACGACGCCGTCCGCAGGGGCGGTCACGGGCGTTCCCTGTTTGTTGGCGATGTCCAAAGCGTTATGCGCCGCTTTCGGTTCGCCGTTCAAAATGCGTTGCGAACCGTAAACGCTGGATATCCGTCCCGCGGCGGGGCGATCGAAGCACAGCGGTATTTCCATTTCGACGTTTTTCATTCGCGCGTCCTGCGTCAGGGTGAATTCCCGCGCGATGCGCTGCTCCTCCTCTTCGGTCGGGGTGACAGTGTTTTGCGGCAATCCGTTGATGCGTTGAACGTTCCATTTGCGCGGCGCGATCGTGTAAGCGTGCACGGTTTCCGCGCCGTCCCTGACGGCTTTAAATGTCAGGTCGCCCGTGTCGTCACGGCCGATGCCGAACAAAAACCATCCGTCCGCACGCGTTTCAACCTTTTCGCCGTTCAGGGTCAATTCCGATTGCGGCGTGACATAGCCGAACAGCATTTCCCCCTGCCGCGCCTGTCCCTGCAGGAACAAAACGGGCGGTTCGGCGGCGCCGGCTTTGACCGCGGCGATCATCGAAAGGAAAAAAATCAGGCGTTTCATAGCAATCGTCCTTGTTTGTCATCATCGGGCGCGGGCGTTTTCCGGCGCGGTTTCGGAGCGGCCGCCGCGACGGGCAGGACGCCGTCTGCGAATTTCAAAACCAGCTCCGGCCGCGTTTTGGCCTCCGCCGCCGTCGGCAGCGGTTTGCCCTGCGGCGTCAGCACCAAAGCGAATCCGCGTTCCAAAACACGTTCGTATGAAAAACTGTCTAGCAGACGGGACGCCGTTTGAAAACGGTTTTCCGCGCGCGTCAGAAAAGTTTTCATCCGTTCGTTCAAAGGATAGGCTGTTTGGAACAGCTTGTTTTTGGCCTGTTCCAACAAAAAATCGGGGCGGGTCAGGCGCAGCGCGGCGGCGGTCGCTTTGCTTCGCTTGTCGGCGACGGCGTTTTTCACCGCGTTGTCCAGCCGTTCCGCGCGGTCGTCCAGCCGCTGGGCGCGTTCGGCGACGATCTGTTCCAAAGAGGGCAGGCCGCGCGCCAATCCGGTCAGAACGTTTTCGCGTTCTTTGACCAATCGGGCCAGCGACGATTTCAGGCGCGTTTCGGATTCGGACAGGGTCAGGCGCAGTTCCTGACGCACGGGAACGGCTTTTTCCGCCGCGCCGGTCGGCGTCGGGGCGCGCAAATCGGCCGCGTAGTCGATCAGCGTCGTGTCCGTTTCATGACCGACGGCGGAAATCAGCGGGATGTCCGATTCGGCGGCCGCGCGGACGACGATTTCTTCGTTGAACGCCCACAAATCCTCCAGCGAACCGCCGCCGCGCGCGACGATCAGAACGTCGGGGCGCGGGATGATCCCGTCGGGGGTCGCAACGCCGCCGGCCGGAATGGCGTTGAAACCGCGGATGGCGCGGGCGACCTGTTCGGCGGCCTCCGCCCCCTGCATCAACGACGGCCACAACAGCACGCGGCGCGGAAAACGGTCGTTCAGCCGGTGCATGATGTCGCGGATGACCGCGCCGGTCGGCGAAGTGACAACGCCGATCACTTCGGGCAGAAACGGGATTTTTTTCTTTCTTTCCGGCGCGAACAGCCCCTCGGCCTCCAGCTTTTTGCGGCGTTCCTCCAACAGTTTCAGCAACGCGCCGACGCCGGCGGCTTCCATGGTTTCGACGACCATCTGGTATTTGGAACGGCCGGGGTAGGTCGTGATTTTGCCGGTGCACACGACCTCCAGCCCGTCGGCGGGGACGACGCCCAGCCGCGACGATCCGCCGCGCCAGCACACGCCGTCCAAAACGGATTCCTCGTCTTTCAGGGCGAAGTACAAATGCCCCGACGCGGCCTTTTTCAATCCGGAAATTTCGCCTTTGACGCAGACGGACGCGAAATTGCGCTCCACCAGCCCCTTTAACGCCAATGAAAGCGCCGTCACCGACAGCGGTTCGGGTTCCGGTTGTTCGACAACGGGCGTGAACGCCAGCTCCGGCGAACCGACAAACAAAGGTTTCGATGTCATTTCGCTCCTCCGCGCAGGGTTTGGAAAAATCCGGTCAGCAGTTCCGCACACCGCGTCTGCGCGATGCCGCCATATACTTCGGGCGCGGACAGGTGCGGCGCGTGTTCGTAAACGCGGCATCCGTGTTCGACGCCGCCGCCCTTGACATCGTACGCGCCGAAATACAGCCGGCGCAATCGGGCGAAAGCGATCGCCGCCGCGCACATCGGGCAGGGTTCCAGCGTCACATACATATCGAAATCGGGCAGGCGCGTTTGCTTTACGGCGCGGCAAGCCTTGCGGATCGCCAGAACTTCGGCGTGCGCGGTCGGGTCGTTGTCGCGTTCCGTGCGGTTGACGGCGGTCGCGACGATCTGCTTTTCCGCCGGATCGAACACGACGGCGCACACGGGGATTTCGCCGGCTTTCGCCGCCCGTCCGGCCTGTTTCACGGCGGTATCCACTATGTTTTCAAAGAAATCGTCCATGGAATGTAAAGTGGGCGCGAATGCGCGCGAAGTCAAGAAAAACATCTTTCAATCCCGCCGCGGGGTTGTTATACTGCCTTGCTTTTTATCAAAAAGGATATGTCGTGACGGCGGATGTTGCCATTGAAAATACGGTTTACAAAATCGGCGGGTTCAAGGTCGATCGCGAAATCGTGCGCTATATCCGCGAAGCCAGCGAAATCAGCGGCGTCAGCTTCGATTACCTGATGGCCAAGGCCGGCCATGAAAGCCGGTTCGAGGTCAACGCGTCCGCCGAACGTTCCAGCGCCGAGGGGCTGTACCAGTTCACCGCGGACACGTGGCTGCAGCAAATGAAGCTGCACGGGGCGAAATACGGCTACGCGCGGTTGGCGTCGCAAATCTATCGCGACGGGCGGGGGCGTTACCGCGTGAAAAAGGCCGAAGACCGCGACGAAATTCTGTCGCTGCGCCGGTCGCCGCGCATATCCGCCCTGCTGGCCGCCGAATTCGCCAAAAGCAACCAGAAAATCCTCAGCGACCAGATCGGCGGCGCGATCACGCCGGTCGATTTGTATCTGGCGCATTTCATGGGGCCGTCGGGCGCCGTGATGTTGCTGCGCGCGGACAAATTCACGCCGTACAAATACGCGGCCGACCTGTTCCCCGACGCCGCCGCGGCCAATCCGCCGATCTTTTACAACGAAAAAAGAAAGATGCGCACGGTGCGGCAAGTGCGTCAGCGGATCGAAGAGATTTTTCAGGACAACATCGACCGTTTCGCCGTTTTGCCCAAATCGCTGAAAGTCTGGCTGGACAGGCAGCCGGTCGAACGCAAGAACAAAAAATCCTCCGTCGTCGTCGAAGCGCCCATCCTGCGGATGGAGGCGCGGCTGACGGGAAAGGCCGACGTTGCCGCGCCGTCCCCCGCGCCGATGCCGAAGGTCGTCGAAAGTTTCGAGCTGGCCAAGATCCTGCCGGGGGAGGGGGTCAATCTGGACGACGACGACGCGTTGGACGCGTTAAAGGTAAAGGACGCCGCCGTTGAAATGCACGCTGCGTCGGGACGGGACGACACCGTTTCCGCCGATTTTCTGCCGCCCGTCCGCGCCAGTTACCAGCTGCGCGGCGTCACGTCCATGGAAACCGAGGTCGATTCCGGACAACGGCCGGTTTACACCGCCGATCAGGTCACTTTTTTTGAAACGGACAACTATCAGATTCAAACCGCTTTGCCGGTGTTGATGACGGCGCGCCGGATTCCGTCCGCGCCTTTTGACAAACAGGAAAAGGAAATCAGATGAATACCGAAAAAGGCGAACGCGTCGCCAAGGTCGTCGCCCGCGCCGGCGTGTGTTCCCGCCGCGAAGCCGAACGCTATATCGAACAGGGGCGCATCGCCGTCAACGGAAAGGTTTTAACGTCGCCCGCCGTCACCGTGACGGACGCCGACGTTGTGACCGTGGATCAAAAACCTTTGCCCGCAAAGGAAAAAACGCGCGTCTGGCGTTATCACAAACCCGCGGGGCTGGTGACGACGTACAGGGATCCGCAGGGGCGGCCGACGGTGTTCGACGCGCTGCCCGAAACAATGCCGCGCGTGATTTCGATCGGGCGGCTGGATTTGAATTCCGAAGGGCTGCTGCTGCTGACGAACGACGGGGAATTCGCCCGCCAGATGGAATTGCCATCAACGGGGTGGTTGCGGCGTTACCGCGTGCGCATCCACGGGGAGTTGACGCCGGAAATGATCGACAAACTGGGCAAAGGCGTGACGGCGGACGGTGTGCGCTACGCCCCCGCGCAGGTCGTCGTCGATAAAAAGCAAGGGTCGAATATGTGGCTGACCGTTTCGTTGAAAGAGGGCAAAAACCGCGAGATCCGCAAGTTGATGGAATCGTTCGGGCTGCAGGTGACGCGACTGATCCGCATATCCTACGGGCCGTTCCAGCTGGGTAATCTGGAAAAAGGCGCCGTCGATGAAATCCCCGGAAAAACGCTGATCGAACAGACGGGCGGCAAAATCGTCGTTGACCGGCCGGTCAAAGTCAAAAAAGGATAAAAAAAACGGAGAGGCCGTTAAAACCTCTCCGCTTTTTCTTTCAGGAGAATGAAAAACTTTAATCCCTGACGGCCTGTTTCAAACGGGCGGTCGTCGGAAAACCGATTTTGCGTTTCGGTTTGTCGGGCGTCGCGGCCGGTTCGTTTTCGCGGCCGAACCCGACGGCGGTTTCTTTGCCGGACGGGCCGTTTTTGATCAGTTCGCCTTCGCGGCCGAAACCGATCGCGCGGCGCATCCCCAACGTTTCCAGCAAAATTTTTTCCGGCGATTTGGAAATCGTTTCGTTTTCACGTCCGAAACCGATCGTGCGGCGTTTTTCGCCCGCCTGCGCCGATTTCACCCCGCTGGGCATCAAATCGCAAATCGGGTACGTTCCCAAACAAAATTCCGACAAAGAGGCAACCATTGAAAACTCCATCACCAAAGGAAATTTTTGACAAAACTACTTGATTTTGTCTTTTTTGTCAAGTAATCAATTCAAAAAAAACGGAGAAAAAAATGCGTATCGTTTCAGGCAAGTTCCGGTCGAAAAAATTGGCGGCGCCGCAGGGCGCGAACACGCGTCCGACATCGGATCGGGCGCGCGAATCCGTGTTTAACGTGCTGGATTCCAAATTGCGCAAATCGGGGACGGCGTGGGGCGATGTCAGCGTCGCCGACGTGTTCGCCGGAACGGGCGCGCTGGGGGCGGAGGCTTTGTCGCGCGGGGCGAACGCGCTGTTCGCGTGGGAAATCGACCCCGCCGCCGTGAAATGCTTTCACCTGAACACGGCGTGTTTCGTCGCGGAAAACATTCCCGTGCGTTTGTATTCCGACGCCCTGCGTCCCGTCGCGGCCGCCGCGCCCGTCGGGCTGCTGTTCATGGATCCGCCGTATGAAAAGGGATTGGTCGCGCCCGCTTTGACGGCTTTGACCGCCGCGGGGTGGATTGATGCGCGGACGCTGTGCGTGATCGAAACCGCCCGCAATGAAAAGGATTTCCTGCCCGAAACGTTTGACGTGACGGACGAACGCGTTTACGGCGCGGCGAAAGTTTCTTTCGTTTGCCTGAAAAACAAAGGCGAAGCCTGACGCTTCGCCTTTTCATCATTCGGGGCGTTTGCCGTAACCGCAATAGGACGGTTTTTCGTAAACACGGATGCTTTGCGCGTTTTTGAACGTCAGCCGCGCCTGTTTATAGCCGATCGTTCCGTCGGATTCGGGCAGAACGCCGTGTTTTGATTGGAACGTGCGGACATCGGCCAGACTCATCGTCAAACCGCTGGCGAACGTGACGTTCCAACCGTACAGGGTGTATCCCGTTTTCACCAGAATCGCCGGTTCGTCCGTTTGCTTTTCCCCGTCGTCCGCCGTAAAGACAAAGGCGTCAACCGCCGGTTCGTCCAATCGGGGCAGGGCGTAGGCGACGGGCGCGTTCATCGGCGCGGCGGTTTGCGGCTGCGCGGAAACGGGCGGCACGTCGGGAACGACCAGTTTGTTCAAATGGCTGAACATCAGCATCACGCCGTTCGGGCCGATCAGCATACCGGCGGAATCCTCCAATTCGATCGTCGCGCCCTCCTGTCCGGCCATGGGCAGGACTTTTGCGCCGCACAAAGCCAGATTCGTGTTGCCGGACGGAACGGTCAGGCCGGTTTCGTTGACGAACGGGACGGCCGATCCGTCGGCGTTGATAAACGCGCCCTGACAGAAAATATCGTCGGACAGCGGGATTTCCGCGCCGTTTTGATCCGCCAGCGGCGTGACGGAAAATTCGCTGATCAGCAAATACCAGCGCGACAGGTCGTCGAAAGCGCGCGCGGCGTTGGTCAAAACGACCGTGTCCGATCCGGCCGTTCCGTTAAACGACGCCGTCAGCGATCCGTCAAAGGAAAACGCGCCGGTCGCGGGCAGGGTGTCCGCGGCGTCGCGGGGATCTTGTTCCTCCTGCGTTTCCTCTATGGTGTTTTGCGTTGCTTCGGATTCATGCGCGGCCGCTTCGGCGACCGTTTGATCCGCCAGCGCGTCGATCGCCGTCGTGTTTTCAACCGGTTCGGGTTCGACGGTTTCCAATTCCTCCGCGGACACGGCGGGCGCGTCCGTCGCCGGCTGCGGTGTTCCGGCTGCGGCGAACGCCATTTCCGCAATGGATTCCAGTTCGTCGGCGGTCGCCGGCAAATCTTCGTCCGCCGCAGGTTCGGGGACGGGGGCGGCGACTGCTTCCGCGACGGGCTCAGGCTGCGCGGCGACAGGTTCCGCCGCGGGTGCGGCCGGTTCGGGGGCTTCCTCTTCCGGCGGCAAAGCGGGTTCGGCGGCGACGGGCGCGGTTTCTTCCGGCATACCCGCCGGCGGCGGCAGCTCGTCCTCTTCGGGCGGCAATTCCGGTTCGGGCAAAGCGGGCGTTTCCTCCGCTGTTTCCGGAGCCTCGACATATTCGTATTCGACGTTTTCCTCGGCCGCGGGGGCTTCGGCGGCGGGAGCCTCGACATACTCGTATTCGACGTTTTCCTCGGTCGCGGGAGCTTCGGCGGCGGGAGCCTCGACATATTCGTATTCGACGTTTTCCTCGGCCGCGGGTGCTTCGGCGGCGGGCGCCTCGACATATTCGTATTCGGCCGTTTCCTCGTACTGCTGGGCATCGCCCTCCGGCACCTCGACGTATTCGTACTGGATATCGTCGGCGGGGGCTTCGACATATTCGTATTCGGCCGTTTCCTCATACTGCTGGGCGTCGCCCTCCGGCACTTCGACGTATTCGTATTCAACCTCTTCGGCGTTCGGGGCGGCGGGGGTCGCGGTGTTTGTTTGTTCAGCCATGGAATAAAGCTCCCGTTAAAAAGACAACTGCCGGATATTTTCCTAAAAATCGGCGCAAGAAACAAGATAAAACAAAAAAAGGCGGAAAATTTTCCGCCTTTTTTCAAGTTGACCGCGTCGATCAGACGGGTTTCCAGATTTCTTCGGAACGTTCAAAACGCAGCGACAGCAAGCTGAGTTCGGAAATGAATTCCTTCGGCAAACGCTGCTGTTCGACGAACGGACGGAAGTATTTCTGCTGGTCTTCGGTGTCTTTCAGACCTTCGTTCTTGTCGATCGCCATCAATTCTTTGAACTTTTCTTCGGTGTAGTCCAAGCCGGTGAAGTCCAAATCCTTGTAATACGGCATCAGGCCGACGGGGCCTTCCTGCGCGCCGACGCGGTTGTGAACGCGGTCGATGATCCATTTCAGGACGCGCATATTGTCGCCGTATCCCGGCCACATGAAATGACCGTTTTCGTCTTTGCGGAACCAGTTGACGCGGAAAATCTTCGGCGCGTTCGGAGCCAGACGCTTCATTTCAATCCAATGCGACCAGTAATCGGCCATATTGTAACCGCAGAACGGCAGCATCGCGAACGGGTCGCGGCGGATACCGCCGGCGCCTTCGGCCGCGGCCGTCTTTTCGGAACCCATCGTGGCGGCCAGATACACGCCGTGAGCCCAGTTGAACGACTGGTAAACCAGCGGGGTGTTGTGCGCCAGACGTCCGCCGAAAATGAACGCGGAAATGGGCACGCCTTCCGGATTTTCCCAATCGGGGTCGATCGTCGGGCATTGACGCGCCGGCGCCGTAAAGCGGGAGTTCGGATGCGCGGCCGGCGTTTCGCTGGCGGGCGTCCAATCGTTGCCTTTCCAGTCGATCAGGTGCGCGGGTTTTTCATCGGTCATGCCTTCCCACCACACGTCGCCGTCGTCGGTCAGCGCGACGTTCGTGAAAATCGTGTTGGCGCGGCAGGACTGGATCGCGTTGTAGTTCGTTTTTTCGGACGTGCCGGGGGCGACGCCGAAGAATCCGGCTTCGGGGTTGATGGCGTACAAACGGCCGTCTTTCCCCGGTTTGATCCACGCGATGTCGTCGCCGACCGTCCAGACTTTCCATCCTTTGAACGAAGCGGGCGGAATCAGCATGGCGAGGTTCGTTTTGCCGCAGGCGCTGGGGAACGCGGCGGAAACGTAGGTCTTTTCACCCTGCGGATTTTCAATGCCGACGATCAGCATATGTTCGGCCAGCCATCCTTCGTCGCGCGCCTGAACGGTTGCGATACGCAACGCCAGACATTTTTTGCCCAACAGCGCGTTGCCGCCGTAACCCGAACCGAACGACCAGATTTCGCGAGTTTCGGGAAAGTGGGTGATGTAGGTGTTTTCGGGATTGCAGGGCCACGTTACGTCCTGTTTGCCGTCGTCCAGCGGCATACCGACGGAATGCATACACGGAATGAAAACGCCGTCCTTGCCCATGATGTCCAAAACTTTCTGACCCGTGCGCGCCATGATCGCCATGTTGACGACGACATAGGGCGAATCCGTGATTTCAACGCCGATTTTTGAAATATGAGAACCCAAGGGACCCATCGAAAACGGGATGACGTACATTGTTCTGCCGTGCATACAACCTTTGAACAAGGAATGCAGCTTTTCCTTCATTTCCTTGGGGTTGGCCCAGTTGTTCGTGGGGCCGGCGTCGATTTCGCGTTCGGAACAGATGAACGTGCGCGCTTCGACGCGGGCGACGTCCTGCGGGTTGGAACGGGCAAGGTAGCTGTTCGGGCGTTTCTGTTCGTTCAATTTGATAAACGTGCCTTTTTTGACCAGCAGGTCGCACAGGGCGTCGTTTTCCTCTTTTGAACCGTCGCACCAATGAACGGCGTCGGGTTGGCACAATTCAGCCATTTTTTCAACCCAGTCGATCAATTTCGCGTTCTGGGTCTTTTCAGGTGTATAATTTGTTTGCATTACCTTACCTCTGTTTAAAAAGTCTGGGGGAATCGAGATTGATTCCGGTACGCCAAGAGTGTAACCGAATTTCAAAAAAAGGGATAGCTTTTTTAAACGGCCGGCGTTCCGATTTTCAAATCGGAAACAGCATGACGACTTTCAACCCGCCCAAAGTGCTGTCCGTCATGTATATTTTTCCGCCGTGCGCCAACACGATGTCGCGCGTGATCGTCAACCCCAACCCGACGCCGCCCGTTTCCGCGTTGCGCGATTCGTCCAGACGGAAGAAAGCCTTGAACACGTCTTCGCGTTTTTCGGGGGGGATTCCGGGGCCGTTGTCCTCCACCGATATTTCCAGCGTTTTGTCCGCGACCGTCATGGAAACGACGATCTGCGTGCCGTAACGGCCGGCGTTCGTCACCAAATTCCACAGGCAGCGTTTCAAATCGCTGCGCCGCACGTCCATGGTCAGCGCCGAATTGCAGATGAATTGCACGGACAGCCCGTTTTTGTGCAGTCCCATCAGCGTGTCGGAAATCAGTTTGACGATGTCGGTCGATTCGATTTTTTCCTTGCCTTCGCCGCGGGCGAAATCCAGATAGCCGTTGACCATGCGTTCCATTTCGGAAACGTCCTGCTGCAAATCGGCGATGTTGTCGTCGCTTGAATCCATCATGGCCAGCTGCAGCCGCATCCGCGTCAGCGGCGTGCGCAAATCGTGCGACACGCCCGCCAGCATACGGGTGCGTTCGTCGATGTGGCGGCGGATGCGGTCGCGCATTTGCAAAAACGACAGGGCGGCCTGCCGGACTTCGGTCGCGCCTTCGGGTTTGAATTTGTCGATGTCGCGCCCCAAGCCGAAGTTTTTCGCCGCTTCGGACAGGCGCAGGACGGGGCGGATCTGGTTGCGCAGGAACAATACCGCGATGCCCGTGAACAACAGCGCCGAAAACAAAACCCACCACGCGAAAACATACGTCGTCGTCGAAAAGAACTTTTTATAAGGGATGATGACTTCGGCCGTGTAATCGGGCAGATAGAACGTGATCAGGACGCTGCGGGCTTCGGTCAGGTTCAGCAGGACGAACGGCGCGCCGACGCGTTCCAAAGCGGGCAGCAGCTCGGCCGTTCGGGTGTTCGGTTTGTTTTTGATGACGGCGGGGGGTGTGCGCGCGGCGGAAAACCGCACGTCCAATCCGGCGGACACACGGATGATGTCAAGGATTTTGTCGCGATCCGCCTGATCCGGAAAAGCGTCGTACATCGCCAACGCGCCCTGAATGTCGGAAACGACCCCCAACGCCAGACGGCGGCTGACGCTTTGCCAGTGGTTGTCGTAAAACAGGATGCTGCTGACAACCTGCAGCAAAACGACGGGCAGCACCAAAATCAGCATGGCGCGCGACCACAGCCGGCGCGGCAGCAGGCGCAGGCGCGCGGAACGGATGAAATCCTTTAAACTCATTTCCGGCCTCCTTTAACTCTTTAATCGGGGATCAGGCAATATCCCTTGCCGCGGATCGTTTGGATGTAGCGCGGCGTTCCCGCGTCGGGTTCGATTTTGCGGCGCAGGCGCGTGATTTGCACGTCGATGGTGCGCAGATTGGTTTCGTTGCCTGTTTTTTGCGCCAGCTCTTCGCGCGAAATGTCCTGTCCCGCGCGTTCGGCCAGCAGCTGCAGCAGCGCCGATTCCGCCGCCGGCAGCCGAACGCGTTCCGATCCGCAATACAAAACGTGTTCGTCCAGATCGTAACGGTGCGTTCCGAATTTGACTTCGGCCTTTTGCTTTTCGGGCGGCTTGCTCATCACGCGGCGCAGGATGCCGTTGATGCGCAGCAGCAGTTCGCGCGGCTCGAACGGTTTGGGCAGATAGTCGTCCGCGCCGGATTCCAGCCCCGCGATGCGGTCGTCCGTTTCCCCCATCGCGGTCAGGATCAAAACGGGGACGTTCTGACCGGCCGAACGCAGGCGTCTGGTGAACTCGACCCCCGATTCCCCCGGCATCATCACATCCACCACCAATAAATCGAAAGCGTACCACGACATCATGGCGTCGGCTTCGCGCGTGTCGGCCGCGGAAAACACGCGGAAACCGTTTTCGGACAAAAACTTTTGCAACAGTTTGCGCAGCCGCGTGTCGTCGTCAACCACCAAAATCAGCGGCGAGTTCAAAGCGCGCTCTTTTCCGGAATCCATGCTTTTCCTCCTTTATCCCCTGCCGTGGACGATGCGCCGGTAGGACAGGGCTTCGGCGATGTGCGCGGTTGAAACGCCGTCCGATCCGGCCAGATCGGCGATCGTGCGGGCGACGCGCAGGACGCGGTGGTATCCGCGCGCGGACAAACGCATCTTTTCACACGCCGCGACCAGCAGATCCTCCGCGCCGGCGGCCAGCCCGACCGTGTTTTCCAAAACATCGCCGGACGCCTGCGCGTTTCGCGTCACGCCCGAATCCGGCGCCAGCCTTTCATAACGGGCGCGTTGCCTGTCCAGCGCCGATTCGACGCGGGCTTTGACGGCCGCCGACGATTCGCCCTCGGCCGCTTTGGCCAAATCCCACGGCGCGACGGCGGGGACTTCGACGTGCAAGTCGATCCTGTCGAACAGCGGGCCCGATATGCGCGACTGGTATTCCTCGCCGCATTTGGGCGCGCGGGAACATTCCTGACCGTTCACCCCCAGATAGCCGCACCGGCACGGGTTCATCGCGGCGATCAGCTGAAAACGCGCGGGATAGGTGACGTGGATGCTGGCGCGCGCGACGGACACTTCGCCGGTTTCCAGCGGCTGGCGCAGGGAATCCAAGGCCACGCGCGAAAATTCGGGCAGTTCGTCCAAAAACAGAACCCCTTTGTGTGCCAAGGAAACTTCGCCGGGTTTGGCTTTCTGTCCGCCGCCGATCAACGCCGGCATCGACGCCGAATGATGCGGCGAACGGAACGGGCGTTCGGTGATCAACCGCCCGTCGCGCAACAACCCCGCGACGGAATGGATCATGCTGATTTCCAGAATTTCCGCGGTTGTCAATGGCGGCATAATGGTCGGCACCCGCGCCGCCAGCATGGATTTTCCCGCCCCCGGCGGGCCGATCATCAACAGGTTGTGGCCGCCGGCCGCCGCGATTTCCGCCGCCCGTTTCGCGTTTTCCTGCCCTTTGATTTCGCGGATGTCGGCGTGAAAGGCCGCGGGCGGAATCTCGCCGGCCGCGGGGGCGGGCAGGGGCTTGCCCTCTTTGAAATGCAGCAGCAGTTCGGACAGCGAATCCGCGGCTAAAATCGTCGGGTTTCCCGACCAAGCGGCTTCCGTCCCCTGCGCTTTGGGACAGACGAACCCTTCGCCGCGCGCGGCGGCGGCGACGGCCGCGGGCAAAACGCCGGCGACGGGGGCGATCCGCCCGTCCAGCCCCAGTTCGCCCATGACGCACAGACCGTCCAGCTGTTCGGCGGGAATGACGCCCATGGCGCACAGCAGGCCGACGGCGATCGGCAAATCGAAATGCGAACCCTCTTTGATCACGTCCGCGGGGGCGAGGTTGACCGTGATCCGTTTGGACGGCAAAGCCAGTCCGGCGGAGCTCATCGCGGCGCGGACGCGTTCCTTGCTTTCCCCGACGGCTTTGTCGGGCAATCCGACGATTGTGAAGGCGGGCAGTCCGTTGGCGATGTGGACTTCGGCCGCGATGGGCAGAACGTCAACACCTTTGAACGCGACGGTGGCGATGCGGGCGACCATTCAAATCACCAGCGCGGCACGGCTTGGTTGTCGCGATAGCGGCGCGGGGGGTAGGAACCCTTTTGCGGCATATCGTCCTTGCCGGAAAAAACGGATTTGTCCGTCAGGCGGACGAACCCCTGTTCCTCCAGCTCCGCCGCGCAGACGGCCGCGGACGCGTATTCGTCCGATTCGCAATAGTAAACCTCGCGCGTGACGGGCTGCTGCAGGATGACGGTTTCGTTCGTGCCGGGGACGATGATCCGCGTACAGGCGGACAATCCCGCCGAAAACAGAAAGAATGTAAGGTAAAAAGCCGTTTTTTTCATGATTGCGCCTATGAAACCCGTGGAAAATGTCAAAATCATTATTCATAAAAATTGATTAAGATCAAACTAACATATAATATCTTTTCGTTGAAAGCAATTCAGGAGGATCGCTTCGCCATGTCCGGAAACTCAAACGACGGCTACGCAGAGGAGGGCTTTTACAAAACTTCCTCTTATGATGAAATGATCGGTGCGGACGGGTCGGTGTCATCGGCTTACGTCCTGTATGAAAAGTGGTTGAAAACGCAGCCGCCCGAGATTTTGGAACAACGCAACAAACAGGCGGACGTTTTGTTCCGCCGCATGGGGATCACGTTCGCGGTGTACGGCGAACAGACGGGCGTCGAACGTTTGATCCCGTTCGATCCGATCCCCCGCGTGCTGGCCAACGCGGAATGGGAAAGGCTGAACGCCGGCATTTGCCAGCGCGTCAAGGCTTTGAACCGGTTTTTGCAGGACGTATATACGACGCGGGACATTTTGCGCGCCGGCGTCGTGCCGCAAGACCTGATTTTGCAAAACACGGAATACACCGCCGAAGTCGAGGGCTTCACCCCGCCGAACGGCGTTCATACGCACATTTCCGGCATCGACATCGTGCGCGTGTCCCCCGACCAGTTCTATGTGTTGGAGGATAACCTGCGTTGCCCGTCCGGCGTTTCCTATATGCTGGAAGACCGCGAGGTCATGATGCGCCTGTTCCCCGATTTGTTTAAAACGTACAACGTTTTGCCCGTCAACCATTATCCGCGCGAATTGAAAAGCACGCTGGAATCCTCCGCCCCCGACGGCGTGGAAAACCCGCGGTGCGTGCTGTTCACCCCCGGCATTTACAACAGCGCGTATTTTGAACACGCTTTTCTGGCGTCGGAAATGGGGATCGAGCTGGTCACGGGACAGGATCTGTTCGTGGATTCCGACGATTGCGTTTATATGCGTACGGTCGAAGGCCCCGAAAAGGTTGATGTCATCTATCGCCGCATTGACGACAAATTCCTTGACCCCGAAGTGTTTCGCAAGGATTCCCTGCTGGGGTGCGCGGGGCTGTACCGTGCCGCGATGAAAAAAAACGTCACGCTGGTCAACGCGATCGGCAACGGGGTGTGCGACGACAAATCCGTTTATCCTTATGTGCCGCAGATGATCGAGTTCTATCTGGGCGAAAAGCCGATTTTGTCGAACGTGCCGACCTATACGCTGGCCAAACCCGACGATTGCAAGTATGTGCTGGAACATTTAAGCGAGCTGGTCGTCAAGGAAACGCACGGATCGGGCGGGTACGGTATGCTGATCGGGCCCAAGGCGGCAAAGGCGGAGCTTGACCTGTTCCGTGAAAAGATCAAGGCCGATCCCGACCGCTACATCGCCCAGCCGACGCTGGCTTTGTCGTCGTCGCCGACCCTGTGTGCCGAGGGTGTCGCGCCGCGTCATGTCGATTTGCGGCCGTTCGCGTTGATGCGTAATCCGGACGATGTCGTCCTTGTCCCCGGCGCGCTGACCCGTGTCGCGCTGCGCGAAGGGTCGCTGGTCGTCAATTCGTCGCAGGGCGGGGGGACGAAAGACACTTGGGTTTTGGGCGCGTAAGGAGGTCGAACGATGTTAAGCAGAACGGCGGACAATATTTACTGGATGGCGCGCATGGTCGAACGCGCGCAGGGCGTCGTGCGGTTGTTGGAAGCCGCGTACCGTATGGAACAGCTGCCCGGCGGCGGCGCGGGATGGGATCCGATCCTGACGATTTCCGGCCAGATTGACGGGTACAAGGCCAAATACGGCGAATTAACGTCCAAAAACGTTTTGAACTTTATGATTTTCGATCTGGACAACCCGTCCGGCGTTTTTTCGTGCATCAAGGCCGGACGCGAAAACACGCGTTCGGAACGCAGCATCCTGCCCGAAGAAATGTTTGAAAGCATCAATACGACGTGGATCGAACTGCAGGGGCTGTATTACGATTCACTGGAACGGACGGGGTTTCGCGAATTTTTTGAATGGATCAAGGACAGGACGGAATTGTTCCGCGGTCAAACCGTGTCCATGATGGTGTACGACGACGCGTTCCAATTCGCGCGTATGGGGACGTACATTGAACGCGCCGATTTCACCGCGCGGCTGTTGGACGTGAAATACCACATCCTGCTGCCGCCCGACGCCGCGGACAAAGGGTTGATCGACTATTATCAATGGGGGGAAATGCTGCGCTCCGTCGGCGGATGGCACGCCTACCGCTCCATTTATCAGGAAGCGCCCGTCCCGTCGAAAATCGCGGAAATGCTGATTTTCAACCCGTTGTTCCCGCGGTCGATGAACGCCGCGTACAGCGAAATCGTCACCAGCCTGAGCGCGCTGCGCCCCGATACGATGTCGCTGAACATCGCGTCGCAGGAACACGCGTTTCTGCACACGGGGACGTTGGCGGGAATATTAAAAGAGCGGCCGCTGCACGATTTTCTGACGGATTTTGTCGGCTTTACGGCGAATTTGTCGGATCAGATCCGAAAGGATTTCATGCTGTAAATAAAAAATGGTGTCCCCGGCGAGAATCGAACTCACAGCCTCAGGTTTAGGAAACCTGCGCTCTATCCGGTTGAGCTACGGGGACGATCCGAATACCTGTTTACCCTTTTTCGCGGTAAAAGGAAACAAAAAAATGCGGCCGGAAAACGCCCGCGCCGTCCCTTGGCGCGCAGAATGGTTTTAAATTAAATCCATTCCGCGTTTCGGGCGTCGCAAATCTGTAAACGTTTTTGCAGATACACCATGTCCGACAACAGGACGCCGGATTCATATATCGGGTGGTCGTAGTTGTCCGTAAAGAAATTCGGGAGAGTGCGGAAACGGACGAAGCCGCATTTTTCATAAAACGGTACGGTCAGGGGGCTGTCCCCCGTGCCGACCTGCAAAACGGAATAACCGGCCGCGTATTTGCGGACAAGAAAATCGATCAGCGCTTTGCCGTATCCGTTTCTTTGATGTTCCGGAACAACGGCGATGTTTTTGATTTCCAGTATGCCGGATCCTTCGTCGGTGACAACGCATTCGGCTTTTACGCCGTTGTCTTCAAGCACATACATCGTGCCGTTTTCAAGATAGCGGTCGATCATGTTTTCCTGTTCGTCCGCCAACAGCAGCAATGAAATAAATTGTTTTTTGCCGTCCCTGACTTCTTTTATTTCCATATCCGTCGTTCCGTTAAATTCTTGTTTGCCGTCATTCCGTAATATATATCATCGGCGTTTTTTTTATTCGGTTTTTTTAGAAAATTCCAAGATTGCCGAACGTGTTCGGGCGGTGCGGCGCGCGGGGAAAAAAGATAAAAAAAACAGCGGAGAGAAATCCCCGCTGTTTTTTTTATGATCAATCCGGATCAATAGATATTGCTCACATTACGGCGCATTGATAGCACTGGTAATCCTTTGTGGCATTCTGCGGGCAACATCCGCGGGATGTGCGGGTCGTTCCGTTCGGACAAACGCTCGGAATTTTACTGTTGCCGCTACAACCGCCGCCCAAGTCTTTATTCAGAACCAAGGCTATGCAGAACTTGCCGGATTTTTTGAATCCGCTATCACAAATGAACGTTTCCGTTCCGCCCTTGCAGGTCGCGTTTTCCGGACAGGCGAGGCACGATCCGCTGCTGAGGTAATAGCCGCTGTCGCATCCCGTGCAAGTCGAGGACGAAGAGCACGACGAACAACCCGTCGGACAGGACGCCACGCATTTGCCGCCCGACAGCTCATAACCGTCCGCGCACGCCGTGCAGGTCACGGATGTTCCGGACGTTGCGCCGGCTTTCGACGTGCATTTCGCGCAATTCGCGATTTTGTCGGAACACAACGGGCATCTGCCGTTATCGTAATCCAGATAATATCCCGTCGAGCATGAATTGCAACCCGTCACGCACATATTCGCGCAACCCGTCGGGCAGATTTTTTCAACGCATTTGCCGATCGTGGGGTTGTACACTTTATCGGTGCCGCAAGACGATTCGCAACAGCATTTGTTGCCCGACGCCGTGGGAATGTAATTGGGCGCGCATTGAACGCCGGAACAAACGTTGACGCACGTTCCGTTCGACAAACGCTGACCCGACGGGCAGGTGATGCGTTCGCAACAGCATCCTTTGTTCGTCACGTTCGGGGAATAGTTGCTGGAAATGCAGGACACGCCGGAACAAACGTTGTAACATTTGCCGTTATCCAACCGCATATTTGTCGGGCAGGTCAGGCATTGACCCGTTTTTTTGTCGCAGGTGGCGCACGACGAATCGCATTTCTTTTCCGTTTCGCCGATGGACGTTTTGCCGCCGATCTTTCCCGGCAGGCCGGAAGAAACCGTTTTGCCGCGTCCCAGCTTGACCGCCTTTGCCGACGCGTCGGCAACCGGAACGATCAGGCAGACGCCGATCAATAAAGCTAAAAGTTTTTTCATTTTCCCCTCCTTGGAAAATCAGTTGGGAACACAACAACAACCGTCGGCGGATTTTTTCGTCCCCGTCGGACAGCTGCCGGAAACCGTGTTCGTGTCGGCCGTCGTGCCGGTGTCGTCGCTGTCGTCGCTGCCGGAATCGTCGCCGCCCGTTGTCAATCCGATGTCAATTGTGCACATATAGCATCCGTTTATGGTCGTCCGGCAGGTTCCCGAGCAACTTGATGAACACTCCATCAGTGTTTCAAACGGGCATAATCCCGCGACAAAATACCAACAGTTGTTGGAGCTGTCCTGTTTGCACGTGCCGACGCCGGTGTTGGCGTTTTTGCACAAAGTTTCGGTCAAATACTGATTCGATCCGTTGCATTTCAAGGTCAGATAGCATTCATAGCAACCGGAGGTGTTTATTTTGCAGGTGCCGGCGGAACATTTGGCATTGCAGGCCGCCAGCGTATTGTAAAGGCAGGATTTCTCTTCATCGGGGCAATCGGGTGTCCAATTCCGGCACATATCTTGATCCGCATACGGACACACTTCGCATACACGCTGGAATTCGTACTGTTTTTCAATGTCCGAATTAAGGATGGCGTTTGCGCCGGATGCCATGCAAATTACGGTCGCCAGAACGGTTAAAAACAATTTCTTCATGAGGTTCCCTCCTTAAAAAAATTCATTCTTAATTTCATTTTAAACGAAAATTTAAATCTGTCCAGAAAATAAACGGCGGCTTTTCGTGACATTTTCGTTGCCGCCGACTTTTCACCGGCCGCGTTTTTCCATTCGCGCCGCGACTTTTTTCATCAATGTCGAAAACGGGTGATCCTTGAATTTTTCGCGGGGGATGAAAAATCCGTCCGTATCGGGGTGTTCAACCTGCGCCCGAACAACCGTCAGCGTCAAATCGAAATGCGTGAAAACGTGGCCGACCGTTTCGCCCGTCACCGTCCAATCCGCCGCGAACGGCAGGGTTTCGTCCGTGTTCCACGGAAATTCCGTCAATCCGGACAGCAACCCTTTTTCCGCGCGTTTGCGCACGAACACGTCGCCGGCCGCGTTTTCGATCCAGAACACATATCCTTTCTTAACGGCCTTTTTCAATTTCGCGATGTTCGGGATCGTTTCCGTCAAACCATATTTAAAGGCCGCGCAATCCGCGTTCCACGGGCAGAAAGCGCACAGCGGCGCGCGCGGGGTGCAGACGTTCGCCCCCAAATCCATTATGGCCGACGCGTGGTCGGCGGGGCAGGCGGATTGCTTTGTCAGCGTCGCGGCGAACGATTCGATGTCGTTCGCGATTTGCGCGACCGGCCGCGTCCACCCGTTCAATCGGGTCAGCACGCGGATCACGTTGCCGTCAACGACGGCTTCGGGCAGGTTGAAACCGAACGAAGCGATCGCCGCCGACGTATAAGGCCCGATTCCGGGCAGCTTTTTCAGCGCGGCGCGGTCGGCCGGAAACTTTCCGCCGTACCGTTCAACGACGACCCGCGCACATTCATGCAGTTTGCGCGCGCGGGTGTAATATCCCAGCCCCTGCCACAGCAGCAGCACGTCGTCAACGGGGGCGGCGGCCAGCGTTTCGACCGTCGGAAAGCGTTTCATGAACCGGTCGAAATACGGCGCGACCGTTTTGACCGTCGTTTGCTGCAACATGATTTCCGAAACCCAAACGGCGTAAGGATCGGGGTGCGCGCCGCCTTTTGCGCGCCAGGGCAGGTCGCGTCCGTTTTTTTCATACCATTGCGCCAGTTTTTCGGTTAAAGTCATAATCAAACCCTTTCCCGTCCAGATAAGGCGCGGCGGGAATGAAATGCAACACTTTTTTATAATGCGGAGGATGCGATGCGGGGAACGGTTCTGTTCATGGATTTGAAATCCGATTCGGGTGTGGTCGCCGGCGACGACGGCAAACGGTACGGCTTCGCTTTGCAATCCTGTCCGGCCGGCGTGCCGCCGGTCGGGGCGCAGGTCGATTTCGAGATTCGCGAAAACGCCGCTGCGGACGTGTATGTTTTGCGCACGCCGTTCGCGGCGAAGCTGGATTGGCTGTTCTGGTTCCTGTTTTCGTGGCGCGGGCGCGCGTCGCGCGACCAGATGATCGCGTTTTTCGCGTGCGCCGTTTTGTTCCTGCCCGTTTTCGCCGTGTGCGCGACGTGGTCGGGCATTCCGTCGTTTTCCACCGCGGGCGGCGTTTTGGCGACGTATGCTTTTCTGTCCGTCGCGGTCAAACGGTTTCACGATTCCGGCGCGTCGGCGTTCTGGCTGGCTTTGACGGCGTTTTTAAGCGTGCTGACAACGTTGGTTCTGGCGCGTGTTTTGAACCTGCCGTTCATCGGGACGGCGGCCGTTTACGGACTGCTGGCGTTTACGGGGCTGGCGGCCGTGTTCTGCGTTTACCTGTGTTTCGCCAAAGGATCGGTCGGCGAAAACGCGTACGGCGCGCAGCCCGCTTCGTGCCGGACGATCCGGTTGAAATAAACTTTTATTTCCCTTGATTTACCCGCGAAATACGCTAAGTAATAGGTAAATTGCTTGTGCGAAAGGATGATTATGTTTGAAGCGAAAACGGCAGAAAAGCCTGCAATGAAGTACTTGAAAGACTATAAAAAGCCCGATTTCAAAATCGATTCGATCAATCTGGTGTTCGATTTGGACGAAGACGACACGCAGGTCGCGTCCACGTTGGAAATCGTGTCCGATTACGACCGGTCGGCGGGGGTGCGCCCGCTGGTTCTGGACGGCAACCGGCTGACGTTCAAATATATTAAAATGGACGGCCGCGAATTGAAGCCCGACGAATACGAAGTCGCGCCGAAATCGCTGACCGTTTTCAATCCGCCCGAAAAATTCACGCTGGAAATCGGCACGGAAATCCACCCCAAGGCCAACACACAGCTGGAGGGGCTGTATTATTCCAACGGCACGCTGTGCACGCAAAACGAACCCGAAGGTTTCCGGTGCATCACCTATTACCTCGACCATCCCGACGTGATGAGCAGTTTCACCACCACCTTGATCGCGGACAAGAAAAAGTACCCCATCCTGCTGTCAAACGGAAATCCGGTCGAAACGGCCGACCTGCCCGACGGACGGCACAAGGTCGTGTGGAACGATCCGTTCAAAAAGCCGTGCTATCTGTTCGCGATCGTCGGCGGCGATCTGGCGTCCCTGCACGACGCCTATAAAACGAAATCGGGGCGCGATGTCAAGTTGGGGATCTATGTCGAACACGGGTACGAAAATCAGGCCGCGTTCGCGCTGGAATCCTTGAAACGCGCGATGAAATGGGACGAAGACGTGTTCGGGTTGGAATACGACCTCGACCTGTTCAACATCGTCGCCGTGTCCTATTTCAACATGGGCGCGATGGAAAACAAGGGGCTGAATATTTTCAACACGTCCTGCGCGCTGGTGAACAAAGATGTCGGCACGGACATTGATTTCGCCCACGTCGAAGGCGTCATCGCCCACGAATATTTCCACAACTGGTCGGGCGACCGCGTGACCGCGCGCGATTGGTTCAATCTGTCATTGAAAGAGGGATTCACCGTTTACCGCGATCAGGAATTTTCGCGCGATATGCACAACCGTTCCCTGAACCGCATCAACGACGTGTTCGACCTGCGCACCCGCCAGTTCCCCGAAGACGCCGGTCCTTTGGCTCATTCCGTGCGGCCGGAGGCTTATCTGGAAATCAACAACTATTACACCGCGACCGTGTATGACAAGGGCGCGGAGGTCATCCGGATGTACGAAAAGCTGTTCGGCAAGGAAAATTTCCTGAAAGGATGCACGCTGTACTTTACGCGCCACGACGGGCAGGCGGTGACGATCGACGATTTCGCCAAATGTCAGGAGGACGCCAACCACGCCGATCTGACGCAGTTCAAACGCTGGTATTCGCAGGCGGGGACGCCGACCGTGACGGCTTCGGCGGTTTATGACGCGGCGGCGAAAAAATACGTCCTGACGCTGAAACAGGAAACGAAGCCCACGCCGAACCAGCCCGAAAAGCTGCCGTTCGTGATTCCGCTGGGTATCGGTTTGATCGGCGCGGACGGCAAGGATATGCCCCTGCGGCCGGAAGGCGAGGAAAAGGCGGCCGGAACGTCGCGCATCATCGTTTTGCGCGAACCCGAACAGACGTTCACGTTCGTCGATGTCGCCGAAGAACCCGTCCTGTCCGCGAACCGCGATTTCACCGCCCCGATCAATTTCGTGATGGATTACACCGACGAACAGCGGATTCATCAGGCGCGGTACGATTCCGACCTGTTCAACCGGTGGGACGCGTCGCAGCAATACGCGATCAAGCTGATGCTGAAAATGATCAAGGCGGTTCAAAACGGCGAAAAAGAGCCCGCTTTGGACGAGGAATACGTCAAGCTGTGGGGCGAATATCTGGTCAATAGAACCGAAAGCCCCGCCTATGTCGCGCGGCTGATCACCCTGCCGCAGGAAAACTATATGGCGGAAAAAATGGATGTCGTCGATGTCGATGCGATCCACGTCGTGCGCGCGCAAATCAAAAAAACGCTGGCGACCCGCTATAAGCAGGAATTGCTGGCGGTGTACCGCGAAAACGACACCAGCGCGGAACCCTATCGCTTCACGACGGCCGACGCGGCGAAGCGGTCGCTGAAAAACATGGCTTTGTCGTTTTTGGGCAATCTGGAAATCGAGGAAATCGACCAAATGGTGCAAAAGCAGTATTTCGACGCCGACAATATGTCCGACCGGCTGGCGGCGATGAACATCTGTTCGAATTCCAAAGACCCGAAGCGCGACGAAATCATGGAGGATTTCTATCAGCGTTACAAACACGACGACGGCGTGATCAACAAATGGCTGTTTTCGTGCGCCTGCGCCGACCGCCCCGACGCGGTTTCGGTGGTCAGAAAGCTGATGGAACACCCCGCCTTCAACATCAAAAACCCGAACAAGCTGCGTTCGCTGATGGGCGGGTTCGCCTACAACCAGCCGGAATTCCACAAGGCCGACGGGTCGGGGTACGCTTTGGCGGCCGAAATGGCGGTCAAGGTGGACGATTTCAACCCGCAAATGGCGTGCCACATGGTGCGGCCGATGATGCGTTGGAAACGGTTCGACGAAAAGCGGCAGGAAATGATGAAAGCCGCGCTGCAAAAAGTCCTGAACAAAGAGGGGCTGAGCAAAAACGTTTACGAACTGGTGTCCAAATCGCTGGCCGATTAAGGGCGCCCCTTCAATGAAAAACGCCGCTTTCCGTTTCGGGGCGGCGTTTTTTTTTCGCGCTTTGTCCGACGGAACGGAAAACGTCGGCGGCAAAGTGCTTTTTTACTTGTTTTGGACAAAAAAAGCCGCTAAATTGGAAAACAAATTTTAACGGAACCGCTGGCTGCGGAGGATGAAATGGCCGAAAACACACCGAAAGTCAAACATTTAAAAGATTACAAAAAGCCCGATTACAAAATCGAATCCGTTCATCTGGATTTCGATCTGGACGAGGAAAACACGCAGGTCGCTTCGACCCTGAAAGTCAAAAGCGATTACGATGTTTCGACCGGCGAAGTCCGGCCGCTGCATCTGGACGGGGACGAACTGACTTTGACGGGGATCGCCATTGACGGCCGCGCGCTGAAGCCCGAAGAATACGTCGTTGACGACAAGGGGCTGACGATTTTGAACCCGCCCGCGGAATTCGAGCTGTCGATCGGCACGGAAATCCACCCCAAGGCCAATACGAAGCTGGAGGGGCTGTACGTGTCGAACGGGATGTTCTGCACCCAATGCGAACCCGAGGGATTCCGCCGCATCACCTATTATCCCGACCATCCCGACGTGATGAGCGTTTTCACGACGACCCTGCGCGCGGACAAGGAAAAGCTGCCCTGTCTGCTGTCGAACGGCAACCTGATCAAAGAGGAAAAAATGGACGACGGCCGCACGGCGGTGACGTGGAACGACCCGTTCCCCAAACCGTCCTATCTGTTCGCTTTGGTCGGCGGCGATCTGGATTACATCAACGACAAATTCGTCACGATGTCGGGGCGCGAAGTCACTTTGGGCGTCTATGCGAACAAAGGGCAAAAGGACAAGCTGGACTACACCATGGATTCGATCAAGCGGTCGATGGCGTGGGACGAAAAGGCGTTCGGCCGCGAATACGACCTCGACCTGTTCAATCTGGTCGCCGTGTCCGATTTCAATCAGGGCGCGATGGAAAACAAAGGGCTGAACATCTTTAACAGCGCGTACGTCATCGCCGACGCCCACACCGCGACCGACCACGATTACGCGGGGATCGAAGGCGTCGTCGGCCACGAATATTTCCACAACTGGTCGGGCGACCGCGTGACCGTGCGCGATTGGTTCAACCTGTCGTTGAAAGAAGGCTTGACCGTTTACCGCGATCAGGAATTTTCGCGCGATATGCGTTCGCGTTCCGTGAACCGCATTGAAAACGTTTCGTCCCTGCGCGCCGGCCAGTTCGCCGAGGACGCGGGACCCACCGCCCACGCCGTGCGTCCGGAATCGTATGTGGAAATCAACAACTTTTACACATCGACGATTTACAACAAAGGCGCGGAAATCGTGCGTATGTACGAAAAAATGCTGGGCAAGGAAAAATTCCGCGAAGCCAACGACCTGCACTTTACGCGCAACGACGGAAAAGCCGTCACGATCGACGATTACGCCAAATGCATGGAGGACGTGTCCGGCATGGATTTGACGCAGTTCAAACGCTGGTATTCGCAGGCCGGAACGCCGTCCGTGTTCGCCGAAGGGGAATACGATGAAAGGGCGCAGACCTATACCCTGAAACTGCGTCAGGCGACGAAGCCGACGCCGGGGCAGGATACGAAGCTGCCGTTCGTCATTCCGATGGAAATGGGGCTGCTGGGCGCGGACGGCAAGGATATGCCGCTGCAGCTGGCGGGCGAAAAGGAACCGCAGGGGACTTCGCGCGTGATGATTCTGGACAAGGACGAAGCGACTCTGACCTTTGTCAACGTCAAGGAAAAGCCCGTTCTGTCCGCGAACCGCGACTTTACCGCGCCGATCAATTTCCACATGGATTACACGGACGCGGAACGCGCGCACCTGATGGCGCACGATTCCGACCTGTTCAACCGGTGGGACGCGGCGCAGCAGTACGGCGTGAAGAAAATGCTGGCGATGGTCAAGGATATTCAGGACGGCAAGGAACCGCACGTCGATGAAAAGTATTTGGACGCGCTTGGTTCTTATCTGAAAGATCCGTCGCTGGACAAGGCTTTTGTCGCCAAAGCGTTGGAGCTGCCGAGCGAAAAATACATCGCCGACCAGATGGACGTTGTTGACGTTGACGCGATCGCCAAGGCGCGCAAGGCCGTGTCAAAGGCTTTCGTCGAACGGTTCGAGGGCGACCTGACCCGCGTTTACGACGCTTTGGACGTTGAAAAGCCGTTCAAACCCGTCGCCAAAGACGCCGGCGAACGCGCGTTGAAAAACACGGCTTTGGGGTATCTGGCTTCGACCGAAAAACCGGAGCATATCGCCCGCGTGACAAAGCAGTACGAAAAGGCGAACAACATGACCGACCGGTTCGCCGCGATGAGCATCGCCGCCGGTTCCAAGGCGGGCAAGGAAGTCGTCGAAGATTTCTACAACCGTTTCAAGGACGAGGAGCTGGTCGTCAACAAATGGCTGGGCGTCGTCGCCGCCGAAAGTCTGGACGGGGCGAAAAAGGCCGTCGCGCACGAATCTTTCGCGATTACCAACCCGAACAAAGTGCGTTCCGTCATGCGCAAATTCTCGGCCAACCAGACGGCTTTCCACGCCAAGGACGGTTCCGGTTACGAATTCGTCGCCGATATGGCGGTCAAGCTGGACGGGCTGAACCCGCTGGTCGCCGCGGACACGGTCAAGCCGCTGACTTCTTGGCGCAAATTCGATCCCGAACGTCAGGGGATGATGAAAGCCGCTTTGGAAAAGGTTCTGGCCAAACCCGGTTTGTCCAAGAACGTTTACGAAGTCGTTTCCAAATCCTTGGACGACACGGGCGCGAAAAAGACCCGTATTCTGGAAAACAGGGCGAAGCTGCAAAAACGCGCCAAAACGGACGCGTTTATGAAGCGCGGACCCGTCAAAACCTACACTTCCGGCGCACGGGCGGGCAAGGAAGCCGCTTACGCCCGCGGGATGAACGGCGCGCGCAAACCGGATGTCGCGGCCGCGATCGCCGCGACGAAAATCAAGGAACGCTGATTTTTTTCATCCGTTCAAGGCCGTCGGGGAAAATGTTTTCTCCGGCGGCTTTATTATTTTGTGGGCAGGGCGGGGTTTTCTTGGTATAAAAGAGAAAGCGCAGACGTTTTTGAAAGGGCGTTTTAATGAAATCGAAAAGTGTTGTCTTTCTGTCCGCTTTTGTTTTGTTTTTCGCGGTGTTCGGCGTTGAAACCGGATCGGCGGCGAAAACGGAATCCCCGCACGACCGTCTGATGCGCATATCCCGCGAACGGCAGGGGATTAAAACGCCGGAACAAAAGGCCGCGGAACAGCCGAAATCCATTTGGGACGACGATTCCTCGTCCAACCCGTATTTTCGATCCGACCGGAAAAAAGTCCGGACGGCGGCCGATTTGAAAAAGGAAAAGGCCGTCAGGGAACCCAAGCGCACGACGTTCAAACGCCGCGTCTATACGGGGCCGTCAAAGGATGAAATCAACGAGGCGGCGTCCAAAAAAGCCGTCGAGAATTTCAAGGCTTTCCTGTCCGACGACGAATACGACGCGCAGTTCGCGAACGCGTCCTATAACACGGCGGGGGATTCCCTGTCCGTCACCGGATTGAAAATCGTGCCAGTCAAAACCGACGCGCGGGGGCGCAAAGTGCCGTATGTGATGACGGCGGCGGAAATCGTCGTGCGCGGTTTGAACATCGGTGAATCGAACGGAACGCCGATGACCAAAGACGGCGAGCTGTCCGCGCGGAAAATGGAAATTCCCGTTTGGGACGAAAACGCCGTGAAAAAAGGCAAGATCGAAATTTCCAAAATGACGGCCGCGGGCGATATCGCCGCTTTTTTGAAAGAACGCAAAGGCAAGCTGGAAAAGCTGGAAATCACCAAGCTGCGGTCCGAAACGATCATCAACGAAGCGATTTTAAACAATATCGTTCGGTCGAAGGTTTTCGCGGCGGACACGCTGGCGTTTGAAAAGCCGGAGCTGGGGCTGGAAACGGCGGAGGGGCTGAAACGTCAGGAATTGACCGGTTTCCGTTTTGATTCGGCGCAGATCGACGGGCGGAATATGCCGGATGTCGCGGCGGTTCAATCGGCGATGACATCGTATTCCGCGCGCGTTTTGAACACCGATCTGGTGTTGGGCGCCCGATTGGAATCGCAAAAGGAAAAGCCGCAGATCAATTTGGAACAGCTGAAAAAGAACGTCGCCGAAAACAAAGCCGCGATCGCCGCGGCCGAAGCCGAAATGAAATCCAACTGACACCGGCGGAACGGCGCGCATGACGGAAACGACGCAAAACGGAACGGAACAACAGGGCGTATATAGCGCCTTGACCAAACGTCCCGCGCCCAAAACCGCGGACACGTCGGACGCCAACATTTCCTATGTCGCGGGCGTGCGAATCGTTGACGAGCTGCAGGAACGCAAAGATCGTTTCAACGGGTGGATGAAAGACGACAACGCCCTGTTGGTCGTCCGGTCGCTGGAACAGGGGGAATACGCCAAATTCGTCGGCGCCGATTTGCACGATGTCGATTTTTCCGGCGCGAACCTGAACGCCGTCAATTTCCAAAACGCCGATCTTCGCAACGCCAATCTGGCCGGCGTCGATTTGCGCGGCGCGGATTTGCGCGGCGCCGACCTGCGCGGCGTCAATCTGGAGGAAGCCGACCTGACCGGCGCCGATCTGGAAGGCGCGCTGCTGGACGGGGCGTATTTGAAAAACGCCAAGATCGCGGGCGCGAAACTGGCCAAGCAGGCGTTGAACGAGCTGGAAAAAATGCAGCAGATGCAGCGCGACGCCGAAGAGGGCAAGCTGGATCTGCGCAAAGCGAACCTGAAATACCTCGACCTGCGGCGGCTGGATCTGCGCGGCGTGGATTTGACGGGCGTCGATCTGTCCGGCGTCAATCTGGTCGGCGTGAATCTGACGGGCGTGAAAATCGACCCGATGTATTTGGACGGCACTTACGCGTTCAAACAGGCCGCGGGGCGCAAGGTCGAAATCAAAAAAGGCAACATCGCGGGGCTTGATCTGGCTTCAGCCAACCGGATGCAGATGAAGGCCAACCTGACCGAGTTGGAGATTCTGCGCAAAAAACGCGCCGTCAATCAAGAGGCGGAGCAGGCGCGCGTGGATGAAATCAACCGCGCGGCCGAACGGTTGAAGCAGGCGGCGGCGGACGCCAAACCGGCCGCGGTCGAAACGCCGCGCCCCGCGCCGGAAAAGAAACCTGAGCCGCAACTCAGCGAACCCGCGGCGGAAACGGACGGCGGGTTGTCGGCGGAGCTGGCGTTTTTGCGCGACCGCCGTTTGAATCAAGCTTCGCCCGACGAATTGAAGGCGCGGCTGCGCGATGTCGTTTTGGAAAAACGGCCGGAATTGAAAAGCGGCGCTAAAACGCTGGTGACGCGCCGTCCCCGCCGCAAAGAGGAGCTGCCCCCCAGCAAATACGATTTTCCGATCCTGTATCCGGTTGACGAGGATGAACGCAAAGCGGCGCAAGAGGCCGTGCAGGGCGAAGTCGCCAAGGTCGCCAAACAGGTGACGCGGTGCGTGACGAACGTGATCAAAAAGGTCATCCCCGTCCGCCGCGCGCGCGTGAAACGCCAACGCCAAAGGGGAGGGTAGGCCATGGACAGGTTTTCCATGCTCCCGTCCCGCAAGGACGGAAATTTCGCCGAATATTACAGGGCGTTGGACTGGATCTTGCTGGGATTTTTGTATTCCGCGATCGCCGCTTTCCTGATTTCGTTCATTGCCTATCCGCTGGGGCATATGGTGTCCCAAAGCTTTTCGGCGCAATCGTGGGAAAACGTCAAAAAATACTACGCCTATCTGAAACAGCATCCGTTTTATTATTTTTCCAGTTATTTCCGCTGGGCAGTCACCTTTTCAAAAGATCCGTTTCAGAATTTCGCGGTCTGGATTCCCGCCCTTCCGGCGTTCGTCATGATCACGGGGTGTTTGATCACGCTGTTTACCAACCCGTACTATTTCATCCAGCTGGATCAAGGCGACGGCCGTCTGGCCGACGAACGCGATGTCAAGCGCATGGGGCTGTTGGAGGGGATCTCGTTTGTTTTGGGGTTGTGGAACGAACGCCGTTTGCTGCGGATGAACAACTATATGTCAACGCTGGTCGTCGGCGCGCCCGACAGCGGAAAATCGGCCGGTGTCGTCGTACCCAGCATTTTGGCCAACGACGATAAATCCCTGATCGTCAACGATATGAAAGGCGAACTGTTCGAGCTGACCGGCGGGCATCGCGCGGCTTTGGGGCCTGTTTTCCGCATCAATTTTTTCGGCATCGACAAACCGGATCAGGGGGTGTTCTGGCCGACGTGGAACCCGTTGAGCGATATGGATCTGCCTCCGCCGTCGCCCGGACGGCAAGGGTACATCGGCGGGTTGGCCTATTTCCTGTTGGGCGACGGGCCGACGGGCACCGACCCGTACTGGGTCAAATCCGGCCGCGCCGTTTTGGAAGGGTTCATCAATTTCATTTGCGACAAATGCGAACAGGCGCGCGCGAACGACTATTTCCTGCAGCGTTTTTACGAAGACGCGATGGACGAGGAAGATTTCGACGTTTTGGAAACGTACTATGACGCGATGGAAAAATCCGTCGCCGTCAAACAGGCGCTGAACAACGTTCGCAAACGCACGATGACGTTTAAAAACTACCTGCCGATCGGCAAATGGGATCCCGTGCCCGAAGCGTGGATCGGGCGTCAGGCCAGCTTTCCGCTGCTGATGGACTATATCACCAAACAGCAGCTGGACGTTTCCGACGAATTGCGCGCCAGACGCGACGCGGGCGATCCGGTCGCCTTTAAAACGGACATCTGGGCGAAAATCCTGTCCGATATCGTCGAGGAAACGAAGTATTTCGGCTACAACCGCCGCGCTTTGGTCGAAATCAGCCAGATTCTGGCATTGCCGAAAACGCAGCGGTCTTCGGTGCTGTCGATGGCGTTGTCCGGATTGGCGCCGTTTAAAAACGCGGCGATCCGTATGCGCATGGCGTCCAGCGATTTCGGCAGCGTTCAAATGCGCGGCATCAAAAACGCGGTCACGGGAAAATGGGAACCCGTCACGTTTTATCTGGGATGCCCGATCGACGGCATGACCAACGCCGTCATGACGATGTTCATCAATATGTACGCCGGCACGCTGACGATTTTCGACGTGTCCGAAGGGCCGTGCGGGCCTTATCCCGTTTTGTACCTGCTGGACGAATATCAAAGTATGTCCGATTTCCATGTGGCCGACGCGATCGGCACGGGCATGGCGAAACACTACGCGTTTTTGCTGACGTGTCAGGATCTGTCCCAGCTGTCGGGGCGTTACGGCGGCGAATTGGAAACGATCATCGGCAACACGGGGGCGAAGATTTTCATGCGGTGCAACAGCCGCGAAACGGCGGGGCGGCTGAATTCGCTGATTGAAAAGCGCACCGTCGTCACCGCGGGTTCCAGCCGCGCCGAGGGCATCGGGTCGGGGACGACGCCGTTTTCCGACAAGTTCGTTTTTTACGGAACGATGGCGGGCGATGTCGTTTCGGACACGTTCATTATGAATATGCCGTTCGGGATGCAGTACGCTTTGATCCAAAAACACCACAACCGCCCGATCAAGCTGACAACTCCGTTTTATTTCAAAAACCGCGACATGGCGAAAAAAACGAAATTGCCGCCGCCGCCGCCTTTGCCGGTAAACGTTTATAACCAGCGGCACGAGGAAGACAAACTGCCCCCGCCGGAGGATATGTCCGTTGAACCCGCCTATATGCAGGCGCGCAAGCTGGCCGATTTGGAAAATGAAATCGACGGGGATGAAATGCCGGACGATAACGACGCCGAAGCCGTTGAAAACGCGGAAGAATAGCCGTCGGAGCGGCTTTTGCGGATTGTTCTTTTTTATATCTGTTCAAAAGAACAAAACAATGATATAAAAGAACGTAATTTTTTTGGGAGGATTTTTTATGAAAGCGGTTGAAATCAAAAAAGGCATCTACTGGGTCGGCGTCAAAGATTGGAATTTGCGCGAATTTCACGGCTATACGACATCGCGCGGATCGACGTACAACGCCTATTTGATCGTTGACGACAAAGTCACGCTGATCGACGGGGTGAAGGAACCGTTCACAGACCTGATGATGCAGCGCGTCGCGTCCGTCGTCGATCCGGAAAAAATCGACGTTGTCGTCTGCAACCACGTCGAAATGGATCATTCCGGCGCTTTGCCCGCCGTTATGGCCAAAGCGAAAAACGCGACGCTGTACTGTCCGCCGGCCGGCGAACGCGGGCTGGGCGCGCATTACGACACGGCGGGGTGGAAAATTCAAACCGTCAAAACGAACGACACGCTGAACATCGGAAAGCACACGCTGACGTTCGTGCAGATGCCGATGGTGCATTGGCCGGATTCCATGATGACCTATGTCGCGGATGAAAAGTTGCTGTTTCCGAACGACGGGTTCGGCCAGCATTACGCGTCCGACGAATTGTTCGACGACGGCAACCTTGATGTCATTTTGGACGAAGCGAAGAAATACTACGGCAACATCGTGTGGCCCTATGGCGCGCAGGTGCAGAAAGTTTTGGAAATCGCGGCGACGCTGGACATCGACATGATCGCGCCCAGCCACGGCGTCATCTGGCGCAAGCATATTCCGGAAATCGTCGAAAAGTACAAACTGTGGTCGTCCTACGGCAATGTCGCGGACAAAGCCGTCGTCGTGTACGATTCCATGTGGGGATCGACGGAGAAAATGGCGCGCGAAGTCGCCGCCGCGTGGCAGGAAAAAGGATTGCGCGTCACCATGGTGTCGTTGAAACATTCCAACGTTTCCGACGCGATCAACGCCATTGTCGAAGCCAAATACGTCGCGCTGGGATCGCCGACGCTGAACACGGGGATATTGCCGACGATGGGGGCTTTTCTGACGTATTTGCGGGGATTGGCGCCGAAAAACAAAACCGGATTCTGCTTCGGTTCCTACGGGTGGAAAAAGGATTGCCAGCAGGAAATGCAGGACGTTCTGGCCAAATTGGGGTGGCATTTGCCCCAACCGATCGCGACGCTGAACTGGCGTCCGACCGTTGAGGGATTGAAAGCCGTGCGCGACGCCGCGTCCGCCGTCGTCGAATAAAATCAGGATGACACGTTTAAAAAAAAGCCCCGAAAGGGGCTTTTTTCATATTCATACCGTGCCGGAAAATCAGATTTTTTCCGCGGGCGGCACATGGGATTGGCGGCGGTATTCCAAATTCTGTTTCAGGAATTGACGCAGCCGTTCCTGCACCTTGCCGTTGACGGTGTTTTCGGGATAGACGCCGTCGGCGTCGGGCGTTCCCGCCGGCATACCCGTCAAAATCTCGATGCCTTCGTCGATCGTGGAAACGGGATAGATGTGGAATTGTCCCGCTTTGCACGCTTCGACAATGTCCTGACGCAGCATCAGGTTGACGACGTTTGTCGCGGGGATCAAAACACCCTGCGTCCCCGTCAATCCGCGCGTCCGGCAAATGTCGAAGAAACCCTCGATCTTTTCGTTGACGCCGCCGATCGCCTGAATTTGCCCGAACTGGTTGACCGATCCCGTGACGGCCAGATTTTGCTTGATCGGCACGTTCGACAACGCGGACAGCATGGCGTACAGTTCGGTTGACGACGCGGAATCCCCGTCAACTTCGCCGTAGGACTGCTCGAACACCAGCGTCGCTTCCATGGACAGGGGGGCGTTTTGCGAAAACTTTGATGCCAGAAAACTGGACAGGATCAGGACGCCTTTGGTGTGCAAGGGGCCGCCCAGATCGACTTCGCGTTCGATGTCGATGACTTCGCCCGCCCCCATGCGCGTCAAACAGGTGATCCGGCTGGGTTTGCCGAACGACAGCTGGCCGAATTCAAAAACGGCCAGCCCGTTGATCTGCCCGACGACGGCGCCGTCCGTGTCGATCAAAACCGTGCCGCGCTTGATCTGTTCGGTCATGCGTTCCTGAATACGGTCGGAACGTTTGATTTTGGACACGATCGCCTGATCAACGTGCGCGCGCGTGATGACGGGGGATTTGCCGTCTTTCATGGCGCAATAGTTGGCTTCGCGGATCAAATCGCTGATCGACGCGATGTGCGCGGTCAATTTCTGGCTGTCCTCGGCCAGACGCGACGCGTGTTCGATCAATCGGGCGACGGCCTCTTTTTGCAGCGGGCGCAGTTTGTTGCGCCGCGCCTGCGTGGCGATCAGTCGGGCGTATTTGGCGACGTTTTCGCGCGTCTTGTCCATATAGGGGAAAAAGTTCGCCTCGACCTTGAACAATTCGGTGAAATCGGGGTCGTTTTCCGCCAGCATATAGTACAGCTCCGGTTCGCCCAACAACACGATCTTGACGTTCAAAGGAATGGCTTCGGGTTCCAGAATGGTTGTCATCATGCCGTCGGAACTGGGCGGATCCATGGTGATCTTTTTCGACCGCAGGGCGCGTTTCAACGCTTCCCACGACGAGGTTTGATTCATCAAATCCTTGGCTTCGACGACCAGAAAACCGCCGTTGGCTTCGTGCAGGGCGCCGGATTTGATCATGTTGAAATCCGTGACCAGCGCGCCGTATTGCTGCTGGCGGTCGATGCGGCCGATCAGGTTCGTCAAAATCGGGTGGTCCAGAAAGATCAGCGGCGCGCCCGTTTTATCCGTGTGATCGACCAGCACGTTGACCTTGTACCGGCGCAGCGCACCGTCGGATTTCTGTTTGGGCATGACAGGCATCGGCTGTTCGTCGTCCGCGGGCTGCGGCGGCTGCGGCTGATCGTCCTCGTCGTCCAAAAACAGATCGACGTTTTCGATGATGTCGTTGTACATATCGCGCAGGAAAGCGACGACGCCCTTGTTGCGGCTGTATTTGCGCTTGACATCGTCGATCAGGTGCTTGATCGCCAGCGACGCGAATTTTTCGTTCAGCTTTTCGATTTGTTCGCGCTGTTCCTTTTCCCATTTGGGGATGTCGTGGACGGCGTGTTCCAATTCCTCTTGCGCG
The DNA here is from genome assembly GCA_902777205.1 of uncultured Rhodospirillales bacterium. Taxonomy (GTDB): domain Bacteria; phylum Pseudomonadota; class Alphaproteobacteria; order CAAGCB01; family CAG-977; genus UBA11549. The sequence continues at coordinate 34,051 of CACYSU010000004.1, read as the reverse complement.
GCGTTCAGTTCGGCCAGAACCTCTTTCTGTTCCTCTTCGGGCAGTTTTTCAAACGCTTCGGGGCTGAGAACGTCGCCGTCCTTTGTCGGCGCGACGACCAGCCCGACGGGCATCCGCAAAACGGAAACGTTTTTGCCGGTCGTGTTTTTCTGGATGTCGTCGAAATATTTTGTTTTCTGTTCGCGGAAAGCGTCTTCGATCGCGGTCATCTGCGCCTTGTATTCGTCGCCGTCGAAAACGGCGGGCAGGGCGACGCGGATTTCGCCGATCAGCTTGTCCATCGTTTTGGCGAACTCTTTGGCTTTGCCGGCGGGCATTTGGATCGCGGAGGGCTTGTACGGCGTTTTAAAGTTATAGACATAGCACCAATCGTTCGGCGTTTTCAGCTTTTTCGCCGCTTTCGTCAGAATTTGCCGCACCAGCGACGCCTTGCCCGTCCCTTCGGGGCCGATGCAGAACAGGTTGTAGCCGTAGGAATCGACGCTGATTCCGAAATTGATCGCGTCGATGGCCTGTTCCTGTCCCAGCGGCTGGGTCAGATCCTCCAGATCGCGGGTCGTTTCAAACGACAGGAAATCCAGATCGCAGGTGCTGTAAAGTTGTTCGGGGGAAAGGGCGGATACGGTCATGTCAAACCTCTTTTCATTAAACCAAGCCGGAAAACCGGCCTCGGGCGGAGCATTTTTTTAAAGCTTTCCCGCGCGCGTTTTGCTATCGTAAAGCGAAAGCACGTTATTATACGGGGCAGAGTATGAATCAATCGTATATATTGACGCAGGAAATCATCGAAAATTACCGCCTGATCTGCCGCAAGGAACCGCGCAACATTGAAAATTGGCTGATGTTGGGGCGGTGTCTGGTCGATACGCAGCAATTCGATCAGGCCGAAGAGGCTTTGACCAAGATTTTCGAGGCCGGACGCTTTTTTTCGTTTAAAAACGGCGTGCCGCGCCTGCGTCCGGCGGCGCTGCTGCATTGGCGGCGCAACCGTCTGCTGTTCGCCAAAGCCTACGCCGATATGGCGATGATTTCGCTGAATCAGGCGAATTTGGCGGAATCTGAACGGCTGCTGACCATGGCGTTAACCGTGTTTGAAAAGGAAAACAGCGATTACGAATACGCCCGCGCGGCCAACCGTCTGGGCATGGTGTACCGGCTGGCCGGCGCGTTTGAAAGCGCGGAGGAAGCGCACTACCGCGCCAAAAAACTGGCCGAAAAGCACGGTTGGAAATTTGTTCTGGCGGAAACGCTGGGCGATTTGGGCATGGTGTACGAGGGCAAGGACAGGTTCGATCAGGCCGTGGAATGTCACCGCGAGGCGTTGGCTTTGTACGAAACCGACGGCAAACACGGTTTTGAAACCGCCTGCGTGATGCGGCAAATCGGGCTGTGCCGGTTGCGCGGCGGGGCGTTCGACCAATCGCGGACGGCGTTTGAACGGGCGCTGGAACTGTTTGAAAAACAAGATGATTTTATCAATAAAAGCCGTGTTTTGAACGGGCTTTCGCTGGTGGCGCAGGCGCGGGGCGATTTGGACGGGGCGTTGGATGCGGCGGAAAAAAGCGTCGCGGCCGCTTTGGAATCAAAGGACGGGTTTGAAATCGCCGCGAACAGGCTGCTGCTGGGGGGATTGATGATTGAAAAGGATCCCGCGGGCGGTGAGATTGAAAAGCTGCTGACGGACGCGCTGGCGTTTTTCAAAACGGCCGGAAAAAAAGCGGAAAACGCGAACGCGGCGGCGGCGTTGGGGCTGATGCACCTGCGCCGCGGCGATTGGGCGCGGGCGGAAAGCTTTTTCAGGGATTCCCTGCATATCGAGGAAATGCTGCACCGCAGTTTGGGACAGGCGTCGGATTACAGTAATCTGGGGCTGATCGCCAGCAAAAGGGGGCAGAGCCAAAAGGCCGCCGAATATTGGCAAAAGGCCGCTTTGCTGTTTGAAAAAAGCGGCGATCTGTCAACGGCGAACTATTTTAAAGAGCAATCCCGCCTTATGTGGGGGGAAGCAGCAGGTCTTCCTCGGCCAAAGTAGGCTGCAATTCCAGAAATTCGATTTCCTTTCGCGCCGGCGCGATTTTGAACACGGCGGAAATGGCGTTGTGTCCCGTCGAAATCAAATCGACGGCGCGGATGTCGGCGACCTCGATCCCAGGATGGGTGTAGATGTGGTCGGTCGGCCGGCGGGTGATCAGCGGTTTGTCCGTGCCGGATTCGGACAGGCGGCCCTGCGGTTTCAAACCGCCGCGGGTTTCCAGATCGCGCAGCAGCCAGCTCCACCCCGACGCGCCGAAATTGCCCATGACGATCACGGGTTCGTCGCGGCCGCGCGCGAATTCGGCCAGTTCGGCCACCTTTTGTTTCGTGCGGGCGTAGGCTTTCTTGTGCCACGGATCGTCGAAATTCGTCAAAAGCAGGGTCAGTTTGCGCGACCCGACGACGCGCGACACCCACAGGCCGTCCTCTCCGGCGGTTTCGCCGCGATCGACGCCGGGGGTGCGGGCAAGGATCAGCTTCATTTTCCCCGTCGTGTCCAGCGTCTGGTTCTGCAGCTGGAACGATCCGGTCATTTCCGACAGGTGGCGGTAGATTTCGACGGGGACGTTCGTCAGCAAAACGAAATCCTCGGGCGCGTTGTCCAGCATTTCGCGGATCTTTTCCGGTTTATGCTCCGCCCCTTTCAGGTTTTGGTACAGCACGCTGAAAACGTGTGAATCGTCGGGCAGGGCGGATTCCTTTTGAAACAGGTAGGAATGTGACGCGACCAACGCCAGATTCAGCAAAACGAACAGCAGGAAAACCAGCATTTTCCCCCACGCGCGTTTGAACGCGCACAGGATGAACAGAGCGAAGCTGAGGCAGGCCGCCTGAATTTTGAATTCGCCCAGATAATCCAGCCGCCAATCCAGACTGCGTCCCAGCGTTCCCAGCAATGTCAGGGCGGGGATTAAAAACAGCAGACCCGTGATCAGGCAGTTTTCCCGTTCTTCAAATTTTCGTTTCGACAAATAGCCCATTTCCCGCCTCTGGTGAAAATAACTCTGGAATGTTCGTTGAAATAAAGATAACCTACTGTTATTTATGAAATAACGCAACCTTATTATCAAAAAACGGATCAAAATGCTTTCTTCGCCGTTTGACATTTCCGGTTTGTGGGACGGCTGGCTGGAAACCGCCGCGCCGTATGTATATGAATACGGCGGAATCGCCGGCATTACGGTTTTTCTGGCCGTGGCCGTGCGCGCGGGATTGAAAATTCTGGGCGGCAAGCCGGCCGCGGGAAAACAGTCCGCCGTCCCGTCCGTTCCGGATGTTTCCGATTCGCAGCCGGACGGCGACGGCGCGGGAAATTCGGGCGGCGGCGACAGGACGGTCGAAAAGACGAACGACCGGCAGGCGGAAAAGGACGCGGAGCAAAAACGCGCGCAGGAACAGCTGAAAGAGCTGTTCGCCCTGTTCGACGAGGGAAAGGACAATCCGCGGGAAGAACAGAAAACGGCCGAGGATAAAGAGCTGGAGGAATTGGGGCTGGAACGTCCCGATTTGCAAAAGCTGCGGGAAAAATACGCCGATCTGGCCGCGGAAATCGCCGCGCTGATCGAACGGGGGGCGAACGCGGGGCAAACGGCGAAGGCTTTGATCGGCCGGACGGTCGAGCAGATTCCCGTGATGGAGCTGCGCCCGCTGATCGAAGCGATCGAATGTTTTTTATTGAAAAACGCCGACCGTGAAAAGGCCACGGCCGTGATCGGCGTCGATCCTTTGTTTGAACAGCACGCCGCGTTAAGCGCGCTGAAACGCGGGGATTACGAAACGGCGGTCGGTTTTCTGGAACGCCGCGCCGAAGCGGAACTGCACAAGGCGGAAAGTTCGCACCGCGCGGACGTGCGCGCCCCCGCCGTGGAGCGGGCGGCCGTTTTGTACCGCGCCGCCGGTGTTTTGTCGCGGCCGTATGACGCCGAAAAAAGCTTTGAATCCTTGAAAAAATCAAAGGAATGTGACGCGGAAAGCACGCTGACGGACGCGTTGCTGGCGCGCGCGTATTACGAAAGCGGCAAAACGGCCAAGGCCGAAAGTATGTTTGAAAACATCGCGCGTCACGCGGAACGGGACGATTACGCCGGTGATTACGCCGCGCGGACGCTGGCGGAAATACGGACGGCCGAGGTCATGCGTCAGGCGCGCCGCATCCGTGAAAATTACGAACAAAGGCTGGAGGAAACGGAGGGGCGGCGTCTGGTTTCCGAACTTGATCTGTCCGTGTCGCGCAAGGCCGAAATCAACCGCGCCAACGCGCGCCGCGGAATACGGGACGATTGGATGGAACGCGACGGCGAACGGGAACGCGCCTGACCTATTTGAATTTCACGGGACGCCAGTTGAACGTCGCCGCGGGTTCGGGATCGCGTTTGCGCGCCACAAACCGGTACAGCCTTTGCCACCACGGTTTTTTGCGGCGCATTTCCTCTTGGTGCGCGAAAATGACATCCTCCAGCTGGGAAAAGGAAACAACGTCGTTTTCAAAATTTCCGGTGATGCATCCGGACGTGAACCGGTGGCAGTTGTTGAACAAAACGTTGTAAGGCGTTTTGCCGTTGATTTTCTTTCTGGCGCGCCGCGCGGCGGCGGCGGAGGTCAGCGGTTCGTCCGTGTCGCCGTAGCAGGCGGCGTAAATGCGGTTGGATTTCGGGTTCGTTCCGGGCGGGAAAAATCCGTTTTCGTTTTCGATTTTGATCTGGCTGTGGCGGTTCAGGCTGACGATGCGGCCTTTGCCGATGTAAACGCCCGTGTGTTCCAGCAAAACGCCCAGATCGCATTTCAAAATGCATCCGGCGACGGGGCGGACATCCGGCGACGGATATGTTTTCGCCCGCTTTTTTCGGAAGTTTTTGCGCAGCATATGCAAAAAACGACGGCGTTTGTTCATGGCTTTCCCTTTGACTGACGCGCCGTATTCTACCCCGTTTTCCGATTTTTTAAAGCCGCTTTTAAAAAAAACTTTTTTCTTGGGAAAGTTACGATATTATACCGTCTGATCAAACAGGCCTTTTCTGACAGGTGAAGAAGAAATGGAAAAACCTCCCGTTCCGCTGCTGGAACTGAAAAGCGTTACAAAATTTTTCGGGGCGAACAAAGTTCTGGACGACGTCGATCTGACCGTCAACGACGGCGAATTTCTGACGCTGCTGGGGCCGTCGGGATGCGGCAAAACGACTTTGCTGCGCCTGATCGCGGGGTTTGAACGCCCGACGACCGGCAAAGTCATCATGAACGGCAAGGAAATATCCTACCTGTCGCCGAACCGCCGCGCCGTCAACATGGTGTTCCAGCAATACGCCCTGTTCCCGCACATGACCGTGTTCGACAACGTCGCGTTCGGTTTGAAAATGAAGGGCGTGCCCAAAGAGGAAATCGAGGTCGAGGTCTTTTCCGCGCTGGAAAAGGTCAAAATGAACAAATTCTCCCTGCGGTTTCCGGCCGAACTGTCCAGCGGCCAGCAGCAGCGCGTCGCCATGGCGCGGGCGTTCATCAACAACCCGAAAATCCTGTTGCTGGACGAACCGCTTTCCGCGCTGGACTACCGCCTGCGTCAGGAAATGCAGATCGAATTGAAAGAATTGCAGCGCGATTTGGGCATGACGTTCGTTTACGTCACCCATGATCAGGAAGAGGCTTTGGCCATGTCCGACCGCGTCGCCGTTTTGAACGAAGGCATGATCGAACAGGTCGGCACGCCGATCCAAATCTACGAAGAACCGAAAAATATGTTCGTCGCCAAATTCGTCGGCGAAATCAACGTGTTCGACGGCATGGTCATCAAAGTCGGCGACGACGATTTCGACACGATCGTCGAAGGGATGTTTTACCGTTTGCGCAAACCGTCGTCGTTCGAGGTCGTGCGCGGGTCGAAAATCAAGGTTTTGCTGCGCCCCGAAGACATGGTCGTCAGCAAGGTCAACGATCCGGAGGCCGAGGCCCCCGAAAACGCTTTGCGCGGCGTGATCAGCTTTTTGGTTTACAAAGGCCGCACGATTGATTTGTGGATTCAAACGGCCGGCGGCAACATGGTCATGGCGACCCAGTTTTTCAACGAAGACGACCCCGATATCATTTACGAAGTCAACGATGTCGTGAACGTCAGCTGGATCAAGGATTGGGAGGTCATTCTGCCCGATGCTTAAAACGGCCGACAATTTCTGCCGCCAAGCGGTGCTGTATTTCATTTTCATCTGGTTCGGGGTGATGGTGTTCGCGCCGAATTTGCTGGTGCTGCTGGCCAGTTTCCTGTCGCAGGATCCCGTGTGGTACCTGCGGCTGCCGCTGAATTTGGAAAACTATGCCGCGCTGAGCGATCCGAAGTTGCTGACGGTGATTTTGAAATCGCTGAATCTGGCGGTTTGCACGACGCTGTTCTGTCTGGTCGTCGCCTATCCGTTCACCTATTTCATCGCGCGTTTCGCCCGCGAACGCCGCGCGCTGTTTTTGATGCTGATCATCGTGCCGTTTTGGACGAATTCGCTGATCCGCAACTACGCGCTGATTTCGATTTTGAGCGAAAACGGGATTCTGAACACCTTTTTGATGAAACACGGCTGGATTTCCGAACCGCTGAAAGTGCTTTATACCAACGCGGCCGTGTTCGCGGGGATGACATACACGCTGCTGCCGTTTATGATTTTGCCGCTGTACGCCACGCTGGAAAAGCTGGATTTGAGCCTGCTGGAGGCGGCGGAGGATCTGGGCGCGGGGCCGATGGCGGCGTTTTTCCGCGTCGTCGTGCCGATCAGCGCGCCGGGGATCGTCGCGGGGTGCATCATGGTGTTTTTGCCGGCGCTGACGCTGTTTTACGTTTCCGACATTCTGGGCGGCGCGGATTCCGCCGTGCTGGGCAGCGTGATCCGCGACCAGTTCATGATTGTCAAGGATTGGCCGGTCGGGGCGGCGATCAACGTCGCGCTGACGGTGTTCATGCTGTTTTTGCTGCACTTGTATTATAAAAGCGGCAATTCCGTCGATCAGGAGCAGCCGATATGGTAAACGCGTTGAAATATCTGTATGTCGGCGCGGTTTATCTGGTTTTGTACGCGCCTTTGCTGGTGACGATCTGCTTTTCGTTCAACGATTCGGTTTCCGCGGACGCGTGGTTCGGATTTACGGTGAAATGGTACGAACGCCTGTTCGCGGACAAAAGCCTGATCAACTCCGCTTTGCGGTCGCTGTTTTTGGCGGCGTCCACGGCGACAACGTCAACCGTGGTCGGAACGATCATCGCGATCGCTTTGCACCGCTACCGTTTCATCGGGCAAAAGGTCGTTTACGGGTCGTTGTCCGTGATCATGCTGTCGCCGGAGATCATTCAGGGCATCTCTTTGGTGATGATCTTTGTGATTTTGGGGATTCCGCTGGGCTTTTCGACGCTGCTGTTGTCGCACACGGTGTTTTGTTTCCCGTTCGTCACGATCACCGTTTTGGTGCGGCTGAAAGGCGTCAACCGCAATTTGGCCGAAGCGGGCGCCGATCTGGGCGCGTCGGATGTCGATATTGTGCGGTTCATCCTGATCCCGCTGATTTTGCCCGCCGTGTTCGCCGGCTGGCTGATAAGCTTTACGCTGTCGATCGACGACGTGATCATCAGCTTTTTCGTCGGCGGCAAGAATTACGAAATCCTGCCGATGAAGATTTATTCCATGGTCAGAACAGGCATCCAGCCGGATGTGAACGCGCTGTGCGCCGCGCTGTTTTTCGCGACGTTCGCGGTCGTGATGCTGTCCTACCGTTTGGTGCGGAACAGGAAATAGGGGCGGGACGCCGCGGGTCGGTCACGGCCGGTTGTTGCCGTATTCCTTTCTGTCCGATTCCAGCTGCGATTTGGGATAACGGTACATCAGCCACATTTTGAACGTGTTTCCGGATTTGTATTTGAATTCGGAAAACAGGCGCAATCCTTTCAATGAAACTTTGACCGAACCGTCCAGACGGCCTGTGACGGGCGCGCTGGCTTTGTTGTAAATGTCCTGAACGGCGGCTTTTTTCGCCGCCTGCAAAGTGGCGCCCTCGCCGTATCCGATATAGGTGATGCTGCTGCGGTCGGTTTGGCCGATGTAGCCTTCCTTTTCATACAAAGCGACCCAGTCGGGGTAATGCGCGCGCCGGCCGTTTTCGTCCATGGCGGGGGCGACATCGTTGTAGCGTTTCAACACCGCGTCGGCGTAATCCGCGGCGGATCGGCATTCGTCCATTTTGATCAAATCGTCCGCCGGAATTTGCGCCAGCTGCGACAATTCGCGCAGGTATTCGCCCGCTTGCCTTTGCGCCAGCTCTTTTTCCAGCTCGAAATAATTCGTCAGGATGAAACGGCGGATTTTGTCGTCGTCGCTTTCCTCGTAACCGTTTTCCGGCACCATGTCGAAAAAATACCGGTCGGCGTCATAGCGGTAAATGCTGCCGGACAGATAGTCCGTCGTGGTCGAATACACGCCGCCGGTGGTCGTGCCGAACATGAAAAAGGGGCTGAACGACACGGTGATCGTTCCTTGCACCGTTTTGTACCCCTGTTTGCGCGCGGTCAGGTACAGCGGATTGTTGCTGCGTTTGATCCACACGGAACACGGGGTGGTGCACGCGACGGGCAGTCCGGATATCTGAACGTCGTTCACGCTGCTGTCGAAATGCAGTTCTTGCATCGGGCCGTGCATGACCGACCCGCATCCGACCAGCGGCAACAAAAAAGCGAAAAGAGAAAACCGTTTCATTTTTTTATCCAAAATATTAAATCTTAAATGGTTATGCATATGATATATGAGCATCAAAAGGTTTGTAAAATAAAAAGTTGCTTGAATTGAAATTTTCATCTAAAAGATGTATCCGCCGTTGCGCCGGAAAGTGGCGGCGGACGAAAAAGGCCGGTCAACTTTTGGTGGTTGCGGGCGTAGGCAGGATGCGGCGGCGTTTTTTGTTTTCGCTTAGCCAATTGCGCCTATGGCTCGCCTTCGACCGCTTCCGCGGTCTCGTTTCGCCAAGGCTCATTGAGTTTGCAGACGAAAACAGGCATCCCAGCCTGTTTTCGCTTAGCACTTTACATTCTTTTTACCAGTTGCTAGGATAATCGGATAAACTGAAGGATCATAAGGCGACCCCGCGGGTTGTTTTTTTTATGAAATGAGGAATTGAAATGAATTTATCCAAAGGCTTGTCCATGTTTTACAGCAGCCGCGCGCTGGAAAACAAAATCGACGAATTTCTTGACCGTATTTCCGAAGCCGGTTTGATTTATAAAAAAGCCATTCACGTCTTTTTGGAACACGGCGTGACCGAGGATTTCGTCACTCACGCCGACCAGATCGGGCACATCGAATCCCGCGCCGACGAATTGCGCCGCGAAATCGAAACGGGGCTGTACGAACAGAACCTGATCCCCGATTTGCGCGCCGACGTTTTGAGTTTGGTCGAAGATCTGGACGCCATTTTGAACGCCTACGACGCCAGCGGATACCGCTTCACCATCGAACAGCCCGTGTTCCCCGCGACACTGCATCCCGACGTGCTGGCCATCGTCGAATCCGTCACCAATTCGGTCGAGCAGATCACGATCGCCGCGCGCACGTTCTTCCGCGATTTCAATTCCTGCCGCGACTATATTCACAAAGTCCGCTTTTACGAAAGCGAAGCCGACCGCATCAGCACGAAAATCAAACGCGCCGTCTATTCGTCGGATCTGCCGCTGGCCAATAAAATGCACGTTTGCAGCTTTGTCGAAATGATCGACAATCTGGCCGACATGGCCGAAGACATCACCGACAAGCTGGCCATTTACGTTATCAAACGCGACAACTGACGGGTGGTTTAAATGGGGACTTCGGGAATCGTATTTCTGTCCAGCGGTCTGTTTTTAGGGTGGTCTTTGGGCGCGAACGACGCCGCCAACATCTTCGGAACCGCCGTCAGCACCCGTATGGTGAAATTCAAAACGGCCGCGGTGGTGTGCAGCATTTTCATCATGCTGGGCGCCGTGATCAGCGGCGTCGGCGCGGCCTACACCTTGGGCAGTTTGGGCGCGATCAACGCGATCGGCGGGGCGTTCGTGACAACGTTCGCCGCCGCGTTCACCGTGTATTCGATGATCAAATGCGGCTTGCCCGTTTCCGTGTCCCAAGCCGTCGTCGGCGCGATCATCGGGTGGAACTGGTTCACCGATTCCGTCACCGATGTCAATTCGATCGTCCGGATCGCTTCGACATGGGTGGCGTGTCCGCTGTTGGCCGCGACGTTCGCCGCCGTTTTATACATCGTGTTTAAAAAGCTGTTGGGATCGGTCAAAATCCATTTGCTGCGCCGCGACGCCTGCACACGTCTGGCGATGATTTTAACGGGGGCGTTCGGCGCGTATTCTTTGGGCGCAAACAACATGGCAAACGTTGTCGGCGTCTTCGTTCCCGTCGCGCCGTTTTCGGAATTTTCGTTCGGCGGACTGCATTTTTCCGCCGTACAACAACTGTTCTTCGTCGGTTCCGTGGCGACGGCCGTCGGCGTGTTCACCTATTCCTACAAGGTTATGGGGACGGTCGGTAAAGGGTTGATGCCGCTGTCCCCGTTCGCGGCGTGGGTCGTCGTTTTGGCGCAATCCATGGTGTTGTTCGTTTTCGCATCCGAAGGGTTGGAATATTTTTTGGCGTCGCACAATCTGCCGGTCATTCCTTTGGTGCCGGTTTCATCGACGCAGGCCGTCGTCGGCGCGGTGATCGGTATCGGCGTGTGCAAAGGGGCGGCGAAAAACATTAAATGGAGTGTCGTCCTACGCATTATGTGCGGTTGGGTGATCACGCCCGTCATTGCCGCCGGAATCTGCTTTTTCTCGCTGTTTTTTATGCAAAACGTGTTCAATCAGCAGGTTTACGTTCCGAAAAACTACACCATATCGGAAAAGGTGTTCAACCGCATTGTCGATCAGGGATTTTCCGCCGGTAAATTAAGCACGCTGAAGGGGGAAAAGTTCGGATCCGGAATCGAATTCATCCGCGCGGTCGAAAGACGGCTGGGCAAGCTGACCGGCGCACAGCAGCAAAAGATGCTGGATATCGCCGAAAACGTCCGATTGTCCGTTGATGCCGACAAAATCGAAACGCTGGACAACCGGCTGTTTTCCGCCGACGAATTGGCGCAAATCAAGGAATTGACCGGTCAGCGGTTCAATTATCGCTGGGAATTGCAGGCGGCTTTAGCCAAAACGGGGACGAACTGGGAATACCGTCCGGCGACGATTTTGAACAAACAGTACAACAAAATGCTGTCGCAAAAGCTGACCGTGATCGAAAACGCCTTCATCGTCCGCGCGACGGACAAGAAAAGAACGTCCGCCTGCGGCTGCACCGAACGGTGATGTGAAGCAAAAGAAAAAGCCTCCGTTTCCGGAGGCTTTTTTATAACGCTTATTTGCGCACCAGCGGTTTGTATTTCACGCGGTGGGGCTGGTCGGCTTCCGCGCCCAGCCGGCGTTTTTTGTCGGCTTCGTATTCCTCGAAATTGCCCTCGAACCATTCGACGTGGCTGTCGCCCTCGAACGCCAGAATGTGCGTCGCGATGCGGTCGAGGAACCAACGGTCGTGGGACGTGACGACGGCGCATCCGGGGAACGCCAGCAACGCCTGTTCCAACGCGCGCAGGGTGTCCACGTCCAGATCGTTCGTCGGTTCGTCCAGCAAAATGACGTTCGCGCCGGATTTCAGCATTTTCGCCATATGGACGCGGTTGCGTTCGCCGCCGGACAGCAGGCCGACTTTCTTTTGCTGATCCGCGCCTTTGAAATTGAATTGGCCGACATAGGCGCGGGACGGGATTTTGCGTTTGCCCAGCGTGACTTCGTCGTTTCCGCCGGAGATTTCCTCCCACACCGTTTTGTTCGGGTCGAGTTCGTCGCGGCTTTGATCGACATAGCCCAAAACGACCGTGTCGCCGATGCGGAACGTTCCCGCGTCGGGCTGTTCCTGACCCGTGATCATGCGCATCAGGGTCGTTTTGCCCGCGCCGTTCGGGCCGATCACGCCGACAATGCCGCCGGGGGGCAGTTTGAACGACAAATCGTCGATCAGCAGACGGTCGCCGTAGCCTTTGGATACGTCCTTGGCTTCAATGACCAGATCGCCCAGACGCGGACAGGGCGGAATGACGATCTGCGCGTTTTCGATCGTCTGTTTGTCGGCTTCGCTGACCAAAGCGTCAAAGGCCTGAATACGGGCTTTGCTTTTCGCCTGACGGGCGCGCGGGGATTGCCGGATCCATTCCAGTTCCTGTTTGATTGTGCGCTGGCGGGCGGATTCCTCTTTGGCTTCCTGCGCCAGACGTTTTTCCTTTTGTTCCAGCCACGAAGAGTAGTTGCCTTCGTACGGGATGCCTTCGCCGCGATCCAGTTCCAAAATCCACCCCGTCACGTTGTCAAGGAAGTAACGATCGTGCGTGACCATGACGACCGTCCCCGGATAGTCGTGCAGATGCTGTTGCAGCCATGCGACGGATTCCGCGTCCAAATGGTTGGTCGGTTCGTCCAGCAACAGCAAATCGGGTTTCGACAGCAACAAACGGCACAGCGCGACGCGGCGTTTTTCACCGCCGGACAGCTTTGTCACGTCGGCGTCGGCGGGCGGACAGCGCAGGGCGTCCATCGCGATTTCGATCGTGCGTTCCAAATCCCACCCGTTGCACGCGTCGATTTTTTCCTGCAATTCGCCCTGTTCGGCGATCAGCGCGTTCATTTCGTCGTCGCTCATCTCTTCGCCGAATTTCATGGACAGTTCTTCAAACCGTTTCAGCAGGTCGCGCGTTTCCCCGCATCCGTCCATGACGTTTTCCATGACGGTTTTGTTCGGATCCAGCTGCGGTTCCTGCGGCAGATAGCCGACGCTGGCGCCCTCGGCCGCCCAGGCTTCGCCGTTGAATTCGGTTTCGATGCCCGCCATGATTTTCAACAGCGTGGATTTTCCCGCGCCGTTCGGCCCCAAAACGCCGATTTTCGCCCCCGGAAAGAACGACAGCCAGATGTTGTGCAGAACCTGTTTCCCGCCGGGGTAGGTTTTGGACAGGTTTTTCATAACGTAAATATACTGGTACGCAGCCATTTTAATCCTCTTGTTTGAATGAATTTAAGGCTGTTATACCAGACGCGGCGCGTTCTTCAAAGGAAAATAAGCTTAGTCGCCTTTCTCTTCGCCGCGCTTGAACACCAGCGTTTTGCCGTCCGCCGTCGTCAGCGTCAGCGTGTCGCCGTCGCGGTCGTATCGGACGATCTTGTCCAGCGTTTGCAGAAAATCGTGTTCCGCCTGCATCAACGGGCGGGGGCCCATCATCATGGTCGATCCGGCCGGATTCAGTTTCAGCTTGTTTCCGTTTTCCTTGTACGAACCGAAATAGCGGTTGACGGCCGCTTTGCCGGCGAACGTGTGTTCCGCGGGGGTGAAGCTGATGGAAATTTCCGCGCCGTTCATCGCGTTTTGCAACAGGTACGTTCCGGAATCCAGCGGCATGGTCGCGGCTTGGTTCGTGCAGGCGGACAACAGGCAGACGGACAGGGCGGTCAACAGTTTTTTCATGGTGTTCCTCCGGTAAAAAAATGCAATGCCGTACCATTGTCCGGTTTTTGACGGCGAAAGGCAAGCGTTATCGGCCGCCGCCTCCGCCGCCGCCGAACCCGCCGCCGGAACATCCGCCGCCGCCCGATCCGGAACGCGACGGGGGCGTGCAGGCCGTCGCCGCGCATGAATTGAACCCGCTGAAATCGGCCGCGCGGAAACAATTACCCGAATACCACGACGGGCGGTATTGCGCCATATCGGTCAGACGGCGCATTTTATCCTCCCATTCCTTTTCCAATCCGAACAATACGGCATAGGGCAGCAGACGTTCCATTTTCGCGCAATCGACGGGGGCGGGAATTCCCGTATCGACCGCCTTTAAAAACATTTTGATGCCGTCTGTATGGGCGGCGATGTCCTGTCCCCGCCGTGTCGGACGGACGATCAGATGCGCGTAAATCAAAACGGCCAATCCGCCCGCCGCGTAAAAAACAAAGGTTTCCCGAATGTCGGGATTCGTCGCGGCGACGGTCAACGTCATCATTGAAAAGTGAAACGCGACGAAAGCGAAAATGAAAGCGGGCGCGAATTTGAACGTTCGTGTCGCGATCATCGCCAACACACCTTTGCCGGCCGGAATTAAAAAAATCAGGTAGAAAGCCAACAGCGCGATCAAGTACGGCGCATCCGCCCGCAACAGCCGGAAAGCCGCCGATCCCAGCAATAAAAGAATCGCGCCGGCGACCAGTCCGCCGTTCGCGGCGAAACAATCCGCCGTCCGCGCCGCCAGAAATTTTTTCAACGCACTGCGGCACCTGTTCATTTCGGCGGAATATTTGCCTTTCAAACGCACGGGGAACAGCAGATTGTTATCCAGAATTTTCTCTTCGCCGTTTTTGGGGGCGCGCGCCTTTTCGATCGTGAAATCGTCCTTGCCGTCGCAACGGATTTTCAAAAATCCGGACACGCCCCCTTGCAGCAACGCGGCGGACAGGCATAAACCGTCGTCGCGTCCGTAGCTGTCGATAAAGTGCGCCATTGCCGGCGTAACGTCCGGAATGTCGTCGAAACGCGGCATAACGGCCGGTTTTTCGGGGTCTTTGCCGTACAACACCCATGTGACGGCCAGATAGCCCAGCAAAACGATCGCGGACAGCCGCGCCGGAATACGGTCGCGCAAAGGGACGGGCAGGGCGTCAACGTATCCCTTTTCAAAACCGGCGGCGACGGTCAATCCCTCGTTCGGGTTCAGATAACTTGTCGAAAAAACACCCGTTTCCGGATCGAAACCGGCGGGCGTTTTGCTGCCCCGTTTTCCGGTATAACCGGCGGTTTGCAGGATTTTCGCGCCGTCCGGAACGATGACGCGCGCGGACGCCCTTTCAATCGGAAAATCCCAATCGTTGCCCGTGACGTTCCAATAGATTTCGTCGTATCCGTCGAACGCCCGCACCGTGTTCGACGCCTGATAGGTGATTTCAAACGTGTACAATCCGTTGCGCGGCAGCAGTTCATCCGTTCCTGTGTTGATGCGGAACCGTCCGTTCGCGTTTTCCGTAAAATAAGCCTCCGGCTTTCCGTCGCGCCTGACCGAAAGGACGCGGTAGCCGACGCCGCGCGTCCACGGCAGGTCGCGGTAAATGCCGCGTCTGATTTGTTTTCCTTCGCGATTGACGGTGATGCGTTCCGACACGGTGACGGACGCGTCGGGATTGACGCGGATCGTCGATTCAAAATTCTTGATCATTTCGCACCCTGCGCCGGCGGGCGTCGCAAACAACAGGGCGGCCGCGAACAGCAGGAGTTTTGCGGGTTTAGAAAGAAACGGCAACATTTTCCTTTTCCCGTTCGTCAATATCGAAAAATTCGCGTTTGGCAAAGCCGAAGTTTTTGGCGATCAGGTTTGACGGAAACGTGTCGATCGCCGTGTTCAAATCGCGTGCCGTCGCGTTGTAATAGCGGCGGGCATTTTGCAGGTCGTCTTCGATTTTTTCCAACGAATCCTGCAACTTGGCGAAATTCGCGCCCGCTTTCAATTCGGGGTAGCTTTCCCCCAGAGCGAACAGCGATTTCAACCCTTGCGACAGATCGTTTTCGGCTTTGGCGACATCGGCGGGAGCGGACGCGTTCATCGTGGCGTTGCGCAATTCAATGACGTTTTCCAGCGTCGATTGTTCGTGTTTGGCGTATCCTTTGACACATTCGACCAGATTGGGGATCAGGTCGCGGCGGCGTTTCAGCTGGACGGTGACGCCGCTCCACCCCTCGTCGCAGCGGTTTTTCAGGCGGACAAGGCGGTTGTAAAGAAATACGGCGAAAACGGCGATCGCGGCGATGATGAAAACGGCGGGCATGGCGCGTGTCCTTTTTAATTGAAGATGATAAAGAATAACCCGATCGCCGGAACGTGAAAACAAAAATCGGACTTATTTCCGGACGGCGTTCAGGTATTTCGCGGGAAAGGCGGCGTAAAAAGCGGCCGCTTTGATCAAATGATCGACGGGGCATTGGTCGTTGACCGTGTCGGCGAACGTTTCGTCCGCGGGGCCGAAGCAGACGGTCGGTATTTTGTGGATGCCCATTGTGGCCGCGCCGTTGGTCGAAATCGACAGAACGCCGGTCTGCGGATTGTTTTCGACGGCGGCTTTGCACGATTCGACGGCGGCGGCGAACAGCGGCGCATCTTCGCCCAGCGTCCAGCCGGCGAAACGACATTCGCATTGCGTTTCGCATCCCGTGTAAAATTGGACGCGCGCAACGTCCAACGCGGCGTCGGCGTCCTTGCCGGTTTCAAAACCGGCGCGTTCGATCGCGGCCTTGATTTCGTCAAGAGCTTTTTCCGCCGTTTCCGCCGCGGTCAGCCGGCGGTCGATGAACAGGCGCGTCATGTCGGGGACGGCGGACGTTGACGGCGTTTCACAGTCGATGCGCGTTACGGCGACGGTCGCTTTGCCTGAAACGGGATCAACGGGCAGGCCGGCGTTCAGTTTTTCAATTTCCATGGCGATTTTTGCCGCCGTATTGACGGCGTTCACGCCCCGTTCGGGCATGGCGGCGCAACAGGACGCGCCGTGAGCGGTAACGACGAAGCGCGCCCGTCCGCGATGTCCGCGGCAGATTTTCAAATTCGTCGGGGCGGTGACGACGACGGCTTCGGGTACCGTGTCCAGAACGTTTTCCTTTAAAATGGAATCCCAGCACAATCCGTCGCAGTTTCCGGATTGCACCGTTCCCGTGATCCACAGGGTGAAATCGCCGTCCGATCCCGAATCCTTGATGATTTGCGCGCCGTAAACCATGGCGGCCATCGCGCTTTTTCCTCCGGCGGCGCCGCGGCCGTAAACGACGCCGTTTTCCAATTTGCCCCTGAACGGGTTGAACGGCCACAGATCGGGATCGCCGATCCCCGCCGTGTCCAGCGCGGCGTCCATGGCGATGACGTGCGCGCCGTTTCCGACGCGTCCCAAAACGTTTCCCGTCCGGTCGATGCGGATTTCGTCGAATCCGACCTTTTCCATTTCCTGTTTGACGCGCGCGGCGGCCTCTTTTTCCTTTCCGGATGCGGAGGGCAGGGCGATCAGGTCGCGTAAAAAACGGATCATGTCGTCGCGGCGGCTTTCGGCGGCTTGGATGATGCGGGTGTCCATAAAAACGTCCTTTCAAATTGCGCGTGCCAGTCTAGAAGCGTTTAAGCGGATGTCAACCGCAATGTGAAAAAGAAAGCGAAAAAAGGCTTTGCAAAAACCGGAAAAAGGCGGAAACTGCAAAAAAAACGAAAGGGAAAGACGATGATCGAAATCGACGGTTCATTGAAAAACGCGCTGCCCCGCGCGGCGCTGGGCGTGTTGACGTGCGTTGCGGACGTGACGGAAAGCTGCGACAAACAGCTGGCCGCTTTCGACGATTTGATCGCGCGGATGACGGAAAAATATTCCGATCTGCCTTCCGTCGCGAAAAATCCGCATATCATTGCGACGCGCGAAGCCTATAAAACGCTGGGAAAAGACCCGTCGAAATACCGCAATTCCGCCGAAGCGATGCTGCGCCGCATTGCCAAGGGAAACGGATTGTACCGGATCAACAACGCCGTGGATGTCAACAATATGATTTCCGTTGAATCGGGGTATTCGCTGGGATCGTACGATTTAGCGGCGGTTCGGGGGCAAATCGTTTGGAAACGGACGCCCGACGGGGAAAAATACAAGGGAATCGGCAAGGATGTTTTGAACATCGAACATCTGCCCGCCCTTTACGACGACGACGGCGTTTTCGGCAACCCGACCGGCGACAGCCGCCGCACGATGATCAACAGCGGCGCGGACAAACGGTTGATGTATGTGATTTACGCGTTCGACGGGGCGGACGAACTGCCCGTCTGGCTGGACAAGACGGCGGTGTTGCTGCGCGAATACGCCGCGGCGCGCGAAGTTGAAACGCAAATCCTTACGGCGTAAAGGAAGCGGGCGGTTTTTCGTTTTAACGCGTTTTATTTTGAACGGCGGAGGCGATCGCCTGTTTTTTCGCCGTCTGCTGTTTGGAAATCGTTGACAGCGACGACATCAGCGACGCGCCCTCCGTCTTTTCAGCGCCGCGGTCGGCCAGCCGTTTTCCCGTGTCATAGGAATACATGGATTGAACGGAATTGTCCTTGACCGCGCTTAAAAATTTGGCGGAGTATCCCTTTGAAATCGCGGCGAACGCTTTGGCGCCGTCGTCGGAAACGGAAAACGCCGCGGGCGAGGTCAGAAATTCCGGCGCGATTTTGACACTGTCGGAAACAATGGTGAATTTCAGCGCGTCTTCGGACGAAAGGGATTGACGGAACGCCTTCGCGTCCTGTTTTTTCAGGCGGTTCAGCGTTTTGTTTTTAACAATGGCGATGTGCTGGTTTTCATAGCCCGCCTGATAAATCTTGAATCCGTACCAATCTTTGAAAGCTGATTCGCAGGCCTTCGCCGTGTCGCCGGATTTTTCCATTTCGGCGGCAAACGCTTTGTACATCGGCACTTCTCCGACGAATTTCAAAACTTCGGGGTGTTTATTCTTGATTTGGTAGGCGAATTTAGCCTCTTCCATCCACGCGGACGCTTCGGCGGCGCGCAGGAATTTGACCTGATCGGCGATGTTGTATTTCGAGCTGTCGGCCAACATTCCGCCGGATCGTTCATTTTGCATGGCGTGCGTCATTTCGTGGTACAGGGACGCCGCGATCGCCGCGTCGCTTGAATGATTGGCCGGACAGAGCATGATTTGTTTTTCAACGGGGTTGCACGCCCCCGCGCTGGCGCCGCGGAACGTGTCGAAATTGATTTTATATCCTGCCGTCGCGATATCGGCGATCAGTTTTTTTCCATCGGGAACGGATTCGATGATGTCCAGAACGTCTTTCAGCTGTTTTGTTTCCTCTGCGCGCGGGGGACGGTTGAACGCCGCGTTCAAACGGCCGGTTTGTTCCGCGTCGTTGACGGAAAAGGTCGATTCAAAATCGGCGCGCGTTTTCGGTTTTGCGGGAACGGGCGTGCTTTTTTCCTTTTTCCCGAACAGAATTGACCAGAAAGACATTTTCTTCCCTTTCCTTTACGCTGAAAGCGGGGACAGTATATCGGAAAAAGGAATTTTTGTCAAATTTTCTGAAAAATCGCGAGGGCGATTGGCGGACGCGGTTATTCAACCCCGCCTTTGCCGGTGAATTCCTGATACATCCGCAGGGCGAACGAATCGGTCATGCCGCTGACGTAATCGACGATTTTTTGGAACTTTTCATAGGCGTTCCCGTTTGATTTCAACATCTCCGCGTCCTTTTTTTTCGAGCAGATCAGGGAAATGATCTTGTTGTTTTTGGACGTTTCCTTTTCGTCGAGCGAATGGCTGAACACGGCGTCCGTCAAAATGTTCAGCAGATAGGTGATCACCGTGTCGCCCAGCAGTTCGCGCTTTAAAACGGATTTGTGGGAAAAGTTGATGTCGCCCAAATCTTTGAACACTTCGCGTATGGCCGCCGAATCCGACGCCGACAGCAAATCCCGTTTGAAATCGCCGTTGACGATGCTTTCGATGTTGTCGCAAAACGTTTTGACAACGTCGCGGATCATTTCGCGCTGCATGGCGATGCGGAATTGCTGGACGAACAATTCCCGATCGTCGTCAAAGGAATACTCTTTTCCGATTAATTTTTGCAACTCGGTTTCGCCGTCGGTGCCTTTGAATTTTTCCTGTAAATCCGCCAGCCGGATCAGGCCGATTTTACAGCCGTCCTCGATATCGCAAACGGAATAGGCGATGTCGTCGGCGGCTTCGACCAGATAGGTCAGGGGGTGGCGCTGTCCCGCTTTCAATCCCAGTTCCGCGGTGATTTGTTGATACGCGTCCCGTTCGGAACAAAAGTATCCGAATTTCTTTTGAAACGGATCGCCGGTCTTTTTATTGCCGTCAATCGAGGAAAAGGGGTATTTGACGACCGTCCCCAGCAGGGCAAACGTCAGGTTGAACGAATCGCCGTGCCGGTTCGGCGCCAAACTTTTCAAAATGCGGAACCCCTGCACGTTGCCGTCGAAGTTTTCAAAATCCGCCCGTTGTTCGGGCGGCAGAGTCCGGTACGCTTGTCCGGTTTTCGAGGTTTCGTCCGTTTTCAATTTGCGGAAAAAGCCGCGGACGCTTTCTTCGCCGAAATGGCCGAACGGCGGGTTGCCGATGTCGTGAACCAATCCGGCCGTTTCCAAAATCGACGGGATGAACCCCCGCTGCCGGTCGTCCAGCAATCCGCGGCCGGACATGAATTTTTCAACGCCCAGCCCCAATCCTTTGGCAAAGCAGGAAACCTCCATCGAATGGGTCAGGCGGGTGCGCACGAAATCGTTTTGCGCCAAAGGGAACACCTGCGCCTTGTCCTGCATCCGGCGCACATATGACGACAGGACGACGCGGGAATAATCGTTTTCAAACGGATTGCGCCCGTCCGTGTCGTCCGTCGTTTCCGAATTGAAAAAGCGGTTCGCGGACAGCATTTTTTCAAATTTTCGCTTCAGATCCATTTCAGTCCCTTTGAGCGGTTTTAATAAAAAGGCGGTTGCCATTATAAATAAAAAAGGCTTCCCGAAGGAAGCCTTTTTCTTTGCCGTTAAAGGGCTTATTTCGCCTGCGAAACCGCGACGGCGACCGCGACGGTCGCGCCGACCATCGGGTTGTTGCCCATACCGATCAAGCCCATCATTTCGACGTGCGCCGGAACGGACGAGGAACCCGCGAACTGCGCGTCGCCGTGCATACGGCCCATCGTGTCCGTCATACCGTAGGACGCGGGACCCGCCGCAACGTTGTCCGGATGCAGGGTGCGGCCCGTGCCGCCGCCCGAAGCGACGGAGAAGTATTTCTTGCCGTTTTCGATCGCCCACTTTTTGTAGGTGCCGGCGACGGGGTGCTGGAAGCGCGTCGGGTTGGTCGAGTTGCCCGTGATGGACACGTCAACGCCTTCTTTGATCATGATCGCGACGCCTTCGGACACGTCGTCCGCGCCGTAGCATTTGACTTTCGCGCGGTCGCCTTTGGAGAAAGCGCGTTCGGAAACGACTTTCAGTTCGCCCGTTTTGTAATCGTATTCCGTTTCAACCGACGTAAAGCCGTTGATGCGGGAAATGATGTAGGCCGCGTCTTTGCCCAAGCCGTTCAAAATGACGCGCAGGGGTTCTTTGCGGACTTTGTTCGCCGTCAACGCGATGCCGATCGCGCCTTCGGCCGCGGCAAAGGATTCGTGACCCGCCAAAAAGCAGAAGCATTTGGTGCTTTCGCTCAGCAGCATGGCGCCCAGATTGCCGTGTCCCAAACCGACTTTGCGCTGATCCGCGACGGAACCGGGGATGCAGAACGCCTGCAGGCCGACGCCGATTTTTTCGGCGGCTTCGGCGGCGTCTTTCGCGCCGCTTTTGATCGCGACGGCGGCACCCAGCGTATAAGCCCAGCACGCGTTTTCAAAACAGATCGGCTGAATGCCTTTGACGATGGCGGCAACGTCGATGCCTTTGTCTTTGCAGATTTTGTCGGCTTCTTCGATATTGGCGATGCCGTATTCCTTGCAGCATTTTTCAATCTGCGCAATGCGGCGTTCATAACCTTCAAAAAGACTCATTTTCAAACTCCTTATTCTTTGCGCGGGTCGATAACTTTGACGGCTTCGTCGAAACGGCCTTTGGTCGAAACGTTCTTTTCAAACGCTTCTTTCGGATCGACGCCTTTTTTGATGGCTTCCATCATCTTGCCCAGATTGACGGTTTTATAGCCGATGACTTCGCCGTTGTCGTCCAGACCTTCGGCCAGAACATAGCCTTCGGCCATTTCCAGATAGCGGACGCCTTTGGGTTCGGTGGAATACATCGTGCCGACCTGCGAACGCAGACCTTTGCCCAAATCTTCCAATCCCGCGCCGACGGGCAGCCCGTTGTCGGAGAAAGCCGACTGCGTGCGGCCGTAAACGATCTGCAGAAACAGTTCGCGCATCGCGACGTTGATCGCGTCGCAGACCAAGTCCGTGTTCAAAGCTTCCAAAATCGTTTTGCCCGGCAAAACTTCGGCAGCCATGGCCGCGGAGTGCGTCATGCCCGAACAGCCGATCGTTTCGACCAAAGCTTCGCGGATCACGCCTTCTTTGACGTTCAGGGTCAGTTTGCAGGTACCCTGCTGCGGGGCGCAGGCGCCGACGCCGTGCGTCAAACCGGAAACGTCGGAGATCTGTTTCGATTTAACCCATTTGCCTTCTTCGGGAATCGGGGCGGGATCGTGACGTGCGCCTTTGGTCACGGGGCACATCTCTTGCACTTCGTGCGAACACATATAAGAACAAGTCATTGAATGCTTACTCCAGTAAGAAAATTGAATTACGGGATTCGTTATACCCTTTTTGACGGGATTTTCACACCTTTTTTTCGGGCGCGGGCGCAAAAAAAAGCGGCTTTGACGCCAAAGCCGCCTTTTCCTATTCCGTCTTTCCGTCCGGCGCCGCGGGGGCGGACGCTTCGATTTCGATGATCGTTTCGGCGACCTTTTCCGCGTCATGGAACGATTCGCGCAATTCCTTCTCTTCCCGCGCTTGGCGGCACAGGGGGCATTTGAAACGCAGGCGTTCGCACCGGTACATCAGCCACCACAAACCGGTGCCCAGAACCGCGGACAGCAGGAAGCGGAACGCTTCGCCGCCCTTTGTCGGAAACACGGGCGACAGCTTGAAAAACAGGGCGAAGTGCATGACCAGAAACAACACGACGAAAGCGGACAGTTTCAAACCGAAACGGTATTCGCGCGAACGGTTCGGCCGCCCTTTGAACGACAGTTTGTAAAACGCCGCCCAAACCGGCAATTCCATAACGACGCCCGCCGCGATGAACAGCAGGGCGTTTGTCGCGAAAATCGACCGCATACTGAGGTTCGCCCAAAACGCCAGCGTCGCGTTGACAAACAGCAAAAACGCGTTGATCAAAACGACGCGCAGGCAGAATTCCGCCAGAAACAGGACGAAATACATCGTCACCCGTTTCAAAAACGGCCACGAAAACAGCCGCAGGACGATTTGCGACGCGGTCGGCGACAATTCGCCGTCGCGCAATATGGCTTTCAGCCGGCTTTTGGGCATGAAAATCAGGCAACCCGCCGTTCTGGTCATAAACAGAAACAGAAAAAATCCGCATCCGGCAAACACGGCGAACGGGGTGCTGATATACAGTTCGACCATCAGCGGGGTCAGCAAAAACCACAATCCCGCCATCAGCGCGTAAAACGCGACAACCCGCAAAACGGCGGAGCAGACGGATTTGATACGTCCAAGCTTGGTCATGGAAAGCCCTTTCATGGCAAAACGCGGGTCAGATCAGCGTGTTCTGTTTCAACGCCGCGGCGATGAAACCTTTGAAAATCGGGTGCGCCTGAAACGCGCGGGATTTGAATTCGGGGTGGAACTGCACCGCGATAAAG
The DNA here is from genome assembly GCA_902777205.1 of uncultured Rhodospirillales bacterium. GTDB lineage: Bacteria > Pseudomonadota > Alphaproteobacteria > CAAGCB01 > CAG-977 > UBA11549. Next base: position 10,535 of record CACYSU010000004.1, on the reverse strand, counting down.
AACGGGTGGTCTTTCAATTCGACGATTTCGGGCAGCAATCCGTCGGGCGAAGTTCCCGACACGATCAGGCCTTTTTCCTCCAACCGGCGGGCGACGGGCATACTGACTTCGTAGCGGTGGCGGTGGCGTTCGTGAATCACGTCCGCGCCGTCGTATAGCTTCGACGCCAGAGAACCGGATTTCAGCTTGCACGGGTATGCGCCCAGACGCATCGTTCCGCCGACATCCGTGTTTTCGTCGCGGATCTGTTTTTTGCCGTCCTGTTCCCATTCGGTCATCAGCGCGACGACGGGCGTGCAGTTTTTGGTGAATTCGGTCGAATTGGCGTCCTTGATGCCCAGCAGGTGGCGCGCGGCTTCGATCACCGCGGTCTGCATCCCCAGACAAATGCCGAAGAACGGAATTTTCTTTTCGCGGGCATAGCGTTCGGCGATCATTTTGCCTTCGACCCCGCGGTTGCCGAATCCGCCGGGGACGAGGATGCCCTGAATCCCCGCGAACGCCTGATCGACCTGTTCGGGCGTCATCGTTTCCAGCGTGTCCGATTCGATCCATTTGACGCGGACTTTGGTTTTATGGGCGATTCCCGCGTGGAACAACGCTTCGTTCAGCGATTTGTACGCGTCGGGCAGGCCGCAGTATTTGCCGACGACGGCGATCGTCGTTTCGTGTTCCCACGCGCCGATCGTGCCGATGATGACTTTCCATTTTTCCAAATCGGGCGCGGGCGCGTTTTCCAACATTCCGAAATGTTTCAAAATCTGGCGGTCAAGCCCCTGTTCGTGATATTGCAGAGGGATTTTGTAAATGCTGTCGGCGTCCAACGCGATGATCACGTCTTCGGGCGCGATGTTGCAGAACAGGCCGATTTTCCGGCGTTCCGAATCCGACAGCATCATTTGCGAACGGCACAGCAGGACATCGGGCTGAATCCCCGTTTCCAACAGCTGTTTGACCGAATGCTGCGTCGGTTTGGTTTTCAATTCGCCCGCCGTCGGGATGTAGGGCAGCAGCGTCAAATGCAGAAACAGGCAGTTTTCGCGTCCCGCCGTGATCGCGAACTGGCGGATCGCTTCCAAAAACAGGGTGCCTTCGATATCGCCGACAGTGCCGCCGATTTCGTAGAGGACGAAATCTTCGTCATGCAGGTCGGATTCGATGAAACGTTTGATTTCGTCGGTGACGTGGGGGATCGCCTGAACGGTCGCGCCCAGATATTCGCCGTGCCGTTCTTTCATCAGCACGTTATAGTAAATGCGTCCGCCGGAAACGGAGTCCGTTTTGTGGCACGGCACGTTGGTGAAACGTTCGTAATGCCCCAAATCCAGATCGGTTTCCGCGCCGTCGTCGGTGACGAACACTTCGCCGTGCTGGTACGGCGACATCGTGCCGGGGTCGATGTTCAGGTACGGATCCATTTTGCGGTTGCGGACTTTGTACCCTCTGGCCTGCAGCAGCGCGCCCAAAGCGGCGGAAGCCATCCCTTTGCCCAAAGAAGACACAACGCCGCCCGTGATGAAAATAAACTTTGTCATTTCAATATCCCCGACATTTTCAGATTGGTTTCGGCTATCATATAGGGCGGGATGATAAAGTCAAAGGGATTTTAAGGTGTTTTTAACATTCCGTTCCTAAAATGACCCCGAATGTTTTTCAGGAAAGACCGACGATGAAAAAACTGTTGTTTTCTTTGATGTGTTTGGCGGCCGCGCCCGTTTTGACGGGGTGCGCCGGCGGTGAAACGATGTACCGTTCGGACGCGGACGGGACGAACGGCAGTTCGCCCAGCTTCGCGCAGTTCAACGACATCCCCATTCCGGAAAAGGCGACGATGGATTTGAAATCGACGCTGCTGCTGGGCGGGTCGAGCGCGTGGATCGGGCGGCTGGTGTTTTCCGCGCCATACACGTTGAACGCGATGTTTGACTTTTATATGTCTGAAATGCCGAAATTCGGTTGGAACGAAGTGACGGTCGTGCGGTCGAAGGTCAGCGTTCTGTCGTTTACGAACGGCGACCGCGTGGCGACGGTTCAACTGGAACCCGACATGGTCAACGGGACGGTCGTATCCTTTACGGTTTCCCCGCGGACGAAAGACAAAGCGAAGAAATAAAACCTTTAAAAGCTCCGCCGGTTCGACGGGGCTTTTTTCAAATCGAACGGTAAAAGCACGAACGGCTGCCGGTGTGGCACGCCGCGCCCGTCTGGTCGATCAACGCCAGCAGCGTGTCGCCGTCGCAGTCGATTCTCAGCTCTTTCAACGCCTGAACGTGGCCGGACGTTTCGCCTTTGCGCCACAGGCGTTGGCGGGAACGTGAAAAATAGCACATCCGCCCCGTTTCGACCGTTTCCCGCAGCGCCGTTTCGTTCGCCCACGCCATCATCAGCACTTCGCCCGTGTCGTATTGCTGGGCGATGACGGGAACCAGCCCGTCGGCGTTGTAACGGACGGTTTGAAAGAATTCTTCCGGCGATATCTTCTGCATTTTTTCGATCCTTGAAAAAAAATTTAAAGCTTTTTGACCGCGAGCGGTGTAAAAGTGAATTCCATATTTTAATTAAGCGAAAGGGCGATTTTGATGCAAGGGGAAACTTTGGACGGACTGCGCGCGCAAATCGACGCCGTTGACGATCAGATGCATGATCTGTTGATGAAACGCGCGGCTTTGGTCGAACAGGTCGGACGCGTGAAATCCGGATCGAACCAACCGCCCGCCTTCGCTTTGCGGCCGAAACGCGAAATCGAGATTCTGCGCCGCCTGTGGCGCCGGCACAAAGGCGCGCTGGACAGGGAAACGGTCGTCCGCGTGTGGCGCGAAATCATCAGCGCGTGCGTCAATCTGCAATCGCCCATGACCGTGGCGGTGTTCATGCCGGAACGCGGGACGGGGTGTCTGGAAATCGCCCGCAATTATTTCGGCGCGTTCACGCCGGTGCTGCCGTGCCGGTCGGTCAATCTGGTGCTGAAGGAATTGACGCAGGGCGAAGCGAACATCGCTTTGTTGTCCCTGCACGACGACAAACAGGCGTGCTGGTGGTACGCTTTGGCGCAGGAATACAAACGCTCCGTCAGCGTGTTTTTGAAACTGCCCCTGACCGGCTCGGCGAACGGCCGCGGCGACGGGCGTTCCGCCTACGCGCTGAGCAAGCTGCCCTTTGAACCGACGGGCGAGGACAAAACCCTGCTGGTGGCGGAAACGGACGGGACGATCAGCCTCAGCACGCTGGATCTGCTGTTGAAATCCGCGGGCGTTCCCGTCAACGCGATTTGCGATTCTTACACGCCCGACATGATGCGCAAAGCCTATCTGTTCGAGGTCGAGGGCTATTTGTCCGATCAGGACGAACGGCTGGGCGCCCTGATTGACAAGGAAAACGGCAAAATCACCATGCTGCGCGTGATCGGCGGCCATCCCGTCGAATTGTCATAGAGGAATTTGAAAGCGATGAAAAACTATCCCGTTTGCGCCCATTTAAGCGTGATGTCCCTGAAACCCTATGTCGGCGGCGCGTCGGCCGTCAAAGGCATGGACAAGGTGATCAAGCTGTCGTCGAACGAAGGCGCGTTCGGCACGAACCCCGCCGCGGTCGAAGCGTGCAAAAACGCCGCGGAAGACCTGTTCCGCTATCCCGACGGCGGTTCCGTCGCCCTGCGCGCCGCGATCGCCGAAACGCACGGATTGGACGCGAACCGGATCGTTTGCGGCAACGGGTCGGACGAACTGATCGGCCTGCTGTGCCACGCCTATCTGCGCGAACACGACGAGGTCGTCATCACGCAGTACGCGTTTTTGATGTACCGCCTTTACGCCGTCGGCTGCGGGGCGCAGCCCGTCACTGTCCCCGAACGGGATTTCAGGGTGGACACGGACGCGATATTGAAAGTGGTCACGCCGAAAACCAGAATGATTTTCATCGCCAACCCCGGAAACCCGACCGGAACTTTTCTGACGCGGGACGAAATCGCGCGGCTGTGCCGCCGGCTGCCGGAAAACATCGTCATCGTTTTGGACGCGGCTTATGCCGAATTCGTCGATTCGGCGGACTACGACGCGGGCGCGGGGCTGGTTGACGAATTCCCGAACGTCGTGATGCTGCGGACGTTTTCCAAAATCTACGGGTTGGGCGGCGTCCGTTTGGGGTGGAGCTACGCTTCGCAGGAAATCACGGACGTTTTGAACCGCATCCGCGGGCCGTTCAACGTCAACGCCGTCGCGCAGGCGGCGGGCGTCGCGGCCGTCCGAGACAGGGCGTTCGTGAAAAAATCGTTCGAGCATAACAAAAAATGGCGCGAGATCCTGACGCGCGAATTGACGGATGTCGGACTGACCGTCACGCCGTCGGCGGCGAACTTTGTTCTGGCGCATTTCCCGAAAACGGGCAAAACGGCCGAACGGGCGGACGAATTTCTGCAAAGCCGCGGCATCATCGTGCGCCGCGTCGCGTCCTACGGTTTGCCGGACGCGCTGCGCATGACGATCGGCAACGAGGACGAAGTGAAAGCGTTGCTGGCGGCGTTAAAGGATTTTATGGCGCGGGATTAGGACTCGCGTCGTTTTTATCGAACAACAAAACCTGTCCGGCGTAGATTTTGCCGGATTGGACGCTGAACGGCGTTGTGACGGACGGCTGCGATTCGCCGCTTTCGCGTTTCATCTTTTCGCCCAAAACGACTTTGGCGACGGAAACGCGGCTGGGGCGGACATAGTCGTCCCTGACCAGCATATCCAGCAGGCTGAACAGGCCGTAAGCCTTGGCGACGCCCGCACCGGCGGGTTCAAACGCCGCGTTGAATCCGAACGTGCCGGAAAAATCGGCCATAAACGGTTTCCAGATGATTTCCCCGCGCTTGATTTCGATTGTGCCGCTGTTTTCCGTCCACCCCGTCCAAACGGATTTGCCGTTCGTTTCGGCCGGCAATCCCTCCACCGTTCCGGTCAGGCGCAGCAGTTCGGCGTTCGCCGGCAGGTTCCGGCGCATATAGGCCGGCAGGCCGAGGCCGTTCGTTTCCAAATCAAAGGAAAGGGGAGCGGGCTTTTTCTGCGCCGCGTCGCCGTCGCGCCGGACGTTCAGGGAAAGGGTGTTGATCGCGAATCCCTGCATTGATTTCGGGGACGCCGCCTGAACGTTTTTAAACGCGGCGGAAACGGTCAGGGGATTTTTTTTCGACGGCAGGCGGATCGTCACGTCGCCCCGCCCGACGACCAGCCGGATGTCGCCGACGACGCCGGTCGTCAGCGAATGTGTGCCGTTCGTTTTGACCGTCACGGTGTGCGGCGTAAAGGGATTCGACGACACGCCGATCCGCCCCGCCTTTAACGTCCATCCGCCGATTTCCGCGGGCGCGGTGATGACCAGATCGTCCAGATTCACGCCGCTTTTGAACGCCGGATTGGACGACGGCGCGCTGTAGGATATGCCGAACCCGTTGTCGCCCAATTCTTTCAGCACCGCGTAAATTCCCGACCTCAGCAGCCGTTCGCCCTGCAGGCAGACGCTGGCGTAAATGGCGAACGCGGCGGCGCAGGACAGCAAAACGCCTTTCGGGCCGGAAAAAACGCCGATCACTTGGGACAGCAGGGATTCTTCGGGCGCGTCCGCCGGTGTTTCGGCGGCGGGGGATTGCGGTTTCAAACGGGGCAGTTTTTTCGGGTCGATCATATCGGGTGCCGGAGGTTGTTGATTGGAATCACTTTATCATATACATTTTCCAAACGGGTGTATATTGTTTTCGGATGAAAGGAAAACGGCATGGCGGTTAAAACAATCGTATTCGATTTCGGCGGCGTCCTGATTGATTGGAATCCGCGTTATCTGTACAGAAAAGTGTTTCAAAGCGAAACGGAAATGGAACGTTTCCTGACCGAAGTGTGCGCGCCCGAATGGAACGAACAGATGGACAAGGGCAAACCGTTCAAACAGGGCGTGGCCGAATTGACGGCGTTGCACCCCGAATACGCGGAACAGATCGCCCTGTTCGACACGCGGTGGCGCGAAATGTGCGCGGGCGAAATCGCGGGCAGCGTCGATTTGCTGCGCCGGCTGGCGAAAAAATATCCGGTTTACGGGCTGACGAACTGGTCGGCGGAAAAATTCGACGTGACGTATCCGGAACACGATTTTTTCAAACTGTTCAAAGGGATCGTCGTTTCCGGCGTCGAAAGGGAAATCAAACCCGATCCGCGCCTGTTTGAAATATTGATCGAACGTTACGGCATTGATCCGGCGCAAACGGTGTTCACTGATGATTCGCCGCGCAACATCGAAACGGCGGAAAGGCTCGGATTCCAAGCGATCCGGTTTTTGTCGCCGGAACAGTTGGAAACGGATTTGCGCGCCAAAGGCGTCGCGGTCGATTAAATAAAATCATCCCCCGCAAAACCGGCGCGGGGGATGTTTGAAAAATCAGTCTTCGGCGAAATCTTTTTTCTTTTTGAAGTGTTTGCCGTCTTTTTTGCCTTTGCGCGGTTTGTCCGCCTTGTCGGTTTCGTCCGCTTTTTTATCTTCGGTCGCTTCGGTGTCCGCGGTTCCCTCGGCCTTTTTCAACGCGTTGCGTTCGCCTTTCTGGCGGGTTTTCAGTTCATTGACCTCTTTGATCTGTTTGATTTTCAGATCCTTGGATTCCTCTTTCTGCTTTAACAACAGTTTTTTCATCGCGTCGGAAATCCTGTCGCTTTTTTCGATTTCGGCGATGTCTTCCTTGTAATCGCGTTCGATGCCGGCGATTTTGTGTTCCAACCAGTTGCCTTTGAATTCTTTGGCCGTGGCCGGGGCGGTCGCCAGACACAACAAAGCCAAAGCCGCAATACCTTTATTCATATTCATTCTCCTGTTTCATTTCCCGTCCGCCGATATGGCCGCGGCGGTTTCTTCGTCAAATATTCTAAACCGGAAAACGGGGAAAGCCTATGTGTTTTTTTGTTTGACAGAAACAATCCGTTTTTATAGAATTGCATCCATGATGAAACGAATGAACGACATTCTGCGCGCGGCGCAAAATTGGTGGCGGCTTTCCTAGGGGAAGCCGAAACGGATGTCTGTTCGCCAACACCGCGGGTTTCCCAAAACGGGAAACGGCGGTTTTTTTTATGTGTCGAACCTCTCTTTCCCGAATAACGGCAAGGTTTAACGAAACGAAAGAAAGGTTTGACTGCAATGAATTACAATCCCGAATATTCCAATCCCGACGCGAACGGTTTTTTCAACGGTTTCGGCGGAATGTTCCTGCCCGACGGACTGAAATCCGTCATGCGCGAAATCGCGGACGCCTATGCGGCGATCAAGGACACGCCGGAATTTCAAAACACGCTGGCGTATTATTTGAAAGAATACGTCGGCCGCGAAACGCCGCTTTATTTCGCCGAACGGCTGACGAAAGCGGCGGGCGGGGCGAAAATTTATCTGAAGCGCGAAGATTTGTGCCATACGGGCGCGCATAAAATCAACAATGTCATGGGGCAGATTTTGCTGGCGCGCCACATGGGGAAAAAGCGGATCATCGCCGAAACCGGCGCGGGACAGCACGGGGTCGCGACGGCGACGGGCGCGGCGCTGCTGGGGATGAAATGCCGCGTCTATATGGGCGAAGAGGATACGAAACGGCAGGAATTGAACGTTTTCCGCATGAAAATGCTGGGAGCGGAGGTCGTGCCCGTCACCAAAGGCCAAAAAACGCTGAGCGACGCGGTGGACGCCGCTTTGGCCGATTTGGTCGAAAATTATCAGGACACGTTTTATCTGGTCGGTTCGGCCGTCGGGCCGCATCCGTATCCGATGATGGTGCGCGATTTTCAATCCGTCATCGGCAAAGAGGCGCGCCGCCAAATTCTGGAACATGAAGGCCGGCTGCCCGATTACGCGGTCGCCTGCGTCGGCGGCGGCAGCAACGCGATCGGCCTTTTTTCCGGATTCGTCAACGATCCGTCCGTCCGGCTGGTCGGGGTCGAAGCCGCGGGCAAAGGGTTGGATACCCGTGAACACTGCGCCACGATGACCAAAGGAAAACCGGGGGTGCTGCACGGCGCCTACACTTATTTGCTGCAGGAACCGGACGGGACGCCGTCGCTGACGCACAGCATTTCGGCGGGACTGGACTATCCGGGGGTCGGCGCCGAACACAGTATGCTGAAAGACACCGGCCGCGCCGTTTACGAAACCGCGACGGACGCCGAAGCGATTGACGCGTGTCTGGCTTTGTCGCGGATCGAAGGGATCATTCCGGCGCTGGAATCGTCGCACGCTTTGGCCTATACGATGAAACTGGCCAAGACGCTGGATCCGGAACAAATCATCGTGATGAACCTGTCGGGGCGCGGGGACAAGGACGTGCATATCATCCGGCAGGCTGTCGCGCTGTGACGGAAACGGCGGAAAGTACTTGAAAACGCGGGAAACGGGGCGGCCGGACGCCGCCTCTTTTCTTTCGCGCCGGTTTCATATATAGTGTGTCCGCAACAAACGGAAAGGATGCAAACGATGATTATGGCCGGCGTGAAAAGCTTTGCTGAAAAATGGACGGCGTTTTTCAAACGGATGTACGACTGGGTGCTGAAATGTTCGGAACATCCGCAGGCCGTTTGGCTGCTGGCGTTGTTTTCCTTTGCCGAAAGCTCGTGCTTTCCGATTCCGCCGGACGTTTTGCTGATCCCGATGATGCTGGCGCGGCCGAATCGGGCGTTTTGGCTGGCGGGCGTTTGCACCGCGGCCAGTGTGATCGGCGGATTCGCGGGGTATGCGATCGGCGCGTTTTTGTATGACGCCGTCGCTTTGCCGATTTTCGATTTTTACGGCTATACGGACAAGGTCGAAGTGTTCAAACAGGCGTACAACGCTTACGGCGCTTGGATCGTCGCCGCCGCCGGATTCACGCCGTTTCCGTACAAAGTGATCACGATCCTCAGCGGGATGACGGGGCTGAATTTGGAAATTTTCGCGGTCGCGTCCGTTTTATCGCGCGGCGGCCGGTTCTTTTTACTGGCGGTGCTGCTGTGGAAATTCGGCGCGCCGATGGAAAAATTCATCGAAAAGAATCTGGGGTGGCTGGCGACGTTGTTCTTCGCCCTGCTGGCGGGCGGATTCGCCGCGATCAAATTGATGTAAAGAGATAGAAAAAAGCTCCGTTTGACCGGAGCTTTTTCCGTTATTCCTCGAAATCGCCGTCTTCGTCGGGCGGGGACAGGGGATTGCCGTCTTCGTCCGTCGGCGGGGGCAGGGGAGGATTCATTCCGTGACGCCCGCCGAATCCGCCGGATTGTCTCTTGTCGCCGCTTTGTCCCTTAAACGAATCGGTCTCGCCGCCGCTTTCCGAATCGGCGGCGGTTGCGCTTTGGCGTGTCACGGAACGCTGACCGCCGTGTGCGCGGGCGTTCGCTGACCGCATCCCGCGGCTTTGCCCGTTTTCCGGCGGCCGTCCGCCATGGCCGCCCCCGCGCGCAAGGCAGATGTCGGCCGTTGAAATCAAAAATAAAGTGCTTAACAGAAAAACGAATGTCTTTTTCATGGGACGCCTCCATAGTATATATGAAGTGTAACGCAGGAAAATGCGGATGCTTGCGCAAAAAAAACAAACGAACGGAGTTTTTTTTATGATTGTGACGCGCTTTGCGCCCTCGCCGACGGGGCGGCTTCATCTGGGGCACGCTTTCGCCGCCCGATTCGCGTATGACAAGGCCAAGGAAAACGGCGGAAAATTCCTCTTGCGCATCGAAGACATCGACCCCGTCCGGTGCAAACCGGAATTCGTTGACGGGATATTGGAGGATCTGGACTGGCTCGGCCTGAAATGGGACGAAAAACCGGTCAGGCAATCGGAAAGGATGGACGTTTACGCGGCGGCTTTGCGGAAGTTAAAGGATGCCGGCGTCCTGTACCCGTGCGTTTGCACCCGAAAGGAAATCGAATCGGAAATCGCGCGCATGGGGCACGCGCCGCACGCGGGGGAAACGGCCGTTTATCCGGGGACTTGCCGCGGAAAACGGCTGGATTTGTCCCTTTACGACCGCTGGTCGTGGCGGCTGGATGTCGCCAAAGCTTTGGAACTGACGGGGGGCGAACTTTATTTTACGGACGAATCGCGCGGAACGGTGAAAGCGAATTCGGCCGTTTTCGGGGATATCGTGCTGGCGCGAAAGGAAACGCCGGCCAGCTATCACCTTTGTTCCGTCGTTGACGACGCGGCGCAGGGCGTGACGTTGGTAACGCGCGGGGACGATTTGTTCGATTCGACGCACGTTCACAGGCTTTTGCAGGCGTTGCTGGGGCTGCCGACGCCGCGATACTGTCATCATCCGCTTGTTTTGGACGCCGAGGGGCGGCGGCTGGCCAAGCGCGACGGTTCGGTCACGATAAAATCTTTGCGTGAAAAAGGGCTGAATCCCGCCGAAATTTTTGAATTAATCAAAAAAAGTATAAAAACCTGAAAAAAGATATTGACGTTGGAAAGAGGATAGGTATATAAGCTGACCTTGCCGCTGATGAGGTGGTTTCCGAGAGATCGGGCGGAGTTATTAGACAGAGTGAATAAGTTTAAGAGAAGA
>CACYSU010000003.1 GCA_902777205.1 uncultured Rhodospirillales bacterium | reverse complement strand
GATTGGAACCGCGTGAAAAACAACGTCAAAATCGCCGAAGCCGACTATCAAATCGCCGTCCTTGATTTCAAAGACGCGCTGACGCAGGCGATCAACGAAGTCGCTTATTATTCGTTTGCTTACGGCAAAACGGGACACATTTATGCCAACGTCGAAAAAACGGTCGAAAACAACCGTCAAATCACCGCGTATTACCGCGCGCGGCATCAAGCGGGCAAGGCAAGTTTCAAAGATGTTCTGCAAGCCGTCGCCGACGAAAACGCGGCGCGAAAGAATCTGCTGGCGCAAAAATATCAGCTGATTAAATACGAAAACCTGCTGTTCAAAGCCATGGCGGGACGGTATTAGCCTGCGTCGCCGCCCATGGCTGAGGACAGCATTTCGTCATAGTTGCGAGGACAGCTGTTCGTCATAGTTGCGCAGATATTCGTCCTTTGTCAGGCAGTTCGGTTTGGCTTTCTTTTCGTCCCGATACAAAGCGCGGGATTCGTCTTCGTTCAGCGCATATAAGGGATCGCTTACCATTCTGCGGCTGTCTTCAACCATATAAGCCGCGTATTCGCTTTCGGTAACGCAACCGTCTTTGTTTTTATCCATTTGAAAATAGTTTTCGTCGGCAATATTGGACGATATGCCTTTGAGGAAATTGTTTGCCATTTCGTCGGGGGACATATTTTCCAACTTTTTGACCGCTTCGTTGAATTTTTTCAAAGAATCCTGCAACGCGGCCTCCGCCTTGTCGGGATTGTTCGCGAACTCCATGACTTTGTTTTGCCGTTCGCTGGCAGACAGCATCGATTCCGTTTGCATCAAAAGTAAAAACTCGTCCTTTTCCAGATTGCCGTCCCCGTTTTTGTCAAAGGTTTTAAACGCGGCGTTCCGTCTGGACTTCTTGTGCCGTTTTTGCGCATCGTCCAACAAAACATCCGCATCAATGCCCCCGACAAAGGCTTTGTATTCGTTCGACGAAATAACGCCGTCGTTGTTGACGTCCAGCAAATCAAACGCAACTCTCATCATTTCCGACGCATCGGAAATCTGCGCGTTCGCCGCCGATCCCGCCATTAAAAATCCCGCCAAAAAAACAAAGCCTTTTTTCATATCGTCTTCCTCCGCTTTTTATTCAAAATACCGTGAAATTTATTGACAAGTCAAGCAAAACTGCATAGAAAAACGCTTAGTTTGAATTCAACGAAGAAGTAAACACCCATGCGTAATATTGCTATCATTGCCCACGTCGACCACGGCAAAACAACTCTGGTCGATACCATGCTGCGTCAAAGCGGCACGTTCCGCGACAATCAAGTCGTCGCCGAACGCGTTATGGATTCCAACGATCTGGAACGCGAACGCGGTATTACGATTTTGGCCAAATGCACGTCCATCGAATGGAAAGGCACGCGCATCAACATCGTTGACACGCCGGGGCACGCGGATTTCGGCGGCGAAGTCGAACGCATTTTGGACATGGTGGATTCGGCGATTGTGCTGGTCGATGCCGCCGAAGGTCCTTTGCCGCAGACGAAATTCGTCGTCAGCAAAGCGCTGAAGCTGGGACTGAAGCCGATTGTTTTAATCAACAAAGTCGACCGTCCCGACGCCCGCCCGCAGGAAGTTTACGAAGAGGTGTTCGACCTGTTCGCTTCGCTGGACGCGACGGACGAACAGCTGGACTTCCCCGTTTTGTACGCGTCGGGACGCGAAGGATGGGCGGTCAACGATCTGGACAAAGATCCGCGCACGTCGATCGAACCGCTGTTCGACGCGATCATGAAATTCGTGCCGCCACCCAAATGCGATCCGTACGCGCCGTTCACCATGCTGGCGACGACGATTGAAAACGACCCGTTCGTCGGCCGCATCCTGACGGGCAAGATTCATTCCGGTTCCGTCAAGGTCAATTCGTTCATCAAGGCGATCGACCGTTCGGGCAAGGTCATCGAAACCGCGCGCGTCAGCAAAATTCTGGCTTTCCGCGGATTAAAGCGCACGGGACTGGACGAAGCCGAAGCGGGCGACATCGTTTCCATTGCGGGCTTTACAAAGGCGACCGTCGCGGACACGCTGTGCGACCAATCGGTGACGACGCCGATTCCCGCTCAGCCCATCGACCCGCCGACGCTGGCGATGACGTTTTCGATCAACACGTCGCCTTTGGCCGGCAAAGAGGGCGACAAGGTCACGTCCCGCGTGATCTGGGACCGTTTGCAGAAAGAAGCCGAAGGCAACGTCGCCCTGCGCATTTCGCGCACGGGTTCGACCGACGCGTTCGAGGTCGCCGGCCGCGGCGAACTGCAGCTGGGCATTTTGATCGAACAGATGCGCCGCGAAGGGTTCGAGCTGTCGATCAGCCGTCCGCACGTTTTGATGCAGAAAGACCCCGTTTCCGGCAAAACCCTCGAACCGATCGAAGAAGTCGTCATCGACGTTGACGAACAGTACGTCGGCACGGTTTGTCAGACTTTGGGCGAACGCCGCGCCGAAATGACGGATATGCGGCCGTCGGGCGGCAACAAAACCCGTTTGACGTTCCTCGCCCCGTCGCGCGCGCTGATCGGGTACCATTCGCAGTTTTTGACGGACACCTGCGGCACGGGCGTGATGAACAAGATGTTCCACAGCTACGAACCGTACAAGGGCGCGATCCCCGGCCGCCGCACCGGCGTTCTGGTATCGACCGACAACGGCGTCGCCGTCGCCTACGCGCTGTGGAAACTGGAAGACCGCGGCCCCATGTTCATTGATCCGGGCGCGGACGTGTACGAAGGCATGATCGTCGGCGAACACACGAAATCGAACGATATCGAGGTCAACCCGATCAAAACGAAGCACCTGACCAATATCCGCGCGGCCGCAAAGGATGAAAACATCCAGCTGATCCCGCCCATCAAAATGAGTCTGGAAGAAGCGTTGGCCTATATTCAGGACGACGAACTGCTGGAAGTCACGCCCAAAACGTTCCGCCTGCGTAAAGCGATTCTGGACACGAACCTGCGTAAACGCGACGCTAACAAACGCGCCCAGCTGGATCAGGCGAACGGTTAAAGGATTGACGGTATGACCGCGTGGACGACGGCGTTTTCTGTTTACAAAAACCCGAAAATGATCGCGATGCTGATTTTGGGAATGTTCAGCGGTCTGCCGTTGGTTCTGGTATTTTCGACGCTGTCGTTCTGGCTGTCGGACTGCGGCGTGAATGTCAAGGCGATTGCCGCGTTTTCGCTGGTGCGTCTGCCCTACAGTTTCAAATTCCTGTGGTCGCCCTACATCGACCGTATGCCTTTGCCTTTTCTGACCAAGCGGCTGGGGCAAAGGCGGTCGTGGGCGATTTTTTTCCAACTGTGCCTGATGGCAAGCTTGATTGCTCTGGTGCATACAAACCCTACTCAAGCCCCTTTGGCAACGGCGGCGTGCGCGGTCGCGGTCGCGTTTTTTTCAGCATCGCAGGACATCGTTTTTGACGCGTTCCGTATCGAGTATTTGAAAGATTCCGAACAAGGCGCGGCGGCGGCGACGTTTGTTTTCGGATACCGGATCGGTATGCTGATTGCGGGCGCGGGCGCGCTGTTTTTGTCCGACATCATCGGCTGGACGCGCGTTTACGAAGTTCTGGCTTTGTCGGGCATCATCGGCATGGCGGCGATTTTGTGCGCCAAAGAACCCGAAACGTCCGTTCAGCCCAAGCAAAAAAATTTCTTTAAAGACGCCGTCGTCGCGCCGATTGCCGACTTTGTGAAAAAGCCCGATTGGCTGTTGATTGTGTTGTTTCTGCTGACGTACAAAATGTGCGAAACGACCATCGGCACGGTCACGCCGAAATTATATAAGGAAGCGGGATTTACCAACACGGAAATCGCCGCCATTGTCAAGATATGGGGCGTTGCCGCAACGATTTTCGGCGGATTTGTGGGCGGGGTTCTGGTCGCTAAATTCGGATTGTTCAAAAGTCTGCTGATTTGCGGAGTTTTGCAGGGGCTTTCCAATCTGCCGTTCGCGGGATTGGCGCTTCAAGGCAAATCGTTCGTCTGGCTGATTTCGGCGATTGTGTCCGACAATATGGCGGCGGGCATGGCGACAACGGCGTTTGTCGCGTATATGTCTTCGCTGTGCAACAAATCCTACACCGCCACGCAATACGCGCTGCTCAGTTCCTTAATGGCATTGCCGCGCGATCTGCTGTCGGCGACAAGCGGCTGGCTGGTCGTCAAAATGGGCTGGGCGCCGTTTTTCGTGTTTACGGCTTTTCTGTGTCTGCCGGGGCTGGGGATTCTGTGGTTTCTGAACCGTCGTTTGCAATCCGCACCGGCAGATACACCGTAAACACGGTGCCCGTTTCGTTCGAGCTTTCGGCCGTGATCGCGCCGTTGTGATGTTTGACGATCTGCTGAACGATCGACAGTCCCAGCCCCGTTCCGACGGCTTTGCTTTTTGTCGCGGCGACACGGTAGAACCGCTCGAACAGATGCGGCAGACAATCCGCTGAAATCGGATCGCCCGTGTTATGCACGGCAACCGCGTAAACCGTCGGCGATTTAATATCCGGCACGGCCGCGTTATTCGTCACCCGACACGAAACGGTGACCGTTCCGCCCGTCTTGCCGTATTTCAACGCGTTATCTACCAGATTTTGAAACACCTGCGTCAATTCGCCGGCGTTGCCGTAAACCGCCCCCGTTTGCGCGCACGGTTTCAAAACGATTTTCATCCCGTTCTTTTCCGCTTTGGCGTCCAGCATCTGCTTGACCGCCGGCAGAATTTCGGGAATATCGACCTTTTCCGACAGCTGTTCGCTTTCGTTGATCTGCAACCGCGACAGGCACAGCAGGCTTTCGATCAGCGCGGACATCCGGCCGGCCTGATTTTGCATGATCGACAGAAATTTTTCACGCGCGGCCTCGTCCTCTTTCGCGGTGGACTGCAGCGTTTCGATAAATCCGGACAGCACGGAAAGCGGGGTACGCAGCTCGTGGCTGGCGTTGGCGA
Source organism: uncultured Rhodospirillales bacterium (assembly GCA_902777205.1). Classification (GTDB taxonomy): domain Bacteria; phylum Pseudomonadota; class Alphaproteobacteria; order CAAGCB01; family CAG-977; genus UBA11549. Next base: position 164,092 of record CACYSU010000003.1, on the reverse strand, counting down.
TGAAATCCGCCTGCATCTGCTCGAACAATTTGCGTTCCGTCATATCAAACAGGGTCAGCACGGCGACCGCGCCGGCTTTCGCTTCGGCGGGCAGACGTTCCAGCTTGGCGTTGAAAACCTTTTGATTCAGGTTGATTTCCAGCGTTTTTTTAATCACGCCCTGTTGCAAAACCAACGTCGCCGCCGCCGCCAAATCGGCCGAATCCGTCAAATCGCGCAGCATCCGCCCGCGCACGTTGAACCCGAACAGCTGGCGCGCGGCCAAATTCGCGCCGATCACGCACCCGTCGCCGTCCAGCATCAGCAACGGGTCGGGCAGGCTGTCCAGCACCGCCGCATCGGACAGCGTCTGCGCCGTCAGCTGTTCCGTGCGCGTCGCCCAAATGTTGCGCATCTGGTTGATCGCCGCGATAATGCGGACGGATTCCTCGTCCTTTTTACTGAACGCCGGAACGTTTGAAACGTCTTCCTCCTGCGCGATCTGATGAACGTACTGCGTCAGGTTTTGCAGGTTTTTCAAAAACGGCAGAGCCAGCACGATGGTCAGGCACACCACCATCGCGAAACCGGTCAGCGCCGTCATGATTTCGACTTCGCCCCCCAAAACCAGAATCACCAGCATCAGCGCCGTCGGCAGGGAAACCGTCAAAACGCGTTCGGCGAATTTGTACGGCACATCGCTGCGGTTCGGGTTCTGGCTTTGGTTCTGCGGGGCGTCCATGTCGTCGTCCTATTTTTTGATCAAGCCGCGCAAACGGCTGCGGTAGGCGTCCCAATCCGTCACCGGTTTGCGCGCCACACCCGTGTCGCAGGCGGCCTTCGCCACCGCGGGGGCGACCGTTTCGATCAAAGCCGGATCGAACGGCGACGGGATGATCGCGTCCCTTGACAAACCGCCCGCGCGCGCCAGTTCCGCCAACGCCCGCGCCGCGGCCTGCTTCATTTCCTCGTTGATTTGGCTGGCGCGAACGTCCAGCGCGCCGCGGAAAATGTAAGGGAATCCCAAAACGTTGTTGATCTGGTTCGGGTAATCCGACCGCCCCGTCGCCACGATCGCGTCGGGCGCGGCGGCGAACGCTTCGTCCGGCGTGATTTCGGGATTCGGATTGGCCAGCGCGAAAATCATCGGCGATCCGGCCATCGTTTTGACCATTTCGCCCGTCAGCGCGCCCTTGACCGACAACCCCAAAAACACGTCCGCGCCTTTGACCGCGTCGGCCAGCGTGCGGGCGTCCGTTTCGGCGGCGAACTGTTCCTTGTACGGGTTCATGCCCGCCGCGCGCCCTTTGTAAATCACGCCTTTGGAATCGCACATCGTGATGTTTTTGACGCCCATCGACCGCAGCAGCGACGTGCACGCGATCGCGGCCGCCCCCGCGCCGTTCACAACCAGCTTGATTTCGTCGATTTTCTTGCCCGTCAGTTCCAGCCCGTTGACCAGCCCCGCCGCGACGACGACCGCCGTTCCGTGCTGATCGTCGTGGAAAACGGGGATGTTCAAACGTTTTTTCAGCTCCGTTTCAATATAAAAACATTCGGGCGCCTTGATATCCTCCAGATTGATTCCGCCGAATCCGTTACCGATCATCGCGGCGGTTTCGACGACTTTTTCGGGGTCGCGCGAATCAATTTCGATGTCGATCGCGTCCACGTCGGCGAACCGTTTGAACAGCACGGCCTTGCCTTCCATCACCGGCTTCGACGCCAGCGCGCCGATGTCGCCCAGCCCCAGAACGGCCGTCCCGTTCGACATGACGGCGACCAGATTGCCTTTGGCCGTGTAGCGGAACGCGTCGTCCGGATTTTTTTCGATTTCCAAACACGGCGCGGCGACGCCGGGGGAATAGGCCAAAGCCAGATCCCGCTTGGTTTCCAGCGGTTTTGTGGGGACGATCTGGATTTTTCCGGCGCGTCCCGATTCGTGCAGTTTCAACGATTCGATTTCCAAAGAATTTTTGTTTTCCGTCATGTGTTTCAAGTCTTTATCAAAGGGTGAAAAAAAGATATATTACCCATACCACAAATGAACAAAGAAGTGAATGCCATGAATCAGACTATCGACGAAGGGACGGACGTTTCGCAAAAATCGACGCCGATGATGGAACAGTACCTTGAAATCAAACGACAGAACGAAGGGTATCTGCTGTTTTACCGTATGGGCGATTTTTACGAAATGTTTTTCGACGACGCGATACAGGCTTCGGCCGCTTTGGACATCGTCCTGACCAAACGCGGACGGGAAAAGGGGCAGGACATCCCCATGTGCGGCGTTCCCGTTCATTCCCACGAAATCTACCTGTCCCGCCTGATTAAAAAAGGGTTCAAGGTCGCGATTTGCGAACAGATGGAAGATCCCGCCCAAGCGCGAAAGGAACGCGGCGCGTCAACGTTGGTCAAACGCGAAGTCATCCGTCTGATCACCCCCGGAACCCTGACCGAGGACAACATTCTGGAACCGCGGTCGTGCAACTATCTGCTGGCGTTGACGCGGACGCCGGACGGCATCGGCATGGCGTGGACGGACGTGTCAACGGGCGATTTCGCGGTGCAAACCCTGCCCGACGGCAAACCCGCGGTGCTGGCGGCGGGGATTTCCCGTTTGGAACCCAAGGAAATCATCATTTCCGACAAAATTCTGCAAACGCCGGAGTTTTTCGAGCTGTTCAACGAATACAAGCGTTTATTGACCCCTTTGCCGGCCGTGCGCTTTTCCCCCGAAAACGGCGAAAAACGGTTGGAAAAGCTGTTCGGCGTCGCGACGCTGGACGCTTTCGGCCGGTTCAACAAAAGCGAACTGGGCGCGGCGGGCGCGCTGGTCGATTACATCGAATTGACGCAAAAGGGGCAGATGCCGCGGCTGAACCCGTTAAAGCACCTGACATCCGGCCGGCTGATGGAAATCGACGCGGCGACGCGCCGCAATCTGGAGCTGTTCCATTCCCTGTGTGATGAAAAGGGCGCGACCTTGTTTTCCAGCATCGACCGCACGGTGACGGGCGCGGGGGCGCGTTTGCTGTCGCGGTATCTGGCCGCGCCGCTGACCGATGTCGCCGCGATCGACAAACGGCTGGACAGGGTTGACTTTTTCGTGAAAAACCCGTTGATCCGCGCGACGGCGCGCGACCGGCTGGCCGAATGTCCGGATATGGAACGGGCGTTGGCGCGTTTGTCGCTGGGGCGCGGGGGGCCGCGCGATCTGGCCGCGATCCGCGACACGCTGAAACAGATTCCGGATCTGAAAACGTCCATGGTGTCCGAACTGGGGATGCCGCCCGCGGTCGAGGAATGTCTGAAATCGCTGGACGATCTGGACAATCTGACGGAAACGCTGTGCCGCGCTTTGGCCGACGATCTGCCGTTGATGGCGCGCGACGGCGGGTTCATCGCCCCGATGTACTGCGCGGAGCTGGACGAAACGAAACGCCTGCGCGACCAAAGCCGTCAGACGATCGCAGAGCTGCAAGAAAAATACGTTGAAATTGCCGGCGTTCCCGCGTTGAAAATCGCGCACAACAACATTTTGGGCTATTACATCGAAGTGTCGGCCAAAAACGCGCAGAAAATGCTGGACGACGCGCGCGACGGCAAATCCGTTTTCATGCACCGCCAGACCATGGCGAACGCCGTGCGTTTCACGACGGTCGAGCTGTCGCAGCTGGAAAACAAGCTGAAAGGCGCGGCGGAAAAGGCGTTGGTTCTGGAACTGAACCTGTTTTCCGATCTGGTCGCCCGCGTGATGGACAAAGCGGCGGCGATCGCCCGCAACGCCGAAGTGCTGGCCATGCTGGACACGGCGGCGGGATTGGCGCAGGCGGCGGAGGAAAACGACTATTGCCGCCCCGTGCTGGAGGACAGTCTGGCGTTCGACATTGTCAAAGGCCGCCACCCCGTCGTCGAACAGACCATGCGCGCGCGCAACGAAACGGATTTCGTCACCAACGACTGCCGTTTGGGCAATCCGGAAACCAAAGACGGGCGGCTGTGGCTGATCACGGGGCCGAACATGGCGGGCAAAAGCACTTTCCTGCGTCAAAACGCGCTGATCGCCATTCTGGCGCAGGCGGGATGCTTCGTTCCCGCGCAGTCGGCGCGGATAGGCATCGTTGACAAAGTGTTTTCCCGCGTCGGCGCGGCGGACGATTTGGCGCGCGGACGTTCGACGTTCATGGTCGAAATGATCGAAACCGCCGCGATTTTGAATCAAGCCACCGAAAAATCGCTGGTCATTCTGGATGAAATCGGGCGCGGCACGGCGACGTTCGACGGGCTGTCGATCGCGTGGGCGGTGGTCGAACACCTGCACGACGTGAACAAATCGCGCGCCCTGTTTGCAACGCATTACCATGAATTGACAGCGTTGTCGGAAATGCTGGCACACCTGTCGCTTTACACGATGCGCATCAAGGAATGGAAAGGCAACGTCGTGTTTTTGCACGAAGTCGTCAAAGGCACCGCCGACCGTTCCTACGGCATCCACGTCGGCAAGCTGGCCGGATTGCCCCCCGCCGTCATCGCGCGCGCGAAACAGGTTTTGGCGCAAATGGAAAAGCAGGGGTCTTATGAGGTCAACTTTATGAACGACCTGCCGCTGTTCGCTTTGGTCAAGAAAAAGGCCGACACGGAACAGCAGGCGGCGGAACAAAACGCCGCGCCCTCCCCCGTCGTCGAGGCGTTGAAAAAAATCCAGCCCGACAACCTGACCCCGCGCGAGGCGCTGGACGAACTCTACCGTTTGAAACAACTGGCGGAAGAGCGGAAATGACGTTGGCATCCGATTTGGAACGGGCGTGGCGCGAAACCGGCGACGATAATCGGAAACAGGCCGTCGTTTCGCTGCTGAAACAGCATCGCGCGGCGGCTTTGGCCGATATGGAACGGGCGTTGAACGCGCCGCAGAACAGCGGACTGGAAGCCATGTTCCTGAACGCCGGACGGCTGGATTCCATGCTGGCGGACACCATGGATTTCCTGAACCGCGACGTTTTTCCGAACGTCGGAAAAGGAACGGCTCTGGTCGCCGTGGGCGGGTACGGCCGGCGCGAACTCGCCCCGTATTCGGACGTGGACGTTTTGTTCCTGTTCGACGCCGAAACGCCGGAAAACAAGGAAATGATCGCGTTCATGACTTCGCTGCTGTGGGACGCGGGGATGAAGGTCGGCGCGTCCGCGCGCACGCCCGCCGAATGTATGGAACAGGCCGCCCGCGACGCCAGCATCCGCACCAATTTGCTGGAAAGCCGGATGGTGTGGGGCGATCGAAACGTGTTCGACGATTTTTGCGCCCGCTATGAAACGATGCGCGAATCCGACGACGGCCGCGGCTTTGTCGATGCGAAGCTGGACGAACGCGCGCGCCGGTACCAACGCATGGGATTGTCGAAATATATGCTGGAACCCAACGTCAAAGAGGGACGCGGCGGCCTGCGCGACCTGCACCTGCTGTTCTGGCTGGCGAAATACCTGTACGGCATCACCGATATGCCCGATTTGATCCCGCTGGGCGTCCTGAGCCCCGTCGCCTGTCATAAATTTTTGAAAGCGCACCGCTTTCTGGCGACCGTCCGGTGCCACCTGCATTTTTTAAACGGCAGGGCGGGCGACATCCTGACGTTCGACGCGCAAAAACGCATCGCCGAACGGATGGGGTATTTCGGCCGCACGGGACAAGCCGCCGTCGAACGGTTTATGAAGCATTACTACCTGATCTGCAAAACCGTCGGCGAACTGTCGGGGCAGATCATCGTCGCGATCACGGACGCGTTAAAGGGGGCGGCCACGGCATCCGCCATATCCGAAACGTCCGATTTTTATCTGGTCAACGATCGCGTCGCGTTCAAAGACCACCTGCATTTCAACGAAAATCCGCAAGCGTTGCTGCTGGCGTTCGTTTGGCGTCAGCGGCTGGGCAAATCGCTGAACCCGCGCGCGTTGCAACTGATCGCCGATAACGCGAAGCTGGTGCGGCGGATCCGCAAAACGCCCGAAGCCCGCCGCGCCCTGTTCGAGATTCTGCTGTCGGACAATCCGGAAACCGCGCTGCGCCAAATGACGGAAACGGGCGTTCTGGGATGCCTGATCCCCGAATTTCAAAACATCGTCGCCCAAGTCCAATTCGACCTGTACCACGTTTACACGACCGACGAACACACGTTGAAAACGATCGGCTGTCTGGCGCAAACGGAACCGGAAAGGATGCCGGAATCGCGGCTGATCCTGTATCTGGGCGCGCTGCTGCACGACATCGGCAAGGGATTGGGGGGCGAACACGCCGCCAAAGGCGCGGAGCTGACCGAAAAAATCGCCGCCGATCTGGAATTGGACAAGGACGACAGCGAAACGCTGGTCTGGCTGGTCGGGCATCATCTGATGATGAGCCGGACCGCTTTCCGCCGCGACATTTTCGACCCGAAAACCGTCGCCGACTTCGTCGCCGTCGTCCAAAGCCCCGAACGGCTGAAGCTGTTGTACGCGCTGACCGTCGCGGACATCAAGGCCGTCGGCCCGAACGTGTGGAATTCGTTCAAAGCGAAACTGATGAGCGATCTATATACCTTCGCTTTGGAAAAAATGCAGGGGGCGGGCGGCCGCGCGCGCGGTCTGACCCCCGCGCAGGCAAAATTGGCGGCGAAGGCGGCGGCGGGGCAGTACGCCTTTTCCGTCGCGACCGATCCGGAACGGTGCGTGACGGAATTCATCGTCCTCGCCCCCGACCACGACGGGCTGTTCGCCGAAATCACGGGCGCCATGGCGTTGGAGGACGTTTCCGTCGTCGAAGCGCAAATCGCGACATTGGAAAACGGCATGGCTCTGGACACTTTTCTGATTCAGGAAACCAACCTCTTGAACGAAAAAAAGCCGCTGGATTCCGAAAAGAAAATCGCGCGCCTGATCAACGGCATCCAATTCGCCGACCAAGCCGGAATCGAATCAAAGCTGCGGATGAAGCGCGAAAAAACGCCCGCCGCCGCCATGCTGTGGTGTCCGCCGCGCGTTTTCATCAACAACGCCGCGTCGGATTCCTGCACGCTGATCGAAATCAACGGCACGGACTGCGTCGGTTTTCTGCACGCCGTCACGCACACGATGACGAAACTGAACCTGAACATCGTTTCGGCGCACGTTTACACTTACGGTTCGCGCATCGTGGACGTATTCTATGTCACCGGCAGCGACGGCAAAAAAATCACCGGCGACGACAAAATTCAACAAATCAAAACAGCTTTACTGGACACAATCAATGGCAGCTCCCCTTTCGGTAATTAAATCCATTCTGACGGTCGGCGGCTGGACGATGGTCAGCCGCGTGCTGGGTTTCGTCCGCGATTTGCTGATCGCAAACTTTTTGGGCGCGGGCATGGTCGCCGACGCGTTTTTCGTCGCGTTCAAACTGCCCAACCTGTTCCGCAGCCTGTTCGCCGAAGGGGCGTTCAACGTCGCTTTCGTCCCGCTGTTTTCCGAACAGCTGGAATCCAAAGGCCGCGAATCCGCCCGCCGATTCGCCGAAGAGGCCTTTTCCGCCCTGTTCTACATCGTGCTGGCGTTCACCGCCGTCGCCGAAGCCGCCATGCCGCTGTTCATCATGATCCAAGCCCCCGGATTCGTCGAAGAACCCGCGAAATTCGACGCGGCCGTCGTCATGTCGCGCATCACGTTCCCCTATTTGCTGCTGGTGTCGCTGAATTCCCTGCAAAGCGGCGTTTTAAATTCGATGGGACGGTTCGCCGCCGCCGCGCTGACCCCCGTTTTATTGAACGTGACGATGATCGCCGCGCTGTTCGCGTTCACGCCGCTGTTCGGCGGCAATTACGGCTACGCGCTGTCCGCCGGCGTCACCGCGGCCGGCGTGTTCCAGCTGGTCTGGCTGGTCTGGCACACGCGGCGCGCTGGCGTGCCGCTGGGGCTGCGCGGCGTGTCAAGCGTTTTGAAAAACAGATCCGACGAATTGCGGCTGTTGATGAAACGCATCCTGCCGGGGGTTTTCGGATCGGGGATTTACCAGATCAACCTGTTTTTGGACACGCTGTTCGTGTCGTTCCTGACGACCGGCGCGGTATCGTGGCTGTATTACGCCAACCGGCTGTACCAGCTGCCCGTCGGCATCATCGGCGCGGCGATCGGCACGGCTTTGCTGCCCATTTTGACCCGTCAGCTGAAATCCGGCGAAACGGATCAGGCGCGCCGCAGCTTGAACCGCGCGCTGGAATTCGCCCTGCTGGCGTCCGTGCCGTCCATGGCGGGGCTGATCGTTCTGGCCGAACCGGTCATCGCCGTTTTGTTTGAACGCGGCGCGTTCGACGCGACGGCCACCGCGAAAACCGCTGTCGCCCTGTGCGCCTACGCCGCCGGATTGCCCGCCTATATCCTGACAAAGACGCTCGCCCCCGTGTTTTACGCGCGCGGCGACACCGTCACGCCCGTGCGCATCGCCGCGTGGGCGTTGGGACTGTACGTCGGATTGTGCGCCGCTTTTCTGCCCGCGTTCGGCTATGTCGGCATCGCGCTGGCGACGGGAATTGTCGCGTGGATCAACGTCGCCCAGTACGTCTGGCGGATCAGAAAGCGGCACCTGCACCAAACGGACGCCCTGTTTTGGCGGCGCGCGCGTTCCATCATCCTGTCCGGCGCGGTTATGACGGCGGTCGTTTACGGATTGAACGGACGGGCGGATGTCGTGTTCCCCGGTTGGACGCGCGGCGACGCGCTGATCAAATTCGGCACGCTGACCGCGTTGATCGCGGCGGGCGGAGTTGTTTTCACCGTTTGCGTTCTGGTTTCCGGCGGCGTCGATCTGCAAATGCTGAAAAACCGGCTGAAGCGCAAAAAGGTATAGAAAAAGCCCCGAAACGGGGTTTTTTTTAAGGGATGGGAAAAATCAATCCAAATGTTTCAAACCGGCGCGCAGGTAATCGTACCCCGTGATCACGGTCAGCAAAGCCGCCACCCAGATCAGCACTTCGCCGACTTCGCCGAAATAGCAGAACCACGGCGAAAAATCGGCGACCATCAGCATCGGGATCGCCGTCATCTGAATGCCGGTTTTCCATTTCGCCAGCCGCGTGACGGGCAGCCCGATCCGGATTTCCGCCAAAAACTCGCGCAATCCGGAAACCAGCACTTCGCGGCACAAAATCACGACCGCCGGCCACAGCCCCGTATATCCCAAACGGTCATAAGCCGCCATCATCAACAGCGTCGCCGCGACCAGCAGTTTGTCCGCGATCGGGTCGAAAATCCGCCCCAGCGAAGACGTGCTTTTGAACTTGCGCGCCAGATAGCCGTCGAAATAATCGGTGATCGACGCCGCGATGAACAGCCCGCACCCGATCCACGCCGCCGCCGTTCCGGGGAACGAAAACGACGCGACAACGCCGGGGATGACCAGAATGCGCATGAACGTCAGATAGTTCGGCAGTCTTTGCATAAAAGTTGAATGAGTTTTTTCCGTCATTGTTCAAATCCGAATATCAAAAGTTTTAAACAATATATACCACCGTCCACGGCCAATCAATTTTTTTTAAAGCGATGTTTGCCGCCGCGTCCACGCGCGCAAAGCGTCCGACAAAACGACATCGGCGGGCGCCATGGGGTGTTTTTCCGGATCTTCGCCGACCGTTTTCGCGTCAACGAATTCGATGCCCTGCCCTTCGGCGCCGACGGGTTCGCCCGCCCATTTGCGGCACACGAACAGCGGCATCACCAAATGAAACGCGTCGTAATCGTGCGACGCGAACGACAGCGGGGTCAGGTCGCGCGGATTGATGTCCAGCCGCAATTCCTCGGCCAATTCGCGGCACAGCGCCTGTTCGGGCGTTTCGCCGGATTCGATTTTCCCGCCGGGGTATTCCCAAAAACCGGCCAAGTTCTTTCCGGCCGGACGGCGGGACAGCAAGACCCGATAATCCGGCGTCACCAGCGCGCCGGCGACCACCCACAGAATTTTCATCGTTTTCCCCCTTTCGGCAGCCAGATCGACGCCGGATCCTCCAAATCGCCGCTGTTGATGTCGATCACGTCGAAACGGTACACTTTCAGCGTCGGCGATGTGTAATCCATGGACAATCCGGCCTTTTGTTTCAAATGCGCCAAAAAATCCCGCGGCGACGGGAAAGTCTGCCAGATCTGCGGCAAAAACAGCGCTTTGTTCGCCCGTTCGCGCAGGATCAGCCCGTCGCGTTCCGGCTGTATTTTGGCCAGCAGCTCCTCTTCGGTTTCAAAACGGACGGGCGTCGGCCGCGTCAGAATGGAAATCGAGATTTCGGCCTTTTTAAATTCTTCCTCGGTCAGCGGAATGAACCGGAAATCCGAAAAAGCTGCCGCGTAGGCGTTTTCGGCGACATCGTCCAGTATCGACCTGTCCGGTTCCTCCGACCCCGCGCTGCCGCGCAGGGCGCCGTTATAGTAAATGTTGACGAAAGTCGCCGCCTTCTGGCGCAATTCCTCGGGATAGCGCGTTTCCCGCACGCGCAGGGCGCGGCCGCGTTCAAAACCGGACACGATCGACTGCGCCGCGACGCGCAGCAGCGATTCCTGATTGGCCTGCAAAACGTTTTCCATCTGCACCCGATCCGTTTGCGCGCCGCCGTCCGTTTCGTAAACGCCGAACGCGCCGAATCCGACCGTCTTGTCCGTTTTCAGCGCGGCGTCCGCCGAGGTCGCCGTTTCGATCGTCTGCACGGAAAAACCGTTTTCCCGAACATACGCCAGCAGCCCGACGACCGGCAAAGAGGCGCAGAAATGCCGTTTTCTGATTTTGGAATACTCTTCGCGTTCCATCAGTTTCGCCGTGTCGGAAACATCGGCCGCGACCTTTGCCGCGTCCTTGCCCGCCGCCATATCCGTCGAAACGATCACGACGGTTTCGGGCCCGCCCCAAACGGCGTCCATCAAATCGGAAATCTGTTCCGTGCTGGCGTCTTCGACCAGAACGGGGACGATTTTAACGTCCTTGCTGAAAACGGCGGAAACGAAAGGCAGCTGGACTTCCAGCGACGATTCGGCTTCGTGCGCGGCGTCGTCAAAGTCGATGCCCTGAATTTTCATCAGCTTTTGCGTCAGCTCTTGATCCACCTCGAACCGGCGGTCGGGCATTTCCCAATACCGCGCCCCCGACAGCGAAATGCCGAAATATTTGCCCTGATGCGACGAACCGATCAGCACGACACGTTTGACAAACGGTTTCAGCCGGCGCAAGGCCGCGTATCCGGCCGCCGCCGTGTCGCCCGAAAAATAAAACAGGTTGTGGGGAACGACGATCGCCTTGGGGATTTCGGACGCGGGCAGGCGCAGCCGGCGGTCGGCGGCGTCGATCAAATCCTTTGTTTTTTTCGCCAGTTCGACGGGATCGCGCGGATAAAACGTCCCCGCCGCGACGGGATAGCGGATTTTTTGCACCATGCCGTCCCGCGCGGCCGCGGGCGAAACCAGACACAGGCAACAGATCAAAACCGTGAAAAATCGCACCGGATCACTCCTCTTGTTCCCGCAATTTTGAAAAACATCCGGCAAACGAATCGAACAAAGCGTTCATCAAATCCCCGTAAAATCCCTTTCCGGCCGTCAATTCCGCCCCGACCGGATCCAGCGTCGCGGTCGCGACGGGCAGATCCTGCGCGACGGTCTTTTCACCTTTATCAGAAAATTGCGGTTCTGAAAACAGGCATAAACGCCCCGCCCGCCTCATTTTTTCACGCAGCTCCGCCATCCGGCCGATTCCGGACGCGTGGTGCGAATCGACGTACACCGATCCGACCGGCGTCAAACCGAAGCTTTTTTCAAAATACTGATATGCGTCGTGAAAGGTGACGTAAGGCGTTCCCGCAAGAGGCGCCAGTCTTTGACGGCCGGCCTTTTCCAACTCCGCCGTTTGTCGGGCGAAATCTTCGGCGTTTTTTTTGTACGCCGCCGCGTTTTCGGGATCCAGCGAGGCCAGTTTTTCCGCGATGATCCGCGCCGTCTGCGCCATATTTTCCGGCATCAGCCAGAAATGCCCGTCCGCCGTCGCCCCGCGGCCGCCGCGCGCGGGCAGAATTGTCAAGCGCGAATCGGACATCAGCGCGACGTTCTTGTCCGTCAAACCGGCCGCCTCTATCGGCTTTTCCAAAAAAGATTCCAGCGGCGCGCCGCCCCAAAACAAAACGTCCGCCCGCGACAAACGGCGCATATCCGACGGTTTCAAATGGTAATCGTGTACGGAAACGGCGGGATTCAGCAGCAATTCGGGCACGCCGATTCCGTCCATGACGGCCGCGGCGGCCGAATGAACCGGCGCGATCGACGCAACGACGGCCGGAACGGCGGCGGCCGGCCGCGCGGAAATCAGCAATATGAACGAAAGAACGGCAAAGCGCATTCAATTATCCCCTTTCCCTTTCAGGTGTATTACGCTATGACAGGAAAAACAAGACCTGACACCGGATGATATCATGTTTGACAATTCGCGAAACGACATTCTCGTCCGACTGAAAAACGTCGGCGTCACGCTGGGCGGCAAAACCGTGCTGGAAGACATTTCTTTCGACATTCCGGCGGGGCGGATTTTAACGCTGATCGGCCCGAACGGCGCGGGAAAGACGACCTTGCTGAAAGTGATACTGGGCGTGCTGAGCCCCGACAAAGGCGCCGTCGAACGCAAAGCGGGACTGAAAACCGGCTATGTGCCGCAAAAAACGAACCTGTCGCGCGCCATGCCCGTCACCGTGCGCCGTTTTTTGTGTCTGGACAGGAACTATGGCGACGACGAACTGGCCGGCGCGCTGAACCTGACCGGATTGCCGCCCGAATTTCTGGATAAAAGCGTGCATCCGCTGTCCGGCGGGGAAACCCAGCGCGTCATGCTGGCGCGAACGCTGCTGAAACATCCCGATTTGCTGATTCTGGACGAACCGGCGCAGGGGCTCGACCCCGTCGGCGAAGAACGGTTCTACGCCCTGCTGGATTCGCTGAACCAAACGGAAAAATGCGCGATCGTCATGGTGTCGCACGATTTGCACATCGTCATGGCGGGATCGCATCGGGTGCTGTGCGTCAACCGCCACATCTGCTGCAGCGGCGCGCCCGACGAAATCGTCAGCCTGCCCGAATACGGGCGTTTGTACGGGGATCGCCCCGCACTGGCCGTGTACCGGCATCATCACGACCACCGCCATTTGCCGGACGGGAGTGTGGAATATGTGGACTGAACCCTTTGTTTTGCGCGCTTTGGCCGCCGCCGTCGCCACCGCCGTTCTGGCGGGTCCCGTCGGATGTTTGATGATTTGGCGGCGCATGGCGTTTTTCAGCGACACGCTGTCCCATTCCGCGCTGGCCGGCGTGCTGCTGGGAATCGCGCTGGGGATCGGCCAGAACGCCGGCGTCGCCGTCGTCGTGTGCCTGACGGCTTTGCTGTTGGGCGCGATATCGGACAAATTCATCATCGGCACCGACATTTTGCTGCTGATCATCGGACAAACGGCTTTGTGCGCGGGCGTCGTCGGCCTGTCCCTGATGCCGCAGGTGCGCACCGATTTGACCGCCTATCTGTTCGGCGACGTTTTGTCCGTGACGGACGGGGATCTGGTTTTCATCGCGGCGACGGGATCGTTGTGCGCCGTATTGTTGGCAATGAACTGGAAAAAGCAGATTTTCACCGCGCTGATGCCCGATGTCGCGCGATCCGAAAACGTGTCAACCGGCCGCCAGTCCGCCGTTTTCATGACGGTGACGGCGCTGTTCGTCGCGCTGTCGCTGAAAACGACCGGATTGCTGCTGGTGTCGGCGCTGCTGATCATTCCGCCGGCCGCGGCGCGGTTTTTCGCGAAAACGCCCGAAAGAATGGCCGTTTATGCCGCTTTCGCCGGCGTTTTGTGCGTCTGCGCGGGCTTGGCGTGCTCGATTTGTTTCGACACACCGGCCGCCCCGTCGATGGAAATCGCCTGCGCCGTCCTGTTCGCTTTTGCCGCCCTGACGCGGCGCAAAAGCGCGGATATAATGTAAACGCTTGCATTTTCACCCTTTTTCGATTTATATTTTTTCAGATATATCAACCGGATTGAAAATATGGCTACGATTGACGAACAACTTTTTTCAGACATTTGGTACACGCCCGAAGACATCCTGTACGTCCACGACGGCGAAACCCGTTTCGGGCTGAAAGTGCTGGAAGTCGATGACGCCAAGGAATTTCACGACGCGCTGGAACGTTCCTACACCGGCCGGTCGAGCTATTCCATGGCCTACGGTTCCACCATGTACCGCGTCGAACGCGTCGCGACCCTGACGGGCATCATGTATTCCGCCCGCCGGATGCCGCGCAAAACGCCGGATGTCGCGCGGCTGGGATTGCCCGAGGCCGTCACGAACCACCTGATTTCGCTGAACCGCGAATCCGGATTGATTTTGTGGGCGGGTCCCACCGGCGCGGGGAAAACGACATCCATTTCCTGCCTGATGCGCAAGTTTTTGGAACGCGAGGGCGGATACGCCTATACGATCGAAGACCCTCCCGAAATGCCTTTGGACGGGATTTACCAATCCAAGCGCGGCGGTTTGGGAATGTGCAAACAAACCGAACCCGACAACAACGATTGGGGCGAATCGCTGAAATCCGCCCTGCGTTGCCGTCCGCGCTACATTCTGGTGGGCGAGATCCGCACCCCCGACTGCGCCAGCCAGATTCTGCGCGCGGCGACCTCCGGCCATTTGGTGTTATCGACGATTCACGCCAACAGCGTCGAAGACGCGCTGAACTCCGTCATCAAATACGCGATGAGCGCGGATCTGAGCGAAGAATTGGCGGCCGACCTGCTGGGACGCGGCATTTTGGGCGTCATCCACCAGAAATTGCAGGGCATCAAAACCATGTTCCCCGAAGTCCGGTTCGCGTTCGCCAACCCCGATCCGACGGCGGCCGACCAGCTGCGCGTCAGCATCCGCGACCGCCAAATCTCTTTGGGAACGTTGATGGAATCGCAATCCGCGCGTATGTTCCAAGGGAAGCCCCTGTTCCGCGAACCCGATTCCGTTTAAAAAAACGCAAGCATTTAAAAACCCCGTGTTCCGGCGCGGGGTTTTTCTTTGGCCGATCGCGTATTACGCGCGGTGGTACGGATGGCCGTCCAAAATCGTTTTGGCGCGGTAAATCTGTTCGCTCAGCATCACGCGCACCAACATATGCGGCCACGTCATTTCCCCGAACGCCAGCAGGTAATCCGCCCGCCGCCTGACTTCGTCCGTATGCCCGTCCGCGCCGCCGATCAAAAAGGCGACGGCCGGAACGCCCGCATCCTGCCACGCGCCCAGTTTATGCGCGAACGCCTCCGATCCCGTCATTTTGCCGCGTTCGTCCAAAACGACGATTTTCGCCCCCGCGGGAACGGCGGACAGCAGCAATTCGCCCTCGCGCTTTTTGCGTTCAAGGGCGGAACCGGATTTCTTGTCTTCAAATTCGCGCACGGCGACGTTCCAGCGCGTCTGTTTGACGTACTTTGACAACAGATCCAGCTCCGGCCCCGATTTCATATGCCCGATGCAGGCGATGACAATGTCCATTACTTTTTCAAACGGCGCGGCGTTTCTTCGCCCCACAGCTCTTCAATGCAATAGAGTTCGCGCGTTTCGGGATGGAAAACGTGAACGATCACGTCGCCCGCGTCCACGATCACCCAATCGCCGACATCTTCGCCTTCGATCGACGCGGGAACGCCCGTTTTTTTCAGGCGCAGCTGCACCTGTTCGGCCAAAGCCGTGACATGGCGCGGCGCGCGGCCGGTCGCGACGACCAGATAGTCGGCGATCGCGGTTTTGCCCGTCAGGTTGATGACGACGATGTCTTCGCCCTTGCCGCTTTCCAGCGTTTTGACGATCAGATCGACGATTTTGCGTTCTTCGGCGTTTTCCTTGGGCTTCGCGGCTTTTTTCAGCAGCTTTTCATTCTTTTCCTTGGCCTTCAGGATCTTTTTGACCGTTTTTTTGACGGTTTTCTTGATTTCCTTTTTAGCGGCTTTGGCGGCCTTTTTTTCCGTATCGGCCTTGACGGCTTTCACCGTTTTGGTCGTTTTCTTGGCTTTTTCCGTTGCGGTTTCAGACTTTTTAACGGGCATAACTCATTCTCCTGTTTTGAATAATCCTTTGTTGCGAATTTCCGTGGACGACGCCGGATGTTTGCGAATCGGCAAAAACACCCACGCCGGCGGCTTTGTAAAGGCCAGATCGCGCGCGTTTTGCGGGTCTTGGCGGTACAGGCGGTACAGACGCGCCGCCTTGCCGTGCAGCGCCCTCAGAGCATAGTTTTTTCTGGCGAAAACGGCAATAGGAACCGCGCGCATGATCGACCGCCATTTGTACCAGCGGTGAAATTGTGTCAAATTGTCCGCCCCCATCAGCCACACGAACGCCGTGTCGGGGTAAAGTTCCCGCAATTTTTCCAGCGTGTCGGCCGTATAGCGCGTGCCGATTTCCTGTTCGATGCGGGAAACCTTGATGCGGGGGTGGTTCGACACCTGTTCCGCGATCGCGACGCGCCGGTCGTAAGAAGCCATGTCCTTGGCCTCTTTCAGCGGATTCAAGGGCGACACCAGCCACCACACCTCGTCCACGCCCAGCAGTTTCAAGGCCTGCAGGCTGATGTACCGGTGGCCGTCGTGCGCGGGGTTGAACGACCCGCCCAGCAGGCCGACTGTTTTACGGACGTATCTGACCGGCACCGCGCACCTGATATTTAAAGGTTGTCAACTGTTCCGCGCCGATCGGCCCGCGGGCGTGCAGACGGCCGGTCGCGATGCCGATTTCCGCCCCCATGCCGAATTCGCCGCCGTCGCAGAATTGCGTCGAAGCGTTCACCATCACGACCGAGCTGTCCACGGCGTTCAGGAACTTTTCCGCCGCCGCGCCGTCGCCGGCCAAAATGGATTCCGTGTGATGCGAACTGTGCCGTGCGATGTGGTCGATCGCTTCGTCAATGTCTTTGACGACGCGCACCGACACGATCGGGGCGAGGTATTCCGTGTCCCAATCCTCCGCCGTCGCGGGCGTGACGCGGGCGTCAAGGGATTGCGCCGCCTCGTCGCCGCGCACTTCGCATCCCGCGTTGATCAAAGTGTCGATGACGGCGGGCAGAATCGTTTGGGAAACGGCCGAGTCGCACAATACCGTTTCGGTCGAATTGCACGTTCCCGTGCGCCGCATTTTCGCGTTCAAAACGACCTTGACCGCCATGGCCGGATCGGCGGATTCGTGAATGTAGGTGTGGCAGATGCCGTTCAAATGTTTGAACAGCGGAATCCGGCTTTCGTTCGTGATGCGCTGAATCAGCGATTTGCCGCCGCGCGGAACGATAACGTCAATGTATTCGTCCAGCTTCAGCATTTCGCCCACGGCGGCGCGATCCGTCGTCGGCACGAATTGGATGCAGTCGGCGGGCAATCCGGCGGATTCCAGCCCTTTATGCAGCAATTCCGCGATTTTCGACGACGAATGAAAGCTTTCCGATCCGCCGCGCAGAATGACGGCGTTGCCGGATTTGAAACACAGCGCGCCCGCGTCGGCGGTGACGTTCGGGCGGCTTTCGTAAATGACGCCGATCACGCCCAGCGGAACGGCCACGCGGGAAATCCGCAGCCCGTTCGGGCGCGTCCATTCGGCCAGCACGCGGCCGACGGGATCGGGCAAGGCGGCGATTTCGTCAACGCCCTTCGCCATCGCTTCGACGCGTTCGGGCGTCAACAGCAAACGGTCGCGCATCGCGGGCGACGTTTCGGGGGACAAAGCGTCCATATCGGCTTTGTTCGCCGCCAAAACCGCGTCCGATTCGTCACGGATCGCCCGCGCGGCCGCGGTCAAAGCTTTGTTTTTCAGTTCGGGCGCCGCCGTTGCCAGAACGCGGGCGGCCGCCTTGGCCTTTTTGCCCATGGAAAGCATCAATTCTTTCATTTCACTGCCTTTTTTCCGTAAACAAATCGTCGCGGTGGATGATTTCGTCCGCGCCGTGATAGCCCAAAACGGATTCGATTTCGGAAGAATGACGCCCCGCGATCAGCGCCGCGTCCTTTGAATCATAGGCGACCAACCCTTTGCCGAGGAACGCGCCGTTTTCATCCTCCAGCACGACGGCGTCGCCGCGGCCGAATTCGCCCTTGACGGCTTTGATCCCCGCGGGCAGCAGGCTTTTTCCCTTGTCCAGCGCCTTGACCGCGCCCGAATCCAAAACCAGCGTGCCGCGCGGCTTGATCGCCCCGCCGATCCACGCCTTGCGCGCCGAAACGGGGGATTTGTCCGCCAAAAACCAAGTGCCTTTGCCCGTTTTTTCCATACGGGTCAGCGGGTGCAGTTCGGAACCCAGCGCGATCGCCATGTCGCATCCGGCCTCCATGCACAGGCGCGCGGCCATCAGCTTCGTCGCCATGCCGCCCGTGCCGACCGACGATCCCGCGCCGTCGGCCATCGCTTCGATTTCGGGGGTCATTTTTTCGACGACGGGGATCAGTTTCGCCGCCGGATCTTTGCGCGGATTGGCGGTATATAACCCTTCGATGTCGGAAAAGATGACCAGAGCGTCCGCGCTGACCATTTGCGCCACGCGCGCGCCCAAACGGTCGTTGTCGCCGACCTTGATTTCGCTGGTCGCGACCGTGTCGTTTTCGTTGATCACGGGGATGACCCCCAGATCCAACAGCGTGTTCAGCGTGTTGCGCGCGTTCAGGTAACGCTTGCGGTCTTCGGAATCGTCCAAGGTCAGCAGAATCTGCGCGACTTTCAACCCGCGTTCGGCCAGAACCTCCTGATAATAATGCGCCAGCCTGATCTGCCCGACGGCCGCCGCCGCCTGTTTTTGCGGCAACAAAATCTTTCCCGACGGCAGCCCCAGCACGCGCCGCCCGATCGCGCCCGCGCCCGACGTGACGATGACGATTTGCTGGCCGCGTTCGCGGGCGGCCAAAATGTCGTCCGCCAAAGCGTTCAGCCATGTGTTTTTAACACGCCCCGTCGTTTCGTCCACCAATAAGGACGACCCGATTTTCAAAACCAGCCGTTTGGCTTTCAGCAAATGTTTATTCGTCATAATCGTCAAACGCTTCCGTCCGCGCGGCCGCGCCCCGTTCTTCGCGCAATTTCAAAACATACGGCATCAGAGCGCGCAAAACCTCGGTCGTCCCCGTGTGCGCCGCGCCCGACATCAGCATCGGCTTTTTGCGGCAGGCTTTTTGCAGCGCCTTGGCCTTTTCGGCGATTTCCTCATCCGACAGCGCGTCGGTTTTGTTCAAAACGACGATTTCGCGTTTTTGCGCCAACGTCGGGGAATACAGCTTCAATTCCTTGCGAATCGCCTTGTAGCGGCCGGCGATATCCTCTTCCGTCCCGTCGATCAGGTGCAGCAAAACGGCGCAGCGTTCGACGTGGCGCAGGAAATGGTCGCCCAGCCCGACGCCGTCGTGCGCGCCTTCGATAATCCCCGGAATGTCGGCGACCAGCATTTCGTCGTCGTCGATTTTCGCGATGCCCAGATTCGGATGCAGGGTCGTGAACGGATAATCCGCGATTTTCGGACGCGCCGACGTGACGGCGGACAGGAAAGTCGATTTTCCCGCGTTCGGGAATCCCAGCAAACCGACATCCGCGATCATTTTCAATTTCAGCCACACCCACATTTCTTCGCCGGGGCGGCCGGGGTCGGCGCGGCGCGGCGCTTGATTCGTCGAAGTTTTGAACATCGCGTTGCCGTAACCGCCGTCGCCGCCTTTGGCGATCGTGAACCGTTCGTAGGGGATCAGCATATCCTTGATGATCGTTTCGTCGTCGTCCGCGACGATCTGCGTGCCGACGGGGACTTTGATGATCAGGTTTTCGCCTTTGCGGCCGAATTTGTCCTTTCCTTCGCCGTTATGGCCGCGTTCGGCCTTGAAATGCTGGCGATAGCGGAAATCAATCAAAGTGTTTAAATTGGGAACGGCTTCAAAAATCACATCGCCGCCGCGCCCGCCGTTGCCGCCGTTCGGGCCGCCGAATTCGATATATTTTTCGCGGCGGAAAGAACAGCAGCCGCTGCCGCCGTCGCCGGATTTCAAGTAGATTTTCGCTTGATCCAAAAATTTCATCGATTCGATTCTCCGTTCTGATACAAAATAAAGGGGAATGGCGCACCAATCCCCTTTAAAAAACTGTGAAGCCGGAAAGCTTATTCCGTCACGACGGAAACATACACTCTGTCGTCGGCCTTGCGCGTAAAAGCGACGCGACCTTCAGCCGTCGCAAAAATGGTATGATCGCGACCCAATCCGACGTTTTCACCGGTGCGGTATTTCGTGCCGCGCTGGCGGACGATGATGTTGCCGGGAATGACAGCCTGACCGCCGGATTTTTTCAAACCCAAGCGTTTGCTTTCGGAATCGCGTCCGTTTCTGGTGCTGCCGCCTGCTTTCTTATGAGCCATGGTAGATCTCCTTTACCTAAAGTAAATTATTCGGCGATATCCGTGATCTTGACGATCGAGATATACTGACGATGGCCGTTTTTACGGCGATAGCCCTGACGGCGTTTCTTTTTGAAAACGACAACGGTATCGTCGCGGGTCTGTTTGACGACCTTGGCGGATACTTTGGCACCGGCGATGTTGGGCGTGCCGATTTTTTCATCAAGGGCGAGCACATTGTCAAATGTCACAGTAGAGCCGATCTCCGCATTGAGCTTTTCAACGACGATCGTATCATCCTTTGCGACCTTGTACTGTTTGCCGCCTGTCTTAATAACTGCGAACATTTTCTTCACCATCTTAGAAATTCATAACAAAAAGCAGAAAACCCTTTTCCGCTTTAGTGAGAGCCTTTTATAGGCGGATAATCACGGATTTGTCAACAGATTATTTAACATTCCGCCATTTATTTTCGCCGCGGGACGATCCGGTCGGCGAATCTTTGCGCCAGCCGCGCGAACGGCAGGGACTGCA
The DNA here is from genome assembly GCA_902777205.1 of uncultured Rhodospirillales bacterium. Lineage (GTDB taxonomy): Bacteria > Pseudomonadota > Alphaproteobacteria > CAAGCB01 > CAG-977 > UBA11549. The sequence continues at coordinate 143,178 of CACYSU010000003.1, read as the reverse complement.
CCCAAACCTTTCCCGGCCCCCGCATATCCGCGAAAAACAGGCCGGAACCGCCGAAAATCTGGGATTTCAGACTGCCCGTCCCCGTGACGTTGAAATGAACCGACGGCTGGAACGCGACCAGACAGCCGACATCGACCTGCAGCGCCTCGTATTCCTTCAATTCGATTTCGCCGATCGCGCCGCCCGCGTGGATGAAAACGACTCCGTCGCCGCGCAGACGCTGCATGACGAACCCCTGCCCGCCGAACAAGGCGGTCATGATCTTTTTCTGGAAATAGACGCCGATATCGACATCGGCCTGCGCGCACAGAAAACTGTCGCGCTGGCAGATGATCTCCCCGCCGAATCCGGACAGGGAAACGGGAATGATCTTTCCGGGATAGGGCGCGGAAAAAGCCACCCGCGACGGGCGCGGCATCGTGTTGGTGAACGCCGTCAAAAACGCCCGCTCCCCCGACAAAACGCGCTTGCCCGCGCCGAACAGCTTGCCGAAAAGGCCGCCGTTCGCCGTCCCCAGCATGGCGTCCAGCGAAACGTTGTTGTCCTTGTACAGCATCGCGCCGGGTTCCGCGATGACGGATTCGCCTTCGCCCAAAGTGATTTCGACGTACTGCATATCGTCGCCGAGGATTCGGAAATCCAGCCCCGAATCGAACAACGCGCCCGCGGACGGCATATCGTTTTCCGCGCCGTTCAACGCGGCGAACCGGCCGGCGGGCACCCATTCGGGCATTCCGTCGCGCCAAACCAGACAATCGGGATGCGATTGGATGAAACGCGACGCCTCGTCATCGGAAAAAGGCCCGTATTCCCGATTGCCGGACAGACAATGCCACATGGCCGCCCTCCCTTTCGTTGATCAGTATTTGCGCAGCAGCGTCGTTCCGACGCGGCGGTTGCGCGGGTTGTCGGACATCAAATGCTGGATGTAGCGCCCCTGAAACAGGGTGATGCCGTATTTTTTGGCGACCAGCAGAGCTTCCTCGTCGTCAACGCGGCACAAAATCGCGCGGTTCGCCCCGATGTTTTCCAGCCGTTCGTCCAGCTCCGCGTCCTCTTGCAGCGCGAAAGGCAGATCGGCGTTCCACGTCAGCTTGACGTAATCCGCGCCCAGCCGTTCACGGTCGATGAAGCGCAGCGTTTTGTGCGTCACGCCGTCGATGCATATCTTGTACCCCAGATTTTGGGCGTAGTCGCGGGCGGACAGATAGGAACGCAAATCGCTGAAAATGTCGATCGGCTGCAATTCCAAAACGACCGTGTTTTTCACGGACGACCGGATGTTGCTGTCGAATTCTCGGAATTCCTCGGACAAGATGGTCGAAATGTTCAGGTTCAGCGAAAAATCGTGCGTAAACGCGCCGTCGTCGTGGCGCGACACGCTGCTGAGAACGCGCTTGTCCAGCGTTTCGGTCAGGTCTTGGAACAGCCACGGCGTCGCCGTCAGCGACACCCCCGGCAAAATGGATTCGCCCAAATCGGCGATGGACACGAACACCTCTTCAAACAAAGGCTGCGGCCGCGCGTCCTCCAGCAAAACGCAGACGTTCTGCCGCCGGATCATGTTGGAAAAGTCTGTGTTCTGCAAAGCCTTTGTCACGCGCGCCAGCATTTCCGGCGTGAACAGCAGGTGCTTTTTATCGAAAACAGGCGGCGCGACGAATTTCTTGCGCTCTTTCTTTTCGCCCAACGTGCGCGAGGGGCCGTTGCCGATTCGCGCGATTTCAAACGTCAGCGCGTCCGCGTCCGCGGGCAGAACGTATTTGCGTTCCAGCGTTTCCGCCGCGTTCGCCGTTTTCGGATCGTCGGAAAAATGCATCCATGTCCGGATCAGCGCGGCGCGCACGGTGTTTTCGTTGACCTTGGGCGAATACACGATGAAAACGTCGTCGTTTTTCAAACAAAACGCCTGCCCGTACACTTCCAGAACATCGCCGAAGCTGTTGACAATCGTGGTCAGCAGACTGTCTTTGCGCAGGTTTTCGTCAACCTGCGAAATCTTCAGCTGCAAAACGGTGATTTCGGCGCCCGTTTGCTGTGGGGCGGCCAGATAGCGGCGGAAAGCCTCCTCCTGATTGATCATGCGCGCGCCTCCCTGTGTTCGACGGGCAGATCCAGCCGCTGCGGCGCCAGACATTCCGCCCGCATCGCGCCGGTGATGACCGATTTCGCCGTGCGGCAACGCGACGCGGGGCAAACTTTGCGATTCGGGCAGCCTTTGCGAATCTTCGCCGCGGTCAAAGCGTCGATGAAATACCCCTGATAATTGTGGATGCCGTGCGTCAGCCCCCAACGCAGGGCGTCCTCGTCCTCGCAGCGCATCAAAATGATTTTTTCGGGATCGACCTCTTGCAGGCGTTCGGTCTGTTCGCCTTTGGCCAACGCGGGCGACCAGTTCATTTTCATCAGATCCGGCCGCAGCGTGTTCATATCCATAAACTCAAAGGAAATCGGATGCAGACCGTCGATCAGGATACGGTGTCCGGCCTCGTGCAGCAAATCGCGGGCGACCGTGTAGTTTTGCGTGTTCTGGATGATGTCCATCAGCTGGACTTCGACGACGACGGAAGCGTCCTCGGGCATTTCCGACAGGAACTGTTCAAACGCGGGGGTGAAAATGGTCGAAATGTTCAGGTTCAGGGACAAATCTTTCGGCGTGTGGGCGATCAGCTGCCGCGATATGCCCAGCATCCGCTTGTCCAGCGTTTCGCTTAAATGCTGGAACAGCCAGCGGTTGGACAGCACATCGACATCCGGCGCGATCGCCTTTTTCAAATCGGCCATGGACGTGAAGTATTCCAAAAACAGCGACGTAAAGCCGTCGTTCGATATCCGGATAGCCTCCTGCCGGCGGATGATTTTCAGGATGTTGAACCCTTGGATGTTGCGCAGAATAGCGTCCAGATGTTCGGGCGCCAACGGAATTTCGCGCTTGTCCTCATGCTGGTTTTCCAGCGCGTTCAAGCTTTTTTTCGCGTAATCCATAACCGCGTCGAAATCGCGGTTCAGCGGGAATATCCGGATGAAATCGTTCGGACGCGCGGCGGCGAACGGGTCGGATTGGAATATCCGGCGCACGGAATCGACGGTTTCCGTCAAATATCGGGGCGGGACGCCCTGCCCGACGATGACGATGTCGTTGTTGGCCATGACGTGCATGGACGATTGCGACCGGATGATCAGTTCGTTCAACGCGGTTTGCGTCATATGAACGTGGTTTTGCGTGCGATTCGCGGGGTTCAGGGCGGATATCCTGATCAGCAAAGCCGTTGAAACCGCTTTGACAGGTTCAATGCGTTTCAGCGAGTCGATCAGTTGTTGTTCCGCCGGTGCCGCCACAAAGAATCCTTTCGCGTCCGAAACGGGAAAAAGCCCGTCTTATTTCAAATACAAATGCACTTCCGTCGTTTGAATGGAGGCGCTTTTCGTTTTAGAGGAATAGATCCGGCTGTCGGGCAATCCCATGGCCGTCAGGGAATTACGCACGGCGTCGGCGTTTTTCGCCGCCTCGAATTCGCCGGATTTGGCGTTGGCCGGACTGACCGCGACAACCTCGAAAACGGTGTTGGGACGCTTGTCCAACGCCGCCTTGACCGCTTTGTACAGCGCCTGTTCATAGGCGACGTTCTTTTTGTTGAACCGGATCACCATCAACGGACGGCGGCCGGCCAGATTGGCTTCGGGCAGCTGCGCCGCGGGCGACATCAGCGTCGCGGGCAAAGCGGGAACGCTGACGGACGGCTGCGCGCGGCCGGCGGACATACCGCCGTTTTGAATGTCGGTGCCCAGCTGGTTGATGTTCTGCGATTCCGTGCTGAAATACTGCTGCTGGCGGGCGATCTGCGCGGCGATGTCGGAACTCAGGCGGTTCAAGGAAACGGTGGTCTGGTTGGCGCGGTCTTCCAACGCTTTGAGGTTTTCATGGTCGATTTCCATCGCGCCCGAAATCTGGAACGTTTCCGAAATCGTGTCCAGCAGGGCGTCCAATTCATTTTTCAAACGCAGCGTTTCGCTGGACAGCTTCGCCGTTTCGGCCATGTTCTTGTCCGATCCGGTCAGCAGGGCGGACGCCTGTTTCCACATTTCCGTCAATTCGGGGTTCCCCGGCGTCGTGCCGTTTTGCAAACGCGCGTAAATGCGGGCGACGAATTCATAATAGTTGCGGGATTCCTCCGCGCTTTTCTGTTTCAAAGCCTGAAACACGCCGGTGTTTTTGCCGATGTTTTCCTGAATCTGCGCCAGCTTCGCGTCGATCGCGGCAACCTTTTTGCTGACTTCGGAAACGATCTGCGCCTTGGGCGTATAGGCGGCGGGCGCGGCGGTGTTCACGGCGGCGCGCGGCGATTCGGCCTTTGCCGCGGCGGGGGCGGAAGCCGGCCTGTTCTGCTCCGTCTGCGCCGGCTGCATGGCGAAATCGTCGGCGAAATAATCGTCATTGTAAGAGTTGGTGGACGACGAGCAGCCGGTAAACGTCAGCAGGGCGGCCGCCAAGGAAAGGCTTTTCAGAATGGACATGGTTTTGAACACCTTAAAAAAGTTTAAGAAAACTGCACAATTTCCCCGCCCGTCCTTTGCCGTGGCAAAAAAAGGGCAATTTTTAGAATGTAACGACAAATCGCTGTTTTGCAAGAATTTTTATCAAAAATGTAAAAAAGTCGCATTTTTTTGAAAAAAAAGCTTGCAACCCGAATTCCAAAGCGGTATATACACACTTGCTTAAGCGCCCATAGCTCAACTGGATAGAGCATCTGACTACGGATCAGAAGGCTGGGGATTCGAATTCTCCTGGGCGCGCCAATCAAAACCCGCAGAATACTGCGGGTTTTTTGTTGTCCAAAGGAAACGCTATATTCCTCTGAAAAGCGAAGTGTCTAACAAGTGTCTAACAAAAAAATGACATTTATGTCGTTCTAATAGAAAAATTTAAGCTCAAAACGCATCTTTTCTGACTTCGGAATAAGGGAAAAATCGGAAATATCGGAAAATTTGTTCCGACAATCCAACATTTCTGCGTCTTTTTTCAGAGTCGTTCTTTGGGAAAAATATGGAAAAATGGGAAATATTGTTCTGGTATAAAGAAAAGGCGCGTCCGAACGGACACGCCTTTGTCTGTTTTTGAAACCGGTTTTAGTTCAAAGCGTCTTTCAAACCTTTACCGGCTTTGAACTTCGGCTGTTTGGAAGCCGGAATCTTGATCGTGGCACCGGTGCGCGGATTGCGACCTTCGGTCGCAGCGCGTTTGGCGACGCTGAACGTGCCAAAGCCGACCAAACGAACTTCATCGCCTTTCTTCAAGGTCGCGGCAACCGTATTCAACAAGGCTTCCGTCGCCCGTTCGGAATCAACTTTCGTCAAACCCGTGTTCTTCGCGATTTCAGCCACCAATTCTGCTTTGTTCATAATGCAACTCCTTAAAAATATAAACAGAAGCGCAGATTATCCCGTTTCAAGCCCTTTCGCAAAGTCTTTTCGTGTTTCCACGTCAAAAATGTCCTGAAACGCTATCTTGGTTTTCACGACCGTCAGCGTTTGGAACGTAAGGTCAATATCCGTAATCAACCCCGTCTTTGTGATGTAAGCGTCCTGGTCGTAATACGTTACGGAAACAAGGTCGTGCCGCCGGAGGCTCTTTATCTTTTCGGACAAGGCTTCCGTTTCGTCTTTGGACAGTTCTTTTTTCGATTCGGAAACGCGCTGTCGATCCAAAATCATCCGGTAATACCCTGTCAAAGCGTTGAACGGCAGGAATTGACGCGCCCGTTCTTCTTTACTCGCCGCCATTGTGTCCTCCGATCAGTTTGTTTCTGACCCGCGCCGTCGCTTTTTCCGTATAACTCATTCCCCGAAGCAGAGCGTTCTTCCCGAATTTTTGCTTGATAGCCAAAACAGCCTCCTGCATTTTGCGCTCTTTTTCGTCTTCTTCCCTTTGAGAGAACAAATCCGGCTGTAAAGTCGCGTGATCTTCGTCAACGATGTTTGTGAAAGCGATCGACAGCTTGCGTATGGGGGCTGTCCTGCGCGTCGTTCGGCGATAAATGCTTTCAAACTCTTTGACGAGCTTATCATAAGAGGACGTCTGTTCGGACAGTCGCTCCGAGCCGCCGGTTGACGGCGCGACATCACGGGAATATCCGACCCCCAGAGAGATGCCGGAAGCGACCATATGCTTTTCAATCAGTTCGAGGGAAAGCATATCGACCATTTCTTTCAGGCAAATCAAAGCGTCGCCGAACGTATAGTCGGAAAAGAGGATTTGACTGTTCGATATGGAGTTCGTCTTGGATTTATAAGCGTGAATATCCCTGATTTCGCACGGTTCCAGCCCATGCGCGTGGTCGATCAGGAACTCCGCGTTGACGCCGAACTCTTTATACAAAAGCCGTTCGTCGCAATGGGCGACGCCGTAAAGATCGTAAATGCCGTATTTTTCCAACCGGAAGGCTATTCCTCTCCCGATGTTCCAAATATCCGTTATCGGACGGTGATGCCACAGCGTCCGTTCAAACGCCGGAATATCCAAATATCCGATATGGTCGGGAACGTGCTTTGCCGTTATATCCAAAGCGACTTTCGCCAGAAAAAGGTTCGTTCCAATTCCCGCCGTCGCGCATATTCCGGTTCGCTCCATAACGGCGTTCATCAGCATTACAGCCATTTCTTTCGGCGTTTTATGATAGATGTGCAGATAATTGGTCGCGTCGATGAACACTTCGTCAATCGAATACGGGTGAATGTCGTCCGGGGCGACGAAGTTCAGATAAGTGCCGTAAATGTCCGCGGACACTTCCATATACCGTTTCATTCGCGGCAGAGCCGTGATGTATTTGACGTTTTTCGGTATTTCAAAAATGCGGCAACGGTTATGTATTCCCAAATCTTTCATCGCCGGAGTGATCGCAAGGCAGATTCCGCCGCGTCCCCGCGCGGGATCGGCGACGACAAGGTTCGTCTTAAACGGATCAAGACCGCGTTCAACGCATTCCACGGACGCGTAAAACGATTTCAGGTCGATGCACAAATAAGTCTTGTCCGGCATATTTTCCTCCGAATCCGAAACTATCAGATTCGTTGATTAAAAACAAGAACAAACAGAGAACGATTATATTTTAAGCCTTGATTTTCTCTTGATTGTCAATTCCCTCCGCCTAACGGAAGAAAAACGGTTTCCCCGACTTTCGCTCCGGTGTCGTTGCAAGCCGAGGGAGATACCCCTCCGTTTTTCTTGGAATATGACAATCGCTTTCTTCTCTCCGACGAAGCACCTCGAAAGGGTTTCAGGCGCGATGCCAAAAACCCTTTAACAAGTGCTTTTTACAGAGAAGGAACTTTCAAAATGACTGATAAATTCGACATCATCGAAACCGTTTCAAACACCATCATCGAACGCTTGGAAAACTTTTCGGGCGAATGGGAAAAGCCGTTCATTTCCTCTTTTGCCCGGAACATCACGACAAAAAAGGCGTATCGCGGAATCAACATTCTGATTTTGAACTTTGCCGCTTTGTTCAACGGTTTTTCTTCGTCCGTTTGGGGCACTTATCGCCAATGGCAGGATAAAGGCTATCAGGTCAAGAAAGGCTCAAAGGCCACGACCATCGTTTTCTGGAAACCTCTTTCCTATAAATGCGAAATCGAAAACACCGAAACCGGCGACATCGAAGAAGTCGAAAATCAGGCTTTTGTCGCCCGCGCTTATTCCGTGTTTAACGGTTCGCAAGTCGAGGGATTCGGCGAAGACATAGAAAAAGCCGAATTTAGCGTTGAAAAGGACGTGATGGCGTTCTTTGAAAACACGGACATCACTTATTTTTACGGCGCGACTTTGGCAGGCTACGACCCGAAAAACAATGTTGTCTTAATGCCGGAAAGAAAAGACTTCAAAACGGAAACGGGCTTCGTTTCGACTTTGGCGCACGAAACGATCCACGCGACCGGACACAAGAACCGCTTAAACCGGGATATGAAAGGCCATTTCGGAAATGAATCCTACGCCTTTGAGGAACTGATCGCCGACATCGGCGCGGGATTTGTCGCCGGATATTTGGGCTATGACTACCAATTCAGCAAAAACAATCTTGCGTATCTGAAATCTTGGCTCAAGGTTTTGAAGAACGACAAAAAGGCGTTTTTCAAAGCCTGCTCCGAAGCGCAAAAGGCTTTTGACTATCTGCTGACATTCCAGGAAATCGGACGGGAAGCGGCTTGACCGCTTCCCTCAAAAGAGGAGGAAGAACAATGAAGATTGCTTTTTTCAGACTGACGGTTTACGGCGCGGACGGCTACGAAAAAGAACATTTTGACTTTGACAGCAAAGCCGCCCAACTGTCGAAATTTTACGAACTGATCGCGCAGGGATACAAGCGCGATGATTTGGAAAAGACGACCTATTATTTCTAAAAATTCGGGCGGGGTTTCCGCCGCCCGATCCGTTCGCCCAACCACTCCACAACACAGTTGCGCCCGAACGGATAGAAAAAAACGCCCGTGACAGCGGTCAGACCATCACGGGCAGGCTTTGTTATTTATTGATGACTTCAAGCAGTAATGCTATTATCAACAACAAATACGCCGCCATTTTGAGATAAAGGGTGGTCACATTATTCACCCCCTTTCAGCCGTATGTGCGGCAAAGGGAATATATCAGATAGAAAAGACTTGTAAAAGAAAAACTCTATGCTTATAATAAATGCATAAGAGATAAAGGGGGCACATTACGCACCCATCTTTCAGAACCCGTCACGGTCAGGTGACGGGTTCGTTTTTTCTTTGTAAAAAAACTCTATGCTTATAATGACCCCATAAGAGATATAAGGGACGGCAAACCGTCGCCTATCTTTCAGACCGCGTCGGGGCAAAACGGCTCAGTCGTTTTTATACAGAGGTCGTTTCTACCAAGTCGTTTGTTTTTTTCTGTCTTGATTGTCAATTCCCTCCGCCTAACGGAAGAAAAACGGTGTCCCCGACTTTCGCTCCGGTGTCGTTGCAAGCCTGGTGATCCCCCTCCGTTTTTCTTGGAATGACAATCCGCTTTCTTCTCCCCGACGAAGCACCTCGTAAGGGTTTCAGGCGCGACGCCAAAAACCCTTTAACAAGTGCTTTTTACAGAGAAGGAGCTTTCAATATGACTGATAAATTCGACCAAGCCTTAAACGAAATGAAAACGACCCTTAAACCGTTTATTCCGGTTCGGCAGGCTCAAACCCTCATTGACAATCTGTATCACTCGGAAGAAGCCGGAGCGTTCGCGGACATTATCCTGAACCTTGCCGAGCGAATAAAAACGATGCCGCAAGTCTATGAAACGGACGGACAAGGCAAAAACGCTTTGGCTCAACTGCACTATTTTGTCGGTTCTTATGATGCCCATATCGTCGAAAAAGACACCGCCGAAAAGCAAATTCAGGCGTTCGGTTGGGCGAGTTTCGGATACGGTTTCGAGGCCGGATACATCTCCGTTGACGAACTTTTGGAGCTTGCGGAATTGGATTTGTTTTTCACGCCTTGCCCCGTCGGTCAGGCTATCAGGGAGGACTGAACAGTGTTGTATTGGGATTTAATAGAGGAGTTTTTACCAGACTTTGAAGAACGCGCCGACGTGAAGTTTGACACTTCCCTGTTTAACTTCATACACGGCGGGGACGTTCCGGAAGAGGATTTGCCCGCATTAAAGACTTTGGCAAAAAGCGGTTGGCTTTCGGAGGTGTTTTTTGCGATGGAAAAGCACCTGCTCAACGAAGCCTTCGAGGCTTACTTTGAAACAAAAATCGCCCCTAAAATCTATCACAAACAGAAAGAATACGGCTCCGAATAGAGCCGTATTCCCCGAAAAAAATCGGTCGCCGCACACGCGGCGACACCGTTTGAATAGCCTACAACAAAGGGCGGTTGGGCGGGCGCGGTCAGTTTTGAGGCTGTTTTGAGGCGTTTTAAGGCTGATTCGCAAGGGATTGATGCTCTTGAGGGCTACTTTTTTGCAGGATAGCCTTTTTGTAATACAAAAAGAGCGAAAAATGCCCCGCCAACCCGCCCTTGAAATCACACTCAAACAGCTGTAAAATTTTACCCGTCACACACGCTTGAACGATAAAACAGAGAGGCTGAAATGAGGCTTATTGTTAAATCGTTCAGAATAGAAAAAGAAATTTGGGACGCGCTTGTCGCCGAAAAACAATCTCCGTCCCGCCTGATCCGGTTGTTCATTCTTGCGGGGCTTCATCAGATGAAGATCCCGCACTATGACGAAATCCTCCTGCTGACAAAGCTCGAAGAACAAGCCCGAAAGGTCGGCGTCAACACCAATCAAGCCGTCCGCGCTTTGAACACGACGTTGATAAAAAAGCAATCCCTTGAAGAAAAAACTTTGCGGGATTTACAGCAGGCTTGTCGCGAACTTCACGCGCTCCGGGATAAAATCAACAAACTTTTGGCGGCGTATTATGGCGAATAAACGGAACTGGTTGGACGAACATATCCGAGGAATATACGTCGCGCGGCAACGCTTTCCGGTTCACTATTCGCCGCCCGCAAGACAGAGGGCGACGCTTTCTTTCAAAGTGCCGCCGCCCGAAGCTATGGTTAAAGTCGCGTTCTATGTGAAATCACCGACGGGAGCGAAGAACATCGCTCATTATATCGCTCACGGTTCGGAGGGAATGGAAAAGGACGCGCGTGTTTATGATGACGAACGGCGACTGATCCCGACCGAAAAACTGAACGAAACAATAGACGCTTATGATCTGGAACAGCGGCGGAAAAATGGAAACGCAATGGTTCATCTGATCGTATCGTTCCCCAAAAGAATGAACGTCAGCGAGGACGAAGCCTACCGGTTTATTGAGCGGTATATGGAACCTTTCGCGGAAAGAGGGTATCGGTATTTATACGCCGTTCACACACATCAATCGGCAACGCACGGACACATTTTGTTGAAAATGTCGAACGGACGGGAGCGGCTGAAACTCAAAAAGCCACAACTGCAAATGCTCCGGCAACACCAAGTCGAAGTTGCCAAAGAGTTCGGTTGGGAGATGCAAGCTACGCGGTTTCAGGACAGAGATTTCTCTCTGACGCAAATGGTTATTCCGCGGAAGCACAAAACGATCCGGCAACTTCGCGAACTCCACGAACAGAGAAGATCGGCGGAACGGTCGGCGGAACGGGAAAGGTAAAAACAGCTTGACATTTTAACAAAAACAATAACAATATGTTATATCTTAAGAAGCGTGTTGATTGTGAACCGGCAGGGAATTATCCCTGCTTTTTTTTATTTGAGGTAAAAATGACGGTAAGTACGACAACCAACAAAGTGAATTATATCGGAAACGGGGTTGCGACGACATTTGCGATCCCGTTTCCTTTTTTGGAAAAGGAGCATTTAACGGTCAGACAACTTTTGAATGACATTCAGACGGAACGGACGGATTGGACCGTTTCGAACGGGAATATGGTTTTTGCGACGGCGCCGGAGGAAAATGCGCAAATCGTGATAATGCGCGAAGTGCCGTTGACGCAGGAAACGGACTATCGTGAAAACGAGATTTTGCCGGCCGAAACGCTGGAACGCGATTTCGACAAACTGACGATGCAAATACAGCAGTTGAAAGAACAGGCAGATCGCGCGGTCACGGTGGACGTGTTCGAGGATACAGACGCTACAAGCCTAATTCCATCGATCAGGCAAAGCGTGTCCGATACGGCAGGCTATGCGGAAACAGCGCGTGAAATGTTAGCCTTGGCCGAGCAACAAGCCGGAAACGCGGCTCTATCGGCTCGAACAGCGGACGAACAGGCTCAACTGGCAACAGATAAAGCGCTGGAAGCGGCGAACACGCTAGCAAATAAAGCAGATAAGGATGTCTACGCATCAAAAACTGTTTACGGCGTCGCCAAATGGGGAACTTCCGCTGTCGCGGAAACAACTCCGGCAGTGATTGTCCAAAGCTGGCACAACGGTTCAAGCTGGTATCGTGTCTGGTCCGACGGCTGGATCGAACAAGGAGGCAGTCTTGTGGGGGCGACGGCATCGTTCACCTGGCCAAAGCCATTTTCCAATACAAATTACACCGTGGTATCAACGCCGGTGATTTATAATTCATACGGCGTTCAGAGCGTTTCCATTACGGAGAAGACAAACTCGTCTATTTCCTGGGCGGGGTCAAATTATACCTCGACCAGCTGGTATGCCTGCGGATATTAATCAGAAAGGAAAAAGACATGAAGACTTTGTATCAATTTTCTCTTGAAAATCCTGAGTTGTATGCAAAAAAAGCCGTCGAAGCGAATGAAAAAGGAAAAACGCTGGCGATCGATGAACAGGGAAATCTTCAGTTTGCCGATTTCCCTGGAAAAAGTGCCGAAGAACTGGCCGTCGACATAAGACAACGGCGGAATCTCCTGTTGAAAGAAACAGACAAATATATGCTGCCCGATTATCCCGTAACAACGGAAATGAAAGAAAAATACGCAACTTACCGCCAGTTTCTGCGGGATATTCCTCTTCAATCCGGATTTCCGGAACATTGCGAATTTCCCGAAGAACCGTAAAGAAAAGGGTGTGTTACCGCTTGATACGGTAACGCACCCTTATTTGCATAACTTTATCAAAGATTCATATAATGAAAAATCCTCTTTTCTGTCTTTAACAAGAGGCGTGAATAGAATTTTTTTTCGAAAACAGCAAAAAATACGAAATAAAAGTTTGTCTGAAAATGACATTTCATTTTTAGCTACACATACGGACAGTTTTTTCCTTAACCATTTATAACATTTATATGTTTTTTTATCAAAAAAATTACTCTTCTTAGTGTGCTGTAAAATTATTTGTTTTATAATGGGGATATTTCCTTTGAATTTTTGAAAAGCTTCCGTTACATCCGTCGGAGTGTTGTTCACCTTATAATGAAATATGTGGTCTGTGATTTTTGTTTGAACATATGAATCTTTGTCAACAGTATCACAATTTGATATTACAACAACATACTGTTTAATCGTGTCAAAAACATCTTTAATGCTTTGGTCATCCATTTGTGAAAACCGATCCAGAACAAATAAAGTAACTTTATAATCCTGGCGATAGACATTTAAAAAATTTTTAATTCTACGGTTATATTTTTCAGCCACTTTTTTATAGGCCTCTTCAAAAGGCAAATCACTTCTGAAATCATGATGGAAACAGAGTTTTGTACGATTATTTCTATACCTGTCCATCCCCCCCCTCTGAGGATCATTTTCAATAAAGATTTGTTCCAAATCCTCTATATTGAGAAAGTCTTTGAATTCACTTTCAATCAGAGAAACTCTGGTTTTCGCATCTGAACTGTCAAGCCAGTCGAATGGAGAGGAAAAAGCTCTCACGCCGGCATCTTTCAGCAAACCGGCCATAGCACAATCAAGGCCCAGAGAAACTGCATATTTTGTTTTCATTACTTTTTACCTTATTCGTTATAATAAAGATCGTTTATGGCGTATTTGTCTTTACATTCTTCACGAATGGTCTCTGATGTGGTCGACGGAAAAGAGTAACGTCCCCATCGTTTGATCTGAAAAACCTTGATGAAAAAAAGATAAAATTTAAAACATTGCGGCGTCGATATTCTTTTAAAGACCTTTAATCCGAAAATATAGTATTGTCTTGTATATCCATGATAGAATACCTTTAAAAAGGGAAGCCCCATAATATTGTATCTATAGATCTCTAATCCGTCTCTTCCGTCGTACGGCATGAACTTTAATGTTTTTTTCAACATTTCATAGGTCAATGTCGTTTTGCCGACGCAATCTATGAAAGCTTGCGCCGTTTTTTTCAAATCATTGTGCTTGTCTGCATAGTATTGAAAACATTTTTTGCCTATTGGCTCTTTTTTCCCGTTTAAAGTAATGTCGTCAAGCAGTTGGTCAAAACTTGAAAGATTCTGAAACATCGGCAATGTAAATTCGTCTTTTATGACAGGCGATCCGGTGCAATAATCATACATATCAAACAACCATCCGAATTCATTGGAAAAGAAAGGCGTGGGGTGTTCGTGTGCCATTAATACCGGAATTTTTAAAGCCGCAAACGTCAACGCCGATGTTCCCATTGCGACACCAATATCAGCATTTTCCCGTATATATTGAAACAATGCATCACCGGTAATAACGCCAGTGAAAATAAATTTTATTTTATCTTCATATTTTTTCAGATTTTTTTTAATTATATGTTCCTGCGTTCCGTTTCCGATAATGTGAAATACTTTCTTTTTTTTGCGTCTTATAGTTGTAGAAGTTTTCAACTATATTATAAATAGATTGCTCTTTTGCTTCTGAAAGCCTGCCAAGCCAGATCATATTAATTTCATTATCCGGAGTCTTTTTATCGAAATGCTGATAAACCGGCTTCTGGAAAAAAATCGGTAAATAGTTTTTTTCGAAAACTTGATTCAGCTGTCGGCAACCGGATGTATAACATCCGTAATCCATAAAACACATTGCATCGTTTTGATTTATCAGTTTGGAAACAGCGGGGATTTTGCGTTTTTCAAACAACGTTTTCCAGGCAATACCGTTTTCCCACAGGATAATGCTGATACGCACATTTTCCCCCGTATGCGGTTTGATGCATCCTAAATGATCCGCCGATGTAAAAATGACGGCATCGTCCTCCAGGTTCCAAGAAGACTGACGATACTCGATATATTCGATATCATTTTCCGGAAAGAACTTTTTACACGTCCGATACAGTGTTCCATCGGAAAAATCAATAATCCCGACTTTAATGTCCGTGTATTTAAGAAGATGCTCTATAATACGGATAATTAGTAATTCTCCCCCACCAATAGCATAGCAGGGAAACATAAAATAGACTTTTTTCACCGGCTTTTTGAGTATTTGTTTTTTGTTCATTTGTTCCTCCTCAACATCCTGATAACACTTTGTTTTTCCACGAGAGCATAGGTAATCGTCCCTAAACAGACAGGCGCAATCAAACATCCGATATAAACAGTCAAAATAACGCTGTCCGGAGCGGTTAATAATTTGTTGTAATAAACGGAAAGTCCTTTTGCTAAAAAGACAAAGAAAACTTCCTGCATCATATATATTGAATATGAAACAGCTCCAAGCTTTCCAAAGAATTTCTGATTTAACGCCAATGATAATCCGCCGCGTTTCAACATAAACAACAGAATCAGACCGGCAATGGCTAACGTTAAAAACAAATCGTTTGCGAATTTAAAATGTCGGAAAGCCAAATTATTAAATATAACAATAAGTAAAAACAGCTCAGCGCTTCCGTACAATATTTTCGACGTTAATGACGGCTCAGAATTTTTTTCCGATAAGGCTGAAAATATTTTCCACAGACCTATGCCCAACCCGATTTCCGCGGCGGCACGTATCATTCCGAAATTAAAAAGAGAGAAGATCACAGGTTTCAGATGGCAGTTAAAAGAACCGGATTTATTGTTTATCATTAAAACAAAACAAAAATAAACAATCATAGAAACAATAAAATAAAACGATTTACTTTGAATCGTTTTATACAAAGAAAAATAAAAAATGCTGACCCAGAAAAGACAGGAGACAAACCAGGCGGTTTCATTATCCCCGAAGCTCAATGTCAAACCGTTGCTTTGCAAAAAAAGCAGGTTTAATACGTCACTGTATTTTTGGAATTTTGTTAATCCGAATAAAGACACTATCCAAAAACATAAAATCGAAAATGCCAATACAGGCCATAGACGTATGATTTTCCGTTGAACAAAAGTTTTTATGTCAAGATTATTGCTTTCAATCGTTTTTCCCAGCCATACTCCGGCCAGAATAAAAAAGAATTCCACACCGAGATAACCTTTTAAAGATTTTGCCCAAATACTGTTCAACAAAGGAATCTGTCCTTTCATTGTGACAAACAGAAATGGCTTTACAAAAAGGTGATGATTGATAATCACCAATGAAAACAGAAATCTTAACAAGTCTATATTATATAAGTGGTTATCTTGGTCGTTTGCCATAAAATTCCTCATGCGACACTCACAATCCTTGACAATTCCCTGACCAAATCGTGTCCGTCCCAGATAACGTCGATATCCATCGCTTTACCGGCGGGGACGATGCGGTCGATGCCGCGGACGTTCGCCGCAATCAGTTCTTCGCGCAGTTTGACGGCGTCAATACCAAAGTAAGTGATTGTCTGGAATTTTTCCGTAATCACGGCGCAAAGTTCGCTTAAATCCGTCAAAGCGTGTTCAAAGAAGTATCCGCCTTTGCCGCGGTGGTTGATGATGTCGGGCGTCAGGGCTTTGACCTCCTCCCGATACAGCAGGTTGCCGTTGCGGGTGAAGCTTTCCGCGTTGTCGTTGCTGACGACTTCGGTGCAGAACAGCGTGTATTTGTCAACGGCGACCGCATCTTGCAGTGCGTATTTTTCCCGCGCAACCGCCAAAGCGGCGTTCCAGAATTTTTCCCGCGCCGCTTTGCTGTCATTTTGCCACAGAATCATCTGCGGCGAAGAACACGCATTTTGATCCATCAGCCACGTGTCGTTATAGAAGTTCTCCGCCAACCGTTTCACCTGCGCTTCATCGGCGTTCAAAACCGCTTTGCCGTCAATGATCGCCAGAGAATATCTGTCGGCAAAAGCGATATCGACACAGCGCGGGGACGCCGGACAGGCTTTGACGGCGGCGATCGTCTTATCACCGCCCCAAATCATACGGGCGTCGGCGTGTTTGCAAAATTCAGCGGTGATTTCATCGCTGCGCGGATAGCGGACGAACGCCGTCCTTTTTTCGATTTCGGGATATCCGGACAGCGTTTTTTTCATCAAAGCGCACAAAGCGTCGATCTGCGGGAAAGTCTTCGACGGCAGGCGGACGATATTCGCGTTTCCCGCCAGCAGTCCGAACAGATAAGTGAACGCGAAATTCACCGGAATGTTGGACGGCGCGATATGAAAGCACAATCCGCGCCCCAGGCGTCCCGCCGTATCGCCGAACGCTTCTTTCAGCTTTTGCAGGTTCGCCTTGCGTCCCCAAAACGCCAAAGCCGACAAATCCGGATAAGCCCTTGCCAACGGGGATTTCAGAATTTCCGCCGACAGCTCCGCGATAAAAGCGCACGCCGTATCGTCATACACCCGTATCGGCGTATTGACGACATCCGCCGTTCCGATCACATACTCAACGCCGTTCAAAGGTATCACTGCACCCTCTCAATTCAGCGCTCTTGATGCGCCCGTGGATTTTAAAATACTTGCCTTTTCTGCCGCACGGACAATCGTCCACGCCCAGAATTTCCCCTTCGTCCTCGGTCAACAGAACGTGTCCGGGGTAACTGACCGGCAAAACGGACAACAATTCCATCAATCCCTTTTCGCCGATTTCCGCTTCGGAAAAGTCTTTCGAGCGGCGAATGATCACGTCGGAATAGTTCGAGCAATGCATATGCCCGTGTTCACATTCGACAAAGACCGATCCCAACTGTTCCGCCATACCGTAATAGTTATACACTTTGACGTTGCCCAGACGTCCTTGGACGCGGCGGTTGAATTCCAACGCGTCGACCGCCTGATCTTTCAGCTTTTTCCACCCGCCGATATGGAACAACACGGCGTTTTGAGCGTTAAAGGAAATGTTCTTTTCCTCCAAAGCGCGCACGACGAACTGCCAGATCATATAGGTGTAGCCGAACATCAAAATCGGTTCGTTTTTGTGTTCATCGAAGAAAGCGGCGACTTTGTCGACATCAATGTTCATCTCGGCGTCCAGCGCGTAAGTGCTGTTGCGCCCGAAAATTGAAAATCCGATGATGCCCGCGCCGCGCGCCGAATACATCGAACGGTCTTTTTTAATCATTTCCGTATCCAGCAACAACAGCGGCAGACGCTGTTTGCCGATGAAAGAAGAAATAATCTCGTTCAGCGTTTTGGTTTGGGAACGCACATTGTCCGCATTCAAAAAGATTTTGGACACCGCCTGCCCCGACGTTCCCGATGATGTCAGCGTTTTCGTGATTTCCTCTTTCGGGACGGAGCGCAATTCGAACTGTTTGAACAGCCGGACGGGCAAAAACGGCAAGTCCGCACAATCGTGATTTTGCGCCGTGTCAAACTTCAGCGCGTCCAGTATCCGCGCGTATTCGGGGCAAGCCGCATAATGACGGCGTGTCAGGTCGTTTAAAATATCCTTTAAAGCCGCATCCTTTTCGGCTTTGTTCAAAGAATATGGCGCGATTTGAAACAAGTCCTCAAGCGTCATGCCTCCCCCTCTTTGATAAAAATGTCCTGCGGTTCGGAAAAGGTCGCGCCGAAAGCGGTATAGACGTTCATTACAGCCGTGTTTTGCGTACTGACGCGCCCCTCCAGTTTTTTATAACCGCGCTCTTTGGCGATTTTGCAGGCGTTCGCATACAAAGCCATCGCCGCGCCCGTCATTCTGTATTTTTCCTCGACCGCCGCCAGATGCACGAAAACCGTGTCCGGCGCCGTTTCTTTCAACGCCAGAAAACCGACAGGCCGTTCCTTGAACAAAGCGACAAAAAACGTATCCAACTCTTCAACCCATTTTTTCAAAACGACGCTTGAAACATCGGTCGAACAATCCGGCAGAACGTGGAAACGCCGGTCATAGGCGAATGAAGCGACGGCAATGCGCAAAACATCGTCTTTAAAATCCGTCGTTTCGATGATCGGCAAACGGATGAACCTGTCCAAATCGACCGCGATTTTGGACAGCCCGATCGTCGTTTTCACCGTGCGGTCGGCAAAGAAAAAGCCGTTCCGCTGCATACGGATTTCGTTTGCGGCATCGGTTGGCGCGACAATGTATCTGTCCGTTTCCGTCATCGTTCGTTCAGCTCCGCATAAAGGGTCTTGCCCGCGTCGTTCTTCGGGATTTCGGGCAAATATTTGACGTGGAACGCCGTAAAGTTCAGATGCGTTTTTTCCGCGACGAAAGCCTGCACTTCCTTGATTTTCGTTTCATCGGTAACAAAGATTTTCATCGCGTCGTCAACGCCCGCGCAGGCGCATTCAAAATCGGGATAATGCGCTTTGATCAGACGTTCCGTTTCGTCCAGATTCACGCGGTTGCCGAAGATTTTCAAAAACCGCTTTTTGCGCCCGACGATGTAAAAATATCCGTCCGCGTCGAACTTCGCCATATCGCCCGTCTGCAACACGCCGCCGCGTTCGTCGCCTTTGGCCAGATCTTCACCGCAAACGGCATAGCCCAACGTTACGTTGTCGCCCGTATAGACCAGTTCCCCGACCGTTTCGGGCGTTGTGATCCTGCCGCCGTCCGCATCGATCAGATCGAACTTGCCGCCGGGGATGGCGATCCCCATCGCGCCGCATTTTTCCAAAGCCTTAGCCGCGGGCAGATACGCCATGCGCGCCGTCGCTTCCGCTTGTCCGTACATCACGACAAAGCGTTTGCCTTCGCGTCCGGCGTATTCGGCGAACTTTTTGTGCAGTTCGGGCAGAATCTTGCCCCCCGCCTGCGTCATCGTGCGCAAATCGGGCAGCTTGCGGCGGAAGAACATCAGCTTGTCCAGCATCTCGTAAGTGTAGGGGACGCCGCCGAAAGAGGTCGCCTTTTGCTGTGTGAAAAAGTCCCAGAATTCGCGTTGCATCAACGTCTTGCGCGTCAGCAGAAGCGTCGCCCCCGCCGCCAGATGCGTATTGACGATCGACAATCCGTAGGTGTAGTTCATCGGCAAAGTCGTGATCGCGCGTTCCGTTTCGCCGATTTCCAGATATTCGACGATCGAACGGGTGTTCGCTTGAATGTTCTTATAGCTCTGACGCACGAATTTCGGCGATCCGGTCGATCCCGAAGTCGTCAGCAACAATGCCAGTTCCCCGTACAAAGGATAAGCGTGTTCGTCCGCCCGCTTCAGCAACGTGTAGCCGTTGGAAGCATAGACGGCTTCGCCTTTGAATTCCGCCGTCTTATCACTCGGCAGCCAGAGATAATCCGGCTTGTAAAGCGTCAAGAAATTATCCAGCAGTTCGCGGTCAATGTGTTCGTCCAGCATCAGCGGCACAATGCCGTGATTTAGAAACGACACATACCCGATCAGAGAACCGATCGTATTCGAACACAAATTGAAAACCAGACAGCGGGCGGGTATGACAGCCGCCAACGCTTCCGTTTCCTCGCTCAGCCGCGCGTAGGAAAACGTTTCCCCGTCTTCCGTCACAACGGCCGTGTTGTCTTTAAACTCAAGCAAATTCCACATTGTATTTGGCAAGGATCTCTTTTCCTTTTTCATAGCTGTTCAAATCGACGATGTCGTCGGGTTCCAACATAATGTCGAACGCTTCCTCGATCTGTGCGACCAAGCCCATGTGCCCGACGGAATCCCAAGCGTCGATCGCCTGAAACTTCAAGCCTTTCGCCGTGTCCGCGTCGATGTCAAAAGCCTGACAAAATGCGTTCGTGTATTTTTCTAAATTTTCAGACATTTCTTTCTCCTGTTAAAAAAGTTCCTGATATTTCTGAACAATCCGTTCCGCAATCCGAGGAGCCGACAACCCGTTTTGATTTAAAATAAATGCCGTTGAAGCCGCTTTCGGAAAACTGTCCTGTATTCCTAAAATCATCTGTGGCGGAACATTGATTTTAGTTGCTTTATATTCGGCGACTGCACTGCCTAATCCGCCGACAACGGTATGTTCTTCAAGCGTAACGATCAATTTATGTGTAGCAAAAAGCTGATCCAATGTTGTCGTATCCAACGGTTTGATCGTATGCATATCAACTACAGTCGCAGAGATGTCATACTTTTTCAATCCTCTTAAGGCTCTCATCGCCTCACTTAAAATCGTACCTGTTCCAATAATGGCGACATCATTTCCTTGTGCTAAAATATTGGCTTTTCCGATTTCATATTCAAAATCTTCTTTATACAACGCTGGCGTTCCGCGATCTCCCGTCAGACGGATATATACCGGTCCTTTGATTTCGGATGCCGCAAGAACGGCTTTATATGTTTCCAAACAATCCGCCGGAGATAAAACCGTCATATTGGGAATTGTCCGGAGTATCGCTATATCCTCCAAACCGTAATGCGTATTTCCGAACAAGCCGCCCGTTACACCGCTTAACAAACCGGCAATTTTAACATTAAGATTCATATATCCCAGCTGAGTCCGAAGCATTTCAAAACAACGCATGGAAGCAAAAGGCGCAAAAGTCGAAGTAAAAACGGTATATCCTTCATGTGCTAATCCGGCGGCAATCCCTATCATATTTTGTTCGGCAATACCGACATTAATCAGTTTCGATGGAGCCTGTTTTTCAAAATCGACCAATTTAGCGGAAGTTTTAACATCTGCCACCACCACTCTTAAATCTTCCCGACGCGGCTCAATATCCTTTAAAGCCAGTCCGAACGTTCCTCGAGATCCAAGTAAAGATAAATTTTGAATAAAAGAATTATCCACAAGCATTTCATTCTCCTGTTTTCGAAACTTCAGACAAAGCTTTTTCATATTGTTCCGGGGAAAGTTTGTTATGGTGCCATTCCGGGTTATTTTCCATAAACGTAACGCCTTTTCCTTTAACCGTACTGGCAATAATCGCTAAAGGCTCCTTTGCAGAAGGCGTTTTCAACTGATTTATCAAAGCTTCCAAATTATGTCCGTCAACATTACAAATATTCCAGCCAAAAGCTTTCAAACGTTCATCCCAATTTTTAATATCCATCACTTCTTTCGAAAAACCATCGTTTTGCATCTTGTTATTATCAAGAATTAAAATCAGATTATTCAGTTCCGAAACGCCGGCAAACATAACGGCTTCCCAAAAAATACCTTCGTTTGCTTCGCCGTTCCCGCAAAGAACATAAACCTTTGCGGAAGATTTTTTAGCTTTTAACGCCAATGCAATGCCAACAGCCATTGACAGCCCCAACCCCAATGAACCGCTTGATATTTCTATTCCTTTCTCGCAAGATTGGACGCAATGCGTCGGGAAAGATCCCGCATCTTTATCGAATGTGCTTAAATCCTCATCACTGATGAAACCGAATTCATTTAAAGCCGCATATAGCCCTAAAGCGCAATGCCCTTTACTTAAAATAAAACGGTCCCGATTTGGATCAGTCGCTTTTTCGGCGGAAATATTCATAATTTTTCCAAATAAAGCACTCAAAACATCCACGGATGAAAGACTTCCACCAAAGTGTGCAGAAAATCTTGTTCCTGCTGTTTCTATAATTTTTCTTCTGATATTTTGTGAATGTCTTGCTAAATCCTGCATTTATAATCCTCCATCCACCCGAATAACCTGACCGTTGATAAACGAAGATTTGTCTGATGCTAAAAATACGGCGACGGACGCAACTTCGTCAGGCAATCCCGTCCTTTTCATCGGCGTCAATTCTTTTGCTTTCAGCAGTTCGCTTTCGGGCATTGTTTGCAAAATGTCCGTTTCTATCACCCCGGGAGCGATACAGTTTGAACGAACACCCTGAGTTCCCAGTTCATTAGCTATTACGCGGGACATCGTAACCAAAGCTGCTTTGGATGCACCGTAAACGGCTTTCCCCGGATTGCCGTCCAAAGCGCCCATTGATGAAACGGTAACGATACTACCGTGTTTTTGGCGCACCATTAAGTTGGCGATATACTGCGTCAATAAAAAAGTCGCAAAGAAATTAACTTCGAAAACATCGCGCAAAGCTTTTTCAGACGACATCTGAAACGATGCGTTGTGCATCATTCCGGCATTATTGATCAAAGCGTCAACAGGCAATTTCGAAGAACGGATTTCCATCACCGCTTTTTTCATTGCGTCCTTATCAGTCATATCAAAATAAACAGGACGGATTTCAGCGGGGTATTGCTCGGACACTTCGTTTAAGAGACTGACAAATTCCGGCGTTTCTTTTCTGGCGTGAGCCCAAACCGAAGCTCCGTTGGCGGCGCATTCTTTTAAAATCGCTTGTCCGATACCGCGGTTCGTTCCCGTAATTAAAACATTCTTTCCTTCAAGCATTGTTTCCATCCCTGAAATAGTTCACCCAGTATTTGATTTTTTCTTCGCGCGACATTTTGCTTTCCGGCGTTTTATACAGCCGTATTCCGCCGACATACGCTTTATCGAAATTCAATATGCCGAAGCCCCATGACAACCCCACGCCGAAAGTTGCCAAGCATACGGTCTTTGCTTCTTTTGCCTTCAGCTGCCGGCAAATGTCCGTCGTAACGGACGCCGAACTGCAGTTGCCATATTGTGAAAAGGTCTCTGTCGAAAATTTGTCTTTGGGCAGTTTGGCATACATCGCAACCGTTCTGACAATTTGCTTGTTCGCCTGATGAAAAGCAAAATAATCGATATCCTCCACCGTCTTTCCGGCATAAGAAAGGATTTCCTGAATCCCCCGCGGTCCGACATCGGTCGTGAACTTGAAAACCTCCATCCCTTTCATGATATCGTCCCATAAATGCCAGACGTTCCCCGTCCCGTCGGTATACTCCAGCGAAGCGATATCTTCACGGACGGGCAAGTCATATCCGCCGGCGGGAGCTATCAGAGCGTCCCACCCTTTGCCGCGCGTTCCCGTATAAAAATACGCAGTGTTTTCTTCTTCCGTATATTCAAAAAGTGTCGCCGTTCCGGCATCGCCGAACAGCATATTCGAGTTTCTGTTACGTCGGTCGGAATGACGTGAAACAATATCACCCGTTAATAAAAGGCATTTTTTTGCCGCTCCGCCGGAAATCAAAGAATGAGCCAGCCACAGTCCGTGGACATACGCCGAACACGCCAAACCCGACACATCAAAACAGGAACATTCTTCATTCAAATCCAATCGGCCGTGAAGCACGCACGCCGATGCCGGATAGTGGTAATCATGCGATGCGGAAACAACAATTAACGCATCAATCGTATCTTTGTCGACATTCAAAGCGTCAATCAAATCGCGAGCCGCCGCTTCGCACAAATCGCAATTCGTCGTGCGGTCGTCGGCAACATGACGTTTGCCCAGTCCCAGAATCTTTTTATTGCGTTCCAACAATTTAATGTCGTTGTTGAAAAACTCTATTTCATCGTCGATATTGATGAATTGTTCCGGAACAACAGCCGTGATACCGCAGATTTTAACGTGATTGAACTTTGACTTCGGCATAGTCTCCCCCGATTATCTGCTGGCGCAGTCGATAACGTAGTTTTGTCCCGTAATCCATTTTGCCCGATCGGACAGCAAAAATGAAACAACATTGGCGACATCTTCCGGTTTTCCGAATCCCATCGGATAAAAATCACGAACCTTGTCCATAATTTCAGGAATCTTCTGTGTCATCGGCGTATCAATGTCAGAAGGGGAAACAGTATTAAAACGTATCCCCTTGGAAGCATATTCTTTGGCGATAGCAACCATGGATATTGCCAATGCCGCTTTTGATCCCGAATAGGTAATGACCGCTTTTGCCGGACTTTTGCTGGCAATGGAGGCAATCGAAACGAAAGAGGAGCCGCTGCCGTTGTTGACGCGTTTGTCAACGAAGCCTTTTGCTAAAAATATCGGCGCATAATAATTGATGTCGAACAGACGCTTCATCTGGTCGATATCCAATGCGCGCAACGGTCTCATTTCCGTTATTCCCGCGCAACAGGCAACACCTTGCAGTTTGCCGTATTTATCCTTTAATGCCGATATAAAATCAGGCAAAGAGGCAACGTCTTCCGCCAGATTTTTTTGTTCGCAAAAAAATCTGTCCGGACATTCAGCCTGTTGTTTAGAAGCCTGCAAGCCGTCCATATTCCGGTCTACGCCGATAACAGACGCTCCTTCTTTGATCAATTTCCACGCAACAGCTTGACCGATACCTGAAGAAGCTCCTGTTACGACAAATATCTGTTCGTTTTTAAATTCAGACATATTTTATCCTTTCAGCTCTACCAGTTCGACAATCATCATGTTGCGAAACATCAAATAGCACCACGCTTTGATGTTTGACGAACCGTCCTCAACCTGCGTTATGGGAACCAGAAAAGAAGCGTTTTGCTCGTCAATCATTTTTTGCGCATCCGCTTCGATATCATCTGTTTCGTATGCAAAATGAAAAATTTTCCGCCGCGCCTGCAAATGAGGGGACACCGGTCCCTCTTTGCTTAAATTGGCGACAAGCTCCAAATCCGGCTGATTTCCGGCAGACAGAAATTGCACACGGATATCCGCCTGAACATCCTCACGTTCGGGACTTTGCGGATGATACCCAAACGTTTCAAAAAACGCGGTATCCTTCGCAATATTACGGGAAGCTATGCCGATATGGTGCAATCCTTTGATCATCTTTACAGTCCCGCTTTTTTAGCGATATCGCCGATTGTTTTCATTTCGTGATAATCTTTCATTGTCGTCTTGATGCCGAAAGACTTTTCCAAAAACGCCATCGTCGCCATAACGGACAGAGAATCCCATTCATCCAAATCATCCAGAACGGTGTCCATAGACAATTCTTCTTCCGTCTGCAAAACGTCCTGCATTTCCGTTAAAAATTCTTCGTTCGTCATTTTTCGTCTCCTTTAAAGTAGTTAATCCAGTGTTGAATTTGTTGTTCACGCGTCGGTTTCGCTTTCGGGGAAATGTAAGTTGAAATCCCGCCGTTATACATTCCAGATAAATCAAGTGCGGCTCCGCCCCACGAAAGTCCGATGCCGAAAGAACAAAGAACGACTTTTTTCAAATCTCTTTTTTGATCGCACAATACGGTTGCAACGGAATTGACCGAATTGTTCGCATACCGTGAAAACGTTTCGACAGGAGCTTTTTGTGCAGGGATTTCCGCCTTAAAAACAATCGCTTCTACAATTTGTTTATTCGCTTGATGAATTGCAAACAAATCCACATCTTCTGCTGTCCAATTTGCTGCTTTCATCGTGTCGTTCAATAATGCGGGAGCAACATCCATCGTGAAATTAAAGACATCTTCGCCTTTCATCAGTCCCTGTTCCGCCGTCCAGACATTGCCTGCTTCATCATGAATCCGAAAATCGAAATCCTCCTTTTTGAACGGGAGAGCTTGACCGCCGAACGGATGAATGATTTTATCCCATTTTTTTCCGTTCGTTCCCGTTACAAAAAACGATTCCGGCGCATTGCAATCATATTTTAAAAGCGTTGCCGAAACGGCATCCCCGAATACGGGAGCGATTTTCCTGTTATCAACGGAAATATCGTGTGCCGGATTGTCTCCGCATAAAAGCAGACAGAGCTTAAATGCCCCCGAAGACATCAATCCGGCCGCCGTCATTAACGCATGGACATATCCGGAACACCCCAAATTGATTTGAAGAGAAGTACACGCTTTCTTTAAATTTAAACGTCCGTGCGCCAAACATACATCACTCGGGCGCGGATAATCGGGATTTTGATTGACGAAAATCAGTAAATCGATTTCATCGCGATTGATTTTCATTTCAGCCATTAGTATTTCGGCTGCATCGACCGCCATATCCGTAACGGTTGTGTTGTCGTCAGCAATATATCTGCGGCCGTATCCCATCATTTTTTTAGCTCGGGAAAGCTTTTTCGGGTTATTTTCGAAATACCGCAGTTCGTCGTCTATATTGACGCAATGTTCCGGAACAACCGTTTTAATACCTATCATCCGCGTATTTTTAAATGATGCTGTTGCCATTTGCCGTCCCCTAAAAACTCGCACAGTCCAAAATATAATTCTGTCCCGTAATCCACGATGCTTCCGAAGACAGTAAAAACGCGGCCAAATTCGCGACATCGATCGGTTCTCCAAAGCCCATTGGATAAGAGGCTATTTGTGAATCAATGTATTCCTGCGGCGATTTTTCCGTTTTAATATTGGTCGGCAAAATGCAGTTCATTCTAATTCTGTTTTTCGCGTATTCTTTTGCCATAGATCGAACGGAAGCGCACAAAGCGGCTTTGCTTCCCGCATACGTCAAATGTCCTTTATCCGAAATCAAAGAAGACGCGGAAGAAATAAAAACCATAGACGTCCCTGCGCCAATATTGTTCCTTTTATCCGCCACCCCCTTCGCCGCAAGAACGGGAGCGATATAATTAATATTCAACGTTTCAAGCAAGGCATTATAATCTGTTGCCGCCAAAGGCTGAATAGGAACGCTTCCGGCACAATAAGCCATACCGGAAAACTTGCCGTATTTGTCTTTCAACGCTTTGACATACGCAGGCAAGCCTTCCATATCTTCAGCTAAATCTTTTTGTTCCAAAAAGACGTGTTCGGGATATTTTGCTTTGGCCTTCATCGCTTCCAACCGTTTTTGATTGCGAGCGATTCCGATTACCGTAGCGCCTAATTCATTCAATAACAATGCGACACCCCGTCCGATTCCGGAAGAAGCTCCCGTAACAATGAAACGTTGATCCGAAGAAAATGAAACCATCTTTTTTTCCTTATCCCAACATCGCGTAAAGCCGCGGCTTCACTTTCTCAAAAACGTCTCTGGTCATTTCAAAAAAATAATCGATGTCATTTTCCTCAACGATTTTCGCTCCGCACATTTTATGGAAACGAACGACTTTTTTATTGGCTTTACGAACATCGTAACAATCCTTTTCGAAACAGATCGTTTCAAAGGCCATTTGCCGTCCCAGCAAAACCCCTTCCAGCGTTTCTTCCGGCAAGGCCCCGTCCTTCATCAACCAACTGCCGCCGGTGTATTGAGATCCGCGGACATCGTAAATCCTGCTTGTTCCCAACGGTTCGTGTTGTTTGTTTTCAATGATGAAATACCATTCGTTATCCAGCGTTTTATAATGTTTCAGGTATTCGATCTGTTTTTCCAGATTGTTTTCCGTTTTATGCAAAAAGCGGGACTTTTTTTCATCGCAGCGCAATGCAAGAATAAACGCCGCGTCGTCAAGTTCGACTTCGCGTAAATTGACGTATTTTCCTTCGAGCGGTTTAAAATCATGTGTGTTTTTTATCATCTGGATTCTTCCTTTTTAAACAACTCATAATCCCTGATGTAATCGCTTTCGTTATAGTATTCGTCCGCCAGAACCAACAGCACACAATCGGGGGAAAAGTCGTGCATTTCACGCCAGACCAGCCCTTCGATCAGCAATCCTTCGTCGGAACGGTTCAGCAGATGCGTTTCGATTTTGCCGTTGTGTTCGGTTTTCACGGTGACGCTGCCGGACATTGCCACCAAAACCTGCTTTAACCGGCGGTGCGCGTGAAATCCGCGGGGTACATCGGCTTTCGTGCCGAAAATGTAGTACACGCGTTTGACGTCAAACGGCAGGTTGTGTCCGTTTTCCAACGCGATCAGCGAACCGCGGTCGTCGCCGTGAACTTGGAAACGAATCAATGATACGTTCGCCGTCATTTCTTCCCCCTGATGAAATCGCGCAGTTTTTTCCACTTTGCACGCCAGCCGAAATGTTTGCACCATTGGCGTTTCCACTGTTTCTTATAGCCGTGCGTAAAGCAGTATTCTTTTTCGTGTTCGTAAATCTGGCGGAAAATTTCCAACGATTTCGCCTTGAATGCGGGATTGGAAACGGTGTTTGTTTCGTGCCAGCGGTAGGAAAATAAAATTTCCGGAATATATTTGTATTTTCCCTTTTTGCACAGGCGGATATGCATAAACCAGTCTTCCAGCAAAATCCCTTCGACCGGCGGTTCGGATTCCGCCATCGCCCGACGAGAATACAAATACCCGTTCGGAATATAGTTGCCCTTTAATAAATCCGCATAACTTCCGAAATCGGGATGTTTGTTGTCCGGTTCGTTCAAGTGCATATCTTCGCCGAACGTTCTGTAAAGGGCTTCGCTTTCCGGAACGATTTTCCGATCCTTGCCCCAGTAAACGCGTTCCGAATTGCCGTTGATGATCTCATCGTCGCCGACAGCCAGAACATAATCCGGATTTTCCGCCAGAAAAGCGTGAAGCTTTTCTATCGCGTCCGGTTTGGCAACATCGTCCGAAGCGATCGCATAGATGTACTTTCCGTTTGCCATTGCGAAAAGTTTGTTTCCGGTATAATAAACGCCGTGATTTTCCTGCGTTTCCATAACGACGCGGACAAAGCGCTTTTCGCATTCCGGCTTCAATTCCCGCATTTTGACGAAAGTACCGTCTTTCGACCCGTCGTCAATGATCAGCAGTTCAATGTTTTGATACGTCTGCGCCATAATCGAACGGATGCATTCCTCGACATATTTTTCGTGGTTGTAAGCCGGTATCGTTACGGAAATCAGGTCATCGGTAGGCATTGACAATCTCCGTAACTTGTTTGACTTCATCGTCGGTCAGCACCGGCGACATCGGCAGGGAAATAATGGTTCTGTGGATTTCTTCCGCGATCGGATAGGAACGGTTATTCCATTCCCGATAAGCATCCTGTTTGTGCGGAGGGGTAGGGTAGTGGATGATCGTCTGCACACTGTTGTCCGTCAGATATTGCTGAAAACGGTCGCGTTCTTCCGTTCTGACGGCAAAAACGTGCCACACCGCGGCGTCTTCACTGTACGTTTCCGGCAGAATGATTTTCGGATTGGTGATGTTTTTACGGTAATATGTCGCAATTTCGCGCCGTCTGGCGTTGTCCGCGTCCAGATGAGGCAGTTTCACGTCCAGCACCGCCGCCTGCAGTTCGTCCAAACGGCTGTTCGTTCCTTTGTAAATATGGTGATACTTGCGGTCGGAACCATAGTTCGCTAGGGCTTTGATTTTTTGATACAGTTTTTCGTCGTTCGTCGTAACCGCGCCGCCGTCGCCCATACAGCCGAGGTTCTTCCCCGGATAAAACGAAAACGCTCCCGCGTCCGACAGATTGCCGACACGAATTCCCTGATATAAGGCTCCGTGCGCCTGTGCGCAGTCCTCAAACACTTTCAGACCGTGTTTCCCGGCAATTTCCCAAACTTTTTGCATTTGAACGGCTTGTCCGTACAGGTGGACGACCATAATCGCTTTTGTTTTCGGCGTTATCGCCGCTTCAATCTTGTCGGGATCGATGTTGTATGTATGAATATCCGGTTCGACCAACACGGGCGTGCAACCGTTTTCCGAAATGGCCAGAATTGTCGCGATATAAGTGTTTGACGGAACAATGATTTCGTCGCCGGTGCCGAACCCGTGCGCACGGATGATCAGATTTAACGCGTCCAATCCGTTCGCAACCCCTACGGCATACTTTGTGCCGCAGTATTCGGCAAAATGCTTGGAAAAACTTTCGTTTTCTTCGCCCTGCAAATACCACCCCTTGTCCAGAATACGGGCGAAACGGGCGTCGATTTCCGAACGGAAGCGGTTATTCACTTTTGCTAAATCAAGAAACGAAATCATAAAAACCTCCGTTTAAATCAAGCGAACGGGAAGATGCTAAAAAATGTATTTTGTTCATTTTTCCGTCTTTTAGGCATTGAACCCTGGACATGGACGGAACTCCCCGTTCATAAAGGGTGTTGAAGAGCATGAGCTTTCTTTCTGTATTTGTATTTCTCATGCCGCGTTTTCCTTTTTGGTTTTGAACTGCATTTCATACAGGGCCGCATATTCGCCTTTTAATGCCAACAGTTCTTCATGATCGCCCTGTTCGACGATGCGGCCTTCGTTGATGACAAAGATTTTGTCCGCGTTTTTGACCGTCGAAAGTCGATGCGCGATGACCAGAACCGTCCGGTTTTTCATCAAATTATCGATGGCTTGCTGAACGACGGCTTCGGATTTGTTGTCCAAAGCGGAAGTCGCTTCATCCAAAATCACAATCGGAGCGTCCTTCATGAACGCGCGAGCAATCGCAACGCGCTGTTTTTGACCGCCTGACAGCAATACGCCGCGTTCCCCGATTTGCGTATCCAGTCCTTTGTCCAACGTTTGAACAAAGTCCGTCAAACATGCGCTCTTTATCGCTTCGTCCAGTTGTTCTTGAGTGTAATCCGTCTTGCCCAGCAAAATGTTTTCGCGGATCGTGCCGCTGAATAAAAAGTTGTCTTGGAACACAACGGCGATATTCTCGCGCAAATCGAACAAATCGATGTTCTTCACGTTGACGCCGTCTATCAGGATTTCTCCGTGTTGAATGTCGTAAAAGCGGGGAAGCAAGCTGACAAACGTCGATTTGCCGCCGCCGGAGTTCCCTACAAAAGCGTACATCTTGCCGATTTCAAGCGTAGCGGAAACATCCTTTAAAACAGGGCGCTCCGCCAGATATTCAAATCCGACGTTTTTGTATTCGATCGATTTGCGAACGCCGTCCATATGAACGGGATTGTCAACGTTGCGAACGGACGGAACGGAAGCTAGCGTGTTGAACACCTGATCCATCATCATGAACGACATTTGTACGGACGTATAACTGTTGCCCAATCCTTTTATCGGCGTATAAAGCATCAACAGAGCCGCAATGAACGACACAAAATTACCGCTGGAGATTTGTTGCGTCACAATCAGATAGCTTCCCAACCAAATGGCGCCGGCTATCCCCAAAGAAACGATGAAGTGTATCATCGGAGACAAAATACCCGTCTTTTGAACCATTTTGATTTGGATTTTGAACATATCGTTCAAGTCTTTATTGAACCGCTGTTCTTCGCGCTGTTGCAAGTTATAGGACGCAATGATGCGGTTACCCGAAAACGTTTCGTTATAGTGCGTCGTAATCGCAGATATTCCGCCGATCTGTCTGCTCATCAGGCTTTTAATGCGTTTGCGTACGCTGGCTAACGGCAGCAAAGCGCCGAACATAAAAATCAAAGCGACGATGGATAACTGCCAACTGTTCCAGAACAGAACGCCGATTAAAGATATCGATGAAAAAACACGTGTCGTAAACAGTTTTAAATTAGCCAAAAGACCGCTGCACGCGCTTTCGGCGCATGTGGAAAATTGCATGATTACGTTGCCCGAAGACGTGTGATCAAAAAACGCGGGATCGCAATGCAACAGCTTTTTATACAGGTCGCGTTTCATACCCATCGTAATCTTCTGACCGACCCAAGTGTTCAAATACGTCGCGCCGTAATTGCACAAGCTTTGCAACAAACTGCCGATAACAATCACCAACGGCATCAGAGATACGGCGTGAACCTGCTTTTCCACAAGAACAACGTCCATGTACGGCTTCAATATCCACGCCGTCAACGCGTCAAACGATCCGATGGGGATTGTAATCAATACCGCCAACACCGCGCGTACCCAATACGGGCGAACGTACGGGTACATCTTGCGATAGTTCCCGAGCATCTGCGTGTTCATAAGGCGTTGACGAATACCTGGCATCAGAATCTCCGGTTGTTTTCCCAAGTCCAAGCAGTTTTGACGATGTCTTCGACGCTTGTGTAAACAGGATTCCAGTTCAGGACCTGTTTGGCTTTTTTGTTGTCGGCGAATAGTTTGGCGGGATCGCCTTCGCGTCTGGCGGCCAGTGTTACGGAGCAGGTTTTCCCGCTGACTTTTTCCGCCGCTTTGATGATTTCCATCACCGACGTGCCGACGCCCGTCCCGAGATTCAGGTATCCGCTGTAATCGTCGAGTTTCTGAACAGCCTGCCAGTGTGCCTGCGCCAGATCTTCGACGTGGATATAGTCGCGGATGCACGTCCCGTCCGGCGTGTCGTAATCCGTTCCGAACACTTTGATGTCGGGACGTTTGCCTTGTATCGCCTGCAAGACAAGCGGGATCAGGTGCGTTTCCGGATCGTGGCTTTCCCCGATGCTGCCGTCCGCCGAACATCCCGCCGCGTTAAAGTACCTCAGCGCGATGTATTTCAAGCCGTACGCTTTCGCGTAATCGCGGAATATCTGTTCGATCATCAGCTTTGTGCGGCCGTACGGATTGATCGGGTTTTGAGCGTGCTGTTCGTCGATCGGCGTGTAAAGCGGTTCGCCGTACGTCGCGCAAGTGCTGGAAAAAACAATTTTCTTCACGTCGTGTTCCAGCATCGCGTCCAACAGGTTCAGCGTGCCGGCAACGTTGTTGCGGTAGTATTTTTTCGGATCCCGCACGCTTTCGCCCACATAAGTGAACGCGGCGAAGTGAATGACGGCCTCTATCGGATACGTTTCAAACACTTTGCGCAGACTGTCTTTGTCCGCCAGATCGGCTAACATGAAGCCCGCGCGTTCGTCAACGGCTTCCCGATGACCGCAGGAGAGATTGTCGGCGACAACGCAACTTTGCCCGTGCGCCAACAAGTATTTTACCGTATGCGAACCGATGTAGCCCGCGCCGCCCATCACCAAAATCATGGCTCACCCGCCCGTTCAGCGCGTTCGACGCAAAATTCGTCCAAATCGAATGTTTTCAGTTGAACCAGATATTTGAAAATTCTGTAGTCGGAATGATCCGCCAAGGAATCGATATCGAAAAAGGTTTTCATCGACAGATCGATTTTTTCAGACAGACTGCCGTTCTTGATTTTCTTGTTGTAAAAGTATTCGTAGCTTTTGCAGTAATAGTGGTTGATCTGCGCGTGAATATGACGCGGTTTCTTCGTCAGTTCCGAATAGTACAACGGGTCTTCCGCGCAGACGCGGCCGAAGAACTTGAAACGCCAGAAATGAGGCGATTTGTTCTTTTTACTCAACCAACCGACGAACTTCGTGTTCAAAAAGCTTTTATACGACATAAAGTCGCCGCACACGAAAAACTGTTCCGTAATCAGCTTTGTCGTGTCTTCGTTCATTATCCCGCCGGAGGAAAACATCTTCCAGTAACAGGAAACAAGCGGGAATTTATTGTACCGCGACAGCCACTGTTTGATGTCTTTCGTTTCATAAGGAACGACGAATTCGTCCAAGTCCAGAAATCCGATCCAGTTCGCTTCGTTCGCGTATGTTTCGACGCAGTTCTGATACGCGCTCGCCTGACCGAACGGAACGGGCCAGTCGATCAGCGTTATAAAGCCTTTATCGATATAGGGCTGTAACAATTCCCGATAATTGTCGTCGGAAAAATTGTTGTACAGGTAAAAGTGATCGACGCCCGCCAACAGATAATAGTTCAGCCATTCGATGAAAAACTTGCCTTCGTTCTTGAAAATCGCGCACACCGCCAGAAAATACTTCTTCCGCGGCTGTTTGTTGCGGAACAAAACGCGGATCAACGCGTTGTTGAACTTAAGGCGGGCGTAACGGTAAAGACTGTGGGTAAGGCTTAGATTCATCTTACAGCCTGCCTTTCGCGGTGATTTTGGAATACACCGACGCGACGGGGATGAAACCGAACAGGTAATAGTTTGTCGTCGTCTGGAAATGTTTGACTTTCATCACCGGAACGCCGAACAGCTTGATTTTCGTTACATTGACGTGGTTTGCCTGCGCTTTGCGCCACAGCTCCGGATGTTCCGATTCCAGATACGCAAATACACGACGCTCGATTTCCCGTATCCGCTTCGTTTCTCTGTTCGTCGTGTTGCCGTCGTGCTTGCGGTACTTGAACAACACTTCCGGTAGATTGGCAAACTGCGTCTTGCCGATCAGATGCAGATACAGATTGTAGTCTTCCGTCGGGAAATAATCCTTGTCATATCGGACGCCCGTTTCAACCAATACGCTTTTGCGCATCATCACCGACGGGTGGATCAACGGACAGTCGTACATCAAAGCTTCTTCGATTTCTTCGCTTGTCAGAGGGTGAACAACCGTTTTGTTTTTCGGAATCTCGATATGAGCCGTGCCCAAAACTCCGACTTCGGGGTGAGCGTCCAGATATTCGACTTGCTTTGCGAACCGTTCCGGCAAAGACACGTCGTCGTGATCGTGCACCGCCAGATATTCCCCTTGCGCCAGTTCTATCAGCCGGTTGCGCGTTTCCGAAATGCCCAGATTCTTTTCGTTTGAATAATAACGGATGCGCGGGTCGTCATAGCTTTTCACAACGCGTTCCACATTGCCGTCCGTCGAAGCGTCGTTCACGATGATCAGTTCAAAGTCGCCAAACGTCTGACCGAGTATCCCTTCGATACATTCCCGCAGATGCGTTTCCGCCGTGTTATACACCGGCAATAAAACAGAAACCTTAGGCATTGAGCGCCTCCGGTTTTAATTCGGGGTGGTCTTTGACATATACGAATAAAGTGGAGCGAGGTATGTTCAGCAACCGGCAGATTTCTGGTTCCGTCTTTCCCGACCGGAGCAATTTCCGGATTTCATTCTTTTTGACGTCCAATTTATGATTGTTGTTCTTTCTGCCGCGCGGACGCCCTAATTTCTGTCCCGCCAGTTTCCGCGAAGTCATGGCCTCTTTTGTTAAACGGGAGCGCAGCTCCTCCACAATGTCCGTTACGACACCGAGCATATGGGCCATCGCTTTTGACGAAGCGGAATCTTCGCCGAACTTCAGATCGTCTTCGCAGGAACAAATAATGACGCCTTTTTGCAACAATTCCTGCATGATCGCAGTGATCGTGCGAATATCTTTGCCCAAACGGAATGTTTTTTCCAAAAGAAGGACGTCCTTTGCTTTGAACAGTTCCGGATTGAAAGAAGTCGAATCGAGCCATTTATCAATGGTTAAAGCCCGACTTTGCGCATAAGAAGAGAGCGATTCCCATTGTTGCCTGAGAATCTCGATACTCTGACCGTCCTGCACAAACGCGTAAATCATTTGCCTGTAACTGTTCCCGTTCTTTTTTGCGTGAAAAAGTTCACTCAAATATTCACCCTTTTTTCTTCAAACATTCGGGACAGCGGGGCTTTCAAAAAAACAAGACGGTTAAAGGATTTTTGAAAATAGTTATTGCTAAAAAAGGCAAATTGGTATAACCAAGAAAAAGGGTCGTTTTTTCCGCAATATCAAACAGAAAAAGTCTTTGTTTTACCGTTGCTTCAGAAAAGAATAGACGGAGTTGAGGCTCATCCCCGTCATGCGGGCGATTTTCGTTTTTCCGACGCCAAGCTTTAGTAAGCGGTTGATTTGTTTTTCCTTGCCGCTCCAAATGTGTTTGATGTTTTTTCTGCCCTTGGGACGTCCGATGGAACGGCCTTGCGCTTTGACACGTGACAAAGCTTCTTTCGTGCGTTTGCTGATCATATCCCGTTCCAACTCGGCGACAAGTCCGAATGCAAAAGCAAGAACCTTGCTTTGAACGTTATCGCCCAATTCGTAACCGTCTTTGACGGTCAGCACTTTTGCGCCGATTTTCATACAGTGTTCAAGAATCGAAATGACCATAAACAACTTGCGCCCCAAACGGGATAATTCGGAACAGATGATGACATCGCCGGATTTGATTTTTTTCAGTAATTTGCCCAACTGTCGTTTTTCGGGTTCTTTCGTTCCGGACACGCCGTTGTCAACAATCCAGCTTTCGATCGGCAGTCCGAGTTTTTCCGCCAAAGCCTCCACACCGATTTTCTGATTGTCGCAGTCCTGTTTATCCGTTGACACTCTTAAATAACCATATACCGTCATTGTTCAATGCTCCTCTATTTAGTTTTTGAAACGGCATATTTAGTCATAGAAACGATTCGGTTTGGAATACGCCCGATAAAGGTCAGGACGGGATTTGCGTCAATGACGTTCCCGACGTTCAGGATTTGGGACGGCGTGCCGATGATGATGCCGTAGGCACCCCAGAGGAGCGCGCCGGTGAAGAGCATCTGCATATAGCCGACGGTGCCGACCTCGACGGCGACGTTTTGGTCTTGGAACAGGGAAAGGCTGTTCAGATACGCTAAAACGATGCCGATCGTGCCGCAGGTGAGCACAATCTGCACCGCGTTCATCAGCAGCAGACGCAGCGCCGCGAACATGGCGGATTTGACGGGCGGCAGGGCGTAGAACGCGCTCAGAACGGGCGCAAGCAAAGCGACGGCGAACAACTGCACGAACACGTTGAACAGGCTGGCGAATATCCGCCACAACAGCAGAAAGTAAATGACGGCGACGGGAACGACGGCGATTGCCAGCTTCAAGCTTGTCCAAGAGATGTCGCTCATCATCACGCCCAGCTTGTCCAGCACGGGGGCAAAGCTGTTTTCCACATGGGTCAGCAGAACAGCGACGCCCGAAGACGACGCCTGAACGGCGGTTTGCCCCTCCGACGTGATGCGCAGGACGCGCACGCCCAAGTCCATGCCGAAGTTGTAAATCCAAAAGCAAACGCCGCCCCAGTATTCAAAACTCTGCAACAGAGCCGTCGCAATCGAAAGGTCGATGAACTCTTTTATCAGGTTTTGCGGGTTTTCGGGCTTGCCGAGCAGCATTTCGCACAGACGGTAAACAATCCAAAGCGTGAACAGATACGACAGCAGCGTTTTCAGCTCGGGCGTTACGGCGTCGAAGAACGCTTGCGAGAAAGAAAGCGTTTTTTGGTTGAACGCGTCGAATATGGCGCAGGAATAGCAGGAAAGTTCAGCCATGGAGCATCTCCGTAAATCGTTTTTCCTTAAAGTACAGGGGCGTTTTGCACCAAACGGGGCGGGTCAGGAAGTTCTGACACAACAAAACGTGCCGCCCGAACGGAATCGCGCCCCAGTCGGCGACGGGAATCAAGTCCAGTCCTTCGTCGTTTTCCGACACGGACACGCCGCCTTTGCCCGATTTGCTGACGCTTTTGCGCTTGCGGGTCGCCTTGCCGACCATTTCCGCCAATTCCTTTTGCGTGGCGTAATTGTTCTGCGCATAGACCAACAGATACGAGCAGTTCGTTTTGATGGTTTCAAACGCCTTGTCGCCGTAGGTCGCTTTAATCTGCGCGAAGTCCTGCACAATCAGCCACACGACCGCGCCCATGCCCGCGCCTTTGGACAGAAAGTCTGTCATCAGGTTGATCTTGGGCAGACTGGCGAACTCGTCGGCAAGGATCGCGATCGGACACTCGTCAGGCTTTTTCGGAACGTCCAAAGCCCAGCCGAAGAACGTTTCAAAGAACAAAGCCGTCAGCACGCCCAAAGACTGCGCGTCTTGCTGCGGGAACTTGATAAACACGACGGACGGCGTGTCGCGCAAATCCTGCCATTCAAACGAACATTCCCTTGTCGCGCCTTTGACCGCCCGACTGCGCCAGATTTGAAGCTTTGACAAAAACGTCGTCGTATGCGATCCCGCTTCGTTGTCGGGCGCGTTCGCCCAAGACGCAAGGTCTGTTAAAATCCGCTGCGGCGCGCCGACCTCCGCCGCAAAACGAAGCAGGTCGCGCAGGTTGTCCTTGGCGGAGTTGACCGCCTCCGCCCCTTTTGAAAGCAGCGTCTGCACATCAACGTCTTTGGCGACAAACCCGAACACGCGGGATAAGTGCGGTTCGCGGTAGGTTTCATAGTCGGCAATGGTCGCGGGATTGTTCGGATCAAGCCGTTGTTCCGCAATTTCCGCCAGATACACGGCAAACAAAATCAGCGCCGCGATGTGCTTTTTGGCGTTTGCCTCCCAGTGATCTTCCGACTGCCCTTTCTGCCCGACCAGCATCGCGGCAATGCGCTCCGCCTGCCGTTCCGCTTTGCCGAAAGAGGAAAAAACGGATGGGAACACCTTTAACGACAGCGGGTTCCAAGCGTCTTTCGCCTTTTCGTCCGACCAGTCAAGCGCGTACACGGTCTTGCCCGCTTTTTTCAACGGCTCGGCAAGCAGAGTTTCCAGCTCGCCTTTCGGATCGGCGATAATCAGCGACCCTTTGAACGACAAAGCCGTCGGCATCACAAACCCCGCCGTTTTGCCGCTTCGCGTCGGGGCAAGCGCGATGCCGTGCCGCAAACAGGTCGGGGAAAGCAGTTTCCGACCGACCTTGCCCACAATCACGCCGGAAGCGTTCTTTCGATCGGTCAGCCTCATGCGTTTCAGGTCGGACGCGGTCGCAAACCGCGCTTCGCCGTAAGCGGATTCCTTTGCGATAAAACAGGCATACGCCGCCCAAAGCGTCAACGCGGCAAGCAACAAAAACCCGCTTGCCCCGATACCGAACTTTTGCCAATCGACGCCCGCAAAATCAGTATTGATCACAACGGCGCGTGCATAACGCAAACAAGCGGCGAACACTTTGCCGTCCCGCACGGCGCCGCCGTACACGGCGCACAGAACGCACAAAACAATCCCGCACAACAAAACGCGCTGTTGCGTTTGTCTGACCTCACTCCACGGCGTCATTTTCCACTCCTTAAAACTTTGCCCCTACGGCTAGTAGTCTTTTCCTCTTAAAGCAATATCCGCGATATAGCGTTCACCCTCGGACACTTTGATTTGAATGACGCAATCCAGACAATCCCGAACGATCTTTTCCATAACGTCCTTGTCCACGCACTTGTCGCCGGTCATGGCGTTCGTCACGACCTTGCTGATCGCATGAAGCGGTGAACCGGCATGGATTGTTGTCATGCAACCTCCATGTCCGTTGTTCAGTAAAGAAAGTAATGTCCAAGTGTTCCGGCTTCTTAATTCTCCGCATGCAATTCTGTCTGGACGTAACCTCATCATCGCATCTATGACATCGTTTTGAGAGATTTCCGTTTCAGCTCCATTATCAGGCAGGACAAAGTGAACCGTGTTTTTCAAATGGCTCGTGTCCAGCTCGCGCACGTCTTCCATCGTTAAAAAGCGGTCGGTTTCGGGAACGTGTTTCAACAGCACGTTTAACAGGTTCGTCTTGCCCGAACCCGTCGCGCCGCTGATCAGAATGTTGCGCTTTTCCAAAACCAGCCGGCGCAGACTGTTCGGCACGTCCGCAAAGTCGAACGTCATTTCCGGCTTCGGCGCAAAGGATTTTTCGGTCAGAAAGTTCTCTATCGTCAGGTTTCTCGCCCGTTTTAAACGCACAGCGACGCACAGCCCGCTTTCAACCGTCGTCCCCATGCACAAGTGCAGACGATGCCCGTCCGGCAGCTCCGCCCCCAAGTACGGATGCGCGTCAAAGTCCGTTCCCGCGCGGTTGGCAAGAATGCGACCGACGGACAGGAACATCTCTTTCGTGATGTTTTTATCCGGAACGAACTCCCAACCGGAAGCCGTTTCCAATACAACCTCGTTTTCCCGATTGACAATGACCTCGTTCGTTCCCGTCAGCTCCAAGTACGGCTCCAACGGGCGCAGGGCGTTTTTCAAAGCGGCGTTATCGGCACGGCACATCGGGCACCGCCTGTCCGTCGTCGCACGTTCCGCTTAAAACGTATTTTTCCCCGCACGGTTTGGATTTGTCGCACGTTTTCGACTTTTTCGAACTGATCGCCGTTTGCGTCCACGCCGAACAGACCTTCGCCCCCGTTCCCGCGTGAACGCCGCGCGTTCTGGAATACGTCGCCGTGTAAATCCTGTATCTGCCGAACACGGCGCAGGCAATGCCAGAACAGTTGCGGCGGGCGCAATAACTCCCCGTTTCCGTCTGATCGTCGTTCTTGCACAGATAAACGGGCAAGACCTCCGTCATCGGCGTTTTTCGTTCGACCGTTTGCCCGTTCGGCAGCAGATACGTTTCCAAAAGCACTTGTTTGAAGTTCCGCCAGCACCCCGCGTCCGCGTATTCGTCGGTTTTGACGACCCGTTCGGACTGTTTTGCCAAAGGAACGGCGATACTGTCTTTGGTAATTGCCGCGTCCGCTATTTTAATCCGCCCCGACGGCAGATCGATGTAATACGCGATAAGCGACGTCGCTTTCATCGTTTCAAAATCGGGCTGCCAGTCTTCAATAACCGCCTGATGCTGATAGGTCGAAGCGTTCGGTTCGCACTTGGTCAGATACACGCGCGCGTT
The DNA here is from genome assembly GCA_902777205.1 of uncultured Rhodospirillales bacterium. GTDB lineage: Bacteria > Pseudomonadota > Alphaproteobacteria > CAAGCB01 > CAG-977 > UBA11549. Next base: position 102,555 of record CACYSU010000003.1, on the reverse strand, counting down.
TTTGTCGTTGACGTAGTAATACCGGCTGTACCCGTAAGAGAACCCCGCCGTAAAATCGTCCTTGTGCAATCCCTCGCACCCGTCAAACGTTTCCAAAATGTCGGTTTGCGATACGGGCTGACAATCAGTCAAGTAATGCAGTCCGCTCACGGTGTTCACCTTTTTGCGCTCGTATCTGACGGCTTTCTTGGCGGCAAGGTTGTCCCGATAATAACAGAACTCGTCCGCGATCGGATACGTTTTGTCGCCGTCCTGACACGCGGTCACGTCAACGCTTTGTCCGTCCCTGTCATAAACGTACTTGCCCTGCTGATAGGCGACGTTCTTTTCCCCGTCAACGCGGATTGAACAAGTGTCGTAAGTAAAGCGCAGATCGAACGTTCTTGTCGTGTCCCTTGTCTGACACTCGGACACCGTAACGGCGCGGTCGGTGTCGTCCGTATAGTACAAATACGATTGTTCCAAAACCTTTTTGCCGTTCATGTCGATTTGCGGCAGGCAGTCAAGGCTTTCCTTGATGTCAAAGGCTTGCTCTTCGTCGCGGGTGCATTCTTTTAAAAACTTCTGCTCGCCCTTGTCCGGAAAGTACGGCTTGTACATTTTAAAGGCTTTCTTGTCCGCCAAAACAACATCATCGGCGCAAAGGGAATACGCCCGCAAAATGTCAATCGGAAAGTCGGAATCCTGACAGCCCTGCCGTTCAACCTCTTGTCCGTTGACGGATTTGACGACCTCGCTTTGATACACGACGACATTGTTGTCCCAATCTACGCGCACGGGACATTCGGCAAGCGTGAAGGCGACCTCGTCCTGTTGTTCGTTCACGGCAATCGCCGAAGAATCGTAGGTTTCCGCATCGTCCCGTTCGGCGCGTTCGGACAGGGTCGGAAAGGACGGGCGCGTTTGCTCCCGTTCGGTTCCGACAGCCTGTTCCGCGTCGAACAGCAAAGGCAGCAAGGACAGCAGTTTCGCCTTGTCGCCCTCGACGGTTAAGAGCTTGTTTTGTTCCAGAACAGCCGCGCCGCCGGTGTCCGCTTTGTACGGTTCGGGCAATCCGACGGATTTGCCGTTTTCCGTGTTCCGCGCTCCGTCGAACACGGCGGCTTTATCCTCAAAATATCCCGTCAGTTCCACGCCGTTCAGGTTCAGCGCCGTTTCCGGCTGCAAAAGCGTCAATCCCGCCGCGACCGTTCCGCCATTCTCAACCGCCGTTTCCGCCGCGATCAGTACGTCAAAGGTTTGCGCCGCTTCCTGCGCCAGACACCTGAACGCAATCGCCGCCGCCGTCAAAGCGATAATCCATTTTATCCGTTTGTGTTTTTGCTGCCGTTTTCTCATATTCGTTTCCTTGCAAAAAAGATGTATTTGTATTGACAAACAACTTCATTCAAACTACAATTTTATCATTAAGGAGGTGCGTCATGCCCAATACCGTTATTCAAGCCCGTGTGGACGAAACCGCCAAACGCGAAGCCGAATCTATTTTGAACGAACTCGGCATCAGCCTCAGCGACGGTATCCGCATGTTCATCAGCCAAGTCCGCGTCAGCCGCGGTTTGCCGTTCCGCCCGTCTTTGGCTGAACGCCCCAATCCGTCCTTAACCCGCGCCCTGAACCGTGCCGAACAATACTTGGCGGGCGATACCGCGGATTTTAACCGCTTCGATTCCGTCGATGACGCTTTGGCGGATTTGATGAAGGACGGCGAATGAAGCGCATCGTTTATGACAACCCGTTCAAAAACCAGTTCAAAGCCCTGCTTAAAAAGCACCCTGACGTCAAAACGTTTGAACTGGTACTGCAAAAACTTGCGAACGGCGAACCTCTTCCCGGCAAGTTCAAAGACCATTCTTTGAAAGGCAACTGGCAAAACTACCGCGAATGCCATATCAAGCCTGACTGGCTGTTGATCTACCGCGCAACGGACACCGAAGTCGTTTTGGTCGCAACGGGTTCGCATGATGATTTGTTTTAGCCGTCTATAATACGTCATTGCTCTGTCTCCATAGCTGCCTGATTGTTTGGGTTTCGTCGGGTTCAAGGCAAACCGACGCCGCCGCGCCGCTTCGTTCAAAACAGTAAATCGCGATTACCCAAAAACACCGCCCGATCAGCCGCTTCATCAACGCTCCCGCTTCAATGTGATGTCGCTCGCCAAGCGGATTAAAATCGGTTCGCCCTGCGCGATGGTGATTACGGGCGCGATGCTCATTGTTTGTTCCAAAATCTTGGTCGTGATCTCGGTCGTGTTGTCGGACAGACGGTTCCAAAACTCCTCGTATTCGTCGCCGTCCACTTTCGCTTTACCTAATCCCGCAATGCCGCCGATAAGGGAAGTGCTGAACGCCAAGCCGTAGCGTTCCCAGTTCCTGTTGTCCACATCGCCGACCAATCCCGTGCGCCCCATTTTGTCCGCCGCGTACGCGAACGCCGCACCAGACGAATAAACCTCCGCCCCGTCAGCCGCGCGGATAATGCGGTAAAACGCGATTTCCACCCGCGTGTCCCCGACCTTTTTCGTCGGCTGGTACTTGCCGATGACCACGTCGCCCTTTTCCAACAGCTTGAACCGTCCCGACGCGCCGAACACGTCTTCGGACACATACGCCCGAACCGTCCCCGCGATTTGCGTGTTGATCCCGTCCAGCAGAACGGCGGGTATCGTCCTGTCTTCCGTTAAAATGAAAGACCTGTCCACCGGATACGAACTCGTGATGTTCGGCGCGGCGTAAGCTTTGTCCCGCGGCGGCGGCTGAACCGACGCGGTTTCCCGCCGTTCCGTTTTTGCCTCTTCCCGCACCCCGTTTAAAAACGTTCCGCCCGCCGCCGTTCTCGCCGCCCGTTTCAGCGCGAATCTCGCTTTCAACAAAGCTTGTTTATCCAGCCGCTCCCCTTTCTTTTGCTCGGCTCGCTTTTCCTTCGCGCGTTCGGCGGCGATGATCCGTTTCGCTTTTTCCTCGGCGCGTTTTTCGACTTCCTTTTCCACCACGACAACGGGAGGTTTCGGCGGATCGGGCAGCACCGTAAAATAATCGGCGGGGTATTTCACCGTAATGGGAACGGGCTTTTGTTCCGCCGCTTTCTTGTCGCACCCCGTCAGCAGCAGCGTCAGGACGATTGCCGTTTTAAGCATACCGTTTTCTCTCCGTACCGAAGCGTTATCGGATTGATTGTTTCCACCACCAGATACCGCCCGTCCGGCGATTTGCGCACGTTGACGGGCTGATCCACCCGATCGACCACCTGATACGCGACGGGCAGGACTTTGCCCTCGTTATCCGCCCCGTAATCCAGATAGGTGAACCGTTCGTCCCTGAACGACAAAACGGGCGCGATTGTTTTATCCCCGCGCATTTCGACGTCGTGTCTGATCTTCGTCGGATCGAACTTCAATTCGTTCAGCCACGTTTTTCCGCCGCTTCGCGTCAAAGTCGCCAAGCTTTCGACGCTTTCCTTGCGCTTCAAGTCCGTTTCCGTCGCAAAAAAGCTTTTCACGCTCGGCACCGGCGCGTCCACATACACGACCTGATCGCTGATTGTTTCCGATCGGACGCCCTGACTTGCCAGATAAAAGTTATAGATGTTCCCCGACCGTCCGACGACCGTCAGGCTCGTGTCCGCGCCAGCCGTCAAGGCTTCGACGTACAGCATCGCCTTGTTGTTCATTTCTTTTTGGCGGAAGTTCACGCCGTCCGCCAGAACCGACTGGTCGATAACGTCCCAGTCGGGCAGTTTGAACACCGTTCCCATGCCTTCGCGCAATCTGACCTTGAACGTCCGCCCGCGTCCCCAGACGAACACTTTGTTTCCCGCTTTCGTTTCCGTCTTTTGCTTTTCCCATGCCTTTTGCGTCGCCGGTTCCGGCGGAACCTCGCCCAGCACCGCGTCAATGCTTTTCAGCAGTTCTCGCGGTTCGGGCGCAAGCGTTGCGGCGTTTGCCGCTCCCGCCGTTGTCAGCGCGATTAAAAAAAGTATCCGTTTCATCGTTTATTCTCCTTTCGGATCGCCTTTGACCGATACGGCGTAGTTTTCCACGATCAAGCCGAACGGGTTGATTCCGGTTTTCGCGGCGCTCGCCTCTATGCCAGCCAAGCGCGCTTTGAACGTCGCGACAAAAGTTTTCGTCCGGACTTTCACGCCGCTTTTGCGGTCGGTCGCGACATACTCCGCCCGCCACACGTCGTCCGCGTCGGGGATTTGTTCCAAGCTCTGCACAAACACGTCCCGCGTCAGTTCGTTTTTGGCGTAATAAACCAGCGGACTGTCGGGATTGCCCGAACTCATGTGTTCCGCGAACAGTCTGAACCATTGCGGGTGGGTGAACGTCTGCACCCATTTGAACCGCTCGTCGTCGTCCACAAAGTTGATTGTTTCCCGCTTTTCCACATACTCGGTCAAAGTGGAGCGGACATACTGTTCCAAGGTTGAACGGTCGATTTGTTCGGGCAGCAGACGCACGATTTGCGCGCCGTTCGTCATCGACACGAACACGGTTTCCGTCTGTTTCAACGGCAGCAAAGCCAGCACCGCGCAAAAACTGCCAACGGTCGCAAACACGCTCGCCCCCGCGATTTTGCTTAACACCGCGACCGACTTTTCCAATCGGCGCAGATAACTCGCGCTGTTTGTCGCGGGCTGGTCAAGCGTCGGTTCTTCCACATTCATTCCCCAACCCTTTCCACAAAGCCGCATTTAAAGCAGTCTTTCAGCACCGCAAGCGCGATCATCGCGTCCAGCCGCAATCCGCTGTCGTTCGGCAGAGCCTCTTCCAGCCGCCGTTGCAATGCCTCCACCCTTTCCAAATCCAGATAACTCTGCTTGATCTTGTTGACTTTCCCGACCATGCGTTCTTCCTCCCGCGTTTTGTTCGGGAAAAGTCTATCCCCCTACGCAAAAAGCCCCGAATGTCTTTTCGGAGCTTTTTGGGGCTTTTTAGAGCGAAACTGCGTTTTAAAATTTCGCTCCGGCAAAAGTTTATAATCATAATTTTTTTGACTTTTTTAAATTTTTATGCGTATAAAATAACATTCTTTGCAAAAAATCTTCAAGGAATGGTGTGAAATGCTCGTTGAAGTTAAAATCTCAAACTTTCGGTCGTTCAAAGACGAAGTCGTGTTTTCAATGGAACCGGCATCCAAAAACGGCGGAAAAGCCAATTTGATGGAAACCGGTTTTCAAAAAGTGCCGTATGTCTACAAAACTTCCGGCATTTTCGGAGCAAACGCTTCGGGCAAAACGAACGTGTTGAAAGCCCTTGGATACCTTAAAATTATTTTAAGCACGGGAGCGTCGGCAAAAAGCGACGACAAACTGGCTTCCGATTACTATCTGTTTGCGAAAGGTTATGATAAAAAACCGACTTGCCTAAAAATAAAATTTTTAAAAAATTGCAAACTGTATGATTATGAAATTTGCTTATTAAACGGCATTGTCGTTAAGGAAAGCGCATCTTTTTGCGATTTTTCCGAAAAAGGCACAAAACGGCAAAAGTGCATCTTTGCCAGAGAACGGAAAGAAGACGGAACGTACGCTTTTGATTTGTCCAAAGGCATTAAAAAAGCATGGAGCACGGAATTGATCCCGCAACGCGTTTTTTTGTCGGATTTAATCAACAATAGAAACACGGACAGGGAAGAAGTACGGGATATTTATGAGTTTTTCAGAAAAGACGTTGTCATTATCGGTGAAAAATCCGGTTATTTTTCATCTGTTCTGCGTAAGATGGCTGATGATGCAAATTGCCGTAAAGACATTATCGAATTTACAAGAAACGCCGATCTCGGTTTGGAGGATATATCCGTAAAAACACCCCCGTTGGATGAATTTTTCAAACAGTTTGATTTCAAAGAAGAGATCAACGAAACTGAAAAAAAAGAGTTTTTTGACAAAATCCACCCTATTGAAGCAAAAACGTATCATAAAACGGAAGACGGGGAAACGAAAGAAACTCCTTTGGCTCAAACGGAATCCGAAGGAACGAAAATGTATCTGGCGATTTCCGATTCCGTTTTGGACGTGCTGCAAAACGGGAAAGTTTTATTTATCGACGAACTTGATGAATCGCTACACCCTTATTTGGTGCACAATTTGGTGAACCTGTTTAACAAAAACAACACCAAAGCGCAGCTGATTTTTACGTCCCACGCCCATTATTTAATGGACGGCGAGACGTTGACGCGCGATCAAATTTGGTTCACATCAAAAGAGAACGGGTTTTATACGGAACTTTATCCGCTAAGCGATTTCAGCGAACGCAAAAAGGAAGGATTTTACAAAGCTTACATCAATGGCGTGTACGGTGCCGTTCCAAATGTGCCGGAGCTGTAAAAATGCCCAGACCGCACACTCCCAGACAAGAGCGAAAAATTTACCTTTTCTGCTGTGAAGATTCAAAATCGTCCAGATATTATTTGGAAGGATTGGGCAGAGCGCTGAATATAAATATCAGAGCCTGCACCGCGGATTATAGAACGCCTGCCGGTTTGGACAGACGTTTGAAAGAAGAAGTGCGAAAAAGAGGCAAGGAAAACGTCAAAAAAGGCTACATCTTGTTTGACAAAGACGACATGTCCATGGAAAGCTTTAAAACAAATGCCGAAAAATACAACGCCGCCGTGTCCGCTCCGTGTTATGAATACTGGTTGCTGCTGCACTTTTTTAAAACAAACCGAAGCTTTGCCAACTCGCAAGAATGCGGCGATTTTTTAGCAAGTCAAATCAACAAACAAACGGGACAGAGTTTATCGTTGGATCGGTTGAAAAAAATGCCGAATATTTTTGAAACGGTCGAAGGACGCATTGGATTGAAGCGTGCAATCCAAAACGCAAAAGGGTTTAAATTTAACCTTGGCGACGATCCTTATACGAATATGCATATAATCATTGAGAATATTTTACGAGCGGAAGGCATTACCCCCTAACTCATTTTAACTCGCATCTAACTCATTTTAATTCGATCTCCGAACAAGTTGAATTAAAATCGAGTTAAACCGCTATTTTTCGGGCAAATTTCATTTTTGCAACAGCCAGTCCAAAGCGTTGATCTGTTTGATGCCGTTGTGCGACAAAACGGAAATTTTAGAAAACACATTCAAAAACTTTTATGAGATGTGAAAAGTTTGAAAATATTTTCAAATTTTTGAAAAAGAGAGAAGTGCACCTTTCAGAATCACGTTTTTCAATATGGAAATCACTCTAAAAATCACGTTTTTCTTAAAGCGGCGATTTCCCTTCCGAATACCCGCTTTGCCTGACTTTCGGTCAAGCCGACCTCTTTTGCGACGGATTTCCAGCACAGCCCTTGGGAACGAAGCCAGACGATACGGCGGGCTCGGAGATCAGCGATTTGCGGCATCAGGGTATCAATGACAAATCGCATCGTCGCCACGTCTTCGGGCAGGACGAACGGCGGAACGCTTCCGTCTTGCGACAAAAGCAGTTCCGTCTGTGCCGCCGTTTTGAACATTCCGGCGATGTCTTTCGGTGTTTTCATGCTTATCCAAAATTCGGCTGTTCAATCGGCAAACAGGCGCAAGGACTGAGCTTGTAGCTGTCCGTGCCGCTTCCGATGCCTTTGACGCTTTGCGTCGCCGAACACGCCGATAAAACCGTCAATAAAGTCAATATCGTCAGTTTCCTCATTTCGTTTTCTCCTCTTGTGTTAAAGCCGCGTCAATCGCTATCGTCCCTTCGACGAGCTTTTCTTTCGCGGCGATAATCTGCAAAATATTTGCGATTAAGATGTTTTGCTGAACCAAAGCCGCGTGAATGTCCGCCAAAGCCCTGTTCGTTTGCGACAGTTTTTCCATTACGGTCAGCGCGCCGTTCGTGTCCTGCACGATCGCCGTCGCCGCCTGCGTCAGCTCCGACGTTTTGGCTTTGACCGCCATGGCGTTCGCCAAGCCGTCGTCAACGCTCTTTTTGTGAAAGTCCGCGCGGGCTTTTTTGACCTTGCGCCATTGCTTTTTCGATCGGTTGTTCGCCGTCGTGATGCCGCGCCACGAATAACCGCCGCCCGCCACGCCGGAAACCGTATTCAGCGCGCCTTGCACATCGTCGTTTGTCGGCAAGTCCAACGCTTGCCGGATATAGTCCTGCGCCGTGCAGACGTTGGTCACCTCGAACGACACGCCGTCCAGCAGCAAGTCGGGCGTAACGCATTGCAGCAGTTCGTTCGCGTTCGTGATAAAGCTCTGCGCCGTCAGCGCCAAGGATACCGCCCCGCCGACCGTGTCCGTGATTTGTTTTGTCGCGTCCAAGCCCTCTTTGGTCGTATCCCAAATCGCTTTGCCGTTTTCCAAAATCGCCGCCATCGTCGCGTTCTGCTTGATGCTTTCAGCCAAGCCGTTCGTATCGATCACCGCCATTTGAGCATTCGCCGCGCGGGCGAAAAACAGCACACAGAAGAGAAAAAATTTAAGCATACGGCTTTCCCGCAAAAACAACAAAATTCAAAAGTCTTGTTATTTTATGCGGTCTTCATTCAGCCGGTTAGCGCGTTTTTGGTGCAAAACGGTGCATTATGGAGCGGCAGACACTTCGTTTTCCATAAAACGGCAGCGCTGTTCTATCGTTTTTAAAATTCGCTCATAAACGGGAGAGGAATAAGGCGAAGCGTTCTGTTACAATTCTCTCGCTTTGGATTCGATATTGACGGTTAATCCCAGCATTTGCAGCACGTTCAGCACCTTTTGAATTTCACAGGTCGGCTTGCCGCGTTCCAACTCTTTGATAAAACGAATACCGACGCCGCTGTACGCCGCAAGCTTTTCCTGCGTTATCTTTTGCGATTTCCGCATGGAATGGATCAATGCGCCCAATTCTTCGCTTGACGTGATTTGCTTCATCAAAGTGTCCCTCTAAAACTATCCCGAACGGTATGATTTTAACAAATCCAGCGCAAAATACGACAAAATTATCCCGAACGGGTTATTTTTTGAAAAATTCTCGGTCGGGCAGCGCACCGGAAGGCTTGCGTAATCGTTTCAAAAATGATACGATTCGACTATCGAAATGATACGATTGGAGGGGTAATGTACTCTAAACGCCAAGAAGCTTTGCTGAATTTTATTCAAGCGCACAAATCCGTTCGTCGGGAAGAAATCGAAAATTTTTTGAATACGGCGGGATTTTCGGCATCCAAAATAACGGTGTTGCGTGATTTGGATGTGCTGTTAAAAGACGGCTTGATTGTGAAAACAGGCAACGCGAAAGCGACGCTTTACGCGCCGTCGCCCCGTTCGGCATTGTTGACACAGGTTGACGTTGAAGAATATTTCGGCACAGACCAAGATCTGCGGAAAAACGTCAAAACATCCTTTAATTTCGACATTTTCAAATCTCTGTCAAACTTGTTGACGGAAACCGAAAAAACGGAATTGGCTTTGCTGAACGAAACATATCGGAAAAAACGCGACGCTTTGCCGCCCAATTTGCGCCAAAAGGAATTTGAACGCCTGACGGTCGAACTGGCGTGGAAATCTTCCAAAATCGAGGGAAACACATATACCTTGCTGGACACGGAACGGCTGTTGAAAGAAAACGTTTCCGCCAAAGGCAAAACCGCCGAAGAAACCAAAATGGTGCTGAATCACAAAACAGCGTTGGATTATGTGTTGCAGTCCTCCGAATACTTTCGGCTGCTGAGCGTTTCCAAAATCGAAGAAGTGCATCGTTTGCTGACAAGCGGCTTGCAGGTCGCATCGGGTATCCGTCAAGGCATGGTGGGCATTGTCGGGACAAACTATCGTCCATTGGATAACGGCTATCAAATCAAAGAAGCTTTGCAGCATCTGATTTCAACCGTCAATCAAACGGAAAATCCCGTTGAAAAAGCTCTTATCGCCGTTTTGATGGTTGCGTATATCCAGCCGTTTGAAGACGGCAACAAGCGCACGTCAAGGATTTTGGGAAACGCGCTGTTGCTGGCGGATGATTATTGTCCGCTTTCTTACCGCAGCGTTGACGAAATCGAATACAAAAAAGGCATCATTTTGTTTTACGAACAAAACAACGCCTCTTATTTCAAGCAACTGTTTTTGGAACAGTTCAGACAAGCCGTGAAAAAGTATTTTTGATTTCCATTTCCTTACAGATTTCAAGAATACCCTTGTCATACAGCCGTCGCGCTTGCCAGCGGGACAGATTGACGTTCCGCTGAATTGTTTTCCAGCACGCGCCGCTTGCCCGCAGCAAAATGATTTTTCGCGCCCGCAAATCGGACACGCTGTATAGCAAAATACGGACAATACGCTCCGCTTGTTCTTGTTCCGACGGAGAAAGAATCGTTCGGATATCGGCGTTTTTAAGAATCTCCGCCGCAAACGGCAGTAATTTTTTGATTTTCTCTTTCTTCATCGGGCGTCTCCGTAGTGTTTGAGAAAGTATTCGGTCGGGTTTTCGGCGTTGCGTTTCGCGTAGTTCCAAAAACGTACGGCTTTCGCGCCGCCTTTAAAAGCGTTCAAGTATTCGCCCAGACAGCTCATATCCGTTTCCAAAAACACGTTTAGGCAGTTTCTCTGCATTAAAACGGGACGTTTCGCGCCCTCGATCTTTGCGCCTTTCGTCAGCACGAAGTCCGTTTCGCTTTCCGTCAGGTTGAACCCGTCGATTTCCTCCGCCGTTCCCGCGCACCCGTCATAGAAAAACCGCGTGTGGCAGTTCGTCAAAATCGTTTCCTTGATGTTCAAGGTTTTCAAATCGTTCGTTCCCTGAAACGCCATAAATATCGCCATGCGCTGTTTGCGGGCGGTTTTCAGCAGCTTTTCGATTTCCGCTTTCAACGGCGCGGACGAAAGCAAGGTCGGCGCTTCGTCCACAATCAGCAAAGACGGCTTGCCTCTTTGCGCGTTCCGTTCAATCTTTTTGAACAAATAAAAGAACAACGCCGCCGCCGCGTTCGCGTCGTCTTTCACGTTGTCCAGTCCGAACACGTTCAGCCGGCTTTTCGTCACGTCCAGCGTGTCCTTTTCCCCGTTGAACAGTTTGGCGTTCAAAGTGCTGCCTTTCACCCACTTTTCCAGCTTGTCCTTAAACGCGCCGTTCGGAGCCAGTTCCGCCGCGTACAGATCCATTCGGCGATTGAAGCGCGGCTGTTTCAGCATTTCGGACACGAATATCCGAATATCCTTCTTTTCCGCTTCCGTTTCCGCGTTTGTCAGAATTTGCATAAACAGGTTCAGCGTCGTTTCTTCGCCCGCTTCGCAGTCAAACGGGTTCAAGCTGATTTCCCCGTCCTGACTGATTTGATGATACGTTCCGCCGACCAAGTCCGTGAACACCGTCACGCCGTTGTCGCGGTCGAGCATAAACACGGACAAGTCGGGATACGCCGCCAGAGCTTGCGCGACCAGATGCAGAATCAGCACCGTCTTGCCGCTTCCGGTCGGCGCGAACACGGCGCAATGCGGCGGAGCCTGATCCTCCGCCGTTGCGTGGAACGTGAACCCGAACGGATTGCCGGAAGGAACGCTCGGAAACCGGCAGACCGGACTTTCGCCCCAGTCGCACCGCGTCAAGCCCGTTTCCGCCCGCGTCATCGGGCATAAGTCGGCAAGGTTCGCCGATGTCAAAAGCAGTTCGCGGTTAAAATAATCCCGCCCCGGCGTTTGCCCCCAAAACTTCGGCATGGCGAGCTGTTCTTCCAACACGGGACGGACGCCGAATCTGCCCAGCACGCCGTACACGTCTTGCGCGGCTTTATGTATTTGCGCTTTGTCCGACAAGTTCAAAAACACCGTCAATTCGACGTTTGCCAAAGACAGTTTGTCGGAATCGACTTTGTCGCGCAAAGACTTGATTTCTTCGTTCGCCTGCGTGTTAAACTCTTTCCTGCCCAGATTCATTTGCGACCTGCGCTTGTCGAGGTTCGCCAAAGCGGCGGATTTCGCAACGGGCTGAACGTGCGTCGATACCGTCATCGGATAAGAAAGCGCAAGCACTCCGTCATAGATTTTCGCCGACACGTCTTCGCCGAAATCCTTTATCCCGAACACAAGGCGGAACGTTTGCGCCGCGCCGAACGTTTGCGTGATCAATCCCGTCCGTTCGATTTTAATTCTCGACCGTTCGATGCGGTGAATGTTTGTTTCCGCGTCCGATACGGGGATTTCCCCCGCGTTGTAAAACGACGACAGAAACGACAGCAAAGGCGATACGCCGTCTTTGCCGCTTTTGGTCAGGACTTTCGGTTCCAGCTCGGCAAGCGCGGTGAAAATTTCCCGCACGACGGCATCGATTTCGGCTTCCGAAACTGCCGACACGACGACAAAGTGCCTTGTCCGAAACGACGTTTCCAGCCGGTTTTCCCAGCGTTTACCCATCTCATCCAAAAACGGATTGCCGCACGGGGCTTTTTTAGCCGCGGGAAACAATGTCTTTTGGCTGACAATCCGCAAATGAACCTTGTTTTCCGACACGTTCCGATAAAATAAGGCGCGCGCCGACGCCGCTTTTTCCAAATCGTCCGCCCGCTTTCCCGCGACGCTTTGTCCCGCCAGTTCCACCACCTTGAACATCTGCTCCGTTCGGATCAGCACCAGCGTTTCGCCTTTAATCGCCGCCAATGGCACTTCGTCCTCGACAAACGTCAGATTTTCCGCCCTGTTTTGCGGAGCAAAAGCGCGATACGTCAGCGCGGCGCAAGCCCCCGCGCCGATCAGCGGCAGCAGAAACTCAAAGCTCATAGCAAAACCCCGTTTCTTTAAAGAGGCTTTTCGTTTTAAACCCCGGAGTGCCTGTGATTTTAAAGCCGGCGGTTTCGCACAAACGCCAATACGCGTTGCGCAAGATGTTGTTGATATGCGGTTCCCTGTTGGTCAATCCGATGCAGAACGCGTGGGAAGCGACCGCGCAAACGACTGTCAGCATCGGTTCCCGCGCCAGAACCGTCAGCGCGACCGCGCCGAAGACCTCGCAATACAGCAGCGAATTTGCGACGAACAATGTTTTGGGCGGCTTTGTCGCCGAACCGTAAATAACCGAGGGCATTACATCGCCCCCATAAACAGTTCGACAATCCAGCCCAAGCCCGAAAACGCCGCCATAATGATCGCCAGTCTGATGCAGGTTTCTTTTTTAAACCGATCCGTCAACGACGCTAAAAAGCAGACGACCATGCAAGCCATCGCCAGCCACTTGCCAAGCGTAACGGCGTTTTCGATCAGGGTTTTCAGGGCGTTCTGCGCCTGTGTGAACGGATTGGCGTTCAGCACCGGCATCGCGGCTTGCGCAATTTCCGGCAAGCTCATTGTTAAAACTGCAACAAGGGTGATTCTTAAAGTGATAGCGCAAATTGCGCCGCGCGTTTCTGTTCCGCATAGCATAAATGTTGCTCCTTTGCGTAAGGATTTCAAAGGCAGCAACAAAAATGTTTCTGTTGGTAAAAACCGAAATCAAGTGTAGATGTATTTTTTACAAAATCAAGTAGTTTTGAAAAATATTTTTTTTCATTTTAATTATAATAAATAAATATCAATTAAGCGCAACAAAACGCAATGATGATTACATATTGTTTTTATCTTCTTATGCGTTTATTATGTCTTTTGTTTTTTAACAATGCCGAGAATTTTCTCCGCACCAATCAGATTTCGTTTAGGCGTGTGTGACAACCGCTGAATCGAACGCATTGTTAGGAGAAAACTTTATGGCTGAAAACACCACTACGGCATTGGAAGAAACATTTGCCGACATCGAACCGACGAAAAACATTTTAGCAGGGCAGGAGGGCTTGATCCGCCGTCCCGTCTTTGATGGCGAGTTCGGAAAAGACCAAAAATTCAAAGGATATGAAATCGCGCCCGTTCGCGTGAAGTCCGTTTACGCGAAAGAAGATCAGTTGTGGGTCAAATTTGAACGTCTGGACGGGAAAGACGGCTTCAATACCCGAATTGATAACGCTTATCAGCAATTCCGAAATACAAAGGAAATGACGCAGGAGGAAATCGACAAGGCGGAATGGATGAAAGCCCGCAACAAATTGGACAGTCCGGCGTTCGTCCAGAAAATGATCCACGAGGGCAAAGACATCAACGCCCTGATGAACGTCGCGGGCTACACCAAAGAACGCTTTGAAAAAATGGTCGAGAAATCGCAGGGCAAATCCAACGCTATGGAGGTTCCGTCAAAAGAGGAATTGCCCTCTCTGTCGCGGGCGGACGTGCCGAAACCGACACGTTCCAAATCCAAAGGACAGGAGAAAATGCAGGAGAAAACCGGCGAAATCGTTATGTGAGAAAGAGGGGAGTTTTTACTCCCCTTTGTCTTTTACAACCCAATGACCGCTTCTGTTGCCGCCAATACGTTCTATCTTGTTTTCGTCTTTTAGCTTTGACAGATTCCATTTTACACCGTCGATGGACAAGCCCGTTATAGAAGCCAATTCTTTAACAGTCAGCGCAGGATTCTCTGAAAGAGCGTCTAAAATATTCCGAGCGGTTTTTGGTGTAGTTATTGGTGTAGTTATTGGTGTAGTTTTTGGTGTAGTTTTTGAGGTAGTTTCTTCTTTTCCCCGATACAAAATCGCGCGAAAGAAAGAATCATTGTTCTCAAAAACCGGCTCTTTCAATCCCTCTTGCTTGGCTAAATCCACGATTCTTTGAAGTCCCGTTCCCCACTTTTCAATGATTCCCATACGGCTGAACACATCGGCGATGACTTTATTCCTCGGCTTCGACCGTCCTTTTAACGCATCTTTCAAAGTCAATCCCCGGCATAACGCTCCCGGAGAGGAAACTTCCAACCGGTCGTCAAACACGGATACTTGAATCATACCTTCGTCCATATAGGAGCGATGACAAATCGCGTTACAAATCATTTCCCGAATGGCGGCGGGAGGAAGTTCGAATTTGTCCTGCCGGATCAATCCTTCTATGATCGCTCCCATTCTGATATTCCGCAAAACATACTGGTAAGCGTCTTCAAGCAAGTTATAAAGCGATCCTTCGTATTCTTTGCGGTCAAGAAAGAAAACCTTGTCCGTCCCTTTGAAAACGGCGCATTGGATTTTAGCCTGTCTGAACGGATTGTCCGCCAGTAAAGCAAAAGCGTTTGTCGGCAGGATTTCCGCACCGTCCTGTTTCAATACGCCCCAACCGATCAGACTTTCCTTTGTCGCTTTCGGGGCTTTCTTTCCGTCTTTTTCGGTTCTGTATTTGTTGATGTCGGAGCAAAGCCTTTTAATGGCTCGGTCGGTCAGCGTATAGTCCCGACAAATCTGCTCGTCCCAGGATTGATTGGAACCGTCCAACATCATTTCCCGTATCTGTTCCAAATCCGCCGGTCTGGAAGTCGCGCCGACACGGACATAAACGCCTTTGTCCAATCCGCCGCTTTTCAGCATATAGGGACGGTTGAACCCCGCCGCGATGTCAACCGTAACAACCGTTTTATCCTCTATCGTTTCAAAAGCGATGTCGGGAATGATTTTCGGTTGGCAGGCGTCGGAAACAGCATTGGCGATGGAATCCATTATTTTGAAAACTTCGTCTTTATCTACGCCGACAATCTTGCGTGTTTTGTCGTCGATACCGAACACCAACTGTCCGCCGTCCGTATTGGCAAACGCCACAACGGTTTTCAGGTAAGAATCCGAAAGAGCCGCCTTAAATTCAAGCGTTTTACTCTCGCCTTTCAACAAGGTGTCCTTGTCCATTTTCTTCCTCGCCTTTGGGGGTGTTTCAATAGTTTCACTCATTTATACTTCCTTTTCAAAACCGGTGCAACTTCTTCGGATGTTTCGGAAATGATATCCTTCGATTGTTTACGTTCGCATACGTTTGCTATGTTTGTATGCGTTCTTAACGGTTCAATACGTTCGATAAGGGGTGTATTCCATCATTCTGTTTTTTTTCAGTCCTGTTTATCATTTTCTTCATCTCTTTTATCTTTTTTTGAAACTTCTCCATCAAAGTTTTCAGACGAACTTCTCGTTTCTTTTTTAATTCAGGCGTTATCATCGTTTTTTCTCTGCGCTTTCGGGTTGACAAGATAGTTCACGACTTTTGATCCGGGAACCTTTATCGGTTCGCTGATAAGGTTTCTTTCGATCAGAATTTCCAGCCGCTCCTTGATCTGATCCGCACAAAGTTTATGCCGGAACGCATAAACGATCTCCCGTTGCGAAACTACCGGCTTTTGAAAACTTTGTATGGTTGCCCAAATAACAGAAGCCTCTTTAATTCGCAAATCCGATGAAAGAATGAAGTTATCAAAGATTTTTGTTGCGTGGCTAATAAGGCAGGAAGAAACTTTTATCGCGTCGCGCATCGTATCTCCGTTGATCGGAGTCGAATTGCCCTTATATCGTGCAATATGCAGTAAACCGGCAAGGCGCAAACATTGTCCGCAAAGTTTTCCTCCCCAACCTTGGCATATCTCCATTTTCCCGCCTTTCCTTAAATCCTTTTCGACTTTGTTTTGAAACTCCGCCCAAAGAGAACTGGCGACTTTTGACAATCTGATTTTGGCGGGAGAACGCGGAGTCGGTATTTTTAGAAGTTCCGTAACGGCTTCTTCGTAGGATTTAGTTAGTTTTAATGGAATGGCTTGGCCTTGGTGCGTTCTATATCCGATTTTGGAGGAGGGCTCGCAAAACAGGAATCTTTCGTAAAAGCCTTTTCCGATAAAGTTCCTGTTTTTAGCCATATTTTCAAAAATGACCGGCTGAACAATCATAAATATCGTAATTAACGGAGAGAGATAGACTTCGTGATCCCGGCGTTTAATACACAGATTTCCGCCGTCCCAACCTTTCAGCAAAACGTCGATGTTCGACAAGCCTCCCGTGTAAAGGCCGGAACAGGTGTCTAAAATGCCGCCCTCGTCAGTAATAATAGAAATCTTCCCTCCTTGTTCGCATAACGCGCTCGCCAAACTTTCCGTTGTCGCATCGGTCAAAAACAATTTTGGCAATGCCGGAGGTTCAAACAAAAGAACTTCCTTTTCCGCGATAGCCTCTATCGCTTCCTGATTGTCGGCGGAAAGTTTCTTCCGTTCATTTTCGATCAATTTCCTTTGGGAGAGGAAGATTGATAAATCCTTTTTATATTGAGGTTCTAAAACCTCCCTTTGCTTTATCTCGTAAGCGACAATCGGTTTTATACAGCTTTTCAAAATGGCGGATTTTCTGTTTGCGGGCGGCATCGCGACCATCATATAAAGATTTAGCGGTTCTGCGTAGTCGTTCTCAATCTGAACGACAAACTTGTTCTGCAACGCCGTAGCCAACACGCTTAAAATACAGAGGATCGTCGCGCTTTGCGGCGTTTCCAACCGTTCGGAAAGAGCCGAAGCAAACTCTCTGAACGGACTGGGTAAAACATCGTCTGGAATATCTTCCAACATAAAGTCGTCGAAAAAGACCGGATCGTCCCATTCTTGAGAAAAATCCACTATATTTCCATTTTTTCCCGATGATTCCCGACTACTGCACCCCTCAAACTCTTTGCGTTCTCTTGATTTTTTTGCAATATTTCCCATTTTTCCCATTTTTCCACCCACCAAGAGTTGTTTACAGTCCCAATGAGGAGCTGATCTGTTGACGGACAAAATCCAAGCCATACCAACAATGAAGATCATTGAAATCGGTCGATTGTGTGTCGTTTTCATCAAAAACGGGAAAAATGACTTTTGCTTTGAGCTGTCGTGCTACTTTCTTTGCCTTTTCTATTCCGGTGTTGATTTCGTTAAATCTGTCATTATCCGCGCAGAAGATCAGTTCGGAATCAGGATATTTTTGAGCCAATAGCGGAGCGACATACGCGAGATTGCCCGCATCGAAGCAACAAACGACGCTTTCTTGCATCGCCAGAAAGATACTGCTTCCCGTTGCGTATCCCTCACAAATGAAGATATGTTTCATTGATTGCTTGAACATAAAGAAGTTCCCGGATTTCTTCCCGTTTCGCAGAAAGCGTTTTTTTCCGTGGTTGTCAATGAATTGGAGCGTCCAAAGCTCGCCGCTAATGTCCGAAAGAGGAATGATTAAAAAGCCTTCTCCGGCAACCTTTAATCCGTAATTCAGAGCCTTCTTCTTCTTCAAATACTCGTGTGAATAAGTTAAATAAGGGGTGCTTTCCCATATATTCTGCGCTCTTTGTTGACTCGCTTTATAAAAAAAGGCTCTTTCCGCTTCCATTTGTTCAATCAACTCCTGAACTCTTTTGGAATATCGTGTTCTATCGAAATCATCGACTTCCTTTCCGGGAAAGAC
This sequence comes from uncultured Rhodospirillales bacterium, assembly GCA_902777205.1. Classification (GTDB taxonomy): domain Bacteria; phylum Pseudomonadota; class Alphaproteobacteria; order CAAGCB01; family CAG-977; genus UBA11549. The sequence goes on along the minus strand of CACYSU010000003.1, from coordinate 84,347 downwards.
GGCGGTGGAAAGATCGCTCACGAAATCTCCGAAAAAATAACCGTCATCAACAGGAATCGCCCAATATCTTTGATTCTTTCCCCAACGAATGAAACCGTTTGAAGAAGCGCGGTTCTGCGGGTAAGGAATACGGTATTCGCGCAAGGCGTTCTCTAAAACGGGATCATACCGCATTGTCTTCGTCCTCCCATTGATGTTTCTTCATAAACTCTTGAATGTCGCACAGTTTATATAAAACCCTGTTCGAGAATTTGATGTATGGGAGGTTATAGCGATTTTCAGCCCGCCAACGGCACATCGTCGCTTGCGTTACGCGAAGCATTTTTGCCGCTTCTTTCGATGTGATGTAGTCATTTAAGATTTCCATAGAAAAATCCTTTCCTTTGTAAGTGAACAAAGGAAAGGTAAATTATGATTTCTCAATTTTCATCTTCTTCAAGGGCTACAAAAATTTTGTAGCCCTTGAAGTTTTTTAAGGGATTTTCCCGTGTTTTTTCAAACTGGAAATCCAACCGGCTAAAAGGTTCCTGATATTCGTTTCCGTCAGAGGAAAAGGAGTGTATTTCCCTGAAACCATCTTTTCTATTCGGGATGCTGCTACTACGTTTTTAATATCAGGCTCCAACTTGGCTATTTCCTGATACTTTGCCGTTACGAACTCTTTAACCTCGATGAAATTTGCGGAACGACGCTTGCCGCCCAATGATCCCGCGCTTGCGGTGGTCGTGTCCTGGCTCGTCAGATTCAAATATATCAGAACACCCATTTCGTATGCTTCAAGAATGTCTAAGGCGTCAATCTTGAATTTTCTCCGGAGTAATGGATTGTTTTCATATTCTTTCAGTTTTGAAAAAAGATTGATGATTTCGGTAAAAAATCGAACGTCAGCCAATTCCTTTTTTGTTTCGTCTTTGATTTTGACTGCGGTTTCCATATTCAGTAAAGCCGCTTCTATTTGTTCAATTAAGAAACAGAATGTTTCGGCATATTCTTCCGATAACACTTTCTTGGCTTCTCTCAAACTTGTTAAAATCTCTGCCGTTTCAGTCATAGCATTCCTCTTTTGTTAAAAATGATAAACCGTTGATGCGTTTAGACGCATCAACGGTAAAGGCTATAATGTCAGGCAAATAGAAAGTCGCTCTACGGGCGACGTTCACTTCTGTTTTCGATAATTATGCTGTTTCTGCCGCTTTGCTTGCTCTGCTGTTCATAAGATCAACCGCTTTCGTCATTGCGCTTCTTACGCTTTCGACGTTCATTCGGGCATAGATTTGTGTTGATTGAAAACTCTGATGTCCCAAAGTTCTCGAAATTAGCGGCAAATTGATGTCCGCCATCGCTTCATAACTTCCCATTGTCCGCCGAAGATCGTGGATACGGAGGTTAGTCAAATCCAACTTCTTCAACAAGGTTTCCCAAGCGGCTTTGGGAGATTCGTAATGTCCGGATTTGCTTTCAGCGGGGAACACCCATTCGGAATCCGCTTTCGGTTTGATCCGTTGAAGCAACTCCACGGCTTCGTCAATCAACGGAACGTCCAACGCTAAACCGTTCTTTGTTTTGGGAATATGCCAGAGTTTGTTCGTCAAATCTATGTCTTTCCAACTCATAGAAAGAATGTTAGATTTTCTTTGACCGGTATAAATGGACATCAAAACAAAATTTTTGATATTTGTGCGCGGTTCGGAAGTCAATTCCTTAAAAAAACGGGAAAGTTCGTCCGGTCTCAAAAAGCGGCTTCGGGCTTGAGTTGGGAATTTTTTAACGCCCAAACACGGATTAAACATTAAATAACGCCATTCAACCGCCTTATTAAAAACGGTCTTCAACATAACCAAAACGTGATTTGATGTCTGCTTACTTATATCAAGGGCTTCCGATTGGATTCTCTCAATGTCTTCGCGCGTTACATTATCCAAACGCTTAAAACCTATGTATTTATCAACATATTTGCGATAACTCATTTCCACATAGTTCTTTGATTTTTCACTCATCATTCTTTGAGCGTGTCTGGGTAAATATACTTCATAGAAGAAGGTCTTGACGGAGGGGAGATTGTTCTCTTTGTTTTTTTTCCTAAGTTCTTCTTCGTTTTCTTCGATATCCGAAATAAAATCTATCGCTTTTTTACGAGCGTCTTTCAATGTCATCTGTGGATAATCACCCAAAACAAAATACCGAATGTTTTTTTCAATCCGTTTTCGAGCGAAAAAAGTCTTTGATTTCCTATTTACACGGATAAATAGGGCGGTAACTTTCGTATCGCCGATTTCATATCGTTTGGTTTCACATTTCAGATTGTTCAGAAAAACTTCTGTAAAGTTTTCTTTGCCGCGAGATTCCATCTTATACATCTCCATTTTGACGTTTTGATGGAATAAGAATAGCAAAGTGTCTAACAAGTGTCTAACAAAAAAATCGAAATCATACGCAATTAAACGCAACAAAACGCAATGTGGATTACATTCTTGAATCCTCTGAAAGACTATGTTTTAAGCCATTTTTTTAATCAAACGCAACAAAACGCAATTAAACGCAATATGTATAGTTATCTGACTACGGATCAGAAGGCTTGGGATTCGAATTCTCCTGGGCGCGCCACTAAAACCCGCAGAGTTCTGCGGGTTTCTGTTTACCCGAAACTCACGCGCGCCGGACGATTGGCGTCAAAATTTCGTCGCCGGGCGCCGCGAATCGGCGGCGGAAAATGAAAATCCCCGTTTCGCAACGGGGGTTTTCTTATTGATCGTTTGTCTTTTCATCGTATGTGACGACGCTGACCGATTGGAACAGTCCGCCAAAGACCGAAAAATATTCGTAATCGGCATAGACGGCGGCGTCGGGTCTGCTGTTAAATCCGTCGGTGACCGCGATTGACGGAAAGCCGAGCGGAATCCACAGAAAGGACGTGACGTATTTTCTTTGCCGCACCCGTCCGATTTTGATGTTGTCCGCCTTGATCGTCAGCGGCGCCTTGTAGCTGGAAACCAGAAAACCGGTCGGCGGCTTGAATTCCGCCGTCACGCTTGTGCATCCGCACAACGTTAAAACCAGCCCCAGCGCGAATGTCCGCTTAGTCGCCATAGACGTGCACCGTCGTTTTTTGGAAAAATCCCAACACGTTCAAATACGAATAGTCGGAACCCTTGATCGTCGTGATGTTCGCATCCTCCGCCGCCGCTTTATAGCTGGCGTCCCCGACGGAAATCAGGCCGAATATCGTGTAAACGCTGGCACTGCCGTGTTTTTTGCCGACCGGTTTGTTTGTCGTTTCCAAATCCAGCGGGGCTTGGACGGAGCTGACCGCCCCTGTCGGCGGAACGAACGGTGCCGTCACGCACCCTGACAATGTTAAAACAGCCAACATTGAAAAGAATAATTTTTTCATTTCTGAACAATCCTTTGTTAAAATCAAACAAAAAGCCACTTTCGGATAGAAAGTGGCGGATGTTCAGAAACCGCACAAAAATAAAAAGACGGCTCGATGCTTTCGTGCATATAGCCTTATCACACCGACATCCGCCATCAACGGAAATCGGTGTATGACTTTTTAGCCGCCATACACAAAGCGGCTTATTTTTGTTCAGGTTTCTGACGCCCGAAGCTTGCCTTTTTCGCAAGCTCGGATTCAGGTTATCAAAAATCCGCGCCGGTCACAAACAAAATCGCACTCGACCATTTTTCACAGTGGCAAACGCGAAGTTTTGTATTATATTAACCTCGATTTTTGTTTTTTAACGGAGCTTGAAACCATGGAAGAAACCAAAAGACCTCGTCCCGTCATGCTGTGCATTCTGGACGGCTGGGGACACCGCGACAGCAAGGACAACAACGCCATCGAACTGGGGAACACCCCGAACTGGCACAATCTGGTCGCGACCTGTCCGAACACTTTGATCGCCACGTCGGGTTTGGATGTCGGTCTGCCCGCGGGTCAGATGGGCAATTCCGAAGTCGGCCACATGAACATCGGCGCCGGCCGAGTCGTGATGCAGGATCTGCCGAAAATCGATCAGGCTTGCGCCGACGGTTCGCTGGCGAAACGTCCGGCCGTCGTCAATCTGATCGAAAAGCTGACGGCGTCCAAGGGAACGTGCCACCTGATGGGGTTGATGAGCCCCGGCGGCGTCCATTCCCACATGAACCATATCATCGCTTTGGCGAAAATCCTCAGCGACGCGAAAATCCCCGTCGCCGTCCACGCTTTTCTGGACGGGCGCGACGTGCCGCCCGATTCGGCGCTGGGCTATGTCAAGGAATTTGAAGACAAGACGAAAGACATGGCCGGCGTGAAAATCGCGACCGTGTCGGGGCGTTATTACGCCATGGACCGTGACAACCGTTGGGAACGCATCGAACTGGCGTTCAACGCGCTGATGTGCGGCAAGGGCGAGACCGCCGCGACCGCCGAAGAAGCGATCGAAGCGTCCTATGCCAAAAAGGTTTACGACGAATTCGTCCTGCCGACCGTCATCGGCGATTACAAGGGCATGAACGACGGCGACGGCATTTTGTTCGCGAACTTCCGTTCCGACCGCGCCCGCGAAATCATGTACGCGCTGGCCGACAAGGAATTTGACAAGATGAAACGCGCCAAAACGGTCGAATTCGCGGCCGTCGCCGGCATGACGCAGTATTCCGTCGATCACGACCGTTTCGTCACGCCTGTTTTCCCGCCGGAAAAGCTGGAAAACATCTTTGGCGAAGTTGTGTCCAAAGCCGGTTTGACCCAGCTGCGCATTGCGGAAACCGAAAAATACGCACACGTCACGTTCTTTTTCAACGGGGGCGAAGAACGCCTGTTCAAAGGCGAAGAACGCATTTTGATCCCGTCGCCCAAGGTCGCGACCTATGACCTGAAGCCCGAAATGAGCGCGTTCGAGGTTTGCGACGCTTTGGTCGATTCGATCAACGCGGGCAAATTCGACGTCATCATCGTGAACTTCGCCAACGGCGACATGGTCGGCCACACGGGCATCCTGCCCGCCGCGATCAAAGCCGCCGAAGCCGTTGACAAATGCCTCGGCCGGTTGGAGGAAGCGATCAAAAACGCGGGCGGCGTGATGCTGGTCACGGCCGACCACGGCAACTGCGAATTGATGAAGGACGAAAAGACGGGCGCGCCCTATACCGCGCACACGACGTTCAAAGTCCCCGCCGTTCTGTTCAACGATCAAAACGGTTTCAAACTGCGCGAAGGCGGCCGTCTGGCCGATTTGGCGCCGACGCTGCTGCAGTTGCTGCACATTGAACAGCCCGCCGAAATGACCGGAAAGTCTTTGCTGGTCAAATAAAGCATGGTTTTCAGAGGGACGATGAAGCTTTTTGCGCCCGTTTTTTTGGCGGGACTGGCTTTGTCGTCCCTTTGTCATGCCGCGAATCCCGATTCCGCGTCGGCGAAATCGGAGCTGTCGCGCGTCAACAGCCAGATCGAACAGGCGCGGCGCGAGCATAAAAAATTGCGCGAACAGGCGAAAAGCGTTCAAAAGGAAATTCTGGACGTGCGCCGAAAAATGGTCGCCGCCGCAGGATCGATTCAGGAACAGGAGGAAAGCCTTGACCGGTTGGAACAAAAGCTGGCCGAATTCGAGGCGCAGCAGTCCCTGATGAAAAACCGGCTGGAGATCCGGCGCGCCCAGCGGATGCGCGTTTTGGCCGCGCTGCAATCACTGGCGTTCAAGCCGACCGAAGCGTTGATCGCCCAGCCCCTGCCCCCGCAGGACACGCTGCGCAGCGCGCTGCTGCTGCGCGAAGCCGTCCCCCGACTGGAATATTCGACCGAAGGGCTGCGCAAGGATTTGAACAAAATCGCCAGCCTGACGACGGCCATCCGCGCCCAGTACGCGCAGATCAAAACGATGACGCGGCGGCTGGATGAAAAACGCCGCGACATGAACGTGCTGATCAAGAAAAAGTCCCAGCTGCAAACCGCTTTCGCCAGCGAAAGTTCCCGCGCGAAGGCCAAGGCCGAAAATCTGGCGAAGCAGGCCGGCGACTTGAAAGAGTTGCTGGCGAAATTGGAAGCCGAAAGCAAACGGCGCGCCGCCGAAACGCCGAAGCGGTCGGGCACGCCGACGGGGGCTTTCATGGCCGCGAAAGGCCGCATCCCTTATCCCGTCAAAGGCGTCGTCATTAAAAAATTCGGCGATCCGACCGAAGCGGGCGCGACGGCCAAAGGCATCACCATCCGCACGCGCGCAAACGCGCAAGTCATTTCGCCCTATGACGGCACGGTGCTGTTCGCGGGGGCGTTCCGCGGATACGGGCGGCTGGTCATCATCGAACACGGCGACGGATACCACACTTTGCTGGCCGGAATAGGACGGCTGGACACATCGGTCGGCCAATCGCTGCTGGCGGGCGAACCCGTCGGAATAATGGTGGCGCAATCCCAACCGACGTTGTATATTGAACTGAGAAAGAACGGACAGCCGATCAACCCCGCCGGTTGGTTGAGCGGCCGAAACAACGGATAAAGGAATAACAGATGAAACGTTTCGCTTTGACGGTTTTCGCCATGACGCTGGCTTTGCTGTGCAATGACGGCGCCCGCGCCGCGCAAAAGGCGCAAAAGCCCAAATCGCCGGAAGAACAGGCCGCGCTGGTTTACAAATACCTGAACGTGTTCAGCGAAACGCTGAAACGCGCCAAAACGGACTATGTCGAAGAGGTCGGCGAAGACAAGCTGATCGAATACGCGATCAACGGGATGCTGTCGTCGCTCGACCCGCATTCGTCGTATCTGGACGCCGAAACGTTCAAGGATATGCGCGAACAGACCAAGGGCGAATTCGGCGGTCTGGGCATCGAAGTCACCATGGACAACGGTTTCGTCAAGGTCATTTCCCCGATCGACGACACCCCCGCGTTCAAAGCCGGAATTCAGGCGGGCGATTACATCACCCACATCGACGGCACGACCGTTTTGGGCGAAACGCTGACGCAGGCGGTCGAAAAAATGCGCGGCCCCGTCAAATCGAAGGTCAAGCTGACGATCCGGCGGCGGAACAAAGACCCGTTCGATGTCTCGCTGACCCGTGACAACATTAAAATCCGTTCCGTCAAAACCGAGGAAAAAGATCCCGCCGTCGGTTATATCCGCATTTCGTCGTTTTCCGAAACGACAACCGACGATGTGAAAAAAGCCATCGAAAAAATTCAAAAGGAAAACGCGGATCTGTCCGGATACGTCCTTGATCTGCGTAACAACCCCGGCGGATTGCTGGAACAGGCCGTATCCGTCGCCGACCTGTTTTTGAACGAAGGCGAAATCGTTTCCACGCGCCCCCGCCGCGCCGAGGAAACGCAGCGTTACAGCGCGACAAAGGGCGATGTCACCAAAAACAAACCGATCGTCGTTTTGATCAACGAAGGGTCGGCTTCGGCCGCGGAAATCGTCGCCGGCGCGCTGCAGGATCACAAACGCGCCGTCATCGCCGGAATGCGTTCGTTCGGCAAAGGGTCGGTTCAAACCGTCATCCCCGTCACGGGATTCGGCGCGATCCGTTTGACGACCGCGCGCTATTACACCCCGTCCGGCCGTTCGATCCAAGCCAAAGGCATTGAACCGGACATCGTGATTCCGCCCGCACACGTCGAATACTTCGCCGTTCGTTCCGACGATTTCGCCGAAGCGTCCTTTTCCAACGCGCTGGCCAAGCAGGACGAGGACAAAACGTCCAAAGACAAAACGATGAAAGAGAAAAAGGACAAAAAGGCCAAGGCGAAGGACAAAGAGCGCGACCCGTTCGACGAAAAGCCGAAAGAGGAAAAAAAGATCGAGGATTATCAGTTGGATCGCGCGATCGACATCGTCAAGGCGATGGGCATCTACCGTTCCGGACGTGAATGACGATGACCGGCGGCAAAGCTGAAACCTCCCCCTTTTCCAACGAAGGGCTGAACGCCGGACGGATGCGGGCGTTCCGCGCCGTCGCCGCCACGGCCGCCGTGTCTTTCGTTTGCGCGGCCGCGGGCGTTTACGTCGATTTCATCCGGTCGCCCGCGATCACGGCGACGTTCGATCTGGCTGGAAAAACGATCGGGGCGGGATCGCTGATCGACCCGCAGCCGCCTGAACAGAAAGCGGAGAAAAGCGCGCCGTCCGAAAACGTCGATTTGATCGAACGGCTGGAACGCGCAAAGGAAAATATGGAACAGACCGCCGGCGCGTTAAAGGAAATGGTCGAACCGGAAAAAACGCCCGAACCCGCCGCCGTCCTGTCGCCGGAATTGCAAAAGCTGGAACGGGAAAAGCAGGCCGCCGAACAGAAGAAAATCGACGAAATCGCCGGTTTGCAAAAACAGCGCGACGACAAGGATCAAAAGAAACAAGCCGTTTTGAACAACTTGGAATCGGCTTTGGCCGCCTTTGACGCCGACAAACCGGAAAAACAGGCTGAAAAAACGGCCGAACCGGAAAAAACCGCGAAAAACCCCGCCGCCGCGCCGAATCTGAAACTGACGGAACCGGCCGGAAACGCCGTCGTTCCCGTGTCCTCTTATTCCGGCGAACCGCCGCAGCCCGATTTGATCAAAACGACGCTGAACACTTCCCTGCCCGACTTTTCGCTGATCAAAAAAGGATTCCCCGCGAACGCGGTGCCGCTGCACATCATCGAACCGCTGGCGGATCTGCAGCGGGAATCGCGCTATGGCAAGCTGCCCGTGAAAACAAAGGACAACTCGCCGTTTCAGGCGTACAGCCGTCCGGTCGAAATTCCGCCGCAAACGCCGTATGTCGCCGTGCTGTTCACGGGGCTGGGCAAGCGCGCGAACGCCACCGAAGCGGCCATCAACACCCTGCCCGCGACGGTGTCGATGGCGTTCACCCCCTATGCGGACAAGCTGAAAACCTATATCGCGAACGCCCGCCGCACCGGTCATGAAACGCTGCTGAACCTGCCCATGCAGCAAGGCGTGTTCCCCGACACCGATCCGGGGCCGCTGGGGTTGGTCACGGGGCTGCCCGAACAGGAAAACCGCAAGCGTTTGCACAAGGTTTTGGGGCATGATGTCGCCTATATCGGCGTCGCCGCCATGGCCAAAGAGAACTTTTCCTATTCCGGCGCGCAAATGAAATCGTTTTACGAGGAAATCGTCGGCCGCGGGCTGGTTTACATTGACGGCACGGACGATCCGCGGATGCCGAAATTCAAAAAGGCCGCCCGCCCCGACGTTCACATTTCCGAAAACTTTTACCGCGCCGCCATTCGCGCGAAGCTGGAACAGGCGCGGCAAATCGCGTTGAAAAAAGGATCGGCGTTCGTGCGCGTCGAAACCGTCCCCGTCACGCTGGTCGTTGTCGAAGAATGGATGAAATCGTTCGCCCCGACCGAGGACGCCCCCGTGCCGGAACTGGCTTTCGTCCCGCTGTCCTATTATCTGGAACAAAAAGAGGCTGGAAAATGAATCAGAAAACCTACCGCCCGAATGTCGGCATCATGCTGTTGAACGCCGTTGGCGACGTGTTTGTGGCGCACCGCGTCGATACGCGCGAAAAGGCGTGGCAGATGCCGCAGGGCGGCATTGACAAAGGCGAGGACGAACACCGCGCCGCGCTGCGCGAATTGTTTGAGGAAACCGGCGTGTCGTCCGTTGAAACGATCGCGGAAAGCACGCGTTGGTACACTTACGATTTTCCCGCGAACGTCAATTTCGTCAGCGAAAAGAAAAAGAAATTCGCCGGCCAGACGCAAAAATGGTTTTTGTTCCAATTCACAGGCGACGAAAACGAAATTCAAATCGACCGCCCCGACGCGGAATTCAACGCGTGGAAATGGGTTCCCGCCGAACAGGTCGTCGATTTGATCGTCGATTTCAAACGCGACGTTTACCGTCAGGTCGTTGACGAGTTTATGCCGTTCATCGACGCCGTGCGCGAAGACGCGAAGAAATAAGGAATTTTTCACCTGAAAACGCAAAGCCCGCCTTTTTAAAGGGGCGGGCTTTTTCATTGTCCGGTTGTCTTTTGTCCGGCTGCCGGTTTCAGATTATTCCGCCGAAACCACTTTCAACCCGACCAGACCGACGATAATCAGCCCGACGAACGCCAGCCGCGCGAACGTGGCGGGTTCGCCGAAAAACATGATGCCGTAAACAACGGCGCCGACCGCCCCGATTCCCGTCCAAACGGCGTATGCCGTCCCCAGCGGCAGTGTTTTGACCGCGACGCCCAGCAACCAAACACTGAGCGCCATACCGACAACGACAATCACGCCGGGCAGCGGTTTCGTGAACCCTTCCGCGTATTTCATCGCAACCGCCCAAACCGTTTCAAAAATTCCGGCGACGAACAGATAAACCCAAGCCATTTTCACTTCACTTCCAGACAGAAAAAAAACACGTCCCGCCGGCAAAGGCGGGGCGCGTACATATTGTTATGTTTTTTTAAGGCACATCCGCCAAATGAATCGCCCCCAGCGTGTGGCAAACGGGGCAAGTCGTGTGATCCTTTTCAAACGGCGTGTGGCAGACTTCGCAATAATACGGCATTTCCGCCGGCGCGTCGGACGCGCGTTCGCGGTATTCGTCCGCGGCCTTTTCGTCCTGATTGCACGCGGCGATTTCCTCCGCCATCATCAGGGCGCGCTTGGAATCCGGATGTCCGGCCAGATAGCGGTTCACGGCGGCCTTCGCCTGTCCCCACAGCCGCGCTTTCAGCGAACAGTCGGCCAGAACCAGATCGTTGATCACGGCTTTCGGATTGCCGGCGATCAGCTCTTCGACATCCTTGACCGCTTCGATCGGCGATTCCTGCGCCGTCAGCGTCAGATACACTTCGTACACCGCCCAGCTGGGGGAAAGTTTCCACACCTTTTGCAACAGGCGGCGCGCCTTTTTCGGTTCGCCCGTGGCGACATCCAATTCGGCGGTCTGGACGGCCGCGCGCACGAACGTTTCGTCGGTGTCGTGCGCCGCGCGGATCAGTCTTTCGCGTTCGGCGGCGTCCGCCGCGCCGGCGGCCTGTTCCAGCAAAACGGAAGCTTTCAGCCGCTTGGCCGTCAGCTTGTCGAACAGATCCTGCTTATAGGCTTTTTCCAGCGTCGCGATCGCCTGCGCCCACTGCTTTTCGTGAATCTGCAATTCAAACGCTTCGGACAGAACCCAAGCGGGCGGATTTTTCATCGACAGCAATCCGGCGCACAGCTCCGTCGCTTTGGCCATGTTGCCGGTCAGACGCAGCAGGCGAATCTTGCCCCGCGTCCCCAGCAAACGCGTCGCGTCGTCGGCGGACAGTTCGTCGAACAGGCGCAAAGCTTCGGCCGTGTTACCTTTCGCTTCGGCCAGCTGAGCCTGAAACACTTTGATTTTAAACGGTTCGTCGGCAAAGCTTTTTTCCAAACGCTTGGCCGTTTTCTGCGCCGCGGCGACATCCCCCGCCGCCAGCGCGGTCAACCCGTCGCCCAGCAAGGTATAACGGTCGATTTCGCGGTTGACTTCGGATTTCGCGATTTTATGCGCGCGCTTGTCCGCGCCCGTCCAAAACGCGATCTTTTGCGTCAGCACCAACAGCGGTTTGGCCAAAAAGACATAAAACACGGCGTACAAAACGGCGACGACGCCGATGACGACCGCCACGGACGTTTGAACGGAATAGCCGATCCATTCAATGTGCAGCGTCCCCGGATTGTTCGACAGCCAAGCCGCCGCCAGAGCGATAATTCCCAGAAGAATTGCGTTCCAAACGATTCTGATCATCAATCATTCCCCCTTGGCCTGTTCGGCGTACAGAACCCCCAGCACGGCGGCGACGGTTTCGTTGATCGTTTTCTGCGTCGTCACGTAACGCTGCGCCGCCTGCGTCCATTCTTTCATTTCATCGGCGGCGGTTCCGCGCAGCGCCTGCAAATGCAAAACGGCGACGGTCAGATCGCCCGCGTTGACGGCCTGCTGCGCGCGCGCCAAAACGGCCTGCGTGGACATATCCTCTTGCGTCACGGCGTCGATGCGGCGGATGACGACCAGTTTTTTCAGGGAATTCAAGGCCTGATGGAACCAATCCTGTTTGGGGCTGACCGATTCGGACAAAACGGCTTTGTCGGCATAGGCCGAAAACGATTGGGTCAGCGCGGTTTTCGTCCACACGCCCTGATCCGCGGCGACGGACAGCGAACGCAGGTATTCGGCGATTCGCGGTTTCGACGACGCCAAAGCCAGCGCGGCCTGCTGTTCGGTCAGAAAACTCTGTCCCGACGCGGCGGATTCGCGCATCTGGTACACCGCCAACAGCAAAGCGGCGGCGCGCGCTTTTTCCGCGTTCGACGCGCGCAACTTGCGTTCCGTGATTTCCAGCCGCGTCATCATTGACAACACGGACGACGCGTCGGCTTTGTTGCGTTCCATGCGTTCGATCTTGACGCTTTCCTCGACCAGTTTCTGTTCAAACGCGTCGGCGCGGGCGTTGACGGCCAGCAGCCGTTCCTCAATCAAACCGGATTTGGGCATCGCGGCGCGCAAAGCGTCGATTTCCGAACGCAGGCGCGCGATTTCGTCGTTCAGCGTCTGCTGGTTCTGTTCCAGCGCGGACAGACCGGCCGTCAGGTCGGGCTTTTCCTCGACCGTCGCGACGATGACATCCGCGTTGTCGAAATCGCGCTGGTTTTCCAGCTGTTCGACGCGGACGGACAGTTCGGCGGGCTGAACGGTTTCAGCCGCGGGCCGAGCGGTTTCGGCCGATGTTTCCGGTTGCGCGGCGGGCTGTTCGACCTGCTGCGCGGAAAAACGTTCGACGACCGCGCGGTATTTTTCCAACACGGCTTCGCGCGACTGGCGGACGCCGAAAACGGCCGCGACGGCGACCAGCAGCAAAAAGGCGACGTATTTGCAAGAACCGCGTTTTTTACAGCAGCACGGGCAGTGTTCCGTTTCTTCGGGGGTGAAACCGACCGTCGCGGTCTGTTCCGTTTCATCCGTTTGAACGGGCGTTTCCCCTTGCGTTTCCACAGTTTCTTGGTTGTCTTGTCCAGTTGCCATAAAGAGCCTCCCTGATTAAATCTACTGGATTTTACCATTTTTTCCGAGTATGGGTAGAATAATTTTACATCAGAGGCTCAAAATGCTTGTTTTAGGAATCGAATCCAGTTGCGACGAAACGGCGGCGGCCGTTGTTGACAATCAAAAAAGGCTGCTGTCCTCGGTCGTTTATTCCCAAGCCGAACATCAGGCGTTCGGCGGCGTCGTCCCCGAAATCGCCGCGCGCGCCCATTTGCAAAAGGTCGGTTCCGTCGTCGAAACGGCTTTGGCCAAAGCGGGCGTGACGTTCAGGGATTTGTCCGCCGTCGCCGCGTCGGCGGGCCCCGGATTGATCGGCGGCGTGATCGTCGGCGTCATGACCGCCAAAGCAATCGCCGCCGTACACAACCTGCCCTTTATCGCCGTGAATCATCTGGAGGCGCACGCCCTGACCGCCCGTTTGGGACAGGACGTGCCGTTCCCTTATCTGCTGCTGCTGACATCGGGCGGGCATTGCCAGATTTTGATCGCCGAGGGGATCGGAAAGTTCAAGCGGCTGGGGGCGACCGTTGACGACGCCGCCGGCGAAGCGTTCGACAAGGCCGCCAAAATGATGGGGCTGGGCTATCCGGGGGGACCGAAGATCGAACAGTACGCGTTGAACGGCGACGCCGCGCGGTTCGATTTTCCGCGCCCCATGGTGGGCAAGGCGGGATGCGACCTGTCGTTTTCGGGGTTGAAAACAGCCGTCCGCCGCGCCGTTGAAAGCTTCGCGCCCGACGGGGTTCTGGAGCACGCCGTTTTGTCGGAAAAGGACATTGCCGATTTGTGCGCCTGTTTCCAGCGCGCCGTTTTGGAAACGCTGTGTTCCCGATTGAAAAACGGCATAAAAACGTTTAAAAAGGAGCATCCGGAGGGGACGCATCTGGTCGTCGCCGGCGGCGTCGCCGCCAATCGGGCGCTGCGCGGCGCGTTGGAAAATCTGGCGAAAAAGAACAAACTGACTTTCGCCGCCGCGCCGATGAACCTGTGCACGGACAACGGCGCGATGGTCGCTTGGGCGGGGATGGAGCATTTTCTGGCAGGGCAAAGCGATCCGCTGGATTTCAGCCCGCGGCCGCGCTGGCCGCTCGACCCCGCCGCGAAACGTTGAAAGGGAAAAGAGATGACGATGGACAGGATTGCCGTATTGGGCGCGGGCGCGTGGGGAACGGCCTTGGCGCATATCGCCGCGGAAAACGGAAAGCGCGTGACGTTGTGGGCGCGCGAACCCGAAGTCGCCGCGGACATCAATGAAAAACGCCGCAACACGCTGTTCCTGCCCGATGTCGAATTGAACGGAAACATCGCCGCGACCAACGATCAGGCCGCCGCGCTGGCGGACGCACAAACCGTTTTGCTGGTCATCCCCGCCCAGCATCTGCGCGCGTCGTGCCAAGCGTTGCGCTCCGTTTGGAAACAGGGGCTGCCCGCCGTCGTTTGCGCCAAAGGCATCGAGGAAAAAACCGGCTCCCTGCTCAGTGAAATTCTGGCGCATGAGTTGCCGCAAGCGCAAATCGCCGTCCTGTCGGGCCCCACTTTCGCCGAAGAAGCCGCGCTGGGAAAACCGACCGCACTGACGTTGGCGTGCGCGGATGAAACGCTGGGCAAGGAATTGGTCGAAACGCTGGGGACGAAAACGTTCCGCCCGTATTACAGCGCCGACGTGATCGGCGTGCAAATCGGCGGCGCGGTCAAAAACGTCATGGCGATCGCCGCGGGAATCGTCGCCGGACGCCGGTTGGGCGACAATGCGCGCGCCGCGCTGATCACCCGCGGGCTGGCCGAAATCGCTCGATTCGCCGTCGCTTTGGGCGGGCAGGCGCAAACGTTTATGGGACTGTCCGGTCTGGGCGATCTGGTGTTGACTGCAAACAGCACCCAATCGCGCAACTTCACCGTCGGTCTGGAATTGGGCAAAGGCCGTTCCCTGCCCGACATTCTGGGCGAAAAACGCACCGTCGCCGAAGGCGTGTTCACCGCCCGCGCCGTGTTGGAACGCGCGGCCGCCGCCGGCGTCGAAATGCCGATTTGCGAAGGGTTGAGCCGCATCATGAACGGTCAATCGTCCGTGGACGACATCGTCGCGTCGCTGTTCACGCGCCCGTTCAAAAGCGAAAACTGACCCGCGCCGCTTTTTTTCGCCGAGCGGTTCAAAAATAGTTTTTTATTAACAAAAAAAGGCTTATCCTGATAAAAAATTTTATTATTTTCGGGGTAGGCCATGTCGATCACCATCATAACCATTTTGTGCATTTGCATAACGTGCTGCGTCGGTATTTTCATCGGCAGTTTGAAATTCCGCGGAATCGGGCTGGGCGTCGGCGGCGTTTTGTTCGCCGGACTGTTCGCCGGATGGATGCTGGACAAATACGCCGTCCACATTCCCGCGGACGTACTGGCCTTTTTAAAGGAATTCGGGCTGATCATGTACCTGTATTCCATGGGATTGGCCGTGGGCCCGAACATTTTTCAGGCGCTGCGCAAAAACGGCATGATTTTGAACGCGATGTCGCTGGGCGTGACGGCTTTGGGCGCGCTGCTGACTTTTCTGGTTTTCAAATTCGGTCACATCTCTCTGCCCGAAGTATTGGGATTGTACGCGGGTTCCGTCACCAGCACCCCCGCGCTGGGTGCCGCGCAGCAGATTTTGGGCGAATTGGGGTTTGACGCCGCGCAAATCACGCAATCGGGTTTCGCCTACGCGATCGGGTATCCGGTCGGCATCGTCAGCTGCATCACCGTTTTCATTTTGCTGAAGCTGATCTTCCGCGTCAAAATCACCGACGAAGTTGCCAAATACGAATCGTCCAAAGCCGGAAACGACCCGCATATGCAGGGGTTCAACGTTTTGGTGAACAACCCCGGATTCGACGGGCTGGAAATCGGCGATTTTCTGAAAATGATCCATTATTCGATGACGATTTCGCGCATGAAGCGCGGGGACGAATACATCGTGCCGCACGAACACACCAAATTGCAGATGGGCGACATCCTGCTGATTTTCGGACCGCGCAAAATCTTTCAAGAGGTGTCGTTCCTGTTCAAAATGGATCCCGACCATGATTTGATGGAGGAAAGCGCGAAACAGATTCAAAGCCAGAACCTGCTGGTCACGAATCAGAAATGCGTCGGCAAACCGTTGAAAAAAGTGTTGGGCGACAAACGCCATCACTGGGTCATTTCGCGCGTCATCCGCAACGGCGTTTCCCTGCCCCCGACGCCCGATTTGAAACTGGCGTTCGCGGATCAGGTCGTCGTCGTCGGCAAACAGGCGGACACGACCGCGCTGATCCGTTATCTGGGCAACAATCAGGCGCGCGCGAACGACACGCGGTTCATCCCGTATTTTCTGGGCATGATCGCGGGCATTTTGCTGGGGTTGGTGCCGCTGCACATTCCGGGAATCGACGCCCCGATCAAACTGGGCACGTCGGGCGGCCCGCTGATCGTCGCGGTCATCCTGTCGTGCCGCGGATCGGTCGGCAACATCATTTTCTACACCCCCGCGTATGTTTTGAACGCGTTCAGGTTCCTCGGCCTGCTGCTGTTCCTGACCGTCGTCGGGCTGGCTTCGGGCCCCGGATTCGTCCGGCTGGTCGCCGGAACGCAAGGGCTGTATTTCATCGGCATGGGCATTTTGATCACCAGCATCCCGATGCTGGTCGTCGGCGTCGTCACGCGCATGACAAAGAAAATGGACTACTTCTCCCTGTGCGGCGGGTTGTCGGGGTGCAACACCTGCGTGCCGTCCATGACGTTCGTCGCGAACATGGCGAACACGGACGCGCCCGCGATCGGGTACGCGACCGCCTATCCGGTCACGATCGCCCTGCGCGTCATTTCCGCGCAGGTGCTGGCGTTGATGCTGGTGTGACATGGGAACGTTTCTGGCCGTATTTGTCGGCGGGGGAATCGGCGCGGCGTTAAGGGCGGCCGTCTGCGCGGCGATGCGGACGCATTACGGCACGATGACCGTCAACGTCGCCGGCGCGTTCCTGATCGGCGTTTTGTACGCGTTTTTCCGTTCCAAAACGGAATTGCCGCCGGAATTGAAATCGTTTCTGATGACCGGCCTGCTGGGCGGATTTACGACGTTTTCAACGTACCTGCTGGATTTCGCGGTGCTGCTGGAACGCCAAAAAACGGGGGAAGCTTTCCTGTATCTGGTGCTTTCCGTCGGTTTGGGGATGCTGGCCGTATTCGTCGGTATGAAAGCAACGGCGGCCGCGTTGTCTTGATCGCATGAAAGGAACGGAAATATGACCGGAGAATATTTAGGATATGTGGAAACGGACGATCCGCTGTTCGATTACCTGAAATACGACATCCAGCCGCAAGTCGCCGATTTCTGCGACGATCCGGCCTACAGGGTTTACCGCCTGCACGCGTCAAACGCCGTTTATCTGTACGAAGAGGAAACGACCGGCGCGAAATTCATCGGCAAGTATTTCTTTTCCGAACGCGAGGAAAACGCCGGAAACGCGGAACGACGGCTGGACCGCGAATTCGGCCGGCTGGAGGAAGTGCGCGGATACGGGTTCGACCGCGCGCCCCTGTACGTCGCCAAACCGTTGGGACGCAATGAAGAGCTGGGCGACCTGCTGGTCGTCGAATATTGCGACGGCGAACTGCTGAGTTCGATCATTTCCCGCGCGATCAACGAACACAACGAAACGGCGCTATACGATTGTCTGGGGCTGCTGGCGTACTTTTTCGCCGAACTGCACAACCGCACCGCGCACGAAGACGAACGCGTCGATTTCGACCGCTTTTGCGATTACACGCGCCAAGTCGTCCGCCAATGCTCCCCCTTGTTGAGCCATGACGAAACGAAACGGCTGAAAGAGCTGTGCGAAAGCTGGCGCGAACGGCCGGAAATGTGGTCGGACTGCCCCGTTTTGGTGCACGGCGACGCGACGCCGGAAAACTTCATCTTTTCCTTTGATTCGCTGAAAACGTTCGATCTGGAACGCTGCATGACGGCCGACCGCGTTTTCGATGTCGGGCGCATGGCCGGCGAATTGAAGCATTTCTTTTCCATGAACGCGGGCGACGAATTCGCCGCCGAACCGTGCATCGGCCATTTTTTGCGGGAATACGCGTCCCATTTTCCGGACAGGGACGCCGCGTTCGACGCGGTCACGAAACGCGTGCCGTTTTACATGGGGACGACCCTGCTGCGGATCGCGCGCAATTTCTGGATCGACCGCGATTACCGCCGCCGCCTGATCGACGAAGCGTTTGAATGTTTCCAAGAGGGCTGAGATGATCCGCGGGCTGATTTTCGACATCAACGGAACGCTGAGCGAAATTTGGACGGACGAAGAGGACGAATCCGTCTGGCGGATGTTAAGCAATTTTCTGATCTATCAGGGGATTGATATGCCCGCGCCGGCCGTGCGCGACGCCTATTTCGCGAAAAATCAGGCGCAGCGGCGCGACAGCGGCGAAGCGTTTCCGGAATTCGACGCGGTGCGCCTGTTTTCCGACATTCTGGACGACAACGCCACCGGTTACACGCGCCGGATGCCCAAAAAGAAACGCAAACAGCTGCCTTTGACGATGGCGGAGCTGTTCCGCGCGGCGACGCTGAACCGGTTGGAATTGTACGACGGCGTCAAAAAAACGTTGAAAAAGCTGAAGGAAAAGTACCGTTTGGCGGCCGTGTCGGACGGGCAGACGGCGTGGGCGTATCCGGAACTGCACGCCGTCGGGTTGGCCGGTTGGTTCGATCCGCTGATCGTGTCCGGCGATTACGGGTACCGCAAACCCGACAAACGCCTGTTTTTAAAAGCCCTGAAGAAAATGAACCTGCGCGCGGACGAAGCCGTGTTCGTCGGCAACGATTTGTACCGCGACGTTTACGGGGCGGCCGAAGCGGGAATGAAAACCGTGTTTTTCAAATCAAATCAAGGCGACCACGACTATCCCGCGCGGGCGGACTGCACGATCGGAAAATTTTCGGAACTGGCCGCGGCCGTCCGGCTGCTGGACGAACGGTGAAAAGAACCGCCCTATTCTTTCGGGCGGACTTTTTTAATTTTCCCTTTGGATGATTTTTTGTGTTTTTTGGTCGTCACGTCGGTGACGTAATCGCGCACGGCCAGACTGATGTCCTTCAGGTGGTTTTCAAAATCGTGACCGGCGTGCGGAAACATCGCGTAACGGACGTGGACGCCGCGCTGTCCCGACAATCTGTCCGCCAAAGCGGCCACGGACGGTTCGGGGATCAGCGCGTCTTCGCCCCCGTGGATGATCAGCCCCGACGCCGGACAGGGTGCCAGAAAAGTGAAATCCTTTGAATTGGCGGGGGGCGCGACCGAAATGAAACCGGAAATTTCCGGCCGGCGCATCAACAGCTGCATCCCGATCCACGCGCCGAAAGAATACCCCGCGACCCAGCACGTTTTGGCGTTGCGGTTCATCGCCTGCATCCAATCCAGCGCGGCCGCCGCGTCGCCCAATTCCCCCTGCCCGTCGTCGTACGTCCCCTGCGACCGTCCGACGCCGCGGAAATTGAACCGCATGACGGCGAACCCCAGCGCGCTGAACGTTTGGAACAGCGTGTAGGTCACGCGGTTGTTCATCGTGCCGTTCGGCATTTGCGGATGCGGGTGCAGGATCAGCGCCAGCGGGGATTCTTCGCTGTTCCCCGCCTGATATCGGCCTTCCAATCGCCCCTCGGGCCCGTTAAAAATAATTTCCGGCATATTGAAACCTTGCAAAGGGTGGGTTATAACCTGTAGAAAAATATATATTAGCGAAATGAGTGGGCAATGTTCAAGCTTTCAAAAGAAATATTTTCAAAAGTTTCCGAATACGCCGACACCGTGTTGAGCCGCGATCCGGCCGCGCGGTCGAAAATCGAGGTCTTTTTGTGCTATCCGGGGCTGCACGCCATCATTTTGTACCGTTTCGCGCATTATTTATGGTCGAAGGACTTTTTCACGACGGCGCGGCTGCTGTCCGCGTTCGGCCGTTTTCTGACCGGCGTTGACATCCACCCCGCCGCCCGAATCGGCAAAAACCTGTTCATCGACCACGCGACGGGCGTCGTCATCGGCGAAACGGCCGAAATCGGCGACGACGTGACGCTGTACCACGGGGTGACGCTGGGCGGAACGTCCACGTCGCAGGGCAAACGCCACCCGACGCTGGGCGACCGCGTGATCGTCGGCGCGGGGGCGAAGCTGCTGGGGCCGATTGTCATCGGCGACGACGCGCGGATCGGATCGAACGCCGTCGTGTTGAAGGACGTTCCCGATTCGGCGACCGCGGTCGGCGTTCCCGCGCAGATCGTGCGGTGCCGCAAAAAGGCGGAAAAATGCTTTGAAGCCTACGCCGCGGAAAAAACCGACCCGATGATGAAAGCGCTGGACGATTTGAAAGCGCAGGTCAAAGCGTTGGAAAAACAGCTGACGGCCGCAAACGGCGCGAAAAATGAACCGGATGAAAAGAAACGTGTTGACAGCCCGTCAAAAACACGGTAAAAGACTCCTCGTTTGATGGCGGAGTAGCTCAGTTGGTTAGAGCAGCGGAATCATAATCCGCGTGTCGAGGGTTCGAGTCCCCCCTCCGCTACCAGTTCAAAGACGGTGTTTTCACCGTCTTTTTTTATCCGTATCCGCTTGCCTTTTTCGCTAAATCCTGACAAAATGGGAATGAAAGCGGAATTTTTCCGTCTTTCATCGCTAAGGAGGATACAGATGAAAAAATCAGGTCTGATTTTAGCCGGTATCTGCCTGTTGGCCGCCAGCCACAGCGCAAATGCGGCGGCTCTTCCCTCCGGAACTTTGGACGATTCGTCGTCCATCGTTATCGCCAAAGCCGTTAAACTGGGGCGCGGCAAAACGCTGAGCACCTCGTTCAAAGGCAACATAGCGGGGAAGACATCCGGTATCTCGGGCGGTTCGGGAAGCAACCCGAGCGTTGTTCCCGACAGCACTCCCGATAACAGTGAGTGACGGGGACGGATGTCCCCTGAAACCAAACAGGCACTCATTGCCACATCCGGTATTACTTCTTGAAAATCAGCTCTGGACGACCGGAGCTGATTTTTTTTCGCTTTGACAGAGGATTCGATGAAAAAATACCTGAACTACCTGTTTCATGAAATGCTGCCCGCCCTGTTCAAGGGAATCGTCCGGTTCGTCATGGAAACGTTCACCGTCGTCAAATTGTATTTCTGGTGGCTGGCGATCCTGATCGCCGTTTTGTATTTCGCGGACATCGGCGGAACAAAAGGATGGGTGGACGGCGTGTTCCGTTCGATCAAAAACATCGGACGATAAAAATGGCGACCGTGCATCTGCTTTGCGGGTATATGGGGTTCGGCAAATCGACGATCGCCCGCCGGCTGGCCGCGCAATACGGCGCCGTCATCCTGAACGACGACGAATTCATCCGCGAACTGTTCGGCCGCGACCTGCCGGAACCGGAATTCAGCGCGGCGCACGACAAAGTGACCGCGTTCACATGGAAACTGGGCGAACGCATCGTCTGCGCCGGCGGCAACGTCATTTTCGACCGCGGTTTCTGGTCGCGCAAAAGCCGGGCGGCCGCCGTCGAACGCATCCGCCATTTTTGCGATTCGATCCAATTCCACCAAATCGAATGTGATATGGAAACGGCGAAACAGCGCGTTTTGAACCGGTCGAAAACGGACGCGGACGCTTTGTACATCGACGCATCCACTTTCGACGAACTGGCGCGGTTTTACGAACCGATCAGTCCGGATGAAAAGCTGGATGTCATTTATTACAACAACACGCTGCCTTTGTTTTAATAACGGCCGATGTCGCGGCGAACAGCGCGAAAACGCCCGTCAGCGCGGCAAAATAAAGGACGAACGGCCGCCGGATCCGGATCACATACCCGTCAGGCGTCCGTCTTTCGGCCAAGTGACCGCGTACCCGTAGTTGATTTCCCGTTTTTCACGCGGCTGATAAATGCTTTCCCATTTCACCAGACCGACTTTGTCGTTCGGGGCGACCGTGTAATCCGGCGTCGTCGCATCCTTGACGATTTTGACCGTCACGTCGCCGCTGCGGGAAACGGGCAGCGGTTCGTACACGGCGATTTTGATCGGCCGGCGGTGCAGGTTTTGAACGGCGGCCTTTGACAGGCTTTCTTTCGTGTTATCCTTTGACAAAACGCCGCTTTCCTTTGTTTTCCCGCCCAAGGACGTATATGTCACGCGGATCTTTTCATCCTGCCCGAACGCCAGATGCAGCTTTTCGTCCGGCCGCAGAAAGTCCAGCTGCGAATTGCCGATGAACGCCCCGTCGCGGAACAGCGCCGCGTCCCCCGCCAGCAAAGGCAGCTCGCCTTTGTACACCAGCGTCGCGATCAGGTACGCCGACGCGTCCGACGCCGGATAGGTTTCCGCCCTGATTTCCGCTTTGGCGTTGTACGCGCCGATGTTGAACCGGTACTGCGCCCCGTCGGACGGCACGTTGGATGTCCCTTTGATCGCGTAAACGCCGGAAAATTCCGTGCCGACGGCCGCCGCGCCGACAAACCCCGCGTCAACATCCTCCGCGACCGCGGATTCCGGCATGGCCGCGCCCAACGCCGCCATTTCGTCCGCGACGGCGAAGTTCGACGCCATCATCATTTTCGACGACGCGACGCGCGCCGACCGCGTTTTATACACGACGGGTTCGGAACGTTCCAGATCCAGCCAGACCGTGTCCGGCACGGACGGACGCATCGTCGCCGACGGCCGCGCGGTGGACAGCGTCAGCGCGACGTTGTCCCAATCCTCGCCCGTGTTTTGGGAAATGTTGCCGTATTGGACGAGATCGACCGTTTCGGAATCGGAGTTCAGCCGCGCTTCGTACAGCGGATTCCAGCGCGCGCCGGAAATGCGGTATTGCAAAACGACGCCGGCCTTGACGGGCGCGGACGCTTCGACGTTGACGCGCACCTGCTTGTAGCTTTTGCGCCCCGTCGCGATCATCCGCAGCTGATTTTGCAGCGCGGCCGTTTCCGCGTCGATCGAACGCAGCTTGATCTGATGTTCGATGGATTCCCGCCCCAGCGCGTTCATCCCGTTTTGAATCGTCTGCCACGCGGTTTTCCACACGGCGGGCGCGGGTGTTTGGCGGTCTTCGTTCGCGCGCGGCGTCACGTCCGCCCGCGTCAGGTTTTCCAGAAAAGCCTTGCCCGTGTCGGCGGCCTTGATCTGCGATTCGATGAACCGGCGTTCGTCGCGCAGGGCGGCGATTTTTTCCTGAACGGCCTTTTCCTGCGCGGCGACCGGTTCGGACGTGTAAACGATTTTCGTTTCCACCGACCCGATCGTGAACGCGCCTTTGCCCGAAACGCGCAGCGAATCCGTCATCAGCCCGAACGGCAGGCTGTCGAACACCAGCGTATGCTTTCCGGCCGGAATCTGCGCCGTCCCCGAACGGGAAACGTCGGCGCGGTCGGGAAACACGGTCACGGCGGAAATTTTCGATTGCGCCGGAATGTCCGCGGCGAACGCGGTTGAACAAAGCAAAGACGACAAAGCCAAAAGAACCGTTTTTTTCATTTTTCTTCCCCTATTTTTCAAAGTCGGGCGACCCGATCAGCCCGCCGTCCCGTTTCAATCTGTTGGCCGACCGGTTCAGTTTCAAAACCGACCTGTCCCCCAGCCCGCGACGGTAGATTTCGCCGTAATTCCCCCGTTCGGACAACGCGCGGTACAGCCAGTTTTCATCCACGCCCAGCTTGGCCGCCGTCGCTTTGTTTTTATCCAGCAGGTTTTGGATTTCCGGATCGTCCGTGTTTTGGAAATCCTCGATCGTTTGGGATGACACGCCCTTTTCCTCCGCCTTGACGACGCCGTGAACCAGCCAGCGCACCAGCTTGAAAAGCTCCCTGTCGTCGTCGCGGATGACGGGACCGGCCGGATAGGTGCGCACGATTTCCGGCAAAACGGCCAGATCGACGCCGTCCGGCGCGTTTTTAAAGTAATCCGAATGAAGCGTTTCCAAACGCGCGAACACCAAATCGCACCGTTTCAGATACAGCAACTCCTTCGCGCGGGTCAGGGTCGGCGTTTTCATCACCCGCAGTTCCAACCCGTGGCGAGTGTTGTAATCCTGCAGGTTTTGCGTCAGAAACGGCGTGTTTTCAACGCACACTTTCGCCCCCTGCCAATCCTTCATCGACGCGGCGTCGGGTTTGTAATGCCCGATGAACGCCAGCGCGGAATAGTAAAACACGGCGGGAAAAGCGGCGTCCGTTTCCAAATCGTTGCGCATCGTGATCGGCGTCGCGGCGTTCAAAACGTCGATTTTGCCGTCGCGCAGCAAAGCGATCCCCTCTTCGCGGTTGACGGGAACGATCGCGACCGCCTCTTCGCGTCCCAGAACCGCCGACGCGATCAGGCGGCAGATTTCAACGTCGATGCCGCGCCATTCCCCGTCCGCGCGATAGGCGTAGGCATCGGCTGCCGTCCGCGCCCCGCAGCGCACGACCCCCGTTTGCTTTATCCGGTTCAGCGTCGTTCCCGCCCGCGCCGGAACGGTTTGAAAAAAGGACAGAAAAGCGATAAAAAACAAACAAATCAAGCGCATCGGCATCCGTGTCATCCATAAATTTGAAAAGCGGCGAACGTTTTTAATATACCCGAAAAGGCAAAGTCGTGTATAGTGTTTTTAAGGACTAACGGCTTTTGATGCGGCAACGATAATGATGAAGAATTTGAAAAAAATCGTGATTTTCCTGCTGGCGGCGTTGCCGCTGTGCCCCGCCGCGCGCGCGCAAACGGCCGCCGCGCCGTCGCCCGAAAGCTGGCTGATTGATCGGGGATACCGGCTGATCCGCGTTTTATCCGAAAAGGAAACAAAGCCCCGTTACGTCGGGCTGCGCCGTCTGGCCGCCGAAGTGTTCGACCAAAACGAAATGCCGCGTCTGGCCATGGGGCGGTATTGGCGCGAATTGACGCCGAAGCAGCAGGCCGATCTGAAATTCCTGTTCTTCGACTATTTCGTCGTCATGTACGGAACGACATCCTGGGATCTGAGCGACGCGAAACTGAAAGTCACCGACAAAAAACCGTCCGGCCGCGACATCCTGTTGAAGGTCGCCGTGGCCACGAACGGCAAGTTTCAGTTGCCCGCCGCCGACGGCAAAAACGCCGCCGACACGGCGAAACCGGATGAAAACACGTTGGAGCTGATGTTCGCCCTGCGCGAAACGCCGGCCGGTTTTTACATCCGCGATGTCAAGGTTGTCGGACAAAGCGTCCTGATGTTCCTGCGGTCGCATTTGGAAAAGGAATATCAAACCGCCGCCATGGACGCGGAAAAACTGATCGATTCCATGCGCGGCAAAATCAACCGCCGGTACCGCGCCGCCGAAGATATGGCGAAAGCCGCCGCGAAACCGAAACCGGCCGCGCCTTAGAACGTTTCTGAAAATTATTGACAAAATTTTCAAAAAGACTATCATCATTATCACTAAAAAATGATTCGGAGGTCACTATGGCTTTAAGCTTGGAAAACAAATCTGAAACCGCGGAAAAAACATCCAAATCCGCCGCCCTGCTGAACAAATACCTGACGAACGCCGTGTCGATGACGCGTCTGGACACGATCATCGAATCGCACAAAACGCTGTCCGATTATGCCAAACGTTCGGAATGGGACGACATCAAAGCCGACGACGTTTACGCAAAACGCAAGGAAGTCGAAAAGGAAATGAAAGGTTTCGGCATCAAGGACAAGCTGGCCTATTACGGCAACGTCAAAGCCGGCGAACATTCGCGCGAAACGACGACGAAGCTGGGCATCATCGCCGCCGCCATGGTCGTCGCCGCGACGATCGACCCCGATTTGAGCCATTGCGTCGCCGGCGCGGGCATGGCCTATATCGCGTCCAAAACAGCCGCCGCGACGATCGGCGCGCCGCAGACGCCCAAGGAACTGTTTTCGACCCGCGACTATGTCGATTTGAAACACGCGCAGACCGCGTTGAAAAAGCTGGAATCCAACCTGATGAAAAAGGAAAATCAGAAAATGGTGCAGCAGGCGATCATCAACGGCGCGTATTTCCCCGGCCGCGGAATGTACGGCCGCTGATCCGGTTCGATCTTTTCAAAAAGCCCCGATTTCGGGGCTTTTTTCATATCCGCGTTAAAAATTGCGCCGCCCCTCTTGACAACCGGAATCCGCGATCCTATCTTGTTAGCACTCGACGGGCGGGAGTGCCAAAACATCCGTTCGCCTCGACTATGGTTTTTACTTTTCAAAAGGGTTTTATCATGAAATTCAAACCGTTATTCGACCGCATTCTGGTTAAACGCACCGCGGAAGACACGAAAACCGCCGGCGGCATCATCATTCCCGACACCGCGAAGGAAAAGCCGTCCAAGGGCGAAGTCATCGCCGTCGGAACGGGCGGACGCGACGAACAGGGCAAAACGATCCCCATGACGCTGAAAGTCGGCGATCAGGTTTTGTTCGGCAAATGGTCCGGAACCGAAGTCAAAATCGACGGCGAAGAACTGTTGATCATGAAAGAAGCCGACGTTCTGGGCATTTTGGAATAATCCCGACGTTATCCCCTCTACAGGTTTTGTTTTAAAAGGAAGGTTTTTACTATGGCTGCTAAGGAAGTCAAATTTTCCACCGACGCCCGCAACGCGATGCTGCGCGGGGTCGATATTCTGGCTGACACCGTTAAAGTGACGCTGGGTCCCAAAGGCCGCAACGTCGTTCTGTCCAAATCTTTCGGCGCGCCGAAGATCACCAAGGACGGCGTTTCCGTCGCCAAGGAAATCGAACTGGCCAACAAATTTGAAAACATGGGTGCCCAGATCATCAAGGAAGCCGCGTCCAAAACGGCCGACGTCGCCGGTGACGGCACCACGTCCGCCACGGTTTTGGCTCAGGCCATCGTCCGCGAAGGCTGCAAGGCCGTCGCCGCCGGCATGAACCCGATGGATCTGCGCCGCGGCATCGACATGGCCGTCGAAGCCGTCGTCAAAGATGTCAAAGCCCGTTCGCGCAAGGTTTCCACGACCGCCGAAGTCGCACAGGTCGGAACGATTTCCGCCAACGGCGACAGCTCGATCGGCAAATATCTGGCCGACGCGATGGAAAAAGTCGGCAACGAAGGCGTCATCACCGTTGAAGACGCCAAAGGCTTGAACACCGAACTGGAAGTCGTTGAAGGAATGCAGTTCGACCGCGGATATCTGTCCCCGTATTTCGTGACGAACGCGGAAAAGATGACCTGCGAACTGGAAAATCCGTACATCCTGATCCACGAAGCCAAACTGTCCAACCTGCAGTCCATGCTGCCGGTGTTGGAAGCCGTCGTCCAATCCGCGCGTCCGCTGCTGATCATTGCGGAAGACGTTGAAGGCGAAGCTTTGGCCACGCTGGTTGTCAACAAACTGCGCGGCGGATTGAAAGTCGCCGCCGTCAAAGCCCCCGGATTCGGCGACCGCCGCAAAGCCATGCTGGAAGACATCGCCATTCTGACCAAAGGTCAGGTGATTTCGGCCGATTTGGGCATCAAGCTGGAAGACGTGACGCTGGATATGCTGGGAACGGCGAAAAAAGTGTCCATCACCAAAGACAACACGACGATCGTTGACGGCGCCGGCGCGAAAGACGAAATCTCCGCCCGTTGCGCGCAGATCAAAAAACAGATCGAAACGACGACGTCCGAATACGACAAGGAAAAACTGCAGGAACGCTTGGCCAAATTGTCCGGCGGCGTCGCGGTGATCAAAGTCGGCGGCGCGTCCGAAGTCGAAGTGAAGGAAAAGAAAGACCGTGTTGACGACGCTTTGCACGCCACGCGCGCCGCGGTCGAAGAAGGCATCGTCACGGGCGGCGGCACCGCGCTGCTGTACGCCGTGAAATGTCTGGACGCGGTCAAACCCGCCAACGACGACCAGCGCGTCGGCGTTGACATCATCCGCCGCGCTTTGCAGGCGCCCGTCCGTCAGATCGCCGCGAACGCGGGTGAAGACGGCGCCGTCATCGCCGGCAAACTGCTGGAAGGCGAAAAGACCAACATCGGTTACAACGCGCAGACCGGCGAATACGTCGATATGTTTGAAGCCGGCATTATCGACCCGACCAAAGTCGTCCGCACGTCTTTGGAAAGCGCTTCGTCGATCGCCGGACTGCTGATCACGACCGAAGCCATGGTCGCCGACAAGCCCGAAGAAAAATGCGCCTGCCACGGCGGCGCCGACGCCGGAATGGGCGGCATGGGCGGAATGGGCGGCATGGGCGGTTTCTGATCGTCCGGACGTTTCCGAACCAATGGAAAAAGAGCCTCGAAAGGGGCTCTTTTTTTATTGCGGCTTTTTTCCTTTCTGCTACAATGATTTTAGACAAAAAAATGGACGGGGCGACGGATGAGTTTTTTAAACCGGATATTCAGCGCGGATTTCAAAGGGGCTTTTCAGCCGACGGACAAAGTGCGCGTCGAAAAGCATCCGGACGACGACAAACAAAGCGTGCTGCGTTTCGGCGACGGCGGGGACGATTTTCTGCCGGTCGAGGGAACGCCCGATGAAAAGCGCGATTTGGCCGAAATCCTGTCCAAAGTCATCGAAAGCCCGACCCAGCTGAAAAAGCTTCGCGATCTGCCCCTTGCCGACCGCCCCGTGCTGGCGTTTGAAAGCGGCGCCGGATGTTACGGCAGCTGCAACGGCAAACGCATCATGCTTTCCAAAAAAATGGGAACGGGATACCGGACAGCCAAAACGTTTGTCCACGAATTGCAGCACCAATACCAATTCAAACACGACGGCGTCGATAAATATAAAAACGGACTGTCTTTGGCCGAAGACATTCTGGACGACCGTTTGAACGAATCGGCCGCCGAAATGGCGTCCTGCCAGTATATGTTCGAGATCCGCAACAACAATCCGCAGACGCACGCCGTGTTCATCCGCGAATCGACGCAGGGGATGTACGCCCGCGGAATGCGATCCTACGCCATCGCCAAAACGGCCGGCAAAAGCGAAGGCGAATGTGTTTTGGCCGGAATGCGCGGCTATGCCGTCAATTTCAAGCTGGCGCGCAACTATGAATGCGACTATCACAAGGACATCGAAAATCCGCCGCGTTTCCTGCATCCGGAAAATTTCGCCGACAACGTGCGGAAAGGCCGCGAGGAAGCCGCCGTCAAATTCATTGACAAGGCCTTGTCCGGCAAAAAGCTGGACATCGTCGCCGCGTTCAAATCCCACACCGTCGGCATGGGCATTGACGGACAACTGCCGGATGAACGGATTGCCAAAACGCTCCGTTCCGGAAAATTCGCCTATGTCACCTCCGTCACGATGCGGGCGCTGGACGCGTATGGCCGCCTGTACGAAAAGCTGACCGGCAAAAAGCATCCGGCCGCCGGCGAACACCTGTCCGTCCGCAACGCTTACGGCGTGTTTGACGGCCGCAGGGCGAACGGTATGGCCGGCGCGATGTATCTGGCGAAAAACAAGGCCGACAGCTTGAAAAAAGCCTTCACAGCTCCGATGAACGGCGATGCCGGAAAAATCGCCGCGCACCATTTTTATTGCGCCGACGGCCGTGAAATGTTTTCGTTCGACGGATACGACAAAGACCCCGATTTTTACAGCAAAGCCGTGTTTTTCCGCCCCGACGCGCGGTACGAGGACGCCATGCGTTCGCCCATTTCCCAAAACGTTTTGAACAAACGGACGGAAACGGCGGAAAAGATGTTAAGCCTTTTGATGCAGGACGCCGACTTCGCCCAAAAGCTGACGGCGTGCAATTTGACGACGCCGGTCACGTTCGGTTTTATGCAAAACGCCGGATCGGGACACGCAGACAAACGCAAGGATATAATCATCCTCAGCCCGTTGAAAACCCCCGAACAGCTGGCCGTCGATTTCAAAAAGCATTTTCTGACACTGACCGCGCCGCAAAACGCGAACGCGCCCGCCGCAAAAACGTCCGCCCCCTCCCCGATCGCCAGACAGGCGGCTTTGAAAACAAACGGCGGACGCTGAAATCAACGGCGAAACGGAACTTTTTAACTCAGAAACACCAGATTTGACTTGACGGCGCGGCCGTTTAAAGCTAAAAGAAAGGCTCTGGTTTTTCGTTTAAAGGAATTGTGTTATGGCAAAACGTTGCATTATTACAGGAAAAGGCGCCCAGTCGGGCAATAACGTTTCCCATGCGAACAACAAAACCCGCCGTCGGTTTTTGCCGAATCTGCAGGTTGTTTCTTTGCTGAGCGAAACGTTGGGAACGACCGTGACGTTGCGCCTGTCCTCGCGTGGTTTGCGGACGATCGAACACAACGGCGGGTTGGACGCGTTCCTGCTGTCCACGCCGAACGGCAAGCTGTCCTGCGAAGCCAAGCGTTTGAAAAAACGCATCAAAGGCTCCGCCGAAAAAGCGGCCGTCAAAGCTTGATCGCTTCTCTTCAAAAAAACCGTCCTGCATTCAGGACGGTTTTTTTCATGCTCTTTTTCCTCCCCTCGCCCCGCCTCATCCTTTCGATCCCCGCACCGGAAAACAACTTTCCGGATGCAAAACCGGCAAAACACTCAGGTGTTGTTAATCATTGAAACCGGAGCTACCCCGATGACGGACTGACGAATCGGATTTTCAAAAACGAGGGGAGAAAAGCGGTTGTCGGCAGCGTTTTTTTATTATAACCTTGTAATGGTTAAAGAAGGAAAAAAACGGATGAAATGCCCCAAGTGCGGATGTGAACAATCGACGAAATACGGCAAGGCGCGCGGAAAGCAGCGTTACAAATGCGCCGAATGCGGCTGTCAGTTCACGCGCGAAACGTCCCGCGTCCGCAGCTTGGACGAAAAATGGCTGGCGATGACCCTGCTGGTGTCGGGGCTGTCGATGACGGCGGCGGCGAAAGCGTTGGGCGTCAGCGTTCAAAGCGTGATGCGGTGGAAAAAATCCGGCAAATATCTGACCGACGACGTTGTGAAAGCCCTGCGCGTACGCAAAGTGTCCAAAGCGGGAAAAGTCAAGGTTATCAAAGACAATACCGCTTCCGAATCGCCGGAAGACGACGATTTCCGCTACAACGATCTGTATGTTTTGGAAACGCGCCTTGATTCCGGTCTGCGCGTTGACATCGCCATTCGCAAAAAGCCTAAAACCATTACAAAGTGATATAAAAATTTTTTTTCTTGATTCAAAAAAATTCCGCTTTTATCAACAACCCAAAGCTTTTTGATAGGAGCGTTTGATGAAAGTCGTTCATTTAAGCAAAAGGAAAATCCTGTTTCAGCTGTGCGTCCTGCTGGCGTGCGTGGCTGTGGGCTGGGGGCTGAAAACCCGTTTGACGCCCGCGGAAAATCACGGGTTCGGCGGCGGCGTGCCGTATGTGGTGACCACGGATGCGGTTTTGGAAAACACCGCGCCCGTCAGAAAATACATCGCGACGGTCGAAGCGATCAACAGCGTCGATGTCAAAGCGCAGGTCACGGGCTATTTGGATAAAATCCTGTTTGACGAAGGCGGCTTTGTCAAAAAAGATCAGGTGCTGTTCATCATCGAGCAAAGCCGTTACCGTGAATCCGTCAACAGCGCGGACGCCGAAGTCGCGCGGACGAAAGCGAACCTGAAGCAAATCGAAAGCGACCACAAGCGCAATCTGGTTTTGTTCAAGCAAAAAGTTCTGACCGCGTCGAACATTGAAGCGTCCGAAAGCGCGCTGGCGCAGGCGAAAGCCGCCGTCAAAGCCGCCGAAGCGAATGCCGCGACCGCGCGCATCAATCTGGGCTATACGGAAATCAAAGCCCCGATTGACGGTTTCATCGGCAAGGCTTTGATTACCAAAGGAAATTTTGTCGATATGTCGGGGCGCGCAATGGCGCGCATCGTGCAGATTTCGCCGATACGCGTTTCGTTTTCCGTAACCGACAAAGACCGTCTGACCGCGATGAAGCGTTTGAAAACAAACGGCGATTTCATTACGGACATCAAGGTTGTCCTGCCCGACGATACGGTTGTTCCCGTCAAAGTGTTAAAGACGTTTTTCGACAGCGAAGTCAATTTGATGACGGCGACGGTCGCGGCCTATATCGACGTTCAAAACGCGGATAAAACGCTGCTGCCGGGGAACCATGTTGACGTTTTGGTCAAAGCGGGCGAAGACCGGCCGCTGGTTCTGATTCCGCAATCCGCCGTGATGCAGGACAACCTCGGCCTGTTCGTCTATATCGTGAACGCCGATGAAAAAGCGCAGAAAACCTATGTCAAAACGGGCGATTTGATCGGCGACAGGCTGATCGTAACCGACGGGCTGAACGCCGGCGCGCATATCATCGTGCAGGGCTTGCAAAAAGTTGAAAACGGTTCGGCCGTCAAACAAAGCTTTGTGAAATCGGAGGGCTGAAGATGTTTTCGGAAATCTTTCTGAAACGCCCGCGTTTTGCGATCGTCATCGCGATTGTGATGTGCTTGGCGGGACTGGTGGCGATTAAAATGCTGCCGATCGCGCTGTATCCCGAAATCACGCCGCCCGTGGTGACGGTTTCGGCGACGTACCCCGGCGCGTCCGCGGACGTGATTGCGAAAATGGTCGCGATCCCCATCGAACGCGAAGTCAACGGCGTCGAAGATATGCTGTATATGTCTTCGTCGTCAGAGGATACGACGTATTCCCTGACCGTAACGTTCAAAACGGGCGTCGATCCCGATATGGCGCAGGTCAAAGTGCAGAACCGCGTGCAGATCGCGACCGCGTCCCTGCCGGCCGAAGTCACCCGTCAGGGCGTGACCGTCACCCGCGAATCAACCAATATGCTGGCGATGGTTTCGTTCGTGTCGCCGAAACACACTTTGTCCAGTCTGCAGCTGGCGGACTATGTCATCGACAACGTCAAGGAAGCTTTGGCGCGTATCGACGGCGTGGGCGGCGTCGATGTGTACGCGGCCAGTTCGGCCATGCGCGTGTGGCTGAATTCGGACAAAATGGCGGCGCTGAACATCACGGCGGCGGATGTCCGCAACGCGATTTCGTCCCAGAACTATCAGCCGACTTTGGGCAAGCTGGGCGCCGCGCCGGACGATTCCGCGCAAATGGTCTATCCGCTGAAAACTCAAGGGCGCGTCAACGAAGTCAAGGACTTTCGCGAAATCATCGTCCGCACGGCGGAACACGGCGGATTGGTGCGGTTGAAAGATATCGCGAACGTCGCGTACGGCGAGGAATCCTACGGTGTTTCCGCGTTTGCCGACGGCGCGCCCGCCGTGTCGCTGCAGGTCAAGCTGTCGTCCGGCGCAAACGCCGTTGACGCGATGAAAAAGCTGCGCGCCGAATTGAAACGGTTGGAGGAAACCCTGCCCGAAGGCGTCGAATACAAATTCAACTATGATTCGGCCGACTACATCAACG
This sequence comes from uncultured Rhodospirillales bacterium, assembly GCA_902777205.1. Taxonomy (GTDB): domain Bacteria; phylum Pseudomonadota; class Alphaproteobacteria; order CAAGCB01; family CAG-977; genus UBA11549. The sequence continues at coordinate 50,987 of CACYSU010000003.1, read as the reverse complement.
CGTCGATTTCCGAAGTGCTGCACACGTTGTTTGAAACGTTCGTGCTGGTCGTTCTGGTGTGCTGGGTGTTTTTGCAGAATTGGCGCACGACGCTGATTCCGCTGATCGCCGTGCCCGTGTCCATGCTGGCGACCATGGTGGTCATGCTGGCGCTGGGGTTCAGCATCAATATGTTCACGCTGTTCGGCATCGTGTTGGCGATCGGCGCGGTCGTTGACGACGCGATCGTCGTTGTCGAACGCGTCATGCACTTGATGGAGCGTGAAAAGCTGCCTCCGTTGGAAGCGACCAGACGCACCATGCGCGAAATCACGGGCGCGCTGGTTTCCACAACGCTGGTCATGGTCGTTATTTTCGTCCCGATCGCCTGCATGGGCGGCATCACGGGGCGGATCTATCTGCAGTTCGCGATCACGATCAGCACGTCGCTGGTGTTTTCGGCGGTGAACGCGCTGACGTTGTCGCCCGTGTTGTGCGCGTACTTCCTGAAACCGTTTAAAACGGCCAAGAAAGGGCCGCTGGCGTGGTTCAACCGCGCGGTCAATTCGACGACGAACGCCTACGCCCGCACGGCGGCGCTGTTCGCGCGGCGGATCAGCGTCATCGCGTTGATTTTCGGCGTGATTGTGGCGTTGAACGGTGTTTTGTTCAAACTGAACGGCACGTCGTTCGTCCCGAACGAAGATCAGGGCATTTATATTGCGAACATCACTTTGCCGGAGGGCGCGTCCTATGCCCGCACCAAAGCGGTCGTTGAAAAAGTAACCGAAAAAATTCTGGCGCAAAAGGGTGTGCGCGGTTCAATCGGCGTGGTCGGCGTCAGTATTCTGGCGGGGCGTTCCGAAAACACGGCAATGGTGATTGTCGATTTGGAAGCGTGGGACAAGCGTAAAGCTCCGTCGCTGTATTCCACCAACCTGATGAACGAAATGCGCGCCAAGCTGACGGCCGAAACGCCCGAAGCCGAGCTGCAATTTTTTGAATTTCCGGCGATTCAAGGTTTGGGCAATCAGGGCGGCATGGATTTCCGCCTGCAAATGACGGCGGGCATGGATTACGCCAAGCTGGACGCCGAAGCGCAAAAACTGCTGGGCAAAGTCAACACGAACTCGAAGTTTTTGTACGGTTTTACGACCTTTACGTCGAAAACGCCCGCGGTGTTCATCGAAATCAACCGCGAAAAGGCCGAAGCCATGAACGTGCCGCTGTCGAACCTGTATTCGACGCTGGAGGCCTATCTGGGATCAATGTACGTCAACGACATCAACATCGGCACGCAGGTCAACCAAGTCGTCGTGCAGTCCGACGCGCGGTTCCGCGACAACGTCGAAAGCTTGCAGGACATCTATGTTCCGTCCACGACGGGCGAAAAAGTGCCTCTGGGCGCGTTGGTCAGCTTGTCGCAAGTCATGTCGCCGCGCGTGATTTCCCGCTACAATCAATATCCCAGCGCGGATATTACGGCGGAACAAAACCCGACCGTAACGTCCGGCGAAGCGATGGCCGAAATGGAAAACATGATGAAAGGCGTCAAAGGGTTTTCCTACGAATGGTCGGGCATGAGCTATCAGGAAAAGAACAATCAGGGGCAAATCGGTTTGCTGTTGTCGCTGGCGGTTGTTTTCGCCTATCTGTTCCTTGTGTCGCTGTATGAAAGCTGGATTTTGCCGATTCCCGTTTTGATGTCCGTGTCCGTCGCGACGGCGGGGGCTTTGGCGGGGCTGCTGATTACGGGGCTGCCTTTGTCGATTTACGCGCAGTTGGGGATCGTTATGCTGGTCGGATTGGCGAGCAAGAACGCGATTTTGATCGTCGAATTCGCCCGCGACGCGCGGCAGGAATCGCATATGACCGTGCCGCGCGCGGCGATGTACGCTTTGCGCGAACGGTTCCGCGCGGTGTTGATGACGGCATTTGCGTTCATTTTGGGCGTGCTGCCGATGATCCACGCGACGGGCGCGGGCGCGAACAGCCGTCGGGCGATCGGCACGCCGGTGTTCTACGGGATGCTGGCCGGCACGGTGATCGGGCTGTTTGTCATTCCGTTGCTGTACGTTCTGGTTCAAACTTTGGCCGACAAGGCGAAAAAGAAAGGAAACAAATGAAAAAAATGCTGATAACGGCGGGATTGGCGGCGTTTTTGACCGTCCCCGCGCACGCGTTCGACCCGATGTCGGTTTACACGCAAAAATCGCCCGAAAACTGCCTGTCAAAGGTGAACGTCAAAGGCAAAATGGGGCTGAACGACCTGATCCAGATCGGCGTGTGCAACAACCCCGATTTGAACCGCACGTTCATGGCGGTCAGATCGGCGGAGGCTGAATTGGGGGCGAGCAAAGCCGCCTATCTGCCGAACGTCGCCCTGACGGCGGCGGCGACAACGTCGCACAGCAAAGGACAGTACGACCTGCCGGACGCCAACGTTTACAAGGATATGAAAGCCAAGCCGTATTCAATCAACGTCGCTTTGAACTGGCTGCTGCTGGATTTCGGCGGGCGTTCCGCGACGACCGACATGATGAAAGCCTATATGGAACAGGCGGCGTTCGGGTACAACGCGGCTTTGCACGATCTGGTGTTGGGCGTTCACAGCGCGTACATGGATTTGCTGAGCGCGAAAGAGGTTTTGAAATCCGCGGAAACCAGCGTCGCGTCCTATAAAAAATCCTATGACGAAACGCAAAAGAAATATCAGGTCGGCAAAGCGGCGACGTCCGATTTATTGTTGGCGAAGACAACGTATCTGCGTTCCAAGCTGGCGGTGACGGCGGCGCAAAACACGATTGAAAAGAATCAGGCGAAGCTGGCGACGTTGCTGAACCTGCCGCCCGAAACGAAGTTTTCTCTGGTCGTGCCGAAAAAAGACGACGGTTCAACCGCGTTGGCGGAAAAAATGCCCGTGCAAAAGATGATAAAGCTGGCGTTGGATCTGCGTCCCGAAATCAAAGGCGCGGCGAAATCCAAAGCAGCGGCTTCGGCGGGAATAGACGCCGCGAAATCCGCGATGGCGCCGACGTTGGCTTTGACGGCGAACGCGTCCTATGCCGACCGGTGGAAAGACGACAAACCTTTTAAAGACGGATATCCCTACACTTACGGCGGCGATGTCGGCGTCGTTTTGAACGTCCCGCTGTTCGAGGGGTTCTCCAAATCCTACGCTTTGGCCAAGGCGCGCTACGATTACCGTCAGGCCGTCTGGCAGGAAAAAAGCACCGAGGACGCCGTGAAAAACGAAGTCTGGTCGGCGTATCAGGATTACAAAACCGCGCTGGCGTCCTATACGATCAATCAGGACGTTTTGAAATCGGCCGAGGAAAACGAACGCGTTTCCCGCGCGTCGTATCGGGCGGGAAAGGAAACGCTGCTGAACCTGCTGACCGTGCAGGCGCAGCTGGCGACCGCGCGGCAGGAATTGATCACGTCATTCTATACCGTTTTGGTCGGGAAATCGAACCTGTACCGCGCGATCGGCAAATTCTGATTTCATCGCCTATGAAAAAGCGGGGTTTCAACCCCGCTTTTTTTGTTTTGTTTCATCTATTTCAATAACGTGAAAGCGTCAAGGGCGGTCAGAATCTCGTTTTCCTCGCCCTTTTTGGTCAGGCTTTCGCCGTCAACGTATCCGCCGATCGCGTTCGCCGTGTCGCCGCCGCTGACAACGACGTTGTTTAAAATTGACGCCGTTTTCACGCCGCGCAGGCGGCCGATCGTATAAAGCGCGGCCGTTTCCATGTCCGCGCCCAAAACGCCTTTTTTCGCCCAGAAACGCTTTTGTTCCTCGTTATCGTCGATATAAAAGCTTTCGTGGCTGTGGATGATGCCGACGTGATGCTTGAACCCGTTTTGCCGCGCGGCGGTCAGGCACGCGTTCAGCAGCTCCGTGTCCGCCACGGCGGGAAAGCGCAAATCGACGTACGCCCGCGACGCGCCGTCGTCGCGCACCGCGCCCGCGGCCAAAATCAAATCGCCCAGCCCGATGCCGAATTGCATCGCGCCGCACGACCCGATGCGGATCATCGCCCCGACGCCGATGCGGGACAGTTCCTCGACCGCGATGCCGGCGGAACACCCGCCGATGCCCGTCGATACCGCCAGCACTTTCACGCCCTTGTATTCGCCGGACAGACTGCGGTATTCGCGGTTATAGGCCAATTCCCGCACGTTCGACAAAAACGCCGCGATCCGATCCAGCCGCGCGGGATCCCCCGGCAACAGGGCGAACGGAGCGGCTTGGGTTTCGTTCAGTTGAATATGCGGCTGTGTCATTTCCCGGAACCCTCCCCGCATTTGCGAAAGGACGAACAATGCGTCTTGGCTATCTTCTCTTTCAGCTTGCGGATGTTTTCGGGCATTTCGCCAAGGGGGATTTCCTTGACCGCCTCGACGCTGCCCAACGCCGCCGCCGTGTCGTACAGCCAGCATTTGTACGTCAGCATATCCAGCGTGTTTTGCAGCGCCCACATATCGCGTTTGACCCGTTCGATCTGTTTGTAAAACATTTTCCGGCGTTCTTCGATCGTCGAATCACCCTGAACGGTCAGGTCGATATAGCGTTTGATGTCCTTGATCTGCAAACCGCTGGCCTTCAGACATTCAATCATGCGCAGCCATTCCAGATCCGTGTCCTGAAATTTGCGGATGCCGCCGTTGCCGCGGTTCACAAACGGCAGCAGCCCCTCTTTGTCGTAATAACGCAGCGTCGGCGCGGGCAGCCCCGTTTTTTCCGAAACGTCGCCAATCGTATATAGCATGGAAAAGACCTTTCTTGTTTTAAAGTTCACTTTAACGCAAGATGTACGCCTTTCTCCCGCCGATTTCAAGCCCTTTGCAGAAAATCGCGGATTTCCCGCGCGCTTTTTCCCCTGTAGTCGATGCGGCACGACGTGACGGGCTGGCGGTAATCGTTTTTGTTGATCGAACGCGATTCCACGATGACCGCGGGCGGCAGGATCGACCATTTGTACAGCGCGCCCGCCATACGCTTGTAAAACTTGTCCAGCCAAGCGGTTTTCTGTTCGCGCGAAACGGGCGTCGTCTTTTCGTACAAAAATTCGGAATCCAGCATATCGGCGTAGCTTTCGTGCCGGTTTTCAATGCGCCAGATCACTTCGTCAAGGAACGGATAGGGCATCAAAGCGTCCTCGGCGATCAGGGGCTTGCCCGTTTTCGGGTCGATCGCCAGTTCCGCCCCCGGCCGTTTCAAAATGACGGATTCGGGTACGGCGTTTTTGACCGGCCGGTTCGCGTTCATCCACCGCGCCAACGAAAACAGCTTGGTTTTCGGCACGTCGGCGATCGGGGCGAACCCGCCCGACATATCGCCGTTAATCGTCGCGTATCCCATATAAAGCTCGGATTTATCCGATGTGGCAATGGGAACGCAGGCGGAAAATTCGTTCGCGACGCCCCACAAAAACACGGCGCGGGAACGGGCTTGGATGTTGTCTTGGGTAAAGGACGCCTTGTACCGGCAATCCCATTGCGATTCGACCTTGGCGAACAGTTCGGAAAAACATCCGTTCGCCGCGTCCACCATTTCGCCGATCGGCATTTGCGTGAAGTGTATGCCCAAATTCGCGGCCAGCGCCGCGGCGTCGTCGCGGCTTTCCGCGCTAGTGATTTTGGACGGCATACTGATGCCGAACACGTTTTCCGCCCCCAAAGCGTCCGCCAGCAAAACCGCGCAAACCGTCGAATCCAATCCGCCGGACAGCCCCAAAACCGCGCGTTTCAGCCCGCATTTTTTGAAATATCCGGAAATTCCCTGCACAATCGTTTTATAGGTGCGCTCCAAATCGTTTTCATAGTCCAATGTGAAAACTTTTTCCTCGGACAGCGTTTTTTCCAATCCGTTTGTCAGGGGATAGACCGCCCCTTTGTTTTTCGCCGGATTGACGATCAGGCATTGTTCGGCGAACGACACCGCCCGCGCCGTCAGGGTCCCGTCGGATGAAAAAACGCGGCTGGCGCCGTCGAACGAACAGCAGTCCATCGCGCCGACCTGATTGACGTAAGCGAACGGGATCCCGTACTGTTTGGCGATAAAGGACAGCATATTGTGTTTCAGCTGTTCCTTTTTCGCGCGGCACGGCGACGCGGAACAGTTGATGAAAACGTCGGGACGGTCGGCCGCCAGCTCGTCCACGGGATCGACGGCGTACAAAGTGTGATGAAAGAAAGCTTTGTTGTTCCAGCAGTCTTCGCAAATCGAAATGCCGTAGGATATGCCGTTGACGGTAATCGTTTTTTTCATATCGACGACCTTTTCGGGGGTGAACGCGCCCAAAGTGTCGGCAGGCTGAACGCCCGCGACGGGCGACGGCTCGATATAGCGGCTGTCGTTAAATTCCGAATACGTCGGCAGCAGACGTTTGCGGACGATGCCCTGAATTTCCCCCTTGTGCAACACGGCGACGGAATTGTAGTACCGCCGTCCGACGGGCGAATCACCGCGCGGTTCAACAAACCCGACCAACGCAGTAGTGTTTTTGCAAAGCTTCGCCAATTCCTTGACCCAGCGGACGTTTTCGGCGACGACGACGGGGTGGCGGTCGATGATATCTTCGACCGGATAGCCCATCAGCGCCAATTCGGGAAACACGATCATGTCCAGCCCGACGCGTTCGGCGTAACGGATGTGACGAGCGATCTTCATTCCGTTTCCCGCGATGTCGCCGATCGTCAAATCAATCTGCGCCAGACCGATGCAGCCCGCTTCCTTTGATACGATTTGCTTGATTTCGTCGAAAACGCGTTCGGTGTCGGCGTCTTTAACGCCCGTTTGCAAAAAAACGTCCGCTTGTTTTGCCAGTTCCGCCAGTTTGTTTTCGTTGAAATCGGTCATGAAATCCTCCGTTTCGTTGCGCGGCCAGTATAAAATTTGAAAAAAACGATTACAAACAAAAAAACTTCTTTACAATCATTCCAAACAACGATACAAGGATATGCAGTTATGTTGTTTTTGGAGGAACATATTATGAAATACGTATGCACGGTTTGCGGTCAGGTCATTGAATCCGATGAAATGCCGGCGGTTTGCCCCGTTTGCGGCGCGAAAACGTTTGAAGTGCTGGATGAAACGGTAAAAACCTATGCCGACGAACACCGCGTCGGCGCGGCCAAAGGGTTGGACGAACGCGTCGTGGCCGGATTGCGCGAACATTTCACGGGCGAATGCTGCGAAGTCGGAATGTATCTGGCGATGTCGCGCCAAGCCGACCGCGAAGGCTATCCCGAAATCGCCGAAGCGTTCAAACGCTATGCCTTTGAAGAGGCCGAACACGCCGCGAAATTCGCCGAACTGTTGGGCGAAGTCGTGACCGATTCGACGAAAAAGAACGTCGAAATGCGCGCGGCGGCCGAATTCGGCGCGTGCGACGGCAAGCTGAAACTGGCGAAGCTGGCCAAGGAATTGAACTATGACGCCGTTCACGACACCGTGCACGAAATGTGCAAGGACGAAGCCCGTCACGGCCGCGGATTCGACGGTTTGTTCAAACGGTATTTCAAATAATTCCGTAAAAAAGCCGTAAAAAAAGGGAGGCCGCAAACCTCCCTTTTTCTTTTTCATTTTCCGCTTTCCTGCGCCAGCATTTCCAATTCCAGCCAGCGCGTTTCCTTTTCGTCCAGCGCGGCTTTCGCCCGTTCCAAACCGGCCGCCGTTTTTTCAAACCCCGCCGGATCGGCCGCGTAAAAATCGGGACGCGCCAGCTTTTCCTCCAGCGTTTTGATTTCGTTTTCCAGCGCGGCGATTTCATCGGGCAGCATTTCCAGCTGACGTTTGTCCTTATAGGACATCCGCGGCGCGGCGGGTTCTTTTTTCACAACCGGTTTAGCGGTCTTTTCCTGCGTTTTTTTAGCGGCTTCGGCGGCCTTTTGCTCTTTTTCCTTCAGCTTCCGCATCAAATCGGAACAGGAATCGACGTATTCGACGACTTTGCCGTCCCCTGCCATATACAACAGCGACGTTGCCGTGTTGTCCAGAAAATCGCGGTCGTGGCTGACGATCAGAATCGTCCCCTTGTAAGATTCCAGCGCGTCCTGCAACAGATCCAGCGTGTCCATGTCCAGATCGTTCGTCGGTTCGTCCAGCACCAGAAAATTCGACGGTTTGGCCAGATCGCGCGCCAAAATCAGGCGGTTTTTCTCGCCGCCCGACAAAACGGAAACGGGCGTGTCCGCCTGCGCCGGCGAAAACAGGAATTCCTTGAGGTACGAATAAACGGATTTCGGTTCGCCCCTGACGAAAACGGTGTCGCCGCCGTCGGGGCAAAGCGTCTGTTTCAGGGATTTCGTCTGATCCAGCACGGCGCGGTTCTGGTCGAAATAAACCTCCTGCATCGTTTTCGACAGCCGCACGCGTCCCGCGTCGGGGGCGATCCGGCCGGTCAGCAGCTTGATCAGCGTCGTTTTGCCGACGCCGTTCGCGCCGACAATGCCGATTTTGTTGCCCTGCATCACGCGCAGGGAAAAATCGCTGACGATCACGCGGTCGCCGAACGATTTCGACAGGCCTTTCGCGTCGATGATCAGCTTCGATTGCACCGCGCCGCTGTCGATGTTGAAATCGACCGATCCCGTTTTTTTGATTTGATCCCTGCGTTCGCTGCGCAGGTCGAACAGGCGGTGCAAACGCCCCTGATTGCGTTTGCGGCGCGCCGTGACGCCCTTGTGCAGCCATTGGGTTTCGGCTTCGATCTTTTTGTTCAGGCGGCGGCGTTCGGCGTCCTCCTGTTCGTAAACGGCGTCGCGCCAGTCTTCAAACGCGTCGTACCCTTTGTCCAGCGTGCGCGCGATCCCGCGATCCAGCCAGACGATCCCGTCGCAAACGTGTTTCAAAAACGCGCGGTCGTGGCTGATGACGATCAGCGCGCCCGTGAATTTGGACAGGCGTTCCTCCAGCTTTTCGATCGTCGCGATGTCCAGATGGTTGGTCGGTTCGTCCAGCAGCAAAATGTCCGGATCGTTGATCAACGCGCGCGCGAGGGCGGCCTTTTTCCTTTCCCCGCCGGACGCGGTTTTCGGATCGGCGCCGGCCTTGATTTCCAGCTGTTCGATCAAGATGTCGGCTTTGTAGGACAGGTCGCCCTGATGTTCGCCCAGCCCCGACAAAACGGCGTCGCGCAGCGTGGCGAAACGCGCCAGATCGTCGTCCTGCGCCATATAGGAAACGACCGTTCCGGGCTGCAGAAAAGATTCGCCGTCGTCGGGGACGATTTCGCCCGCGACGACTTTCAACAGCGTCGATTTGCCCGATCCGTTGCGCCCGACCAGACAATATTTCCGCCCTTTGTTCAAATACAGATCCAGCCCCGTGAACAACGGCCGGTCGCCGAATCGCAAACGGGCGTTTTGCAGGGTGTAAATCGGCGCGTCAAAGTCCATTTTTGTCTTTTTTCTTCTTGTCTTTGTTTTTCTTCGGCTTGTCGGCGGATTTGGCGGAAACGGGCGGCGGCACGTCGTCTTTCGTGTCGTAATCCAGCACTTTTTCCAAATGTTCGCACAACAGCTTCATCGCCTGAACGCGGCCGTATTTTTTGTTGTTGTCGGGGACGACGAACCACGGCGCGTATTTCGTGTCCGTTTTTTTCAGCATATCGTCGAACGCTTCGTCGTACTGATCCCATTTTTCGCGGTTGCGCCAGTCTTCGCTGCCGATTTTCCATTTTTTATAGGACGTTTCCTCGCGCGCTTTGAACCGCGCCAGCTGTTCGTCAGCCGAAATATACAGCAGGAATTTGACGACGATGTTGCGCCCGTCCGTCAGCTGTTTTTCAAACCGGTTGATTTCGTCATAGGCGCGTTTCCATTCCCGATCCGTCGCGAAATGTTCGATGCGTTCGACCAAAACGCGCCCGTACCATGTACGGTCGAACACGGTCAGCAGTTTCTGGTTCGTCAGCCGCGTCCAAAACCGCCACAGGAAATTATGGTTCAGCTCTTCCTTCGTCGGAGCGGCGATCGGGAAAATGTTGCAATCGCGCACGAATATCGACGACGCCAGACGGCTGATCACGCCGCCTTTGCCCGACGCGTCGGGTCCCTCGAACGCCAGCACGACCTTTTTGTTGCGTTTTTTAACTTCCGTCAGCAACGCGTTCAGACGCGCGCGCAGATAGGGCAACTGTTCGCGGTATTCTTCTTTGGACAGCGACGCATTCATATCCAGCGATTTGACGAAATCCGGCTTTTTGGGCTTTTCGGGGGCGGCCGTTCCGGCCTTTTTCTCTTTTTCCTTCGCTTTCAAAAAAGCGTCGATCTGCGTTTCAACGCGCGTGCACAGGACATCCAACGCCACGCGCAGGCGTTCCGTAAAGCTGCCGTCGCCGATTTCAAACCACGGAGCGTAATCCTTGTCCGTGTAGCGGATCAGCTTTTTGGTCGCCGTTTCAAACTTTTCCGCCATGCAGCAGTTTTTCCAGTCGTCGGGCATGATGCGCCATTTTTCATACGGATCGTCGTCCAGCGCGCGCAAAAAGTCCTGCTGTTCGTTTTTGCTTTTATGAAACCAGATTTTGCAGAAAATGACGTTGGAATCCGCCAGCATCTTTTCAAAATCGTTACATTCGTCCAACCGTTCGTACAGCTCGTCGTCGTTGATTTTGCCGTTCGCGTGGTTGACCAGCGGATCGGAATACCACGAACTGACGAAAATGCCCGTCGTGCCGTTCAGCGGCGTGTCGCACCAATAGCGGCGGAATTCGACGGGATCGCTGCGGATGTCGCGGCGTTCATAGGCGTGCAGATCCAGCCGCCGCTGATCCAGCCAGTCGCGCAAAATGCCCAGCGCGGCGTTTTTGCCCGACCCGTTGACCCCGCACAGCAGCACGATGACGGGGACGTTCGCTTCGGTGATTTTGTCCTGCAGCGTGATCAGGCGGGTGCGTATTTCGGCTTCCTCTTTATTGGAAAAGTTCGCTTCCAATTCGATATCGTCTTCTCCGGAACGGGCCATGTCAATTTTCCTTTTTCGCTTGCGTCAGGGATTTTCTGACGATTTTCTTTTGTTTTTTAACGGGGGTTTTCTTCGGCGTTTTGGGCGGCGCGGCCTCTTCCGTTTTCATGGGCGCCAAAGGTTTGGCGGGTTCGCGTTCCTCTTTGCGGACGGCCTTTTTCTGGCGGGCGACGATGTCGCGCAGCTTTGCCGAACCGCGGCCGGACAGGCTGGGGTGCGTCATGAAAAACTGGTGGCAGGAAAAGGCCTGCGGGCTTTCGGAAACGCGGGTGTAGGTCATGTCGGGGTGCAAAACCCAGCTGAGCGCTTCGTCCTTGATGTTGCCCTGCATGATCTGTCCCATAATCTGTTCGTGGACGGTTTCGTTTTCGATCGGCACCAGCGTTTCGACGCGGTGGATCGTGTTGCGCTGCATCCAGTCGGCCGAGGAAATGAAGACCTTGGCCTTGGGCGACGGCAGTTTGTTGCCCGCGCCGAAACAAACGATGCGCGCGTGTTCCAAAAACCGGCCGATGATGCTTTTGACCTTGATGTTGTCGGAAAATCCGGGGATTCCGGGGCGCAGGGCGCAAATGCCGCGCACGACCAGCGTGATTTTCACGCCCGCCTGCGACGCGCGGTACAACGCGTCGATCAGTTTGTCGTCCAGCAGCGAATTCATTTTCGCCCAGATGTTGGCGGGCTTGCCCTTTTTCGCGTATTCGATTTCCTTGTCGATCAGCTTCAGCAGCTTGTCGCGCAAATTGATCGGCGCGATCGACAGCTTTTTCAAATTGTCGGGCTGCGCGTACCCCGTCAGATAGTTGAACACCAGCGCGGCGTCGCTGCACAAATCCTTGTCGCAAGTGAAAAACGACAAATCGGTATATAGGTTCGCGGTGATTTCGTGATAGTTGCCCGTGCCGAAATGCGCGTAGCTTTTCATCTTGCCGTTTTCCCTGCGCGTCACCAGCGATATTTTGGCGTGGGTTTTATAGTTCATCAGGCCGAAAACGACGTGGACGCCCGCCTTTTCCATATCCTTTGCCCATTTGATGTTGGCTTCCTCGTCGAAACGGGCGCGCAGTTCGACGACGGCGGTCACGTCCTTTCCCGCCTGCGCGGCGTCGATCAGCGCCTTGACGATCGGCGAGTTTTTGTTCGTGCGGTACAGCGTCTGCTTGATGGAAACGACATCGGGGTCTTTGGCCGCCTGACGCAGGAATTTGACGACGACCTCAAACGATTCGTAAGGGTGGTGGATGACCATGTCCTTTTTGCGGATCGCGGCGAAATGGTCGCCTTTGAAATCGCGGACGCGTTCGGCGTGACGCGCCTTGTACGGTTTGAACAGCAGGTCTTTGCGATCCGACGTGATCAGCGCCGACAGCGACCGCGTGCCGATGATGCCGTTGCGGCGCACGACGCCGAAGCTTTCGACATCCAGCTTGTGCGTCAGGTAGGACGCCAGCTCCTGCGGCATATCCTGATTCATGACCAAAGCGATCACGTCGCCGCGTTTTTGTTCCGCCAGCGCGGTTTCAAACTGGCGCACCAGATCCTCGGCGCGTTCGTCCACCTGCAGCAGGCTGTTGCGCACGATCGAAAACAGGCCGAAATGCTTGATTTTGAAATTCGGGAAAATCGTGCCGATGAATTGCAGGACGACATCTTCCAACGCGATAAAGCGCGCGGGCTTTTTGTTCAGGCGGATGAAACGCGGCAATCCGGCGGGCAGCGGAATGATCGCCTTGCGTTCCGTCCCCTCTTTGTCCTTCATCGAAAAGATCAGCGAATGCGACAGGTTCGCCAGCCACGGGAACGGGTGCGCCGGATCCAGCGCGATCGGCGTCAAAACGGGGAAAACGGATTCCTCGAACACCTCTTTCAACGCCTTTGTGTCCTGTTTGGACAGCTGGTCGCGGGAAATCAGGAAAATCCCCTCTTTTTCCAGCTCTTTTTTCAGCACCAGAAAATATTCGTCCTGCTTTTGGCGCAGCTCCGCGACGCTTTCGTTAATGGCGTCCAACTGTTCCTGCGGCGTCATGCCGTCGTCGGAACGCGCGGTCACGCCGGCGTAGATTTGCGCCAGAATGCCCGCGACGCGCACCATGAAAAACTCGTCCAGATTCGACCCCGAAATCGCCAGAAAACGCAGCCGTTCCAACAACGGATAGCGCGTGTTCATCGATTCTTCCAAAACGCGGCGGTTGAACGCCAGCCACGACAGTTCGCGGTTGAAAAAACGCGACGGCGAGGTCATGGAAACGGGCTGCGAAAAAACGACAGGTTCGGCGGTCATGGATTTTTCCTTCGGTTAAAAAACTTTCCTTACGATTCGTAATATTTTTTTGCAAAAATGAAAAGTGTAAAAAGCATTTAAACCGATTGACCAGCTTTCCCGCCGCCCCGTTTTCGCCTAAGATGAAACCGTATTCCGACAGCAGGGAGGGGAAAATGGCGAAACAGGCATCCGATCGAAAAAACGCGTCCGGAACGACGGCCGGAACGCCGCAGGAAAAACCGCGGCATTTGTATTTGATGCGTCACGGAAAATCGCGCAAGGCGAAGAAAAAGCAAAAGGACGCCCTGCGTTCGCTGGGCAGGCGCGGGCGAAAGGACGTGAAAAAGATTCGCGATTTGATGCGTGAAAAACGCGTCCAGCCCGATTTGGTGCTGTGTTCGCCCAGTGTCCGGACGATGGAAACGCTGGAAAGGCTGCACAAGGCGTTCGAACCGACGCAGGTCGTGTTCGTTGACGCGCTGTATCGCGCGGACGCGGCGGAAATGATGGATATTTTGCGCCAAACCGCCGCCGACAAGCACGAAGTCCTTGTCATCGGGCACAATCCGGCGCTGGCGGATTTTCTGCCGTTGGCGTGCGACGCCGCCGTCGAACAGAACGAAGCCCACAATCACAGCATCGCGGAGGGGTTCCCGACGGCCGCGCTGGCGTGTCTGGAAATCGGCAAGGACTGGAATCTGCTGGGCGTCGAACCCGTCCGGCTGATGAATTTCATCTATTCCGCCGATCTGTGACCGTCAAATCCGTTTCAGCAGTTCAACCAAAGCCTGCGCGGCGACATCGCAGGCTTTCGGCGCGTTCGTTTCAAAATCGCCCGCCGTGTGGCGGCGGTTGTCGGAAATCGCGCGCACGACGGTGACGGGGATGTTCCACATTGTTGCGACCTGTGCGACGGCGGCGCTTTCCATGTCGATGCAGCACGCGTTGAACTTTTCTTCCAGAAAATCCTTTTCCGCTTCCTCGGCGAACGAATCAATCGTCGCCAGCGTGCCGGATCTATACGGCGCGTTCAACCGTTCCGGCAAATAGGCCGACGCCGAATACTGCGGTTTGCCGATAAAAAACTCCTCGCCCGATTCCGTCACGTCCGTCGGGTTGTACGCGTCGCCGAAACGGATGTCGCCGTGCACCACGCGGTTGGGAACGACAACGTCGAACACGTCCAGATCCTCGGCGATCGCGCCGGCGACCCCGCAAACGAACAAATGGTCGGGCTCAAACATCTGGATCAGTTTCTGCGTTTTGGCCGCGGCCAAAGTCTTGCCGACGCCGCAGCGCGCCAAAACAACGTCCAGTCCCGCGAAATCGAACTTCTTTTCCTCGAAAACGGATTCCAAAGGCTCGCCCAGCTTGCCGAACGCCTTTTCAACGGCGGAAAATTCCATGGGCATGGGACACAAAACGGCGACGATCGGTTTCACGGGCAATCCTTTCACAGTCAAAAAAAGCCCCGAAAAATCGGGGCGTATTGGCGGAGAGGGGGGGATTCGAACCCCCGGACCGAACTAGCCGGTCAACAGATTTCGAGTCTGCCGCATTCGACCACTCTGCCACCTCTCCATATTTACAATGTCTGCGCCATTTATCGGCTGGCGCCGATGTCAACAGATTTGTCCTCGCTTCGCTCGTTCGTCTCCGCTTTCGCTCCGACTCCGAGTTTGCCATATTCGACAACCCTGCCGCATCGCCATATTCACGGTTCCGAAAACCGGCGTCCGGCTTTCATCTCCGTTGTTCTTTTTATATCATCCGCGCCGGATGTCAACTAAAACTTTTTCATCCGGTGCGAAAAGGCGGCTTTTTAAAAAGCCGCCCCGTCCGTTCACCGTCCCGTCGCCGCGCGGTTGGCGATGATCGCCGTCTGCGCGGGTTTCGCGACAGCCGTCGCCGTGTTTGCGGCGATATTGGCTTTGTTTTTATTCTTGTTCATCCCCAGCTGGTCGGTCAAAACCTCCAATTCATCAACGAATCCTTTGACGACGCTCAGACCTTTTTTCCAAAAATCGGGTTTCGACGCATCCAAACCGAACGGTTTCAGCATCTGCTGATGACGTTCCGATCCGCCTTTGGCCAGCATTTCCATATATTTTTTCGGAAAATCGGCGACCTTTCCCTCTTCGTGCACTTTGTACAGCGAATTGACCAGACAATCGCCGAACGCGTAGCCATATACATAAAACGGCGTGTGAATCAAGTGCGGAATCGTTGACCACATCGCGTTCGATTTGTCGTCGTTCGTCACCGACGGCCCCAGCGCGTCGTTCTGTGTTTTCGTCCAAATCCCGTTCAGCCGGTCGGGGGACAGCTCGCCCTCTTTGCGCCGCGACGTGTGAACCTCGGTTTCAAAACGGTGGAAAGCGATCTGGCGCACGGACGAATTGATCATCGACCCCGTTTTTTCCGCCAGCATCGCGAAACGCTGCTTCGGATCCTTTTCGTGTTTCAGCATATACTTGAACGTCATCATTTCGCCGAAGATCGACGCCGTTTCCGCCAGCGTGATCGGCGTGTTGGATTTCAAGTACCCCTGTTCGCGCGCCAGATACTGGTGCACGCCGTGTCCCAATTCGTGCGCCAGCGTCATCACGTCGCCCGCCGTCCCCATGAAATTCAGCATCAGGTACGGGTGTGCGGACGGCACGGTCGGGTGGGCGTAGGCGCCGCCCTCCTTGCCTTCTTTCGGCGCGACATCAATCCATTTGTTGTCAAAGAATTTTTTGCCGATCGCGGCCATTTCGGGCGAAAATTCGTTATAAGCGGACAAAACGATGTTTTTCGCGTCGTCCCACGAATACTTCTTTTCCGGCAGATCGGGAATCGGCGCGTTGCGGTCGGAATAGTCCAGCTTGTCCACGCCCAGCCAGTCGGCTTTCAGCTTGTAATAGCGGTGCGAAATGTCCGCGTGGCTGTCAACAACCGAATCGACCAGAGCGTCAACGACTTCGTCTTCAACCTGATTTTCGATGTTGCGGGCGGAAATCGGGCGTTTGTATCCGCGCCATTCGTCCTCGATCTGTTTGTCCTTGGCCAGCGTGTTAGTGATCAGCGCGAACGTGGCCATATTGTCTTTCATCACGCGGTTGATTTCGGCGCACGCTTCGTGCCGCGTCGCCATGTCGGGATCGGACATTTTCGCCATGGCTTCGGGTTCGGTCAATTCCTTTCCCCCGACGTTGAAACGCAGGCCGGCCATCGTTTCGTCGAACAGACGGTTCCAAGCGGTCGCGCTGCTCATGGATTTGTCGTGCAGCAGCTTTTCCATGTTTTCGGGCAGCATATGGTCGCGGCCGGCGCGGACGTTTTTAATCCACGGTTCATATTTTTTCGCCGTTTCCGACGCCATTTTTCCGGCCAGCTGCTCGTCGCTCAGCCCGTTCAGCTCCAGCTCGAAAAACAGCATCTTGCCCGACACGTCGTTCGATTTTTCGCACACGTTCTGGTAAAAAGTCGAAATTTCCGGATCGTTCATGTTGGTCGAATGCATCATGTAGGAATACGCGTCCAACCGCCCCAGCGTTTCGTTCAGGCGTTCGTATTCCTCGATCGACTTGCCGAATTCGTCGGGCGTCGTTTCCGCCAGCTTGCCTTTGTAATGCGTTTCAAAACGCAGCGCCCCCGCGGAAACCGAAGCCATATCCTTTTTCAGTTCCGGCGAATCCATCGACGGGTACAAATCGCTTAAATCCCATTGGGGCATCTGTTCGGCCATGACAAACTCCTTTGTTCAAAAATCTATCCGATTTTTGTCCAAAAGACGTGTAAAGTCAACAGTTATTAACGCGGATTTCAGCGGTATGCCGCCATGAAAATATCCACGTTTTCCTTCAACGACAGGGTATAGCGATCCATGGCGAACAGATTGCTCATCATTTTGTGGGCGTTGCGCGCCAGCTGTTCCATTTCGTCGGACTTGATGCCGTAATCCGACATTTTCAAACCGTCCACGCCGCATTCCCGTTTCAGTTTTTGCAGCGCGCGGACGAACGTCATCGGCTTTTCCCCGTCGCTCAGCCCGTCGGTGGTTTCACCCATCATATGCGCCATTTTGATCAAACGGTCGGGAACGTATTTCGCGAAAAACGAGAAATAGGCGTCGGAAATCATCAGCAGCCCCGCGCCGTGCGGCAATTCGGGGTGGTACGCCGTCATCGCGTGTTCCATGGAATGTTCGGACGTGCAGCTGGATGTCGCCTGAACCATGCCGGACAGCAGCCCCGCCAGCGCGATGTTCGTCCGCGCCTCCATATCCGTTCCGTCGCGCACGGCCTTGGGCAGGTTTTTGGAAATCAAGCGGATCGTCTGCAGGGAATAGGCTTCGCTGATCGGCGTGGCGATTTTGGCGATGAAACCCTCCGCCGCGTGGAAAAACGCGTCGAATCCTTGAATGGCCGTCAAAAACGGCGGGATGTCGCGCATCAATTCCGGATCGACGATCGACAGGCGCGGAAAGGTTGACGGCACGCCGAAACCGATTTTTTCGCGCACGGATTCGTCGGTGATGTCGAACCACGGATCGACCTCCGTCCCCGTTCCGGATGTCGTCATCACGGCGACGATCGGCAGAGCCTGATTTTTCACCGGCCGCCCTTTGCCCGATCCCGTGACGATGTAATCCCACAAATCGCCGGGGTTGCGCGTCATCAGTGCGATCGCCTTGGCCGCGTCGATCACGCTGCCGCCGCCGACGCCGACGACGAAATCGCAGAAATTGTCGCGGGCGAACTGCGCCGCTTCCATCACGCAGGCCTTGGACGGATTCGGCCGGACCTTGTCAAAGATCATATATTCGATGTTCTGGTGTTTCAGCGCGTCCAAAACGCGGTTCAAACTGTCGCGTTCGCTTTGCGACCCGTCCGCGGAAACGACCACCAGAGCCAGCTTGCCGAACAGCGGTTCGCGTTTCAACCCGTCCAGTTTTCCGGCGCCGAACAGAACCTTTGTCGGAATGGAATAATCAAAGTCAATCATGGCCGTCCCCCTTTTCAAAAAGACGATTCAAATTACACGTTTTCAAACTGAAAAACAAAAAAAATCAGCGCGTCGGACGCAAAAAGCCGAACGGCGAAGACGCCGGTGCCGCGCGTTCGGGAGCGGGCTGCGGTTCGGGTTGTTCCGCCGGTTCGCTTTGGCTTTGCGCGGGTTCCGGTTCGGCCGCGGATTCGGCCGGCCGCTGTTCCTCCGGCTCGTATTCATATTCGTAAGACTGCTCCGGTTCGCCGTATTCGGGTTCCGGTTCGCTTTGCGCCGGTTCGGGTTCGGGCTGCGCGAACGCGGCCTGCGCCCCCTCCAGCTCGCGACAGGATTCAACAAAGCGCAAGTAAACCCTGCCCAGCGATCCCTCTTCAAAAATCTTGGTCAGGTAGTGTTCCGTGTCGTGGCGTTCCAGCATCGTGAACATCTGTTCAAAACGATAGCAGAACGTCCGCACCGCGCCGGCCAGTATTTCGTCGCGCTTCAGCTGGTTTTGCAGATCGTCCTTGAATTTCGGGGAATTGTCCGCGTTTTGCAGCAACACTTTGCAAAAAGCCCACCGGTTGCCGTCGCCGACGCGCTGCCACACGATTTCCGTGTGCGCCGGTTGGATCAGCCCCAGCCGGACGACGATGTCGGACAGCAAATCGTTCAATTCGTTGATGAACAGGTCGGCGTTGTGCAGCACCATCGCGCTGCGCGTCTGCACCTGCGTTTCCAACAGCGTGCGCACCATCGCTTCGCCGTGGTCGGCGGAACGGCGGGTCTGCGCCAGCATCAGGTTGATCGTGTGCCCCTGTTTGCGCAAAGTCATCGCGTTGTACAGCAGCCCGACGACCAGCCACAAAAACGCGACGGGCAGAAAAGCCGTCGCCGCGATCGTCGCGATTTCCGGCACGGGCAGCCCCAGCAGCTGCGGAAAACCGATTTTCGCGTAAATGTAAAACAGGACGCCGCCCAGCCACAGCAACGACGCCGCGACGGAACTGCTGAACAAAACGATTAAAGCGACCATGTCCGGATCCTTTTTAAAGCGAACGCACATACTTATGCGGGATTGTAGGACGACTTTATAAATTTTCTCTAAATGGCGGGCGAATATTTTTATTCTCTTGCGGCTTTAAAAGTGATAATAAGGGGAAAACCGAAATTAACAAGCAGGGTCGCCATGGAACAGGAACAGTATCTGGAATTTGAAAAACCCATCGCCGAATTGGAAAGCAAGATCGAGGGGCTGCGCCACCTCAGTCAGGCGGAGGAAGGCGTCAGCATCGCCGACGAAATCAGCCGTTTGCAGAAAAAGGTCGAAAAACAGGTCAACCAGCTGTACGCGAAACTGACCCCGTGGCAGAAAACGCAGGTCGCGCGCCATCCCGAACGCCCGCATTGCGTCGATTACATTGACGGGCTGATCACCGATTTCACGCCGCTGGCCGGCGACCGCCTGTTCGCCGAAGACGCCGCCATCGTCGGCGGATTGGGACGTTTCCAGGGACACTCCGTCATGGTGATCGGACAGGAAAAGGGGCACGACATCGAAACCCGCCTGAAACACAGCTTCGGCATGGCGAAACCCGAAGGGTACAGAAAAGCGATCCGTTTGATGAAAATGGCCGACCGGTTCGGTCTGCCCGTCATCACGTTCGTTGACACGGCCGGCGCTTTTCCGGGGTTGGAGGGCGAAGAACGCGGACAGGCCGAAGCCATCGCGTCGTGCATCGACGCCAGCTTTTCCCTGCGCGTGCCCGTCGTTTGCTGCGTCATCGGCGAAGGCGGATCGGGCGGCGCGATCGCGCTGGCGACGGCCAACCGGCTGCTGATGCTGTCCAATTCGATTTATTCCGTGATTTCGCCCGAAGGGTGCGCGTCCATTTTGTGGCGCGACGGCACGCAGGCGCAAAAAGCGGCCGAAGCCCTGCACCTGACCGCGGACGATCTGAAAGAATTGGGCGTGATCGACGAAATCGTCGAAGAACCCGCCGGCGGCGCGCATCGTGCGAAAAAGGAAACGATCGCCGCGGTCGGCAAAGCGATCGAACGCCATTTGAACGAATTGATGAAAATGGATCGCGACAAAATCCGCTGCGACCGCGAGGAAAAATTCCTGCAGATGACACGCCTGCAATCATGACGGGCGTTTTTGCAACGACAAAAACAGCAAAAGAGATCGCCGCTTTTTCAGCGGCGATCTTCGGGATGTTTTTCGCATACAAGGCAAACGTCGTTTTTTCCTGTGCCGTTTTTTTGAAATCTTTTTCTTATCCGTTTTCGGGTTTAAGAAGAAAATCGCTTTGTTGCCATCTGCAATCATCGGGGTGCAAATCGCATCCGTTTTGTGTATAGGGACGTATATTCCGGAACTGTTGCTGTCAAATATCGGATACACGAACGACGTCGGCATATTTATTATTTTAAAATCATCTGTTTTATTTATAATCGGAACGCTGTTTTCGTTTACAATTATAACATCCACCCCTCCCCCGCGCAAATCAATAAAAATTACGCTTTTCTTGATATTTGTTTAAATAAATTACTTTATTATCACAACGCCGGTCGTTTCATTTTTTTATACGCTTGGATCGCATTTTAGTTGTTCGCTTGTAAAGTTTTCACCCGCGAAAAAATATCAACAAGCCGTTCTGTACAAAAAAGATTTTATATATGATGAAAACGAATTGAGCCGTGAAACGCCGGATTTACGCAATAAAAACATCATCGTTTTTTTTTGTTGAGGGTTTCGGCGCGTTTGAAATCGACAAATATAACGGTTATAAAAACCTGACTCCGAATATTAGCGCATTTATAGAAAAATCCATTCGATTCGAGAATTATTTCAATCACACGGCCGCCACATTCAGAGGATTGCGCGGTCAATTGACCTCGTCCTATCAACTGCTGGGCGGTTTTGATCAGAATCAAACCGGCATCGGACAAATCAATGCGGATAAAATCCGCAGGAAATACCAAAACACACTAATTTCATTGCCAGAGATATTGAACCGCCACGGATATCATACTTATTTCGCGACCGCCCATTCCAATGACAACAACTTGAATATCATGTTGCGCGATCTGTCGTTTACACGAACTTTCGGATACGAGGATTTCGGAAAATCAAAAGACTTGTCCGATCAGGAATTGTTCAATGCCGTCACAGAGCTATCGCTTTCAGAAAAACTTGAAAAACCATTTTTTCTTGGCGTTTATAACGTCGGAACGCATTTGGGGCAGGACTCGCCCGATATAAAATACGGCGCGGCGGACAATGAATACTTGAACACCGTGCACAATTTGGATGACGCGTTTGGCCGCTTTTTAAAAAAATACGACAAAAGTCCGCTTGCCAATGATACGGTGGTCATCTTGACGGCCGATCACACAGCTTATCCTACCCCGTTGTTAAAGAAAACATTCCATTTGAATGATGAAACGGATAATTTTTTTCTGAATAAAATCCCTTTTATCATCCATTATAAAGAATGTCGGCCGCAAACTTTTGATTCTGACGGAAAAAACTCGCTGAATTTTGCCCCGACCATACTCACTCTGTTGCGCATCAATGACGCGACAAATTATTTTTTAGGCTGCTCACTTTTTGAACGCCGGTGTCCCCGTGACTTTCACTACTACGAAAGTATCGGAAAATCATATTACACATCCGAAAACGCCCGCATCCGTCCTTTAAAGAAAAAAACGGAACCCGCCAAACGAATCAAAAATTTTTTTGCCCTTAGTGAAAATTAGAAAAATATCCGTCCGTCAGGTTGATAACTGCGCCCCATCCGCCATACGGGCGGGGGTATGACCTTTTTTTACCGTCCTTTAAACGCTTTTGACCGACAACGCCCGCATCGCGTTCAGCACGGCCAGAATCAGAACACCGACATCGGCGAAAACCGCCGCGCCCCGACAAAAAAAAATCCTCTGACGAGGATTTTTTTAAATGGTGCGCCCGGCGGGATTCGAACCCACGACCCTCGGCTTCGGAGGCCGATACTCTATCCAGCTGAGCTACGGGCGCATAACAAACACACAATACCCCATTTCGCCGAAAAAACAATCAAAAACTTCTGAAATCGTTTCCGGCCGCTTCATCCGGCGGCGAACGGATAAAAAAACAGGCCTCTTGCGTTTTGAAACCGGCTTGTCTAATCTTTGAACATCGGCAACAAAAGGATTGATCACAATGCCCAAACAAATCAAAAAAGCTGAAAAATCGTTGGAAGAACTGCTATGGGATTCCGCAAACAAACTGCGCGGAACGGTGGTTTCTTACGACTATATGAACGTCTGTCTGGGGTTGATTTTTCTGAAATACGCGGGCGACCGATTCGATGCGCGCCGCGCCGAACTGATTGCCATGGGGCGTGAAAAATACATCGACTATCCCGCTTTTTATATGAGCGAGAACGTTTTTTACCTGACGCCCGTTTCGCGCTGGTCTTATCTGATCGAAAACGCGAAAAGGCCGGACTTGCCTCTGCTGATTGACACGGCTTTGGCTGAAATCGAAAAGAACAACGACGCTTTGAAAGGCGCGCTGCCCGACAATTTTTATTCGCGTTTGACGATGGACGTGTCAAAGCTGGCGGCGCTGGTGGACATCGTCAATCAAATCAAGATCGACGCGCACGATTTCGACCTGTTCGGGCGGGTGTACGAGTATTTCTTGGGCAAGTTCGCGGCGTCGCAGGGGCAAAAGGGCGGCGAATACTACACGCCGAAGTGCATCGTCCGTCTGTTGACCGAAATGATAGAGCCGTTCAAAGGACGCGTGTACGACCCGTGCTGCGGTTCGGGCGGCATGTTCGTCCAATCGGCGAAGTTTATTGCGGCGCACGGCGGCGAAACAAACGACATCGCCATTTTCGGGCAGGAGCAAAACTCCGCGACGTTGAAGCTGGCGAAAATGAACCTTGCCATTCGGGGTATTTCCGCGGATTTCGGCGCGATGCCGGCGGACACGTTTTCCAAGGATCAGCACAAGGACCTGAAAGCCGACTTCATTCTGGCAAATCCGCCTTTTAACTTGAAGGAATGGCGCGCCGAAAGCGAACTGACGGACGATCCGCGCTGGAACGGGTTTGACGTGCCGCCCGCCGGCAACGCCAACTACGGTTGGATTTTGCACATGCTGTCCAAGCTGAGCGACAAAGGCGTTGCGGGCTTTGTCATGGCGAACGGGTCGATGAGCTCGTCCACGGGCGGCGAGGACAAAATCCGCCGCGCATTGATTGAAAAGGGATTGGTCGAATGTATGATCGCCCTGCCGTCGCAGCTGTTTTTTACGGTGCAGATACCGGCTTGCCTGTGGTTTATCCGCAAAAACCGCGACCGAAAGGAAACGCTGTTCATCGACGCGCGCAACGTCGGCTTTATGGCGGATCGGACTCACCGCGACTTTTCGGACGAAGACATCGCGAAAATCACGGCGACTTATCACAACTGGCGCAAAAAATCGCCCGAATATCAGGATATCAAAGGCTTCTGCAAATCGGCGGATTTGGCGGAAATCGCCGCGAACGACTACGTTCTGACGCCCGGACGCTATGTCGGAATCGCGGAACAAGCCGATGACGGCGAACCGTTCGACGCCAAAATGACGCGCTTGACCGCCGAACTGTCAAACCTGTTCGCGCAATCCGACGCTTTGCAATCGGATATTCGGGACAAGCTGGCAAGCATCGGCTGGAAAGTGTGACATATTGTCCTCTATCTCGGCGTTTGATGAACAAATCGAACTTGGCAAAAACGGGACGGCAGCCTAAAATATCCGGAAAAGATTTTTAAAGGCGGATTTTACGATGACGGAATTGAGAATCGACGCTTTGCGTCAATCGTTGAAACCTTTACGGGAAGCATGGGCGGCTTACCAAAACAACAAGGAAAACGAGCTGACCTCCATCATCGCCGATTCCTGCGTTCAAAGGTATGAATATACTTTGGAAACGGCTTGGAAGCTGATGAAAAAGTACTTAAAGCAAACCTACGGAAAATCGGACGAAGAATTGACAATCAACAATATTTTCAGATTGGCTATGAGAAACGATATTTTGCCGTCAGCGGTTGAAAATTTTATCGCCTGTGCTGACACGCGCGTCGATATATTCGCGCGGAATCAAATCCCCGAACAGTTTCGCGACAACATAAAACAAAAGCACTATATCGTGCGAGGTTAAAAAAATTAAAACTTTTTGTTGATACCTTTTCTGCCATAAGATATATTTTGATAAAAGATTGAAACCGCGGGAAGTGCCGACGGCGCGACGCGGCAATCCTGCAAGTCATTGCGAGCGTAAGCGAAGCAATCCATTTAAGGAGGGGTAAATGGAAAAATTAGAAAATTTATATTTAGAAATACATTACGGAACATCATTATCTGCACTTTCTGTTGAAACCAGAAATGCTTGCTCAAATGCACTTATTTCTTTAATAAATGAAATTTCAGAAACTTTATATGGAAATTCTAAAAATTTTGAAATGCTTTATATGCCAGCCCAAGAGGGGTCTTATAAAGATATTATTAAAATTGAATTTGTAAAAAAATTTTTATCTAGCATAAACACTACCGCTAATCTTTTAATTTTGTGTCTTGGTATTCCCAAAGCATATGAAGAAATAAGCTATATACATAACGAAAATGTAAAAAAACAATTTGAAATATCTACGCAAAATACAGATAAATGCCTTGAATGGCTTGAGAAAATAAGAGCCTTAAATGAAAAAGGTGTAAATGTTGAATTGTCTGAAAATGAATTAAATAGAGTTTGCTCAAATTTGAAAATAAATCGACATGTGAGTAGATTGTATAATAATTTGGAAAAGGATCACGACATATCGACTCAAGAGTTCATATTAAAAGATGAGACTGGATACTCTATAAACTCTGCTGAAGTTTTTCGAAAAGATTTTAAAAAATTTGTGAAAAATGATGACGAAATTTATGATGGTTCTTTTGAAAGTGTACATTTTGAAATTATTGCTCCGATTGTAAAAACGGTCAAAGGAGCAAAATCTTGGATGGGAGAATTTAAAGGACGTCCTTTGTCAGCGGATGGAATTTCTCTAATTGAAACAGATGAAATTGTAAAATTTTATATGGCAGACACGGATTTTAAGAAAGATATTAACAAGCAAGAGGTTTCCTTTAAACAAGGTGATATAATTGTTGGAAATATTCGCGTAACTGGGCGTATCCGAGAAGATCTAACATTATCAAACAGGAAAATCTGGATAGAAAATGTTGAAAAATATAATGACATTCAACGAGAAAATTTTTCAAAAAAGAATGCATATGATACTCTTGAAGATATGCCATTGTTTAAAGGAAAAATTAAAAAATGACTAAATATTCGCAAGATAAGGTAGCAAATATAGCTGAGATTAATAGCCGTTCTTATTCTCTTTCCGAAAAATGGGAATTTATTATTTATTTAGATACTGGAAATATAGCAAAGAACATAGTTGGCGACGTACAGTACATAGATACAACAAAAGATGATGTACCTTTAAGAGCTCGACGAAAAGTATCTGAAAATGATATAATTTATTCAACTGTAAGACCGAGCCAACAACACTATGGATTTATTAAAGAACATGTTAAAAATATGCTTGTCTCAACGGGCTTTGCAGTTATAAGTGTAAATGAAAGGAAAGCATATCCAAAGTTTATTTATTACTGTATTACGCAAAATAAATATACAGAGAAGTTGCAAACTATAGCAGAGCAAAATGTTTCTACATATCCAACTATAAAACCGTCTGATTTGGGAAATCTGGCAATCCCTCTTCCCCCTCTTGATGTGCAGAAGCGGATAGCGGGGATATTGGGGGCGTTGGACGATCGGATTGACGTGTTGCGGCGGGAAAACGTGGTTTTGGAACAAATGGCGCAAGCAGTGTTTCAATCTTGGTTCGTCGATTTCGATATCGTTCGCGCCAAAGCCGCCGGAACGCCAGAATCCGAAGTGTGCGAAAAATACCACATCACGCCCGAATTGTACGCCCTTTTTCCCTCCGCCCTTACCCCCGACAACCTCCCTCTCGGCTGGGAAAAGAAAGCAGTTAAAGATGTTTTGACATTGAATTACGGAAAAGCATTAAAAGAAACAGATAGAATTTCTGGAAATATTCCTGTTTATGGTGCTAACGGGCAGATAGGGACGCACAATAAAAGTTTAGTCTCTGGTCCAGGAATTGTAGTAGGTCGAAAGGGAACCGTTGGAACTGTGATTTGGACCGATTACGACTTTTATCCGATTGATACATCTTTTTATGTTACATCTTTATTTCAAGAGCAGTCATTGCATTTTTTGCATCAAATGCTTTGCTCGGTAAATTTGCCCTCACTGTCTGGAGATTCAGCCGTTCCAGGATTAAACAGAGAGGCTGCCTATAATCAAATTTTTATCTGCCCACAAGAAGAAATATTGAAAAATTTTGAAAACGCAGTAACGATCTTTTATCAAAAAAGAAAAACTAATACCGAGCAAATCCGCGCGCTGTCCGCCACCCGCGACGCTCTGCTGCCAAAATTGATGAACGGTGAAATCGAGGTATGAGATGTGGGGTGTAATAAACGCTATTCTTGCTTTGATTCTTTCATTTTTAGGTGTTCGTTTATCTCAAATTACAACAAAAATCGCCCAAGATGACAAAAACGAAAAAACAGGGCATGATTTGATTTTTTCTATGCCCATAATATATGGAGAAAAATCTTCCGAGGGAGCGCATTTGCGTGATTTTGCAATCATCAATAATAAAAACCGCAGTGAGATTATAAACGAAATTTACTTGAAGAAAGATGATAAAATTATTCCTTTTTGGCGCACGACACAAACACCATTGATTTTATCCCCTTACTCAACAGCATTGGTCAGGACAAATACAGGTGCGCCTTATATAGCCGGAAAATTATCCGACTATAAAATCATAGCCGCTATGTTTGATGATGAAGTCGAATTGACGCAAAAATTGTTAAGGCAGAAAGCCGCTTCCACATAAAAAAATTCCATGTCACGCATCTTCTTTGAAAAAAAAAGCGTTTTTATCAGTTTAAAAAAATGTATTTGTCAGTTTTGAAATTTTATCCACAGCCGCCAATGTGGCTGATTTGTTGACAAATTGATAAAAAAGTGTTACTTTCAACAAGTTGAATTATGAGTTTCAGAGGTTTAAATGTTCCATCATATCGAATTGAAAATTCCGCGGCCGAGCTTTACGGATCCCGTTGTCGCCAGCATCATCAATTTGGAAAAAATGCGGGACAAAGAAATAGTCGGCGATGTCCCGTTGCTGATTTTCAATCAGTTGAAAACGGTCTTTCAAATTTTTGAAAGCTTGGGTTCCGCCCGTATCGAGGGAAACAGAACGACTTTGTCCGATTATATCCAAGACAAAATCGAAGGCGATAAAAGAACGCAATCTTTTATGGAAATTCAGAACATTGAAAAGTGCATTTCCTATATCGACGAATGTTTTTCCGCAGATACGAATTTTCCGATTTCCGAACGTTTTATCAAAGAACTGCACAGCATTTTGACATGCGATTTGACCAATGAAGGATCTTCGTCCCCCGGAGCTTACCGCGTGTCGAACGTTAAAATCACCCGCGCCGACCATACGCCGCCCGAAAGCGTGAAAGTACAGGAATATATGTCGGAATTGCTGGATTTTATCGCGCGCAAAGTTGTCTATCAAGAATGTCTGCTGAAAGTCGCCGTAGCCCACCACCGCTTTTTATGGATTCACCCTTTCGACAACGGAAACGGACGCGTGGCGCGGTTGCTGACCTATGCCATGTTGAAAAAAAACGGGTTCGACCGAATATCCTTGATGAATCCGACAGCCGTTTTTTGTTCCGACAGAAACAAATACTTTGAGGCTTTGGCGGAAGCGGACAAAGGGACGGAAGCGGGCGCGATGTTTTGGTGCGATTATGTGCTGCGGGGATTGGAAGCCGAAATGTCCAAAATTAACAAGTTGCTGGACAAAGCATATTTAAACGATAAAATTCTGATCCCGACGATACAATACGCAAAGGACTATCACCTTGTTAAAGATGATGAATATACCGTCCTCGGTTATTCATTAAAACATGATTCGTTTAAAGCAAGCGATTTGCGGGATGTCTTCGCCGGAAAAAAAGCCGATCATCAAATCATTTATCTTGTAAAGAAAATGATTGAGCAAGGGTTGTTGCAAAAAACGCCGGAATCGGATAGAAAATATGCGTTTTCATTTTCAAACCCCGGTTTGTTTCGCGGCGTGGTCGAACAACTGGCGAACAACGGGTTCGTCAACAAATAAAGGAATTTTTTACGATGCGGCGGTTTGATGAAGCGGCTTTGGAACAAATCGTCGTTGACCGATTGGCGGAAAACGGGTTCGATTATGTTTCGGGCGACGGCATCGACCGCGACGCGCGCGACGTGTTGATCCGCGCGGATTTGGCCGCTTATCTGGCATTGCGCTATCCCGAACTGACCGAAGCGGAGTGCGCGCGGTTTGTTAAAACTCTGGACAATTTTTCCGCCGGCGAAAGCGCGCTGTACGATTCCAACCGCGACATCATGCGCTTGATTTCCGACGGTGTCGTTTTCCGTCGCGACGATCCGGCGGACAAGGACGTTTTCATCCGTTTGATCGACTATGACGCGCCCGACAAAAACATTTTCAAAGCCGTCAACCAGTTTACGATTCAAGGCGCGTCCGAAACCCGCCGTCCCGATGTCATCGTGTTCGTCAACGGCCTGCCTTTGGTCGTTATGGAGCTGAAAACGCCCGTCAAAGAGGACGTCACCATCGAAAGCGCGTTCACGCAGCTGACCGTGCGTTATCGCCGCGACATTCCCGAACTGTTCAAGTACAACGCTTTTGTCGTTATTTCCGACGGCGTGAACACGAAAGCCGGATCCGTTTTCGCCGGATTGGACAACTTTTACGCTTGGCGGCACACGGGAACAAGGGCGGCGGCGGACGGCGTTGACACGCTTTACACAATGCTGGACGGGTTGTTCAACCGCGCAACGTTTTTGGACGTGCTGCGCGATTTCATCTACTTCCCCGACAAATCGGACAAAGCGTTGAAAATTGTTTGCCGCTATCCGCAATACTACGCGACGAACAAGCTGTACGACAACATTTTAAAGCACGTCCGCATCGGCGATAACAAAGGCGGAACTTATTTCGGCGCGACGGGGTGCGGCAAAAGTTTCACCATGCTGTTTTTGTGCCGCAAGCTGATGCGTTCGTCCGAACTGAACAATCCGACGATTTTGATCATCTCCGACCGCATCGACTTGGACGACCAGCTATCGGGGCAGTTCTTAAACGCCAAAAAGTTCATCAACGACGACGCGATCGTTCAAATCGAAAACCGCGAGCTGTTGGGGCAAAACCTGCGCGGACGCGAAAGCGGCGGGCTGTTTTTGACAACGGTTCAGAAATTTGCCGAAAGCACGGGGTTGTTAAGCGACCGGCGCAACATCATCGTCATTTCCGACGAAGCGCACCGTTCGCAGGTCAATATCGAAAAGAAAATCGCCGTGTCCGAAACGGGCGCGCGGGATCGTTACGGCTTCGCGTATTTTTTGCGGCAATCGCTGCCGAACGCGACGTACGTCGGCTTTACGGGGACGCCGGTTGACGCGACTTTGGACGTGTTCGGCGACGTGGTCGAAGCCTATACGATGACGCAGGCGGTCAACGACGGCATTACGGTGCGCATCGTGTACGAAGGCCGCGCCGCAAAAGTTTTCGCCGATCATGAAAAGCTGGCCTTGATCGAAAAATATTACGAGGAATGTGAAGAGGCCGGCGCGAATGAATACCAAATCGAGGAAAGCAAGAAAAAGGCCGCGACCATCAAGTCCGTCTTGGGGCACCCCGACCGTTTGCGCGCGGTAGCGGCGGACTTTGTCGCCCATTACGAATCCCGCGTCGCCGAAAATGCGACGGTTGCCGGCAAAGCAATGTTCGTTTGCGCCGATCGGGAAATCGCTTACGCTTTTTATAAAGCCGTTATCGCTTTGCGCCCCGACTGGGCGGTCGCCAAAGAATCCGACGAAAACGCCGTGTTGACCGAAGCGGACAGGCGCGACTTGAAGCCTATGGAAAAGATCAAGCTTGTGATGACATACGGCAAGGACGACGATCCCGCTTTGTTCAATATGCTGAAAAAGGACGATAAGGAAGAGTTGGCGCGGCAATTCAAAAACGTCAAATCCAACTTTAAAATCGCGATTGTCGTCGATATGTGGCTGACGGGGTTCGACGTGCCGGCTTTGGACACGATGTATCTGGACAAGTATGTGCGCAAACACACGCTGATCCAAACGATTTCGCGCGTCAACCGCGTTTATGAAGGCAAGGAAAGAGGGCTGGTCGTCGATTACATCGGCATTCAGCGCGCTTTGACCGAAGCGGTCGGCCTGTACGGCGCGGGCAATCAGGGCGGCGCGCCGCAAGACAACGGGGAAGCCGTTTCCATCGTCAAGGACGAGCTGGATTTGTTGAACAAAATGTTTCATCCGTTTGACGCTTCCCGCTATTTCAACGGCGTGGAACGGGAGCGGCTGGATTGCCTGAACGACGCGGCGGAATTCGCTTTGCGAACCGAAGAGCTGACGCGCCGGTTTATGAAGCGTGTCAAGCGGTTGAAAAGCGCGTTCAACCTGTGCTTGATGAGTGAAAACGTTTCGGCGGCGGAGCGGGATTTGATTCATTTTTACATTGCCGTGCGGTCGATCGTTTTCAAAACGACCAAAGGTGATGCGCCCGATGTTTCCGAAATGAACGCCCGCGTGCGTCAAATGGTCGAGGACGCCCTGATTTCAAGCGATGTCGAGGATATTTTCAAACTTGGCGAAAAAGGATGCTCGATTGATTTGTTCAGCGAAGAATACTTGGAACGGGTGCGGGCGTTAAAACGGCCGAACACCCGCGTTCAAATTTTGGAACGGCTGCTGAAAAACGCCGTTTCCGCCTTTTGCGAAGTCAATAAAATCAAGGCCGTCGATTTCGCGCAAAAGCTGAACGGCATTTTGGAACGATACAACGACCGAACAGACAAGGTCGATTTGAACGAAATCGTCGATGAAATGATCGACTTGATTTACGAAATGCGGGCGGAGCAAAATTCGTTCGCCGCTCTGGGCATTGATTTTGAGGAAAAAGCCTTTTACGACATTTTGAAATCTTGCGCCGTGAAATACGGTTTCACCTATCCGGAAGATAAAACGATCTTTTTAGCCAAAGAAATCAAACGCCTTGTCGGTGACAAAACGCATTACACGAATTGGTCGAAAAAGGCCAGCATCCGCGCCGCGCTGCAAGCCGACCTGATCGTTTTGCTGGACGACAACGGCTATCCGCCGGAACCGCAGAACGACGTGTATCAAAACGTCATCGAACAGGCGGAAAATTTCAAAAAATATCAGGAATTGTGATCCGCGGACGACCGCGAACGGTCGATGATCGCGTCGATGTCCAGCACGTCCAGCCGGCCGTCGCCATTCAGGTCGGCGGCGTCCAGCGTTCCCGCGCATTTGTGGCAGCACCACATCAGTTTCAGGTATTTCTTTTCCAGCAAAGGCGGGATCAGGTCGGGATCGCAAACCGTGCCGTTCATTTTGTTGAAAAACGTGTAAAGTCCCATGTCGTGTTTCGCGCTGTTGCAATGTTTGCAGGCGTAAACGATGTTGTGAATGCCTTGGATTTTGTCGCACGTCGCGCAACGGTCGTTGATCCGCAGGCTTTTGGGAATGATGTGTTCCGTGGTCAGGTTTTCGGTCGCGCCGCAATACACGCACGTTTTGTTCGAATCGGCAAATTGCAAATCATCGCGCAAAATGGCGCAACATAAAATCATCTTAGTTTTTCATAAATCATAATTTTATCGTCCATAGAATTCATAAAAATCCGCATTTAGTCGTAAAAATAACAAATTTTAACCGTTTTTTTGCTTGTAAGGCTTTGAAAAGTAAGGTATGCTACTCTAAATTGAATATGGAGAACGTGCATGGATGTATTTGATTTGATAGACCTTACTGAGATTCCTGATGCTATCAAAGAGGATTTAGCCAAAGATGAGTTTGCAGAACGATTGATAACGCTTTTCAATATAGCTAGAAGACCCTTGAATCTTGATGAACTTACAGTAGGATATTATAGAGTTTTTTGCAAAGATACAAACGACGAAATAAAGACAAAAAAACAGATTATGACAAAAGTTTACAATATGTCCAGAGGAAGAAATTCGCGAGTAGAGGCTATTCCTCATAAGAAAGGTCTTTACCGTATAAAAGAAAAGGCGGAAAGCGAATGATGTCTCTTCGATTCACTTTCCCCCCTTTTGAACGAATTATGTTCAAGATATATAGCAAGATCTTTTTATATGATTCGTTCAGAAAAATCAACCCCGAAAGCGTTCAGAGACATCTGATCTTTCGACGAAGAGACTCCACTCTAACGAAAGGGAGTCTATTATGGATTTTCCAAAAAGACCTGCACCGCATGGCTTTAGGTGGATATTCGTAACTGAATATCAACATTATAGAAGTCATAAAATTATTCGTGCAGCAGACTATGGAAAAAAAGCATTTTGCTTTTTAGTCCGTTGCCGAAAATAACATTTTCAGGTTTCTGAAAATTTCTAATTTTAAAACGAAGGAGACTTTCTGCACAGAAAGCCTCCTTCGTGCTTGATTTCTTTCCCATCTGTTTATATCCTTTGATTAAGTGCGGGCGGGAGACCGTTTGCATCAGTGCCTGAGAAGGTGCGGAGTCCTGAAAAAACTCTATCGTGAATAATACCGGTATCCGCAAGGATACCGCGACCCTTTGTGCTATTGCGCAAAGGGGTCTTTCTCCTGACATCTTTATGATGGTCGGGAGTCTTTGTGTAGTAATGCACAAAGGGTCGTCTTTGTATTATTCAACGATTTTTTCAGCTCCCGACCGCCTTATCAGGCGGTCTTTCTATTTTTGGAGTGTGAGATGAACGACGGGGGCTTGGGATGTTTGGGATGCGGGACTGTAATATGGATCATTTTAGGTCTCGGTCTCGGTTTCTTTTTTAAGAAAAAATTTGAGAAGAAAGAAGAGCAAGAAAGAGAGAAAGCCAGAGAAAAAGCCAGAGAGTTCGAAAAAAAAGAAGAACAAGAAAGAGAGAAAAGCAGGACTCTTGAAAGAGAGGATATTAGAAACAAAATACATGAAAACTTTAAATATTTAAAAGATTTTGAAGACGACTGTTTTCAGACAACTCCTTACGGGAAGAAAACTTTTAATA
The DNA here is from genome assembly GCA_902777205.1 of uncultured Rhodospirillales bacterium. Lineage (GTDB taxonomy): Bacteria > Pseudomonadota > Alphaproteobacteria > CAAGCB01 > CAG-977 > UBA11549. Next base: position 17,486 of record CACYSU010000003.1, on the reverse strand, counting down.
TTGATAGGTGGGAAAAGGGGTTGCAGACCTTTCTTGAAGAAGAATGTCCAGTGTATGAATTTGATTACATGATGGTAAATGAAATTTTTGATGAAGTAAACGAATATTATGAAAACGCTGAAAAATCAAAAGAACAGTTTGTTGTATCTGAAATGGTGAAACATTATGCAACGCTGAATATGAAGTACAATCGTTCAACCACATACGATGAATACGGGATAATGCAGTTTGATGATAGAAAATTTGATGCGGATTTGGCATACTTTGCAAAAAATGTTTTAAAAGATGAAACTCTATCAAAGACATTCTTATTTAGTTGTTTTGTGGAGGCGGGAGCAATCGCCGAAACAGGCGATTTCGATCTGTCGCAGGTTAAAACGGGGGAAGATTATGAAAGGTTTGTCCGTGAACTTTGCGAGGATTCCGCTTTTGAATGTGCCATGACGCCGAAAACCGGCGATCAGGGAGTTGATTTGATTGTCTCAAAAGGTTCAATCCGCATTGCAATACAATGTAAATACTATTCAAGTGCTATCGGAAATGCGGCAGTGCAGGAAGTTATTGGCGGGAAAAATTTTTATAATTGCGACTACGCATGCGTCGTATCCAATCAAGACTATACACCCCAAGCCAAAACATTGGCTCGAGCCTCGGATGTTGAGCTATTGTCACATGAAACTTTGATTCCGTATTTGAAAAAACTTTAATTCGGAAGAAAACAAGCGGGGGCAAAAATCGGATTTATAACAATCCTGTTGCAATCCTAAATCCGATTTCCGATAATGAAAAAGCCCCGAAACGGGGCTTGGTTGGTGCGGATAGCGGGACTTGAACCCGCACGAGGACAAAGCCTCAACAGATTTTAAGTTAAAGCTTTGAACTTTTCACCATTGTTTACGGACATTCTTTGTAATTCATATTCTATAATGAAATCAAAGACTTATTTGATTTCTTCCGTTTTTCGTAATTAAAATCTTTCCATCACGATTGATGTTAAAAGTTGCAAAGAGGTTGCAACGGAAGAGAGGAATTATGAAAGCGAATTTTACGGAAAAGCTCATTCGGGAGTTGAAACCCGACGAAACGAAGAACTGGTTTGAAATAACGGACGCCAAGTGTTCGTATCTGCATTGCCGGATCGGGCAGACGGGGTGCAAAAGCTATATGCTTGTGAAGAAGATTGACGGGCGTTGCGTTCGCATCACAATCGGCAAGGCAAGTGAAATCAGCGTGGATTTTGCGCGGAAAAAAGCGTTCGAGCTATTGGAAAAAATCAGGAACGGCATAAATCCGAACAATGAAAAGCAACAGCTTTGCAAAGAAACGACTTTCGGCGAATTGTTCGAAGAATATATGGAACGCCACGCCAACCGCCATTCTTCGCCGGGGCATATTAAAAACACGTTGAACATTAACAAGCGTCGGTTCGCGCGGTGGAAGAACAAAAAGATTTCCTCGCTGACGATGAGAGAAATAGAGCAGTGGTTTTATGCCGTCCGCGAAAGCAGCGGCGTTTTTGCGGCAAATCAGGCTTTGACTTTGTTGCGCCATATTTACAACAAGGCGATACAATGGGGGTGGGAGGGACGCAACCCGACCGCCGGAATCAAAAAGTTCCATGTCGAAGCCCGCGACCGCTTTCTTGCCCCCGATGAGATCCAAAGGCTTTTTTCGGCATTGGACGAAGAATCCGATCCGGTTTACAGAACATTCTTTTATACATTGATGTTCACGGGACAGAGGAGGGGAAACGTTCTTTCCATGCGTTGGGAGGATATCGACTTTACAACCGACGTCTGGTTTATTCCGAAAACGAAGAACGGGACTTCGTTGCGCGTCCCCCTTGTCGGTCAGCTTGTTTTAATGCTGAAAGAATTGAAATTGCAATCCGGCGGAAATCCGTGGGTGTTTCCTAAACCGTCTGATCGTGCGGCTCATTTGACAGAACCGCGGGATGTTTGGGAACGCATTAAAAAAAGAGCCTGTATCGACAATTTAAGAATGCACGATTTAAGGCGCACGGTCGCAAGCTATGAATGTATGGGCGGCGTGAATTTGTCCGTCGTGTCAAAGACGCTGAACCATAAAACGCTTTCGGCGACGCAAGTTTATGCGCGGGTGGACACGTCGGCTGTCGCTCAAGCGTTGCAAAACACCGTCAACACGTTTGAGAGTTTCCGAAAATATAATCAAGGGTGAACGGGACAAGGGGTGATCCGAGAGGGGCGAAGTCCCTTTGGCAAGGGCGCAAAAATTTTGCGCTAACTTGCTATCGCATTTTTACAAATCCGATGGTGAAGCGACGCTTCACGGCAGACGCTCCCGATAACAGAGGGGGCGTTTGCTCCGGATTTGAAAAATAGCAGATAGAAGAGAAAAGCCCCGAACACGGGACAAACCTTTCTTGAATTACGAACAAAAGGGAACGCCCGTTCAAGACCGCCGCAGACCGGAAGCGTCAACAGACGCGACCGGACGGACGGCGCGCTATGGCAGATTTTTTCTGCCGTGGCAAAGAACCGGAAACAAGGGAATACCGACGAAACAAGATGCTACGACCGAATACGATTGTAAACGACTGAATACGGACTCTACCGATAGAATTTCGCCATCGTAGAAATGAATGAATAGCAGGCTAACTTTTAAGAAGGAGTTTTGATTTTATAGTTTCTGATGAACGCTATCCGGCAAGGCGATTAAATTCCCATCTTCTCCATTCCACGGTGTGTTGTGATGCCCGTTGTTATTGATATGATGAATCTGTAATTTTTTATTATTAAAAGCATCTTTCAGTTCATTTTCATCGCCAAAGTCGATCTTTTTTTTCTCCATAAACTTTTTCATTTTTTGAAAAGCGGCCTTTTTCAATTCAAACGCTTGGGCAACCAGCTTATAAACTGACCGTTCCTTACCGTTTATGTTAACAACCAGATAGCCGTTATATTTTTTAAATTCCTGTTCTGTCTCATTCCAAGAACATTTCTCATATTGAGGTAAAATGAAATGAAATTTTGTGCATTTATCAATAGACTCAGTTTTATTTTCTTCAAGGGCAATAGAAACTGTTCTCTCACTTAATGCGCAACCTTTACATCCTTTGAAAAGTTTGTTTCCTTCGTTACATTTTATCGGAATACCGACGCGCCCGAAGTTGCTGACCTGCAACATGCCTGCGATATTATCACGAAGAGCTTTGGCCTTTTTAGGCAACATATCTTCGCAAACATCTTTAGTATATCCGGTCAAATCTTTCCACTCTTCTCTTTTCCCGTTTTTATCAAACAAATCGCACGGATGACGGGCGAAAGATGCCGGAACCTTGTCATAAAAAAGTCCTGTCTGTCCCTGGTCTTTCCAACAAAGAGCCAATGCTAAATAAGGCGTGTATTCGGATGATACTTTTTTGATGGATCTTTGTTCTTGATTGGCGTTCATTTCTTATTCCTTTCATATTGTTCAATAATTTCTTTTTGATGTTCGTTCGCGATATCGCGCGCGGATTGTCCTTTTTCCGTTTTGATGTCGGGATTTGCGCCCCGCTCCAACAACAATTTTAATGTCTTGTCATTAGCATCGGATTTGATCGCCTGATAAAACGCCGTCAGATTATCTTTCGTCGTTTCGTTGATTCGCGCCCCGGCGTCCAGTATTTTTCGAATGACCGGCGTTTTGTATTTATATCGCAGAGCCAACATTAAAATCGTTCCGAAAGCGTACTGTGTAACGTTCACGTCTTCGCCACAGTCGATAAAATCCATAATAACGAAAGGCGGATAACGCATCATCAACGCCCTTTGTAAAGCAGTTTCGTTGCCCGCGTCGATTTTTAAATATTCGATCAGTTTGTTTGTTTCTTTATTTTCAATCAGCTTTTTCACTTTGTTTTTGACAATTTGAGCTTGGATTTCGCCAATCGGCAAAATCAAGCCGTCCGCGATAGGAAGCTTGTGATGAACCGCGACCTGATACGCCGCTTTCATTTTTTCTTCCAACACTTCCATCTTTTCCGGATTTTTTTTGACCGTATCGCATAAAGCGGTAAAGACGTTCAGATCGGGACATTGCAGAACCGCCGTGCAAAGTAAAGATAACGCCTCATCTTCAAAATCGTTGCCGTGTTCCAGTAAAGTTTTTACGATTTTCACGCCTTTATTGTCGTGGACGGCGCGTTTCAAAGCGGAAAAACCTGAATTGATAACAAAAGAATAGAGAGCTTCCGTTGCGTGGACATCCGCGCCCGCTTCCAAAACAGCTTTGATTATGGCGGGGTTGTCGCTGAAACGTAAAGCGTAAAACAGAGGACGAATAAAAACGGGCGTCAAACCGTTGACATCCATACTTGATTTTAAAACAGCTCGCATATTCGCAAGGTCTTTTCCCGCTTTGACAACATAGCAAAACCGTGCCTGATGATTTTCGTCTTTTGCACCCGCGTCGAGCAGTTCTTTGATGATTTCCGGATCCTGTGCCAACAAAACGGCACGCTGCAAAAGCGTTCTTTGATGCCCTTTGCCGTCATCGACCGCTATAGCGTTGACATCACCGCCGTTTTTTATCCATTGGCGGACGTCGGCAAGCGTCGCTTTTCCAAAATCAAAAATTTGATTCTTTTCGTATTTTGAAACGCTTTTCAGAAAAGAACTGTTGCAAATTCCCGCCAGATCGACGGGATAAAGCCCGTTTTCATCGCAACGATTAAAATCCGCCCCGTGTTTGTGCAAAACGGAAAAAACGTCCTCTTTGGCTTCCTTTACCGCCATTGTCAATAACGTGTCCGTGCCGTCAACGGTTTCGTTGATATCCGAAACGGTTTCAAGCAAGACGTCCAGATTTTCCGGCGTCTGTTGAACGACCGCGAGCTGAAAAAACGATGCCGGAAGTCCTGTTTCAAACAGCAATTTAACCCGCCTGACCAACGTTTTTAAAACCTTCGTTTCCCGGCATAATCCGGCGATAAACATAAAAAAAGTATCGATTTCTTCAACGCTTGCACCTCGGATTTCCGGTTCAAGAGCTTTCCAGTCCGTTTCCCGTCCGATCATTTCCCTGCAAATCATTTTTTCCTCCGTTTTTATCAAAGACTTGATTATAAACACGGCGATATGACAAAATCGGTCACATTGATAAAGGGATTATAAAAAATGCGATTGGAAAAAGTAAAGAACATCTTATTACTGATCAAGATGATGCGTTCGTCGGCATCAGGCGTTTCGTTGGAAGACATCACAAAGACGTTCAACGTCAGCTATCGCACTGCGCAGAGAATGATCGCCGCCGTATCGGATCCCGATCTTGCTTTGGGCGTTGAAACCGTCGATTTCTGGGACACGGTCAAACGATGGCGAATCAGTAGGAAAGAGCAAAAAGATGATTTTTTTACAAGAGACGATTTGTTTTGTTTGAAAGAGATTGAGAATCTGCTGTCAACACAAAATGCGGACAGGCTGAAACGATTGTTGATTGGACTTGAAGCAAAAATCAAGAACAGATTGCCGGAAAAAACGCTGAAAAAAACGGAAGCGGATATGAACGACAAAAACGAAACGGAGATTTATCTGCAACATCCGGTCAACCGCTTTACGGCGGAAAATGAAAAAGTCATAAGCTTGATTAAACAGGCTGCGGCCTCTTTTCATAAAATGTCTTTTTCTTATACAACGTCAGTGGGAAAAGTTGCCGAACGATGCGTTTCTCCGTATGGCATCATTCATCATTTCGGAAAATCCTATCTGATTGCCGAAGAAAACGAGGAAATACTGACTTTTAACATCCTGAACATCAGGGATACCAAATCAACGAAACAAACGTTTCAAAAGCATGCTGATTTTTCGCTGAAAGAATATGCTTGTCAGAACGCCGTCGGTATTTTTCACGGCGACGAAGAAAATGTTTCTTTGCTTTTTACAAAAGAAGCGGCATCGTTTATTGAAAATTACAGTTTCCATCCGAACCAAAAAATAAAAAGAAACAAAGACGGAAGCATTACGTTGTCAATGAGAACGGGTGGATTACGGGAACTTTGCTATTTTTTGGTCGCGTGGGAGGATTCTGTTCAGATCATTGCTCCCGAACGGTTAAAACAAACGATGCGTGATGTTTTAAATAAAGTTACAAAACAGCTTGAAAAATTTTAAATGTCGTTTTCAGAAATCATTTTCAATCTGATAGCGGTAGAAAACAATATTTTCTCCTAAAAAAGAAATGCAACGACCTAAATAATTGAAGAAAAGAAAGGCTTTTATTTTTGTTTAGACGATCAAAGAGCTGCAAGACTTTCCTCTGTCGCATCTTTTCACTGGATTTCATTTTTAACAGGCGGACGGAACAAGACGAATAGATGATGGTGGCAGGATACGCAATTCGTAATACGAACGCTTGCCGGTGAACTCTGCGAGGCATTAAGAGGAACAAAAACAGGCTGTCGGATTTTTATTTTTATCGTCCGTCTGCCAAACGGTAAAAACACATCTAAAAATGCACGCTTGCCGTATTACGATAGGATCACGTTGTTGTTAAACGAGAAAAAATCCCCTTTTTCAATTTCAGAAACCGGTTGCAAAAACAGGGGCTTTTTACAATAATGGATTCGGATTGATTAAGGACGAAAACGGTTGAAGAAACGGGTTGCAAAGAGGTTGCAACGGTGATTTTTCAAAGAAAGGCTTTTTCTGTGGCGAAAGTTTCGGGCAACAAAAAAAGCCCTGATTTCTCAAGGCTTTTGATTGGTGCGGATAGCGGGACTTGAACCCGCACGAGGACAAAGCCTCAACAGATTTTAAGTCTGTTGTGTCTACCATTCCACCATATCCGCGAAAGGGTATTTCTTTTCTTAGCACAAGGGCCGGCAAAATGAAAAGACTGTTTTTGATTTCCGCTTTAATTTTTTTGAACGCGTGTGCCGGCGCGGATTTCGCGGCGGACACGGGGTGTCCCGCGGTGTCGGGGCGGCGTTTTTCCGTCCTGTTCGATTACGGCCGTTCGGATTTAAGCGACGATGCCGTCCGCCGGTTGGAGGAAGCCGCCGCCGAAGCCCGCGAAAACGGCGATTACGTTTGTTTGCTGGGGCGGTTGGAATACCGCGGCGTTCCCGCCGATCAGGGGTTGGACGCTTTGGATCGCGCGAAAATCGTCGGCGAAATCTTTTTGCAAGAGGGCGTTCCGCTGAACCGCATTTACATCGGCATGACGGCGCAGGACGATTTGACGGGATTTTCCGCGCCTCAAACGGCGGCGGACGAACGGCACGTTCTGGAAATCGTCGTCGGGCAATAAAAGCGGACGGGCAACGGGCGGCGTTATTTCCGATCCGTCGGGCAGGATATCTCGACCAGCTTTTCGATCATATGGTGCAGCAAATCCGTTTGCGGCGTTTCGGCGGCTTTGTAATACACTTCCTTGCCTTTGCGGGCGGCGGTGATCAATCCCGCGGATTTCAGCTGTTTCAAATGGTGTGAAACGGCCGGACTGGACATTTCCATCATCGCGGAAATGTTGATCACACATTCCTCGCAATGGCACAGCAGCCAGAAAATGCGGGCGCGGCTGCTGTCGTCCAGCTGTTTGAAAATGTCAGAAACAACCTGAAAATCGCGCGTTTCCGGCATATGGTCAAAGTCGTGTTCAACAATTTGTCCGTGATTGTGCGGCAGCTGCATATCATCCCCCGTGTTTGAAAAAACATCATACTTCGTTACCGCGCGCGGGGGAAACATTTTTTTGTTGACGGATATGTCCGTTCGTTCTATCTTAACAATTAAATGATTGTTTAATTGTTAAAGTGAGGAACCGATGAATAAGGAGCAAAAGATCACTTTGGCGCGGATTGCGACATCGGCTTTGATGCTGGCCGGACTGCATTTCGCGCCGCTGACGGGGGGCGCGCAGGCGGCGGCCTATATCGTCGCGTACCTGATCGTCGGTTACGACGTGCTGGCCGAAGCGTTCGAGGGCGTCAAGGACGGCGAGCTGTTCGACGAGGATTTTTTGATGGCGGTCGCGACGATCGGGGCGATCGCTCTGGCCGTTTTGAAAACCGGCGATTATACCGAAGCCGTCGCCGTCATGCTGTTTTTCCAAACGGGCGAGCTGTTTGAAAGCTGCGCCGTCGGCAAAAGCCGCCGGAATATCGCCGCGCTGATGGACGTGCGGCCGGATTACGCCAACATCGAACGGGACGGGAAAATCGTTCGCGTCGATCCCAAAACCGTGAAAACGGGCGGCGTGATCATCGTCAATCCGGGCGAGAAAATCCCGCTGGACGGCGTGGTTGTCAAAGGAAATTCGACGCTGGACACGGCCGCGCTGACGGGGGAAAGCCTGCCGCGTTCCGTCGGTGTCGGCGACGGGGTGTTCAGCGGATGCGTCAATCTGGACGGCGTTTTGTCCGTTCAAACAACCAAAGCGTTCGGGGAATCGACGGCGTCGAAAATCCTTGATTTGCTGGAAAACGCGTCGTCGCGGAAATCGAAATCGGAAAACTTCATATCGAAATTCGCGCGCGTATATACGCCGGCCGTCTGCTTTGCCGCGCTGGCCGTGGCGGTGCTGCCGCCCTTGACGCGCCAATTCGCCATGGGATTGCCGGCCGATTGGGAAAGCTGGATCTACCGCGCGCTGATCTTTTTGGTGATCAGCTGCCCGTGCGCTTTGGTCATCAGCATTCCGCTGAGCTTTTTCGCCGGATTGGGCGGCGCGGGCAAAGCCGGCGTTTTGATCAAGGGGGCGAACTATATCGAAACGCTGTCGAAAACCAAAACGGTCGTGTTTGACAAAACGGGGACGCTGACCCGCGGAGTGTTCGAGGTCTGCGCCGTTCACCACAACGTCATTGACGAACGCGAGCTGATCGAATTGACGGCTTTGGCCGAAAGCGCGTCGTCCCACCCGATCGCGAAAAGCCTGATGCGCGCGTACGGGGCGGAGGTTGACACCGCGCGCGTGTCGAACATTCGCGAAATCCGCGGCGGCGGCGTGATCGCCGCTGTTGACGGAAAAGAAGTCGCCGCCGGAAACGGCAAGCTGATGCGCGAATTGGGCGTGGATTTCATTCCGTGTCATAAAACGGGGACGATCGTTCACGTCACTGTCGGCGGCGCATACGCGGGTCACATCGTCATCGCCGACGTTGTCAAGCCGCAATCGAAACAGGCAATACGGGCGTTGAAAGCGTGCGGCGTGAAAAAAACGGTCATGCTGACGGGGGACAACGCCGCCGTCGCGCGCGATGTCGCCGACACTTTGGGTATTGACGAAGAATACGGCGACCTGCTGCCCGCGGACAAGGTCGCGAAAGTCGAAACGCTGCTGTCCGGCCAAAAATCCGGCGAAAAGCTGGCGTTCGTCGGCGACGGCATCAACGACGCGCCCGTTTTGGCGCGGGCGGATGTCGGCATTGCCATGGGGGCGATCGGGTCGGACGCCGCGATCGAAGCCGCGGATGTCGTGCTGATGGACGACGATCCGTTGAAACTGGCGACGGCGATCCGGCTGTCGCGGAAATGCCTGCGCATCGTTTACGAAAACATCGTGTTCGCCGTCGGTGTCAAAGCCCTGTGCCTCGCATTGGGGGCGGCCGGTCTGGTCGGCATGGGCGCGGCGGTTTTCGCCGATGTCGGAGTGCTGGTTCTGGCCGTTTTGAACGCGATGCGCGCGCTGTCGGTCAAAAGCGTTTAAAGAACGGTCAAAACAAAAAAAGAGGAAGTCTAACTTCCTCTTTTTTATTGGGTGCGGGAGTGGGATTTGAACCTCACGACCTTCAGGTTATGAGCCTGACGAGCTACCGGACTGCTCCATCCCGCGATCAGATAACGGATGTTATATAGCACCGCGGAACGGGGTTGGCAACACTTTTTTTATATTTTTTCGTCCTGCTCGCCTTTTTCCGCCTTTGTCCAATCCCGCTTCGTCGGCCATTCGTCGGGCGACGGCACGTCCTGATTGAACTTCACCGTGACGAAATAGGTGAACTTCGCGCCCGTTTTATCCTTGACCGTCAGCGGGACGTAGATCCGGCCGCTGTTCGGATCCTGATATCCGCCGCGCCGTCAACGGGTTTTGTCAAATCGGCCGAAACAAACATTGCCGTCCCGAAACGGGCAACGGATTTTTCGCAAATACGAAAAAAGAGGGGACGCGCCCCTCTTTTTCATTTCCGTCCGCGCGGTTTATTTTTCGTCCGCGGCGTCGATTTCGTCGCCGATCATCTGCTGGGACAGCAATCCGGCCTTGGCGCGGATCTGCTGTTCGATTTCGTCGGCGACCGCGGGATTGGCGCGCAGGAAAGCGCGCGCGTTTTCGCGGCCCTGCCACCGTTCGCCCTTGTACGACATCCACGCGCCGGATTTTTCGATCAAACCGGCTTTGATGCCCAAGTCGATCAGTTCGCCCGTTTTGGAAATGCCTTCGCCGTAGATGATGTCGAATTCAACCGTTCTGAACGGCGGAGCGACCTTGTTTTTCACGATTTTGACCGTCGTGTTGTTGCCGATCGTTTCGTCCTTGTCCTTGATCTGCGCGCCGCGGCGGATCTCGATACGCACCGACGCGTAGAATTTCAGCGCGTTGCCGCCCGTCGTCGTTTCGGGGTTGCCGAACATCACGCCGATTTTCATACGCAGCTGGTTGATAAATATGATCAGCGTGTTCGACCGCGCCACCGACGCCGTCAGCTTGCGCAAAGCCTGCGACATCAAGCGCGCCTGCAGCCCGACATGGGAATCGCCCATTTCGCCTTCCAATTCGGCCTTCGGCACCAACGCCGCGACAGAGTCAACGACCAGCACGTCAATCGCGCCCGAACGCACCAGCGTGTCGGCGATTTCCAACGCCTGTTCGCCCGTGTCCGGCTGGGAAATCAGCAGGTTGTCGATATCGACGCCCAGTTTTTTGGCGTAAATCGGATCCAGCGCGTGTTCCGCGTCGATATAGGCGCATTTGCCGCCGGCCTTTTGCGCCTGCGCGACGACGTGCTGCGCCAGCGTCGTTTTACCCGAACTTTCGGGGCCGTAAACCTCGACAATGCGGCCGCGGGGCAGCCCGCCGATCCCCAAAGCGATGTCCAGCCCCAGCGATCCCGTTGAAATCGCCGGAATCTCGACGGCGTTTTCACTTTGCCCCAGACGCATGATCGACCCTTTGCCGAAAGCGCGTTCGATTTGGCTGAGAGCGGCAGCCAATGCCTTTTCCTTATCCATCGTATCCTTGTCCACTAAATGTAAAACGGTTTGTTCCATAACACGGTGTCTCTTTATCCCATAAAATCACGTCAAGAGCAACACCGTAAAATGTACCACGTTTGTTCTTGATTTCAAGCAAAAAAGAACAAACGGGAAACATTTTTCAAAAAAGGAATCAGCGGGACAGTTTGCGCCGCGCCATAATCGCGTTGAACGCCGCCTGTTTTCCGGCCATTTTCGGCTGTTCCGCCGTTTTTGCGGGCGCAGGCAGCGGTTTGCCGTAAACGTACAGCCCCTTGTACGACCTGTCAACGTTCAGCCCGTCTTCGGCGCGGCCGTCGTTGACGGATTCGGCGAATGTGATCGTGCTTTCGGCCACCTGCAGACGGGCGGGTTCCTCCATCACGTCGGGATTGGTTGACCAATAGCATTTGCCCGCGGAATCATGGCAGACCATGTTGACGATTTCCGACGAATTCATTTCGCGTTTGAAAAAATCCGTCCGTTTGGAATCGCGGTAGTCGCGCATGGAATTGCCCAAACAGTCGTTGGTGATGACGGATTTTTCGTAAATGTCCATAATGGCTTTGTTTTTGAACCACCCGTCGAACGCGCCGCGCATCATTTCCGGCGAAGCGACCTTTTCGTCGCCCTTGGACGCCGACATCATGCCGTTGACGATTTTCGGCACTTTCTTTTCCAACGCCTTCAGCGGCGCGTCGTTGCCGCCGTTTTTCATGATTTCATAGCACACGGACGCCCCGATCACTTCGGCGTCGGCTTCGATCGCGCGGTTGACCTTGACGGCGTCGCGGATGACGAATTCGTGGAAATTGTCGGGCAACCCCTTCATGCCCTGCTGGACGTGGCGACATTCGTGCGCCAGCGTTTCGACCAGCACGTCGTCGTCGTAACAGGTGCTGAGAAAAACCGTTTTCATTTCATCGCACACGAACCCCTGCGTTCCGGACATCGCCTGCATCTGCAATTTGTAACCGGCTTTGGCCGCATCCTCCAGCACGGCGCGCCCCGTCGGGGAATGATCCGCGATCATGTTGATCAGGTGGGCGAAACGGTGGCGTCCCGCGTCGGTATAGGACTGAATCTGAAAAGGAATCTTCGGTTCTTGCGCAATGTAATCGGTCATGGTCCCGCCTTTCGTTTTTCCAAAGTATGCCACGGCCGACGCAGGCCGTCAAGCGTAATTTTGTCTATCTCTTTTGTCCAAACGCGATAATCAGCGGATTTTTCAACCCCTCTTTGCGGTATGTCAGCACCGCCCCGCTTTCGGCGTCATACACTTCGCCGCCCGCCGCGCGCAAAACCGCGTGCGCCGCCGCCGTGTCCCATTCCTTTGTGCGGTGCGAACAGGGGTAAACGTCGGCCGTTCCCGCCGCGATCAGGCAGAATTTCAGCGAACTGCCGCACGGTTTCCTGTCCGCGATTTTCAACCCCGCCAGCATTTGCGCGACCTTTGTTTCGTCGCAATGCGTGCGGCTGTTCAAAACGGAATAGCCCGCGTCGGGCACCGCGCGCGTTTTTATGGGCGTCGTCGCGCCGTCCTTTTCCATAACGGCCGATGTCGGCGAAGTCGTGTAGAACAGCGCGCCGGAAACGGGGGCGAACACCGCGCCGAACACGGGCGAATCGCCTTGGATCAAAGCGATGTTGACCGTAAATTCGCCGTTCTTTTTCACAAAATCGGCCGTGCCGTCCACGGGATCGACCAGCCAGAAACATTCGCGCGTCAGATCGCCGGTTTCGCCGGCCGCGACGTGTTCTTCGCCGACGACGGGAATGTCGGGGGTCAATGCCTGCAGCCCCTCGAAAATGATTTTTTCGGCGCCCATGTCGGCTTCGGTCACGGGCGAAGCGTCGTCCTTTTCATAAACGGCGAAATCCTGCGCGTAAACGTCCATGACCGCCCGTCCCGCCCGTTTGATCAAACCGGCGACGGCGTTGACATCGAAAGAGTAGGTGTTCATTTTCCCTCCATAATCCGTTTGACCTTTTCCCCCAGCTCTTTGAGCGTGAACGGTTTGGCCAGAAAATAAAAATCGGGCAAAGCCTTGATTTCGCCGCGGGCGGCTTCCTCCGAAAAGCCGGAGATCAGCAAAATCTTACTGCAAATCCCCTTTTGGCGCAAGACGGACGCCAGCGTCACGCCGTCCATCCCCGGCATCACCATGTCCGTGATCATCAAATCGAACGTCAGGCCGTTTTCGATTTTTTCCAACGCCTCTTCGGCGCAGGCGGTTTCGACGATCGTGTATCCTTTGGCGGTCAAAGCCTTGCGCGTCACGGCGCGGACGCCGTCTTCGTCTTCGACCAGCAGGACGGTTCCCGACCCGCGCAAATCGTCGGACGGCAGCAGCGGCGGCGGCAGGGACGGTTTGTCTTCGGCGAAAGGAAACTGCAGCTGGTCGCCCGTTTTCGGCACGTTCGGCTTCGCGCGCACCAGCTTGGACAGCGGCTGGGCGTCGTAATCGGACGAAACGGCGTTCGCGGCCGCCTCTTCGGTCAGGCGGCGCACGTCGTCGGGCGCGTGGCGCGGCAGGTAAAGGCTGAACGTCGTGCCGGCGCCGACCGTGCTTTTCACGCTGATATAGCCGCCGGACTGGCGCATATTGCCATATACCATCGCCAGCCCCAGCCCCGTGCCGGAATCAACGCCGCCCGATTTCGTGGAAAAGAACGGCTCGAATATCCTTTGCAGGTTTTCTTCGCTGATGCCGCATCCCGTGTCCGAAACGTCGATGACGACGTATTCGCCGGGGACGGCCTCTTCCGATCCGATGTACTGGCCGGCGGGGAATTTCTGACGCCGCGTCGAAATCGTGAACGTCCCGCCGTCCGGCATCGCGTCGCGCGCGTTGACCGCCAGATTGACGAAAACCTGATCGAACTGCGTTTTATCAACGCGGATGAACCCCAGATTGCGCCCGTTTTCGATCTGGACGGCGACTTTCGTTCCCAGCAGGCGTTTCAGCATATGGTGCAAATCGGCGAAAACGTCCGTCACGTCCAGATATTTCGGCCGCAGCGGCTGTTTGCGCGAATAGGACAAAAGCTGCCCCACCAGACTGGCGGCGCGGTTGGCGCTGTAATGCACGTTCATCAATTCGGTAAAGTCGGGATCGGACGCCGGATGCGTTTGCAGCAACAGATCCGTCGAACCGATGATCGCGGTCAGCAGGTTGTTGAAATCGTGCGCGATACCGCCCGCCAGCTGGCCGATCGCCTGCATTTTCTGCGCCTGCGAAAACTGCATGGCCAGCGTGCGCCGTTCCGTGTTGTCGATGAAATGCGCGATGAAACCGAACACGTCGGGTTTGCCGTCCTCGTCCTCTTCGGTCATCGGGGTGACATAGACGGCGGCGAATTTTTCCTGCGGCGTTTTCAGGCGGACTTCGGCGTGGACGCGGGTCAGCTTGGCGGTCATGACCTTGGCCATTTTGTCCTTCAATTCCGCCCAGTCGTCGGGGTCGATGCAATCGTCCAGCGGCGTGCCGACCATTTCTTCGCGCGAACGGGAAAACATCTGAAACAGGGTGGAGTTCGCTTCGGTGACGATGTTGTCCTTGTCCAAAAAAGCGATGCCGACGGGCGCTTCGGCGAACAGGCGGGAAAATCCGACCTCCGCCTCTTTGGCGGAACCGTCGCGTTCGCGCCGGCTCATCACGTCGCGGACAACCGACGCGCGCAGCATCGTTTCCCCGTTTTCGTCATAAACCGCGTGGCTGACGAACGCCGTGAACAACGCCCCCGTCTGCGTGCGGAACGTCAGTTCGCCGTGCCAGAACCCGTCCAGTTCCGGCATTTGCGTTCCGGCCAGAATGTCCGCCAGCTTGCGGCCTTTCAATTCCTGAACGTTGGAATACCCCAGCCAGTCGCACAGCCGCTGGTTGACGAACCGGATCACGCCGCCGGCGTCGATCTGGTACAGCCCGATCGGCAGGATGTCCAGAAATTCGGCCAGCTCGCGCGTTTCCTGACGCATGACGGCGTCCAAAGCGCGCGCCGCCGTCATGTCGGTCACGCGCCACAGCGTCCCGACATCCAGCTGTTTGATTGAAATGTGCCGCCATTCCCAAAAACCGGCGTCGCCCCGCGCCGGCCGCATCAACAGTTCGACGGACGTTTCCGCCCCGTTTTTCACCGCCGCTTCCAATTTCGCCAAAGCCAAGCGGTTGGCTTCATCGTCCAAAACGCGGTTCAGCACCGATTGCAGCAGCGACGCGTCCGTGAAAAAATCCTTTCCCGCGCGGTTGACGTACACCGTTTCGCCGCCGGAAACCAACGCCAGCGCGTCGGCTTCGCTTTCCATCAGCGCTTTGACCGTTTCCCAGTCCCTGAAAAAACTGCCCAGTCCGAAAAATCCGGCCATCCTTTTAAAAAACGCCCGCGCCATTTCAGGTTTCCTCCCGCTGCGGCAAAGTTTTCCCTTTAAGCTGATAGACGTACTTGATCACGTCCGCCACGGCGGCATAATGCTCCGTCGGAATGGGGGAGTCAATCTCCACCGACGCGAACAGCGCGCGCGCCAACGGCGGGTTTTCGACGATCGGCACATCGTTTTGCGTCGCGATTTCGCGGATTTTCAACGCGATGAAATCCTGTCCCTTGGCTACGACGACGGGGGCGTCCATGCCCTCTTCGGGTTCGTAGCGCAACGCCACCGCGAAATGCGTCGGGTTGGTGACGACGACGGACGCGTTCGGCACGTTGGCCATCATGCGTTTGCGCAAACGTTCCATGCGGATCGACCGCAGGCGCATTTTAACCTGCGGGTCGCCCTCCATCTGCTTGTATTCGTCCTTGACCTCCTGCTTGGTCATGCGCTGGCGTTTCAAATAGGAAAATTTCTGGTAAAAATAGTCCGCGAACGCGATGACGAACACGATCATCACCATCGTCAGCAAAATCAGCAAAAGCAGTTTGTAGATCAGTTCCAAAATCGACGCGACATCAAAGGCGGACGAATTCAAAATGTTCAATATCCGCGGTTTGACGACCAGCCATCCCGCGTAGCCGACCGCCGTGATTTTGAACACGCCTTTGATCAGATCGACGATTTTGGCCTTGGTGATGAATTCCTTGGCGTTGGCGAACAGGTTGACGCGCTCCCATTTCAATTCCATGCGTTTCGGCGCGTACAGAAAACCGATCTGCACCAGCGCGGACGCCGCCGCCAGCACCAGAAACAGCCCCAAGGGCAGCATCAAAACCACAAACATATCCAGCGCCGTGTCGCGCAGCAAATCGCGCAGCCCCAGCGGATCGACGGGCAGTTCCTGCGGCCGTTCGATGAATTTGTAAACGACCGCCGTCGTGCGTTCCATGATGAACGGCGCCAATCCCCACAGCATCATCAGCGCGGCGAACAGCATGAACCAGCTTTTGACTTCCTGCGACAGGGGGACGTTGCCCTCTTCGCGCGCGCGCTCCAGCTTTCGCTCGGAAGCCTCTTCGGTTTTGGATGATTCGTCCTGTTCGTCGGCCATGGCCACCTACATCGCGAAACGGCGGAGGTTGTCTTGGAAAAAGTCCAGAAACCACCACATCATCATCGGCAGCGACACCATCAACAGCGCCAGCCCCAGATACACTTGCAACGGCATGATGATGAACATGATGTTCAGCTGCGGCATCAGCCGCGACATCACCCCCATTGACGAATACATCAAAATGATCATCACGACGAACGGCGATCCGATCTGAAACCCGTAGGTGAACGCCGCGCTCAGCGCCTTTGTCAGACATTCCGACATATCCGCCGTCAACAGCGGCCGGCCGACGGGAAACGTCCGGTAGCTGTCCAGAACCGCGCCCAGCATCACATGGTGCAAATTCGTCGTGACGATCATCAAAACCGCCGTCAGCGTCAAAAAACTGGTCAAAACAGTCGATTGCACGTTCGTTTGCGGATCCAGAACGGTCGCGTTGGAAAAGCTGGTCGCCATCGCCGCGTTCACGCCCGCCAGATCCAAAACGGTCATCAGGAAAAACGGAAAGATTCCCAAAAACACGCCGACGGTTATTTCGATCACCAGCGACCGGAACAGCTCCGGCACGTTTTGCGGCGCGGCGACCGGCATTTCCGCCGCCAGAACGGGCGTCAGCGCGGCCGCCGCCGCCAGCGCGAAAATCAACCGGACGCGGCGCGGAATATACACGGACGCGTAAAACGGCATAAATAAAAACGCGCCACCCAGACGCGCGAAAACAAACAGGAAATGGTACAGCTCCGTCGAAACCAGCTTTTCCCAATCCATGGCTTTACGTCCCCAGCGCGATGATGCGGTCGAACAG
>CACYSU010000002.1 GCA_902777205.1 uncultured Rhodospirillales bacterium | reverse complement strand
CTTTTCCCTGCTCTTGATCCCAGTATTGACAAGTAGTCGTACCACTGACTCCGCTGCAGGTTGAACATCCGTAGGGGCAAAGGTTGCACTGTTCCGATCCGCTGCCGCAATTGCTTACATACAAATACGTTCCCGGACCGCATGACAGTGCTTTCGCTTCCGTCGCGAACAATAAAAACAATCCGAACATCAATAAATATTTTTTCATAACTCCCTCCTTTTCCGGATAAAAGAAAAACCGCCCTAAAGCGGTTCGGGGAGTAGAAAAAATCAGCTATACTGGATTCCTTTTGCCCTTTAAAGTTATCCGATTCAAATCGGGACTTCTGAACATACGACAAAAGCTCCCCGAACATCGGCAGGATGTCAGGGATATTTTTCCGTAGTTGCGGATGCAAAAACGGATAACGGCGCAATATCTTGCGTCGGTATAGCTGAAAGGTTTTCTAAGCCTCCGCGCCCGCTCAGGCACTTTCCGCACGGGCAATCCCGCGCGAACATAATCAGGATACCCGAAAAGCAGGCAAAAGAAAAGCGGCAAAATCATTGCCGCCGTTGGATTTTCAATTAAACGGATTACCCATATTCATATCTGCAATTTTTGATATCGACATATTTATGAATATACAGGCCGTCTTTCGGATGGATGCCAAAATATTCCAGTTCGGATAAAAAAATCGCCAAAAACATCGGCATCGACAGGACGAAAAAAAACCAAAAAATATATTTGAAAACTCTCCTGTCGTACAAATTCATGCTGACGACAGCGGACACGGTTGAAAACACCATTAAAAAAGCGGCCTGCATCGGCATTAAAAATCTGCCTTCGGACGCGAACGATATGATAAAAAACAGATCGCGGAACGAAATATAAAAAAACACCGTCGCCATTAAGGTCACGACCGCTTTTTTCAACATTTCCCCGAAAGATGCCTTCATTTTTCCACCGCAACCGTTGATTTTTAAACATTTTGAAACAAGAAAACAAATCTGTCAATCGACGGTAATATGTATTGTGCTATAAATTTGATTTTATGCCATTATCGCGGCGACACAACATTTGACAGTTTTCAGCTGTCGTGTACCCGCCTTTGCTCCACGGAACGATATGGTCGCCCTGCATTTCGTCAAATGCAAAATGTTTTCCGCATTTCGGGCAGATTCCTTTTTGCCGTTCGTAAGCTTCACGTTTCATTTTGTCTGAAAACGTGCGCAGACTTAATTTCCGTTCGTCACCGGACAACAGATATTCGTAAATGCCTTTTTTGTTCGTAACTTCCTCGTCTTCCATCAAAGCGGCGATTTTCAATTCAAAGTCGCCGAAGTTTTGCGTGCCGAATGAATTATATAGCCGCCCCCAGTCAAGTCCTTTCATTTCCTTGCGGTATTTCGGAAAAACAGCTTGCACCCAGTTGATGACACGCTGAAAATACAGCCACAATTCGGTGGCGTTCGGGGCGTTTTGATGTTGCGCCATATATTCTTCAATATTGCCCGCGCTGATCCAGCGCAACGCCGTTTCCAAATAATCCTGCCGGATCGGCGCACCGTTCATATACCTGCTTGCCAGATTGGCAGCGACGCAATTTGTTTTACTGAAATACCTTTTGGCATCGGTCAGCCAAGTTCCTGTATAATTAACGTTGCGCAATTCCTGATCGGTCAGTTTTTCACCCGTGATATTGATTGTTTTAAACCAATCCAGTCGTTCTTTGTCGTTGCCCGTGCAGATGTAAATCATCAGCGGATAATCCAGTATTTGATTCGTTTCCGTTTCCGTCAAATTGTGAAAATACTTGCCGTTAAACGAGTAATCCCCGTTGACGTAAGAACACAGGCTCAGCGTTCTTTGCTGTCCGTCCAGCAGTTCAAAAGTGCCGTCGGCGTTTTTCGACCAGTACATCACATTCAGCGGAAACCCTTTGAAAACCGTTTCGATGACGGCGTTTCGCTTTTTGTCGTCATAGACGAATTCGCGCTGATACGGCGGGCGGATGTTCAGCTTTCCGCCGTACCCGACGACGCCGTTTTCGTCATTGTTTTGATAACCGTTGAAAACATTGCGGACGGTGATTTGATACAGTTCGATTTTCATGATTTTTTCCTTTTGATTAAAATACGGAAAAACGGACATTTTCCGTTGATTGATAGATCCCGTTCATCGTTTCCTTTTCTGAATTTGACGATTTCAAATTGATCGGGACTGTACTTTTCCAAAAAAGTGATCGGAACCCCCATCACGCCGTCGTAATCGGCGGGAATATCCGCCACTTTATCGACGTTGATCGCATCGTAATTGTCATATTTCGGATATTCTTCAGGAGTGTATTTTTTATATAAAATTATTCTTTCATTTCTCACTGAAACATTCAAGTTTGTGAACCATGAAACATTTCCGACATTGTTTGCATATTTTTTTCCATCGCTTTCTTTTGAAATTAGTTTTCCTTCGTAGTAATCAGGAACTTGAAACCGTTTAATTTTTGGCGTATATCCCAGCCAAATTTTATTTTCTTTTATCAGTTTGAAAATTTCAGCGTAAGTAATCGCCGTTTTATTACCTACAATCAAAAATTCTTTTTTAAACTCAATAAGTTGTTCAACATATTCACGAAATAGACTGAACGGCGGATTTGTCACGACAATATCGGCTTGTTTCAACAAATCGACACATTCGGCTGAACGAAAATCGCCACTTTCCTCTAAAACGGTCAAAGTGTTTCGCCCGTTTTTTATCAGATATTCGACATCGGACAAATCGACCGCACCATCATTGTTTGCATCAGTCACTTCTGTAATTTCGATTTTGTACGCTTTTTTGCCGTTCATTCTGTCAAACAACGGCAGTTCCCCTCCCATAACGGGCGACGCCGAATAACAGGTCGCAATCAATTTTTTCAACCCCAGCGCATTGAAATTCAACGCAAAATATTTGAAAAAGTTGCTTTCATACGGATCGTCGCAATTGCAGAAAACGGTTTTGTTTTTGAAAAAATTACGATAGTGCTTCAATTCTTTTTCTATATCAGGCAGTTGCGTATAATATTCATCTTTTCCGTTGTTTTGCGCTTGATGCAGTTTTGCGTTTCCAGTTGTTTTAGCCATAAAAAAAATCCCCGTGAACCGCCTGAAAAGCGGCTCGGGGAGTTGAGAAAATCACATAGTACAATGATCCTTTTGACCTTTAAAGCTGTCCGTGGGGGACGACCTTTGAACATACGTCAAAAGCTCCCCGAACCATCGAAAAGACAGTCGGGGATGTTTTCCGCATTTGCGTTTAGCAAAACGGGTTACGGCGCATCTCTGCGCCGGTACTATGAGAGCTTTCTCACGGCTCCGCGCCCGCTAAGGCACTTTTCGCACGGACAATCCGCACGAACATATTCAGGATACCCGAAACACGGGCAAAAGAAAAGCGGCAAAATCAATGCCGCTTTTCATAAAAACCGTCAAGTTCAATTCACTGTTTCAACGATTTGACGTACCCCAGAACCGCCGTCACCGCCGCGGGGGTGACGCCCGAAATCCGCGACGCCGCGCCCAATGTTTCGGGGCGGACTTTGTTCAGGCGCATGACGACTTCGTTTGACAGGCCGCCGATCTTTTTATAGTCGATGTCGGCGGGGATTTTCATCGCCTCGTCCTTTCTGAACGCCGCGATGTCGGATTCCTGCCGCTGCAGATAGCCGCGGTATTTTGCTTCGATTTCCAGCTGTTCGACAACGTCCTTGCGCGTGTTTTGCAGCTGCGGCCACACGTTCGCCAGACGGTTCCAGTCGATTTCCCCGTACGCCAGCAAATCAAATCCGTTTCGGTGCGTTCCGTCCCTGTTGACCTCAAACCCCAGATTTTCCAATTCCTTGGGCGTGCCGCCGATCGCGTTCAGTTTTTGGCGCGCTTCGGCCAAAGCGGCGACTTTTTCATCAAAGTAACGCCGCCGTTTTTCCCCGACGCATCCGATGTCGATCCCCTTTTGCGTCAGGCGCATATCGGCGTTGTCCGAACGCAGCAGCAGCCGGTATTCGGCGCGCGAAGTGAACATACGGTACGGTTCGTCCACGCCTTTTGTCGTCAGGTCGTCGATCATCACGCCCAGATAGGCGTCCGCGCGGTCAAGCGTGAATTCCCTGTCCGATCCCGACGCTTTCAACGCCGCGTTCACCCCCGCCAGCAATCCCAACGCGGCAGCTTCCTCGTATCCCGTCGTGCCGTTCAGCTGACCCGCGACGAACAGTCCCGAAACCTTTTTCGTTTCAAGGGTCGTGCGCATTTCCAGCGGATCGATGTAGTCGTATTCGATCGCGTATCCGGGGCGGATGATGCGGACGTTTTCCAACCCTTTGATCGAATGGATCATCGCGTCCTGCACGTCGGCGGGCAAAGACGTGGAAATCCCGTTCGGATAAACCGTGTCGTCGTCCAATCCCTCGGGTTCCAAAAAGACGTGGTGCGAATCCCTGTCGGCGAATTTGACCAGCTTGTCTTCGATGCTGGGGCAATAGCGGGGGCCGACGCCTTTGATCTGGCCGGAAAACAGCGGCGCGCGATGCATATTGGCGCGGATGATGTCGTGCGTCGTTTTGTTCGTCGCGGTGATGTAGCACGCGATTTGCGGCGTCGTGATTTTGTCGTCCAAGAACGAGAACGGTTCGGGGTTTTCGTCGCCCTCCTGCCGTTGCAGGATGTCGTAATTGATCGTTTTGCCGTCCAGACGCGCTGGCGTTCCGGTTTTCAACCGCCCGACGCGCAGCCCCAGCCGGATCAAAAAGTCGGACAGGTGTTCGCAAGAAATGTCCCCGACGCGCCCGCCGACCGTTTTCGTTTCCCCGACGTGCATCAGCCCGTGCAGAAAAGTTCCCGCCGTCAAAACGACCGCGCCCGCCGTGAACGCCCTGCCGTCCGCCGTCGTCACGCCCGTGACGGAAACGGGGTTTTCACGGTAAAGCAGGCCTTCGACCGCGCCTTCTTCCACCGTCAGGTTTTCGTAATTCAGCAGTTCATCCTGCATCGCCTGACGGTAAAGTTTTCTGTCCGCCTGCGTGCGCAATCCCTGCACCGCGGGACCTTTGGAGCTGTTCAGCATACGGAATTGGATGCCGGCCTTGTCCGCGATGCGTCCCATCACGCCGTCCAAAGCGTCGATTTCGCGCACCAGATGCCCTTTGCCCAGCCCGCCGATCGCCGGATTGCACGACATTTCGCCGATCGTCGCGATTTTATGCGTCAACAGCAGGGTTTTCGCCCCCATGCGCGCCGCCGCCGCCGCCGCTTCGCATCCCGCGTGGCCGCCGCCGACAACTATTACGTCAAAAGTGTCCGTCATTTACTTTCCTATGCAAAAATCTTTGAAAATCAAATCCAGCAGCTCTTCGACCTGCACCCGCCCCGTGATCTTGCCCAGCGACCGCATCGCCATGCGCAGATCCTCGGCCGTCAATTCCTGTTCCGGCGCGTTCAAGGCCGAACGCAGATCGGCCACACATTCCCGCAGCGCCTCGCGGTGGCGCAAACGCGTCAGGGACGGTTCTTCGCGCAACCCCATGCGTTCATCGACAAGGCCGGCGATTTTTTCGATCAAAGCGTCAACGCCCTGTCCCGTTTTGGCGGAAATCCAGATGTTTCCGTCGTCTTGAACATCCGTCTTGTCCGCCTTGTTCATCACGGAAACGATTTTGTCGGCGTCGATCCCTTGCGCTTCGGCCGGATTTTTCACCCCCGTCGCATCCGTCAGCCACAAAACCAGATCGGATTCGGCGGCGCGGACTTTGGCGCGGCGGACGCCCTCGGCTTCGATTTCCTCGTCCGTGTCGCGCAATCCCGCCGTATCCGCCACAATGACGGGATAGCCGTTGATATCCAGCCGAACTTCGATAATGTCGCGCGTCGTTCCCGCCGCGGACGATACGATCGCCACGTCGCGCTGCGCCAGCCGGTTCATCAGGCTGGATTTGCCCGCGTTCGGCGCGCCGATGATTGCGATTTGAAACCCGTCGCGCAATTTTTCCCCGCGCCGGCCGTCGTCCAGATGCGCCTGTATTTCGTTGATCAAGCCCGTGATTTTGCCGCGCACGTCGTCGGAAACGCTTTCGGGAATTTCCTCTTCGGGAAAGTCGATGTACGCTTCCATCCACGCCAGCAGATGTTTCAAACGGTCGTGCCAGTCTTCGTATTTTTTCGCCAGCGCGCCGCCCATTTGGCGCAAAGCCTGTTTGCGCTGCTGTTCCGTTTCGGCGTCCACCAAATCGGCCAATCCCTCCGCCGCGGTCAGATCCATTTTGCCGTTTTCGACGGCGCGGCGGGTGAACTCCCCGCGTTGGGCGGGACGGAACCCTTTGATTTTCGAAAGGTTTTCCAGCATCGCCGCCGCGATCGCCCGTCCGCCGTGGGTTTGAAATTCGACCACGTCCTCGCCCGTAAAGCTGTGCGGGCAGGGAAAATAAAGCACCAAAGCGTTGTCGATCGGTGTTCCGTCCAAAGCATGGATTTCGGTAAATGCGGCTTGCCGCGGGCGCGGATTTTCAATCCCCGTCATCAGCCGGACGGCGTCAAGCGCGTTCGCGCCGGACACGCGCACGATCGCCACCCCCGCCCTGCCCGAAGCCGTCGCCGTCGCAAAAATCGTCCCGTCCATTTCCGTCGTCCTTTAAATGATTGCGCTTTGTCTTATCACGAACGATGGCGTTTTAAAAGGATATAAAAGGCTCCTTCGCCGCCGTCTTTCGGCTTTGCCAGACAATAGGACAAAATCAGGCTGCGGATTTCGGGCGCGTTCATCCAATTCGGCACTTCGGCCTTGATCACGCCGCGACCCAGAAAGCCGCCCTTTCCCGTAATCAGCAGCAAGCATCGCGCGCCGCGTTTTTCCTGCGCGTAAATGAATTTGACCAAAGCGTCAAAGCCGCTTTCCAGCGTGTGGCCGTGCAGATCCAAAACGGCTTCGACCGGCATTTCGCCGTTTCTGAACCGCTGTCCCGTTTTTTTATCCATCGCATGAATGTCGCCCTCGATCAGCTTTTCCGTGATGGAATAGTCGAAATCGGGCGCGTGGCGGGCGGGTTTGGCGTCAACAGTCAGTTTTTTGCGCAGGGAAACGTGCGCCGCCTTTTTCGCGGGCGTTTTCGATTTCAGCGGCTTGACCGTGTCCGTCACCGCTTGCCACAAATCCAAACCGTCATTGTCCGTCATTGCCGTTTTCACCCATTTCCCGCGGTATCAAATCGGAAAAATACATTTGCGTAAACTGGCGCCAATCCCCGAACGGCGCGGAACAGGAATAGCGCGGATCGGCCGCCAAAACAATCGAAAAACCGCCGTAACGCCACGCGACCAGAAACTTTTCGATCCGCGGCACGATGCGTTTGACGACGCGGTTGTGCATGAACGGTTCCAAAAAAAACGGCGCGGCGAAAGCGTACCCGATGCTCAGCGCCAGCAAAACGCCCGTCCCGACGATCAGGTTGTCCGCCACCATCAGCAACAGCGACAGCGTCAAAATCACCAACAGCGGCAGCACGTTTTCCCACGGGTTGAAAAACGGGGATTTAAACTTGTTCAGTTTTTTGAAATCGACTTTGACAAGGGCTTTTTTTTCAACCAAAGCCCTTTGCAATCCTTGGAATATGATCAAATCCTGCCGCGTCGGCGGCTGTATCGGATATTTCGCCATGTTTCAACGTCCGTTCAAATCATACCGTTCGGGCAGCAAAAGGTAATACGTCCCTTTGCTTTTCATGCGTCCGGCCTGTTTCAAGGCCTGTTCGCCCGTCCCCCAGAAAAAATCGCCGCGAATCGCGCCTTTGATCGCCGATCCCGTATCCTGCGCCGTCACCAGCCGGTTCAGCGCCGACCCGTCCGGCGCGGTCGTTTCCAGCCATAAAAACGATCCCAAAGGCACGAAAGCCGGATCGACCGCCAGATTGCGCCCCGCCGTCAGCTTGACGCCCAGCGACCCGACCGCCCCGACGGAATCCAGCCGTTTGAAAAAGATGTAACGGTCGTTTTCGTGCATCAATTCGCGCGCCTGTTTCGGATTGTCGATCAGCCACCGCCGGATCTCGGCCATGGTCGAAACGCCTTTTTTCAGCAATCCGCGCTTTGCCATAACGCCGCCGATGCCCGTGAAAACGCGGCCGTTGTCCCCCGCGTAGCCGATCCCGATCCGTTCGCCGTCGGGAAAAATCAATATGCCCGACCCTTGGATTTGCAAAATGAACAGGTCGGCCGGTTCCTTGACCCAAGCGATGATTTCGGCCGGAACGCCGTTTGTTTCAATGTCGCGGCGCGTCAGATAGGGTTTGATTTCGCGGCCGGTTTGTTTGCCGAACAAAACCTCGCCTTTGAATTTCGGATTGAACGCCGCCAGATTGATTTTGACGATGTCGTCGGGCAAAGCATATACGGGAACGGCGTATTCGTCCGTTTTCACCGGCGATCCGGCGATTTCCGGTTCGTAATACCCCGTGAACAGCCCCGTTTGCCCGTCGTTCACGGCGAAAACGCGCATTTCGCGTTTGATAAAGGCGCGCAAATCGCCGGCCGTTTCAAACGCGGCCGCGTTCATTTTTTCACAAAAACCGCGCCACGCCCGTTCCTTTTTCGCCAAAACGCCGCACGATTTTTTCAGCGCGGGCAAAGCCTGCAGAACATCGTCCGTTTCAAACCCGCTCAGCCGGTCGAAACCGGCGGGGGTCAACGTCAGGCTTTCAACCGCGTTTTCGACCGGTACAACGGGCGGTTCGGGACGCTTCGCCAATACGAAAAGCATCCCTACGATCAACGCCGATCCCGCGATAACGCCGTATTTTTTGTTCATCACGACGCTTTGCCGTGCGTTGCCGTCAACACCCACACGGGATCGTCGGACAGCATATTTTTGCGCAGCGTCCAAACATCCGTCACCGTTTCGATATAGGTCGGGTCGCCGACGACGACCTTGCCCTGTTCATCCTTGACGATATTGGTTTGATCCGTTTCAAATTCGACGGTCAGATCAACGTCCGTTCCGGTCGTTTCCGCTTTGACCAGTTTGATGGATTTGAACCCGATCAGGCTGAATTCCGCCGTTTCATGACGGGCGGCGCGGTCGTCGATCGCTTTTTCAAAGCTGGCGTAAATCGCGGGGCTCAGCAGCGGTTTCAAATCGGCCTTGTTCCCCTTGGCAAAGGCGTCGGCGATGTATTCAAAGGCGCGCGGCGCTTTTTGCATGAAATCGACCAGATCGAAATTCGGAAAAGCTTCCTTTATCCGTTTCAGGTTTTTGACGACTTCGGCGTCTTCCTCAAACGCGCCGGCGGCGGCCGGATCGAATTTCATTTTCGCCCCGTTGTCGCCTTCAATCGTGCGGTAATCCGAAATATCGACGACGTTCGGCCGGTTTTCGGCGGCGTCTTTGGCGTTTTCATCGCGCGGCGGGCGCGTTCCCAAAACGCTGCGCAGGCGGTTGACCAAAAGCAGGACGACTATTCCCAGAAAAACGATATCCATGAATTGGAACTGTTGCGACATATTTTTAACCTTCCTTCTTTCAATCCGCGGCCGATTGGGATAGAGTATATCAGATTTTTTAATCGGGAGAACAGTTTAATGAACGAAAAAAACACAGAAAACAAACAAGAGGTCGCCATCGCGATCAACGCCCAGTTTGTCAAGGACATTTCATTTGAAGCGCCGCACGTCCCGCAGATTTTCACGGAACTGAAAACCAATCCGGAAATCAACGTTTCCGTTGACGTTCAGGCCGGAAAAATTCAGGACGCCGCCTATCACGTCAGCCTGAAAATCAAAGCCGAGGCGAAAGTGCAGGAAAAGGTCGCCTTTTTGTGCGAAGTCGAATACGGATGCGTCGCGACCGTTCAGGTTCCCGCCGAACACGTCGAACCCATTTTGCTGATCGAAATCCCCCGTCTGCTGTTCCCGTTCGTGCGCAACATCATCGCCGACCTGACGCGCGAAAGCGGATTCCCGCCGCTGATGATCAACCCGATCGACTTTGTCGGTTTGTACCACCAGCGTTTGGAAGAAATCAAAAAGCAAAAGGAAAACGCGACGGTCAACTGACGGATTGTCAGCCGATCCACATCGGGTTTTTCAATTTTTTCAAAAAAGCCTCGTGGTTTTCCGCTTCGCCCGCCAGAAAAACGGGGGGACGCGGTTCTCTGCGGGGCTTTTTGTCACCCTGCGAACGGGCTTTGATTTCCAACGGGCTTTCCTTTTCCTTCATGCCCAGAACGAACCCCGGTTCGCGCCCGCCCAGCAATTCCAGATAAACTTCGGACAACAGTTCGGAGTCCAGCAAAGCCCCGTGTTTCGTGCGTTTGGTGTTGTCAATGCCGAAACGGCGGCACAGTTCGTCCAGATTGACGCGCGATCCGGGGAATTTCCGGCGCGCGATCAACAGCGTGTCGATCGCCCTGTCCATCGGAATGGGGTCGCGTTTGATCCACGACAATTCCGCGTTGATGAACTTCATATCGAATTCGGCGTTGTGGATGACCAGCGGCGAATCCCCGATGAACGCCAGAAAATCGTCAACGATGTCGCGGAACGGCGGTTCCTTGTCCAAAATCTCGTTGGTCAGGCCGTGAACCTTGACCACCTCTTCGGGCACGTCGCGTTCGGGATTGATCAGCTGGTAATACGTTTTGCCCGTCGGCATATGGTTTTCCAACTCCACACAGCCGATGGACACCAGCTTGTGCCCCGAATAGGGATCCAATCCCGTTGTTTCCGTATCTAAAACGACTTCGCGCATTTGATTTCTTCCAATATTTCAGCCAGTTTTTCCCGCACGGGTTCGATGCCGCACTGCGTTTCGACGACATAGTCGGCCTTTGCCCGTTTTTCCGCGTCGGACATCTGCCGCCGCGTCAGCGCCGCGTATTTTTCATCCGTCATGCCGGCGCGTTCAAACACGCGTTTTTTCAACACGTCCGCGGGCGCGGTGACGACGATGACTTTATCGCAAAACTTGTCCCACCCCGATTCAAACAGCAGGGGAACGTCCAAAACGACGACCGGTTCATGACGGTGGCGCGCGAAAAAACCGCTCAGCTCCGTTTCCAAAAACGGATAGATCATCCGTTCCAATTCGCGCACGTCCAGCTTTTGTTCGTTGATCAAGGCCGACAAAACCCCGCGGTCGATTTCGCCGCGAACGACGCTTTGCGGATGACGGCGGGCGAACAAAGCGATCATGCCGCGGTTTTCACGCATCAGCCGGTGCACGTTTTCATCGCTGTCGAATACGGGAACAACCATTTGCCGGATCATTTTAACGGCGGTCGATTTGCCCGCGCCCATGCACCCCGTCAATCCGGCGACAACGCTTTTCATTGCAGCACCAGCTCCCGCAATTCGGCGGTGATTTCCGGCATGACGCCGAACCACGCCTGAAAGGCCGGCCGCGCCTGATGCAGCAGCATCCCCAACCCGTCCGCGGTCGCCAGCCCTCTGTTTTCCGCCCGTTTCAGCAAATCCGTTTTCAGCGGCGCATAGACCAGATCGGCGACCACCGCGTTTTCCGGCAGGTTGTCAAGCCCGATGTCCAGCGCGTCAAACCCGTTCATCCCCAGCGTCGTCGCGTTGGCCAGCAGCCCTGCGCCCGTCAAGGCATCCTCTCTGTCCCGCCATTCGACCAAACGGATGTTGCCGCCGACCGACCGCGCCAAATGATCGGCCTTTTCCCGCGTCCGGTAAACCAGCCGGATTTCCGGAACGCCCGCCAAAACCATCGCCGCGCAAACGCCGCGCGCCGCGCCGCCCGTTCCCAAAACGGCGGCAACCGTTTTTTGAATGTCGAAATCCGGCTTGCTTTCCGCCAGATTGGCCAAAAACCCGTATCCGTCCGTGTTGTCGCCGAACAAAGTCCCGTCGCCCCGCACGACGACCGTGTTGACCGCCCCCGCCTTTTGCGCCGCGGGGGACACCGCGTCCGTCAGATTCATCACGGCGACTTTGTGCGGCACGGTGACGTTAAAACCCGCCAATCCGTTTTGCGCCGCGGATTTCACAAACGCGGGCAAACCGTCGGGCGCGACCTCGAACGCGTCGTAACGCGCGTCGATGCCGTATTTTTTCAGCCAGTAATTATGAATCAGAGGGGATTTGGAATGTTTGATCGGGAAACCGACAACGCCGGCCAGCGTCATTTTTTCAATTCCCCGCAGGTGCGCAGACATTCCAACAGCGGCAGCAACGGCAGCCCCAGAACGGAAAAATAGTCGCCCTCGTAGGATTCGACCAGCTGCGCGCCCAGATCCTCCATATAATACGCGCCGACGGAATCGCACACGTCGTCGCCCGCTTCGGCCAGATAGTCGTCCAGAAAGTTGTCCGAAAAATCGCGCATTTTGACCTTGACGACGGAATTGTCGAACCACACCAGCGCGCCGTTTTTCACGACCGCCGTGCCGTTGACCAGCAGATGCGTTTTGTTGCGCAGTTTTTTCAAATGTTTGTGCGCGATGTTCAAATCGGCGGGTTTGGAAAACCATTCGCCGTTCAAATCCAAAATCTGATCCGCGCCGATGACGAAAGCGTTCGGATGTTTTTTGGAAACGGCCATCGCCTTGCGCGTCGCCAAAGTCAGGCTGGCCTGCCGGCTGTCCTGCCCGTCGGCGCGCATTTCGGATTTGACCGCGTCCTCGTCGATTCCGGCGGAAACGCATTTGAATTCAACGCCCGCCGCGTCCAAAAGATCCTGCCTGCTTTTGCTTTTGGAAGCCAATATCAACATTTTTCAAAACTCCTGTGCATAAGTCTGATAAACCGATCGACCTTACGGTTTTATCCTTTTTATCCGACTTTGTCCCGCTTTTTATGCAGATGTGGGTAAAAAAAAGCGTTTTTGAATCAAAACAGGGATAAACCGGCGAACGTTTTTCGCGGCCGTTTTGCGACTCGCGTTGTGAAAACGAGTCGCCCCGCCGCGTTTTTCCGCCGTTTTTTCCCGCGCTTTGTTGACACGTTTGTGGAAAACCTGTTGATGAAATTGCGTCCGACTTATCCACAGGGAACAACAAACTACATCAACCTTTTTATATATAATTTTATTGTAGGGAAAATCCTTTTTGCGCTTGACCCGTCAGGGGGAAACAGATAAAAAGAAGTCCTCTTTCACGGGCGGTTCCGCCTGTTTTTCCCCCTTTATAAACAACAGAGTTTCCATGCATTTAAAAGAATTGAAAAAGAAATCGCCCGCCGAGCTGCTGAGCATGGCGGAGGATTTGGGTGTCGAAAACGCGTCCATGCTGCGCACGCAGGATCTGACGTTCGCGATTTTGAAACAGCTGTCCAAAAACGACGAAGTGCTGATCGACGAAGGCGTGGTCGAGGTTCTGCAGGACGGGTTCGGATTTTTGCGTTCGCCGGAATCCAACTATCTGGCCGGACCGGACGACATTTACGTTTCCCCGTCGCAGGTGCGCAAATTCGGGTTGAGAACCGGCGACACGGTCGAAGGCGAGCTGCGCGCCCCGAAGGACGGCGAAAGATATTTCGCGCTGTCGAAAGTGTTGAAAATCAACTTCACCGACCCCGAAAACGTGCGTTTCAGAATCAATTTCGACAACCTGACGCCGCTGCACCCGACGGAAAAGATTAAAATGGAAAACGATCTGGACAATAAAAACATGACGTCCAGAATCATCGACCTGATCAGTCCGCAGGGCAAAGGCCAGCGCGGCATGATCGTCGCCCCGCCCCGCACGGGCAAAACGGTGATGCTGCAGAACATCGCCCACGCGATCACGCAGAACAACCCCGAAATCTATCTGATCGTCCTGCTGATTGACGAACGCCCCGAGGAAGTCACGGAAATGAGCCGCACGATCAAAGGCGAAGTCATCAGTTCGACATTCGACGAACCCGCCGCACGTCACGTTCAGGTCGCCGAAATGGTCATTGAAAAGGCCAAACGGCTGGTCGAACACAAACGCGACGTCGTCATTTTGCTGGATTCCATCACGCGTCTGGCGCGCGCGTACAACACGGTCGTTCCCAGCTCCGGCAAGGTTTTGACGGGCGGCGTGGACGCCAACGCCCTGCAGAAACCCAAACGCTTTTTCGGCGCGGCGCGCAATATCGAAGAGGGCGGTTCCCTGACGATCATCGCCACCGCCCTGATCGACACGGGATCGCGCATGGACGAAGTCATTTTCGAGGAATTCAAGGGAACGGGCAACTCTGAAATCATTTTGGACCGCAAAGTGTCCGACAAACGCATCTTCCCCGCGATCGACATCACCAAATCCGGCACCCGCAAAGAGGAATTGCTGGTCGGCAAGGATATGCTGTCGAAAATGTGGGTGCTGCGCCGCGTGTTGATGCCGATGGGCCCCGCCGACGCGATGGAGTTTTTGATGGAAAAGCTGAAACAGTCGAAAAACAACCACGACTTTTTTGAAGCGATGAATTCCTGATCGAACAAAAAATAAAAAAAATGGAAAAAGAACCCCGCTGATTTAATCGACGGGGTTCTTTGTATAGCCGCAGCGTGCGGTTAAAAAACTCCTTGGTGACAATCGAACTGCCGGTAATTGCAGAAAGAACCGAGGAGTTAAGATATTTTTGTCATTCCCTGACGACGATATAGGTGATTTGCTCCCTGTCCGCGCGGATGATGCGCAACAGACGGCCTTTGACGGAAATCATCGTCGAGTCGGCCGGATAAACCAGCGTGTCGAAACTGCCGCTGCCGCCGTCGGTTCCGGGGACGGCGTTTTTGTAAAACAGGACGATCTGGTTGTTTTTAATGCCGTCGTAAACGACCTCGAAATCCAAAAACGGAATTTTCGACTGCTCGAAATACGTTATGCGCTTCATCCGCGCCGTCTCCGGAAACAGCATCGCGCGGTCGGTGAACAGCGTCACTTTGTCGCTGCCTTTCATATCGTACAGGAACCGCGTTTGAATGACGCCGTGCGTATCCACCAGAAAATAGTAATGCCCCTGTTTGGGCAGGACGAAGTACGGCTGTCCGTCCAGTTCGAACATTCCGTAAATCGGATAGCGTTTGGCGGCCAGCTTGATTTCGTCGGTGTGGATTTTAATCGTCACGGGCGCGTCCAAACGCAAATCGCCGGAAATGAAGTCGTCCTTTTTATACGCCTGAACCCGCAGGACGGTTTCCCCCACTTTGGCCGAAGTCAGTTGGTTCAAAACGTAATTGTTCTGGTAAACGGTTTTCGATCCGGTGAACACCGATTGTTCCGGCGGCGGCAGAATCGAATATGACCGCGCCGGCGATTGCATGGCGTCAAAGCTTTTGGATGTCCAAACGTCGGGCACGAATGCGCACGACGCCACGACCGGCAGAATGAAAAATGAAAAAAGATGTCGCATAAAAAAACTCCTTTTCGGCGATCGACCGCCCCTTTGTTATTGACAATACCCGACAATCTTTGTATTGTCACCTATCTTCATTAGAAGAAAGTTAAGCTTGAGGATTGTGTTATGAAAGTTCGTAATTCCCTGAAGTCCGCCAAATTGCGTGATAAAGATTGTAAAATCGTCCGTCGCAAAGGGCGCGTCTATATCATTAACAAGAAAAACCCGCGCATGAAGGCTCGTCAGGGCTGA
This sequence comes from uncultured Rhodospirillales bacterium, assembly GCA_902777205.1. Taxonomy (GTDB): domain Bacteria; phylum Pseudomonadota; class Alphaproteobacteria; order CAAGCB01; family CAG-977; genus UBA11549. Next base: position 160,613 of record CACYSU010000002.1, on the reverse strand, counting down.
TCAGCGGATTTTTCCCACAAAAAAAAGCCTGCGGTTTCGCGGGCTTTTCGTGTTTGTCGATTCGTTGGTGTCCGCGTTATCCGATCGCGTCCATGACCGCCCGCATATCGGGCGGCAAAGGGATCTCGAATCGCATGATTTCGCCCGTTGACGGGTGTTCAAAGCTCATTTTATACGAATGAAGTGCCTGACGCGGAAATTCGACCGCCGGATGCAGCGACTCGATTCGCGCCGATTTCGGGGCTTTCCCGTATGTCGAGTCGCCGATCAAAGGATGCCCCAGCGCCGTCATATGGACGCGCACCTGATGCGTCCGTCCCGTTTTTAACGAACATTCGACCAGACTGACCGCCCCGTTCGCGCACACTTCGACCGTCCGGTAATGCGTTTCCGCGCGCTTTCCGCCCGTTTGCAGGACGGCCATTTTCTTGCGGTTGACCGCGCTGCGCCCGATTTGCGTTTCAATGACGCCCCGCGCCGGATTCAGCCGCCCCCACACCAACGCCAGATAGCACCGTTCCAGACTGTGGACGGCGAATTGCGCCGACAAAGCCCGATGCGCCGCGTCGTTTTTCGCGACGACCATCAATCCGCTGGTGTCCTTGTCCAATCGGTGGACGATCCCCGGCCGGATCACGCCGCCGATTCCCGACAGGCTGTCCCGACAATGCGCCAGCAAGGCGTTGACCAAAGTGCCGTCGTGATTGCCCGCCGCCGGATGCACGACCATGCCCGCCGGTTTGTCGATCACCAGCAAATCGCCGTCTTCGTAAACGACGGTCAGCGGAATGTCTTGCGGTTGCGGAACGGCGTCAACGGGGGCGGGGACGGCGATGGAATACACTTCGCCGGCCGCCGTTTTCCGATCCTGATCGTAAACGGCCGCGCCGTCCAAAAACACCGCCCCTTGACCGATCAGGGCGGACACGCGGCTGCGCGACAGATCCGTGCAGGCGGCCAGCCATTTGTCCAGCCGTATCTTGGCGTTTTGCGAATCGACGGCGGGGGCGGTTATGATTCTTTCGTTTGTCATACGCCGGATGTTGCCCCGTTTTTCGCCTTAAATCAAACTTTTCTTTTGAAGAGGAAAGCGAATCCGTATAACCTGAACGCAGTCAACGGAGTTTTCTTATGAACAAAATCGCGTTTTTAAAGTTTCTGATCACATTTATCACGCTTTTGATTTTCCTGACTTTGGGCGGAATCGTGTATGGCTTGGTGAATTACAAGACGACCCCGAAACTGCTGAGCGGCAAGAAAAAGGCCGCGCCGGCCGCCGTCGCCGCCGCGCCCGACGCCGTTTTGGAAATCCCGCTGAACCTGACGGCCAAAGAGCATATCAAGACCGCCGTTTCCTGCGGCGACCGGCTGTGTCTGCTGATCGTTTCCGATTTCGGCGAAGAACGCGTCATCATCGCCGATCCGACGTCGCTGCAAATCAACGCCGTGTTGAAATAGAGGCCGCCCAATCCGCCAACGGCTTTACTTTCCGTTTGTTTTCAACAAGATACGATAGGATATAATCGGCTTTGACGCCGTCGTCCGTCAGCGGAACGATCACGCGTCCCGCGCCGTCGTTGCGGTATTGCCGCACCAGTTTTGTGGTCAAAGTCGCCCGTTTTTCACCGTCCAGCAACTGGCGGAACACGAAATAATCGTCGAACATCCGGATATCGTGCCGGTTTTTCAGCGTGTCCAGAAACGCTTTCGTCTGATCGATAAAGGCGCCGCGGCCGCAATAAACGGCCATTTTCAACGGCGGTTCGTTCGCCAGACAAACGCCGTCCCGCCGCGCCAGCGGATCGTTTGCGTCAACGGACAGCATCAATTCCTCGTCAACGAACGGAACCGTTTCAATCGCCGCGTTTTCAGGCCGGCGCAGGGAAACGACGGCGTCGTACCGGCGTGACAGCAGCAGGTTTTCGATTTCCCGTTCGTCAAAGATAAGTTCGGACGTGACCGCCGCGTCGGGGTGCGCCTTTTGAAACAAAGGGACGGCGAACCGCATCGCCCCCGGATCGCAAAACCCCAGTTTCAGCACGGCGTTTTGCCTGAAACCGTCCCGCATTTCATCGGCCAGCGTCAATATCTTTTCCGCATAGGCCAGAACGGCGCGTCCGTTTTCGTTCAAAACGACGCTGTTTTTGCCGCGGTCGAACAGGTTGACGCCCAGTTCGTCCTCTAATTTTTTCATTGACGCGCTCAACGCCGGTTGGGAAACGTGCAAAACACCCGCCGCGCGCGACATCGTGCCGTGTTCGGCAATCGTTTTAAAATACTTCAGCTGCGCCAGTTCCATATCCCCTCGCTATAAATTCAAATTATAGCCCTATAAAAAAACGGTATTGGACTTTGCCCCGTCCGTCAACCAAAATCAAATCGACAAGGTTCAAACCGGAAAAGGAAAAAACGCCCTGACCGGAACGATATACGCCGACGATTTACGAGTAAGAAAATGAAACGTTTTTTGACTTTGATTTCATTCGTTTGCTTCGCCGTCCCCTGCGCGGCGCACGCGGTTTGTCCCGTTTCCGCCGTTCAAAGCGAATATTCGCTGATCTGGCGCGAACCGGAAACAAAGATTTTCCCGACCTTGCGAGAACTGGGCATCGGTTTCGTGCCGTATTGTCCGCTGGGGCGCGCGCTGCTGACCGGCGCGATCAAAGCGGACAGCCGTTTTTACAACGAACGGCGCGCGACGCTGCCGATGTTTACGCCCGAAGCCCTGCCGCACAATATGCAAATCTTCGATTTGACAAGGAAATTGGCGGAAAAGCTGGGCGTCACGCCCGCGCAATTCGCCCTGATCTGGTTGTTGTCCCAAGCACCGGACATCGTCCCGATCCCCGGAACGACGAATCCGGCGCATCTGGACGAGCTGACGGAAAACATGAACGTCCGCCTGACCGCCGGACAGCGGGCGGAATTTGAACGGGACTATGCGCAAATCCGGCTGGTCGGGCACCGCGCCGACCCGTTCACAGAAAGCCAGATCGATAAATAGGCCGTTTTCCTTTTTCAATCCGGTTTGAACTGTGAATTGACTTCACGGGCGGGGGATTTTATAACGGAACGGTTCAAACCGTTTGAAAAGGGGGATTTTATGAAACGCAGCATCGTCACTTTGCCCGATTACGCCATTGGCGCGGACGTTTATGAAAAAGCGGGGGCTTTTATCAAAAAATACGGCACGACAGCCGTGATCATCGGCGGAAAAACCGCCATGTCCGTCGCGGCGGGGGAATTGACGGACGCGTTGGCGCGCGACGGGGTTTCCGTGACGGGACGGGTTTGGTTCGGCGGCGATTCCACTTATGAAAACGTCGAAACGCTGACGGTGGACGAAACCGTCAAATCGGCCGATGTCGTTTTGGCCGTCGGCGGCGGCAAATGCTGCGACACGTGCAAAGTCGTCGCGGAACGGCTGGGCAAACCGCTGTTCACGTTCCCGACCATTTCGTCAAACTGTGCGCCGTGTACGGCTTTGGCGATCATGTACAACGCGGACGGCAGCTTTAAAAACAACTTTTATTGCGTGCATCCGCCTTTGTGCGTATTTATCAACGACAAAATCATCGCTGAATCCCCGATCGCCTATCTGCGCGCGGGCATCGGCGACGCGCTGAGCAAAGAGGCCGAAGTCGAACTGGCTTTGCGCCACGTCGAACCGGATCAGAACCTGCTGGTCGGACGGTGTTTGTGCGCCGCCTGCACCGAACCGCTGCTGCAATACGGCGAAGAGGCGCTGAAAGCCTGCGAAAACAACCAAACGTCAAAAGCGTTGCAAGAGGTCGTTTTGGATATCGTTATTTCCACGGGGCTGGTCAGCAACATGACGGTCTGCCCCGAATTTTACTACAACACGAATCTGGCGCACTGCTTTTATTACGGGGCGACGATTTTCCCCGTCGCGCATCGGTATCTGCACGGGTTCATCGTGGCGTTCGGCGTGTCTGTTTTGTTGGATTACGACGGACAAACCGAATTGCGCGACCGCGTGATGCGGTTTTATAAAAAAACGGGGCTGCCCGTCACGCTGGCGGACATCGGCCTGACGCGCGAAGATTTGCCCGCTTTGATCGAAAAAGCGACGCACGTCCCCGGATGGCACGTCGAAGGATACGATTTGAACGCCGAAAAATTCCGCAAATCGGTCATCAACGTGGACGATTTGGGAAAAACGCTGAAATAATATTTTAACGGTTGGGCTTTATCCTTTACCCGAAACATTTGATGAATGTTTCGGGGTGTGGAAACCCCTCTAATGCGTCTTGTGTAAAGACGATAATTTTGCACGCCTTCTGGTTCAAATGACCGGAAGGCGACAAAATAAGTGTATGCAAAACACCGTGGAATACTAGTTGACCGCGGCGTGTTGGGCGTATGCGAATATGTCGCACTATTTCATTAGAGTAGTTTCCAACTTCCGGTCGCCTTCATCAGGCGACTTTTTCGTTTAAAGGAAACGCTTGATGCCCAGTATCGAAGAAAAAATCGAAAACATCGCGAAGGAATGGCTGAAAAAATGCCGGACGTTCACCAAAATCGAAAGCGTTAACGCCGAAATAGACGACGCGTTGAAAAACGCCCCGTCCAAAAGCGGCGGAAAAGGCAGCAACTATCCCGACATCAAATTGTTTCTGACGACGAAATCCAATCGCAAGATTCCCGTGATGATCGAAGTCAAAGGAACGAAAGGGGATTTGATCAAAACCGCGCCGAACGGCGAAATCGACAATTCCAAGGCGTCCAACATTCAAAAATACGCGGTGAACGGGGCGGTTCATTACGCCGATGCGATTGTGAAAAACACAATGTCGTACAAGGAATCCGTCGCCGTCGGCGTGAACGGATACGAAGACGCGGGCGAAATCAAAACGGAACTTGGCGTTTATTACGTTTCGGCGAACAACTTTTGCATCCCGAAAAAAGTCGGCGATTACAGCGATTTAAGCTTTCTGTATCCGGAAAACTTTGAAAGCTTCGTTCAAAAAATCGACGCGCTTTCCCTGACCGAAGAGGAGAAAGAGGCGAAAGCCAAAGATTACGAAAACCAGATCGAAATCAAGCTGAAAGCGTTAAACCAGAAAATGCACGACGAATTGAAAATATCCGTCGGGTCGCGCGTTCAGTTGGTGGCAGGGCTGATTATGGCAGCTTTAGGCGTTGACGGCAGGGTTTCCCCGTTGGAAATAACGGATTTAAAGGGCGACACAGGGGAAAATTCAAACGACGGAAAGATCGTCGTCAACAAAATCGCCGATTTTTTAAACGAAAAGAACCTGCCCAAGGAAAAACGGGAACTGATCGTTTCCGATTTGTCGCAGGTGTTCGTTTATTCGCAAATCTACAAGCCTGAAAACGGTGAAAGCAAAATTAAAACCGTCTATACCGTCATTAAAAACGACATTATGCCGATTTTCACGTCCGCGCGGCATTTGGATTTTACGGGCAGGCTGTTCAACGTGCTGAACGAATGGGTGGACATTCCGGACGGCGACAAAAACGATGTCGTTCTGACCCCGCGCTATGTCTGCGAATTTATGGCGAAGCTGTGCAAAGTCAATAAGGACAGCTATGTTTGGGACTATGCGACGGGCAGCGCGGGATTTTTGATTTCCGCGATGAAGCAAATGATCGACGACGCGGAAAAAACGATCACCAGCCCGAAAGAACGCGCCGAAAAAATCGCGCATATCAAATATTTTCAGCTGTTGGGCGTCGAACTGCGCGCCGATATTTATATGTTGGCGGTGCTGAACATGATTTTGATGGGGGATGGATCGTGCAACATTTTGCACAAGGATTCCCTGACCGAATTTAAAGGCAATTACGAACAGGGATCGCAAAAGGACACGCCGTTTCCCGCCGATGTATTCCTTTTAAATCCGCCCTATTCCGCCAAAGGAAAGGGATTCGTTTTTGTTGAACGCGCGCTGAGCCGGATGTCGGGCGGCCGCGCCGCGGTTTTAATTCAGGAAAACGCCGGCAGCGGCAACGGTTTGCCCTACACAAAGGAAATATTGAAACGCAACACGCTGGTCGCCGCGATTCACATGAGCGACATCTTTTGCGGCAAAGCGGGCGTGCAGACGGCGATTTACGTTTTTGACGCCGGCGTTCCGCACAGTGCGGACAATCTGGTGAAATTCATTGATTTTTCAAACGACGGCTATACGCGCCAAAACCGCAAAAAATCAAGCGCGGACGTTAATCTGAAAAACACGGGCGACGCCGCCGGCCGCTATCGCGAAGTCGCCGACATCGTTTTAAACCGCAAAAAGGCGACGCATTATTTTGACGATTGCGTGATAGAGGACACGATTTCCCTGAACGGCGACGATTGGACATACGCGCAGCACAAACAGGTGGACACGATCCCGACCGAATCCGATTTCAGAAAAACCGTCGCGGATTATCTGGCGTGGAAAGTGTCAACCCTGTTGAAATCGGAGGGAACGCCCGAAAATTTTTGACAAGCCCCCGTTTGGCGGAATTGAAGAAGGAATTTGAACAAAACGGGGGCGAATGGAAAGAATTTAAAATCGGGGAATTGTTTGATATCGTTAAAGGGAAAAGACTGACAAAAGAAAATATAAAACCCGGAAACATCAATTTCTTAGGGGCGATTTCTTCCAATAACGGCATACGGGAACGCATTGAAACAACAACAGTGTGGAAACCGAATTGCATATCCGTTAACTATAACGGCAGTGTCGGCTGTTCTTTTTATCAGGAAGAACCTTTTTACGCTTCCGATGATGTGAATATATGCTATTCAAAAGAAAATTGGATTCTGAACAGAAAGCGAGCGTTGTTTTTCTGCGCCGTATTTAAAAACTTTTCGCAAAAGTTTAGTTATACGCAAAAATGGAATAAGGAACGAATGGAAAAGAGTCGCGTTCTTCTTCCTACAACACCCGACGGAACACCCGATTTTGCTTTTATGGAATCGTTCGTCACGGCGCAGCAAAAACTGGCGATCAGGGACGTTGTGTTGTGGAAAGACAAAGTCATATCCGAAACGCGGAAAGTCGCGAATGTTTGACGCCAATGAAAACCCCCGCCGGAAATGCCGGACGGGGGTTTGATTTTTCGCGTTTGAAACGGAATTAAGCCTTCGCGGATTCTTCGGCGTTGAACTTGATCCATTTTTCGTCGGCGTCGGCGTCGTTGCAGATCGCGCCCTGCGGACATTCGGAAATGCAAACGCCGCAATCAATGCAGGTGTCGGGGTTGACAACGGCCTGCGTGTCCGCTTCGGTGATCGCGCCGACGGGGCAAACGTCGATGCAGGTCAGGCATTTCACGCAGGAATCGTTAATAACAGAAGCCATTTTAAATCTCCTCAAACTGGTTTGTATGACACAGTCAATATAAACTTTTCCCCCCGCTTTTCAAGACGGAATCGAAACGCGGTTAAAATTTGCCTTTCAGCCGGTTCAGCGCGCGGCGGTCGCGTTTGGTCGGCCGCCCCGATCCTGCCGGACGGTATTCAAACGCGGATTTCGGCGGCGGCGCCGTCCGTTCCGGTTCGCGCAGGTTTTCGTACAGCGTTTGCGCGGCGGGCGCGCCGACCCGCCGTTCGGCGAATCCGGCCACCCGCACGAAAAACCGTACGGTCGCGCGCAGGAAAACCAGTTCGTCGCCGATTTTAACGTCAACCGACGATTTCAGGACTTTGTCCCCGTTCAGCGCGACGTGGCCGCCCGCGACAATTTCCTGCGCCGCCGTCCGCGTTTTGGCAAAACGGGTAAAGTACAGCCATTTGTCGATGCGTTGGGATTCCACCGCTTATTTCTTTTTCAGCGCCGCCAAAGCCGCGAACGGCGATGTCGGGTCGATTGCCTTTTCGTCGTTTTTCGGGGCTTTGTGTTTTCTGAATTTCGGCTGGATCATCAGGATTTCGGTTTCCTTCGTTTCCTCGCCGACGGTTTCGGTTTTCGTTTCCTTTGTGACTTTGAACCCGAGGAAACCGAACACGTCCGCGGCTTCGTCGCGTTTCAATCCGGCGATCGACAGCAGTTCCAGCGGCAGAATCTGCGGTTTTCCCTTGTCCTGACGGGTGATTTCGCGCAATTTCGCGGTGAACCGTTCCATCACATCGACGCGGATCGCCCGCGTTCCGGCCAAAGCGTATCCCTGCGTCAGATACAGGGCGCGCGGAACGCCGCGTTCGACGGCGAAAGACATCTTTCCGTCAATGGCGAATCCGGTTTCGTACTGCGTCTTTTCAAACCAGATTTTCCACAAAACGGCCAAAACGCGCTGCGCCGCGGGTTTCAGCAGCATCGGGAAAAACAGATAGTCGTGACCCAGCCGCAAACCGGCCTTGGCCAGCACCTTTTTATCCGCGTCGTTCAGCCCTTTGATCAGATCGGCCACTTTTTCGCGCGGCATCGTCCCCAGCTGTTCGGCGACCTGCCACAAAATGCCGCGGGCGGAACCCGACGCATTTTCCTCGTCCAGCGTGCGCAAAGCCGTGAACAGCGGCGCGATTTTGTTGTTCAGATATACTTCCAGCCAACCGGTCAGGCGCGCCTTGACCTGATCAATCTGCGTTTGATCGACGGTTTCGTGAACGCTGACGGTCACGGCGGGGTGCAGGATGTCGCGGCCTTTGACGGCTTTGCCCAAAACCTGCCCTTTCCACAGGATTTCCGCGTTGTTTTCCAGCGCGAAATCGTCCTGCGGCGCGGCGCAGACGGCCGCCGTCCTGTTTTGAAACTCCGTCTGCAAAGCCTTTTCCGCCGCCGAAATCAAAACGCGGTCGGCGAATTTGCCCGCGCCCGTGATCGGTTCAAAACGCAGTCCGTTCATTTTACCGACCTGCTGCCCTTCGACTTCGACAACGCCGTCTTCGTCGATTTTAGTGAACAATTCAACTTGTGCTTTCATACCTTTAACCAAAACAGATGTACGCCTATCCACGAACCGTTGAGCCAGCTTTTGATGCAAAGCGTCCGACAGCCTGTCTTCAACCGCCCTCGTCCTTTCACGCCAGTACGCCGACCGGTCGATCCATTCCTTCCTTTGCGCAATATACGTCCAAATTCGGATTCCTGCAATACGTCCCGTGACGGTATCAATGTCGCCGTTCGCATTATCCAGAAAAGCGACCTGCTTTTCCATGAAATCCTGCGGCACGCGGCCGGTTTCCAAAATATGGCGGTAGATGCGCCCGACCAGTTTGGCATGGGCTTCGGGCGTGACTTTGCGGAAATCGGGGATGCGGCACACGTCCCACAGCAACGCCACCCGCGACGGGCTGTCCGCCAGCCGCACGATCCCCGCGTCCCGCGCCAGCGATTCCAGCACCTGCTGGTCTTCGGCCTTGCGCGCGCCGACCAGACCGGCTTTGTCGGGGCGGACGTTCAGGCTGCGGATCAGGGATTCGATCGTCGTCGTCCGCAGATCCGGATTGCGCCAAAACAGGTGCGGCAAAGGTTCAAAGCGGTGTTCCTCAATCCGGTCGATCACGTCCTGCGTCATTGCGGACGCCTCCGCTGCCGCGCCGAACGTGCCGTCCTGCATATAGCGTCCCGCGCGCCCCGCAATCTGCGCCAGTTCGGCCGGCGTCAGAGCTCGCATCCTCTGCCCGTCGAATTTGCGCAGGGACGTGAAGCAGACGTGCCGCACGTCCATGTTCAGCCCCATGCCGATCGCGTCGGTGGCGACCAGATAATCGACCTCGCCCGATTGGAACATATCGACCTGCGCGTTTCGGGTGCGGGGACTCAACGCGCCCATGACGACCGCCGCGCCGCCCTTTTGCCGGCGGATCAATTCGGCCAGTGCGTACACGTCGGGGATTGAAAACCCGATCACCGCCGACCGCGGCGGCAGACGGGTGATTTTCTTGATTCCCGTGCAGGTCAGTTTTGAAAAGCGGGGGCGCGTTTCGATTTCAATGTCGGGCAGCAGCTGTTTCAACAGCGGTTTGATCGTTTCCGCGCCCAGAAACATCGTTTCCCGCATCCCCCGCGCGTTCAGCAGGCGGTCGGTGAAGATGTGCCCGCGTTCGGTGTCCGCCGCCATTTGGATTTCATCGACGGCCAGAAATTCGACCCTGCGTTCCAGCGGCATCGCTTCGACCGTGCAGACGAAATAGGACGGGGATTCGGGCATGATTTTTTCTTCGCCCGTGATCAGGGCGACGGCGCCCTCCCCTTTGATCCGGACGATCTTGTCATAGTTTTCGCGCGCCAGCAAACGCAGCGGAAACCCGATCATCCCCGTGCGGTACGTCAGCATCCGTTCGACGGCCAGATACGTTTTGCCTGTGTTCGTGGGGCCCAGCAACGCTTTTACGACACTTTCCATGACTGAATCTTTCCTTTAAAGGGTTGAAATCGGCGCGGCGATCACCTAATTAAAATCAGTTCTTTCATCAGGAGGTTATAATGTCGGAAGAAAAAATGCAATTCCAAGCCGAAGTCGGCAAAATTTTGGACATTGTCGTCAACGCCCTTTATTCGGACACGGACATCTTTTTGCGCGAACTGGTTTCCAACGCGTCGGACGCGTGCGACAAGCTGCGCTACGCCGCGATCATGAAACCCGACATCGCCAAAGGCGACGGCGAATTCAAAATCGACATCACCCCTGACAAGGACGCGCACACGCTGACGATCGCGGACAACGGCATCGGCATGAACAAACAGGACCTGATCAAGGATCTGGGGTCGATCGGGCGTTCCGGTTCGGCCGAGTTTTTAAACAACCTGACGGGCGACAAGCAAAAGGACGCCACCATCATCGGCCAGTTCGGCGTCGGATTCTATTCCGCGTTCATGGTCGCGGAAAAGGTCGAGGTGCGTTCCCGCAAAGCCGGCGAAGAGGAAGGCTGGCTGTGGACTTCGACGGGCAAGGGCGCGTTCACCGTCGCCGAGGAAAAGGACGTTTCCCGCGGCACGAAAATCACGCTGTACCTGAAACCCGACGCGTACCAATACGCCGAAGCGTCCGAAGTCCGCCGCATCGTGCGCCAGTTTTCCGACCACATTTCTTTCCCCGTCGTCATGCACTATATGGGCGAAACGGAAACGGTGAACATGGCCAGTGCGCTGTGGACGCGCAACAAAGCCGACATCACCGCGGCGCAGTATAACGATTTCTACCGCCACATTTCGCACGCGTTCGACGACCCGTGGGACATCCTGCATTACAAAGCCGAAGGCACGATCGAATACACCGCGCTGATGTTCATTCCGACGAAAACGCCGTTCGACATTTTCCAGCCCAACCGCAACGCGCAGATCAAGCTGTACATCAACCGCGTTTTCATCACCGATCAAGTGCCGGATATGCTGCCGAACTATCTGCGTTTCGTGCAGGGCGTCATCGACACGAAAGAACTGCCGCTGAATGTTTCACGTGAAATGTTGCAAAGAACGCCTGTGCTGGCGAAAATCAAAACGGGCGTCGTCCGTCGTATTTTGAACGAACTGAAAAAACGTTCCGAAAACGAACAGGAATACCGGATATTCTGGGACGCTTTCGGCGCCGTTTTGAAAGAGGGGATTTTTGAAGACCCGATCAATCGCGAGGAAATCGCCGGACTGTGCCGTTTTTATTCGACGAACGGCGACGGGCTGACAACGCTGGACGATTATGTGTCGCGTATGAAAGACGGGCAGAAGAGCATTTACTACATCACCGGCGACGATCTGACCGTTCTGCGCAACAATCCGCAGCTGGAAGGGTTCGCCGCGCGCGGGGTCGAAGTGTTGCTGCTGGTTGATCCGATCGACGAATTCTGGCCGCAGGGGTTGACGCAGTACAAGGAAAAGACGATCAAAGCCGTCAACGCGGGCGCGCAGGAATTGGAAACGCTGGCGGTCACGGACGATTCCGGCAAGGCGGAAAAGGCGCCGCAATCCGATTTGGACGCGCTGACGAAATTTATGAAAGACATCGTCGGCGACGAAGTCAAAGAAGTCCGCACGACCGAACGTCTGACCAAAAGCCCCGTCGCGCTGTCAACCGGCGACGGCGAAGCGTCCATTCACTTGGAACGCCTGATGCGCCAGCACAACCAGCCGTCGCTGTACGTCAGCAACCGGTATTTCGACATCAATCCGCGCCACCCGCTGATTAAAAAGCTGGCGGCGAAAGTTGCGGCGGGCGATACGGGCGATACGAACAAAGCGTTGGTGCAGGTTCTGTTTGACCAAGCCAAAATCATCGAAGGCGAACCGATCAAAGATCCCGCGGCGTTTTCGCAGCGCGTGACGGATTTCATGATGCTGTCCGTCAACTGACCCTTTTTAAACGCAAAGAAAACCGCCGTGGCAGACATGGCGGTTTTTTTGTATCCGGATGATTCCGCGCCGGTGTTTTCGGAGGCAAAAAAAGGGGGGGTACCCGAAAGTACCCCCGAAAAGGAAACAAGGAGAACGTTTTAAACGAGAATGTCGAGCATTGCGCCCCGACCGTCTGCACTGGCAGCAGCGGACTGTGTCGCTTCTGTAAGGAGGGTGGTCACGGCCTGTTGCTGTTCCGCCGCGCTCTTGGTTGCCGCCATCGCCATAGAGGCGCGCAGCATCTGCGCCTGCATCGCAACAATCTGTTCCGCAACATCAGAAACGTACATAAGATCCTCGCTCAAATTTCCTTATATCCGTCTTTTATTATACCGTTTTCCGGCGGATAATCAACCAAAATCGGAAAAAACGGCAACCCGTTAAAAACAATGGGCTTTTTGAAAAATTCAAAGATTCGGCATCCGGACGGCGAAAAATTTTTTCATTTTTTTGTAATAAAAGTTCTTTGTGTGCCGTTTTTTTAGTCAAATCCCGATCGTGAAAAATCACTTTATGAATCCGTATTCATAGACGGCGGGGCGCAGTTTTTGTTCCAGCTGTTTATATGCGGTTTCAAATTCCGAAAAATCAACGGGTTCGGATATTGTCGTTTCGTTGTATTTTCGCAAAGCGTTTCTGATTTGAAACCATCCCGCGTCCGAATTTTCAAGCTTGAATTCCCGTTTGACCGATTGCGGCAGACTGAGTTCAAAATACTTTTTCCACAGCTTTTTTCCGGCGTTCAAAACGGATTTTGATTCCTCGGAAAATTTCATTTTTTTCATATATGTGACCATAAAATCGCTTTTAAACCTGTTTTCCGCGCCGACTTCGATTTCCGAATACGGAATGAAATGATTGACGACGAACCAATTTTGACCGTTCCATTCCAAATTTTGAACGGAAGCGGTGAAATTGCCGGCGTTGAACAGCATATACATCAAACAGTCTTTGAAAAATTCGTCGGATAAATCCTTGTCGGGCTGTAAAAACTGGTCGCGGTCGTTGACCCAGCCATGTTTGACCAGATGTTCGACGGAAAACAAAACGGCGGCTTGACGCAAGTTGTCTTTCGTAACGTAAAAACCATGTCCGCGGGAAGCGACGGAGGACAGCAGATAAACGTATTTTTGCGCGTTCTGCACATCGTTCGTTCCCGCGCACATATAGCCGATAAAATCGTCCGAACCTGTTGTCACCCAAGCTTTTCCGTCTGCCGCAGTAATAGCTGATTTCAGCGGAACGACAGGCGTTTTATTCGATTTCGGACGCTTTATCCAGCGACTGAGAAACCTGTCCGACGGAATGTTGTAAAATTTCTTTTCCCCCTGCGGTTCACCGTTTTTTGACAGGATTTCCGTTGAAATTTCCGTTATTTCTTTGCGTTTGCGGCCGGTGTTTCGTGTTTTCCAAATCAGAAAACCGATCGGGAAATCGCCTTTCAATCCGTCGAACGCTTTGCTGTGAACTATAAAGCCGTTCATATACTCCGCGATCCATTGTTTGCGGAAATCCTCGAAATTCGGGGCGTTGACATATTTCAATTTGCTGAACATCGCCAAAACGGCGTCGGGCATTTCAACCGCAATTCGCGCAACAAACTGCATGAACAGTTCGTTGCTTGCTTTGCCCCAGTCGGGCATACCCTTTTCGGCGAATTTCGTTTTGGCGACTCCGGTTTTGTTTTTGGCTTTGCCGACGCCTTTCGCCGTGTTGTCGGCGTTTGTCGCTTCGGCGTAAGGCGGATTGATTAAAATCAGAATTTTTCTTTTTTCTTGAATCGCCGTTCGCAGTTCGGCGGGCAGTTTTCCCGTCAGGGAATAGTCGATCTTTCCGTCGTCCGTTATGTCGTCGTTCAGATAATCGTATTGAAAACGATAGGCGCCGACGCACGTCTTTGTCGCCGTCATAATGTCAACGTCGTTTTGTTCCAGCGTGCTCATAAACAGGTTTCTGGGATTTGAGTGTTTTGTTTCCAGATTTCCGACGCCGCAACACATATCCCAGACGATATAGTTCCTCTGCCAGTTTTTTCCCAAAGTTTTCGCCAGCAGTTCATAAGCTTTGTCCACGATGTGCAAAGGCGTGTAAAACGCGCCTTTGAAATCGCGTTCATCGACCGGAATCAGGCAGTCCCGCCGTTCCAGCAGATAGTCGCGGTATTTCTGTTCGGGCGGACGGTCGTAAATCGCCCAAAATTGCTGGTATCTTTCCTGATTTCCGATTTCATACAAACGCCCTTTCAACAAAAACGCCGGCATATTGTTTTTGTGGACCAGCTCGGCCGGCAGTTTTTGATGCGTGGCCGTTTTTCCGTCGCTCATAATATCGGCGTAAAACAGCAGGGAATATTCGTCCGTGTTCAAATTTCCGATTTCGCGTCCGATCATGTCCACCCACCTGTCGAACACCTGTTTCAGATTGTCCGGCGTGATTTGCGTGCGAATGATTTTGCGGTGCTTGACGGCGTTTTTGACCGTTTTTATAAACTCGTCGCTTTGTGTTTCGATTTGAAAAGAGACAAAGCGCGTCCCGATATACGCCGATACGGTTTCCAAAGCTTCCCGCGTGTATTTGCTGGCGGATTTTCCCCAGTCGATTTCTTTGTTTTTGCTTTTTTCCGTCAAAAAAGGCAGGATTTTGGCGGTTTCCATAATCGCCGCCTTGACGCAGTCCATCACGCAAAGAAACGGCGGCACTTCCTCGCCTTTTTTATGGGCGGCGAACACATAGCACAGCAACTGCGTGAACATTTCATAGACGGATGTTTGACCGCCTTTCTTAGTTTCAAACCAAATTTCCTTTGTTTGTATGTCGATCAGATTTTTTCGGGTTCTTTTCAACCCGAGAACATCAATGTAAATGTCTTTGACATCTTCTTCGCTGCTGACGTTTTGCAGTTGTTCAAATAGTGTTTTAGCCATAAAAAATCCCCATAAACCGCCTTTTAGGCGGCTCGGGGAGTTCATAAATCACATAGTGTAATGATCCTTCTGACCTTTAAAGCTGTCCGCGGGACGACCTCTGAACATACGTCAAAAGCTCCCCGAACCATTGTCAGATTCGGGGATATTCTCCGCATTTACATTCAAGCAAAGCGGATTACGGCGCATATCTGGCACCGACACTATGGAGAGCTTATGAAGGCTCCGCGCCCGCCAAGGCGCTTGTTCGTCGAAACGACAAACCTTTGTCAGGCTAGCACAATGATGAAAAACGGCAACTAAAAAAACACCTTTTCGTCGTTCAAACGAAAAGGTGTCTTTCGCCGGAGCGTTTTTCTACAGCCCGTTGATCCACGCGGCGATTTTGGCGGTGACGGCGTCGTCGTATTCTTTGCCCATGTTGTTGAACGACGCGTCGGGCAGGATCTGCGCGTTTTTCGTCAAAGCCGTGACATCCGGCAAAAACGTGCCGCGGTTGCTGCCCTGTGTGGAAAAGAAAGCGACCTTTTTTCCCTGAAAATCCGTTTGTTCCAGATATGACAGCGCCGGAGTCGCCGCCGTGTACCACCATACGGGCGCGCCGACGAACACGATGTCGTATCCGGTCAGGGCGGGCAGTTGTTTCAACGCCGGATATTTTTTCGTTTTCAGTTGATCCTTGATCGCCAGATGCAGTTTCGCCCCCGTCGGCAGCGGTTCCGCGGTTTCCAGCCGGAACGCGTCCGCGCCCGTCAGCGTTTGGATTTTGTCGGCGATTTCCTTTGTGCGGCCGGTCAGCGAATAATAAACGACCAGCGCTTTGCCCAAATCCTTTTTGATTTCGGCGGATTTGCCCGCGTATTGCGCCATTTCCCGTTTGTTGGCCGACGAAACGCGGTACAGGTGCCGCAATCCCGCGGCGGCGGCGACGACAACGGCGGCGATTAAAACGTACAAAGCGTATTTCATTACAAAGCTCCTTTGGTTGTGGGCAGGATGTCTTTCGCCCGTTCGTCAAATTCGACGGCGCGGCGCAAAGCCCGCGCGAACGCTTTGAAGCACGATTCTATGATATGGTGAGAATTGCCGCCATACAGATTTTCGATATGCACCGCGGCGCGCAAATTATCAGCGACGGCGGTGAAAAATTCCTTGAACACTTCGGTGTCGATGTCGCCGACTTTTTCGGTCGGAAAAGCGACGTGCCAGACGCAGACGCCCCGTCCGCTTAAGTCCAGAACGCAGCGGCTGAGCGATTCGTCCATCGGGACGCACGCCGCGCCGTAACGGTTGACACCCTTTTTGCCGCCCAGCGCCCGCGCGACCGTTTGACCGATGACGATGCCGGCGTCTTCAACCAGATGATGCGCGTCAACGTGCAAATCGCCGGCCGCTTTGACGGTCAGGTCGATCAGGCTGTGGCGCGACAGCTGTTCCAGCATATGGTCGAAAAATCCGCATCCCGTGGAGATGTCGTATTTCCCCGTGCCGTCCAGATTGACAAAAACTTTGATTTGCGTTTCCGCGGTGTTCCGTTCCGTTTCGGCCGTGCGCATTTGCTTTTTCCTTTCTTTCGGCGGTAATCTGTTTTAAACCACATTAACGCAGTTTTTTACGCAAAGCAAAGGAGATGTCATGGATAATCAAACGCCGGCTTTACGCGGCACGACGATTTTGTGCGTCCGCAAAAACGGTTCCGTCGTCATCGCGGGCGACGGACAGGTGACGTTCGGCAGCACGGTGTTGAAAAGCAACGCCAGAAAAGTGCGCCGGTTGGGCAACGGCAATATCATCGCCGGATTCGCGGGCGCGACCGCCGACGCGTTCACCCTGTTTGAACGGTTGGAGGAAAAGCTGGAAAAAAACTCGTTCCAGCTGACGCGCGCGTGCGTCGAATTGGCCAAAGACTGGCGCACGGACAAATATTTGCGCAAGCTGGAGGCGATGATGATCGTCGCGGACAAGGACGCCACCCTTGTTTTGACGGGCAACGGCGACGTTTTGGAACCGCAGCGCGGGCTGATCGGCATCGGGTCGGGCGGGTCGTACGCGCAGGCGGCCGCGCTGGCGTTGATCGACACGGACATGACCGCGCAGGAAATCGTTGAAAAGGCGATGAACATTGCGGCCGACATCTGCATTTACACCAATCACAACATCATTACGGAAAGCTTATGAGTATGTTTTTTTCACCCCGCGAAATCGTTTCCGAACTCGACCGCCACATCATCGGGCAGGACGAAGCCAAGCGCGCCGTCGCCGTGGCTTTGCGCAACCGCTGGCGCCGTCAGCAAATCCCCGCCGCTTTGCGCGAAGAGGTCGTGCCGAAAAACATCCTGATGATCGGACCGACGGGGGTCGGGAAAACCGAAATCGCCCGCCGGCTGGCGAAGCTGGCGCAGGCGCCCTTCATCAAAACCGAAGCGACGAAATTCACGGAAATCGGCTATGTCGGCCGCGATGTCGAAAGCATCATCCGCGATTTGGTCGAAATATCCATCACGATGACGCGCAAAAAAATGCGCAAGGACGTTCACGTCAAGGCCGAAGCCGCGGCCGAGGAACGCGTGATCGACGCTTTGGTCGGCGACATCGCGACGGACGAAACGCGGCAGAAATTTAAAAAGCTGCTGCGCGATGGCGCGTTGGACGATCGGGAAATCGAAATCGAGGTGCAGGACGGTCAAAACAATTCCATGCCGACGATTGATATTCCGGGGATGCCCGGCGCGCAGATGGGGATGATTTCCCTGGGCGACCTGCTGGGCGGAAAAGGGACGACGTACCGCAAAAAGAAAATGACCGTCAAGGATTCCTACGACGTTTTGGTGACGGAGGAGAGCGACAACCTGATCGAACCGGAAAAAGTGATCAAAACGGCCGTGGAAAACGTCGAAAACAACGGCATCGTTTTCATTGACGAATTCGACAAGATTTGCGGCCGCGGCGAAGGGCGGAATCCGGACGTTTCGCGCGAAGGCGTCCAGCGCGACCTGCTGCCGCTGATCGAGGGAACCACCGTGGCGACCAAGCACGGCATGGTGAAAACGGATCACATCCTGTTTATCGCTTCGGGGGCTTTTCATGTGTCGAAACCGTCCGACCTGCTGCCGGAATTGCAAGGCCGTCTGCCGATTCGCGTCGAATTGAAACCGTTGAGCCAAGACGATTTCTACCGGATTTTGACGGAACCGGAGGCGAATCTGATCCTGCAGTACAAAGAATTGATGAAAACGGAAAATTTCACGCTGGAATTTGACGACGGCGCGATACGGGAAATCGCCGCTTTGGCCGCCGAGGTCAACGAAAACGTCGAAAACATCGGCGCGCGCCGTTTGCACACGATTATGGAAAAGCTGTTGGAGGACATTTCCTTTACCGCCGCCGAACGTCAGGGGGAAAAAGCGATCATTACAAAGGAACTGGTCGCGGAGAAAGTCGGCGCGTTGGCGAAAACATCCGACTTGTCCAAATTCATCCTGTAACCGCTTGTGTTGTTGCGTGATGGAAATAAATACGAAACGGACGTTTTCAGGATTTTCGATACGTCCGTTTCTCGTTTGAACCGGTATGAAAAAAACGATCCTCAACCCGTTGTTTTCATGGAATAAAAATATATGAAAAAACTTTTGCATACGGCGAAAACAAAGGATGTTTTCAGAATCGTAACAAGTGTGGAAAGGCAATTTTCAAGCGGGTTTGAAACGGCGGACGTTCTTGATTCATCGGGTGAAAAATAATGATGAACGCGTTGAAAAGGCGGTAAAATGTATCAAAGCTGGCAGCTTTTCTGGGTTTTCTTTAAGATCGGGGCGTTTACGCTGGGCAGCGGATACGCCATGATGCCGCAGATCCGGCGGGAATTGGTGACGCGGCGCAAATGGCTGGACGACGACGAATTCATCGACATCGTCGCGGCGACACAGTCCGCGCCGGGGCCGATCGCCGTCAACTTGGCCGTTTTTCTGGGACTGCGGATCGCGGGTGTCAAGGGGATGATCGCGACGGCGTTCGGGGCGGTCTTGCCGTCGTTTGCGATTATTTTAATGATCGCCATGCTGTTTCAAGGGATACAGAACGCGCCGTTGTTTGTCGCGGCGTTCAAGGCCGTCAAACCCGCGTCGGTCGCGTTGATTCTGGTGCCCGTTTTCACGATCGCCAAGCGCACGGGGACGGTCGGTTTTAAAATGTTTCTTTCCGTTGCGGCCGCGTGTCTGGTCGCGTTTACGCCGTTGTCGCCGATTTATGTCGTGGTGGCGTTCGCGGCGGGCGGAATCCTTTATTACGGACGGAAAAAATGATTTTTTGGCAGCTGTTTCGCATTTTCTTTATGATCGGAATGTTCAGTTTCGGCGGCGGGTACGCGATGCTGCCGCTGATCCAAGATGAAATCGTCACGCGTCATCATTGGATCACGAACGCCCAATTTGTCGATATCGTCGCCGTTTCTCAGGTCACGCCGGGGCCGTTGGCCGTGAATGCCGCGACGTATGTCGGATTTGCCGCGACGCAATCCGTGTGGGGTGCTGTTTGCGCGACGGCGGGTGTCTGTTTGCCGTCGATCATCGTCGTCGTGTTTTTGTACCTGTTCATGCAAAAATTCAAAGAAGCCATTTGGTTGAAAAATATGTTCAAAGGGTTGAAAATCGGTGTTGTCGGCCTGATTTTGGGGGCGGCGCTGATCTTGATGACGCCGGAGATTTTTACGGATTATATTGGTGTTTTGCTGTGTGTCGCGTCGTTTGTCGCGTGCTATAGGTTCAACCAATCGCCGATCACGGTGATTTCGGCGGCTGCCGTCGCCGGTATGCTGATTTATTGAATTGTTTCACGTGAAACAAAAAATTCCGGTTTTACGGATAAAAAATTTTCCGCTTGTCTTTTTTCATCCGAAGCGTCTATTTTATGAAAAACAGAGATGCAAAAAAATGTTTCACGTGAAACAAAGGATGTGAAAAGTGATAACGAACGATCGCGACAATGTGCTGAAACAGCTGCATTTATCCGGACGGATTGTTGAAAATCTGGATAAATACGTCGATTTGCTGGAATATGAACAGACCAAGATGAATCTGGTCGGCCGTTCGACGCTGCCGGTCGTCTGGACGCGTCATGTGCTGGATTCCGCGCAGTTGTTCAAGCTGTTGACGCCGATGGACAAATGCGTCCTTGATTTGGGCAGCGGCGCCGGTTTCCCCGCGCTGGTCTTGGCGATTATGGACGACAAGCGGGAACGCGATTTTCATTTGGTCGAAAGCGACGGGAAAAAGTGCGACTTTTTAAACAAGGTCATCGAGGCCTGCGGGCTGAAAGCCGAAGTGCACAACGAACGGATCGAGCAGATGGAAAAATTCGGCGCGGACGTTATCACCGCGCGCGCTTTGGCGCCGTTGGATCTGTTGTTGAAATACGCTTGTCCGTTTTTTAAAACGAAAACGCGCTGTCTGTTTATGAAAGGGGCGAAAGCGGACGAGGAATTGGCCGCGGCCGCCCGCAAATACGCTTTTCATTTTGAAAAAATCCCCAGCGTCACCAGCGACGAAGGACGGATTTTGGTGCTTTCAGGGGTGAAAAAGAAATGAACGAATTATACAAACGCCCGCGCGTCATCGCTGTTTCCAATCAGAAAGGCGGCGTCGGCAAAACGACGACGGCGGTCAATCTGGCGACGGCTTTGGCGGCCGTGAATAAAAAGGTGCTGGTGCTGGATTTCGATCCGCAGGGCAACGCGACGGTCAGTTTCGGCATTGAACGCAAAAACGCGCCTAAAAATATGTATCAGGTTTTGATGGGGGAAACGAAGATTTCTTCGGCGATCGTGTGGACGAAGATTCCGAATTTGTCCGTCGTCGTGTCGTCCAAAGATCTGGCCGGCGCCGATTTCGAGTTGTCGCACAAGGACGCGCCGCAGTTTTATTTGAAAAAAGCGTTGGATTCGGAAATATTGTCGTACGACTACATTTTCATTGATTGTCCGCCTGCGGTCGGAATGCTGACGGTCAACGCTTTGGTTGCGGCCGATTCCGTCATTGTGCCGGTGCAATGCGAATATCTGGCGTTGGAAGGCGTGGCCGATTTGATGAAAACGATTGATCGGGTGAAGCGCAATTTCAACCACGGTTTGGAAATTCAGGGAATCGTTCTGACCATGTTTGACGGCCGCACGGGGTTGTCTGAAGTCGTCGCGCAGGACGTGCGCAGCTTTTTCGGCGCGAAAGTGTATAAATCCGTGATCCCGCGGAACGTTCGCGTGTCCGAAGCGCCGTCGCACGGCAAACCGATTTTACTGTACGATTTTAAAAGCAAGGGGGCGCAGGCGTATATCGCTTTGGCCGGAGAGATTTTGAAACAGGAGACTAAGAAATGACGGCACGGAATTTGGGACGCGGATTGAACGCTTTGCTGGGGGACGCCGAAGAACCGGCCGAACAAGCGGGCGGTATTCAAACGGTGGCTTTGTCCGATTTGGAACCCAGCCCGTTTCAGCCGCGCCGCGTTTTTGACGAAGAGGCGATCAACGATCTGGTCGAATCCATCCGCACCAAAGGTGTTTTGCAGCCGCTGATCGTCCGCGCGAAAAACGGCGGGGACGGCAAATATGAAATCGTCGGCGGGGAACGCCGCTGGCGGGCGTCGCAACTGGCCGGATTGACGGAAGTTCCCGTCATCGTCAAGCAGTTTACCGACAAGGAAGCGTTGGAAGTCGCTTTGATCGAAAACCTGCAGCGGCAGGATCTGAACGCGTTGGAGGAAGCCGAGGGCTATCGCCGTTTGATGGACGAATTCGCCAACACGCAAGAGGAATTGGCGCAGGCCGTCGGCAAAAGCCGCAGCCATGTCGCGAACACGATGCGTTTGCTGGGGCTGCCGGAAAAGGTCAAGGGGTATCTGGAAACCGGCAAATTGACCAGCGGCCACGCGCGCGCCCTGTTGACGGCCAAGGAACCCGAGGTTTTGGCGGAAACGGTCATTGCCAAAGGATTGAACGTTCGTCAGACGGAAAAGCTGGCGCAAGAAAGATTGGAAAAGAAAAAACGCAAAACCGCCGCACCGAAAAAATCCGAAAAGCAGGAGGAATGTGATTCTCTGGCGGCCGATTTGTCCCGCGTGCTGGGCATCAACGTGTCCATCCGTCCGAAATCCGTCGGCGGAGAGTTGGTTTTGTTTTATGAAACGCTGGAACAGCTGGACGGGTTGATCCGCCGGCTGAACGCCCGTCCGCAGGATAAAAAGCCGCAAACGGTCGAAGAGGACGTGATCAAAAACGACGACGACGATATCGGCGACGTTGTTTTCGACGGTTCGTTTTCCGACACGCTGGATGACGACGTGATCAGTTTGGACAAGTTGAAATAAAAAAAATCCGCGCTTTTAATCCCCGCCGCTTGCGACAACGGCGGGGATTTTCGTTATGCGCGAAAAATCGCCTTGTCTGAACCGGCAAAAACCTTTATCCTGTCAATATGTATCGGCGGTACGGCCGCCGGTAACAGTGTCTGGAAACAGGCGCGGAGCCGTCAGAAGCTCTCACATAAGCGGTGTTTGATATAAACGCCGTACAATCCGTTTCGCGGACGCGGGACGGAATTATATCCCCGGCTTTTGCTTTTAAGGGTCGGGGAGGTTTTGACGTATGTTCAGATCCCCGTCATCCGTTGGCGCGGATTAAAGGTCATGACGATCATTCTTATGTGTGATTTCTGAACTCCCCGCCGCCTTTTTTCAGGCGGTTGTTTTTTATCTGAAAAACAGGAGGGAGTTATGAAAAAAATAACATTTTTGTTAGCATTGTCGGCCGTTTGGCTGATGTCGGCGTTTCAAACGGCCGCGGCCGTGGAGCTTTGTGTAGAAGGAGTGAACTCTTCAGAGCGATGCGCTCCGGTCAAAGCGAAAAGAATCATTTACAACTGCCCGTCCGGTTTTGTTTTGGTTTTCGGTTACAACGGATATGTTTGTTGGCGGGAAAGCACGTTTAGCGAGGGGAAAAACATATCGGTAAACGGTTATGTTCCGAACCAATACGATATTATAAATCAGACCGGTTTTCCGTGCGAACCGCGAAACGTGCCGCAGGATCCCGAAACGGGGAAATGTATGCCGGCAAGTCACGGAGGAGCACGCGATTACTATTGTCAAATCAACGCTTACCAAGTGACGACGGGCGGTCAGATTTACAACGCCGACGATGCGGAAGAAATGTCGCGCCTGCACACATACGGCACCGGTCGCTACAGCGGGTGGAACGCCTCGATATCGTGCGGTGATGTTATTCCGAATTGCGACCAATGCAACGGAACGTTGGTTTGTTCCAAATGTGATTCGGGCTATGTTTTACAGGACGGCAAATGCGTCGATGCCGCCGACAGTTCCGCTTCGGACGATGATTCCGGAAAAACGGGAACGGTTATTTCCTGTCCGGACGATATGGAATTGTCCGCCGACGGATGCTGTTGTCTGCCGAAATGAATCATTCCGCCCAAAACGCGTTTTGAATGTGTTCGGGCAGATGGTCGGGCGAGATCAGAACAACATCGAAACGAAGTTCCTTTTCCGCCAGATCGGGGTGCGTCGCCAGATAATATTCCGCACCCCGAACGCGGCGGGATCGGACGCGGGCGTTGACGGATTCGGCCGCGGCGGTCTGCGTCGCGCGGCGTTTGACTTCGATAAACGCGATCGTGCCGCCTTTGGCCGCGATGATGTCGATTTCGCCAGCGCCGGATCCCCGCGGCGGTTTGAAATTGCGTTCCAGTATCCGGTATCCTTTCAACCGCAAAAACCATGCGGCGGCGGTTTCAGCCTTGTATCCGCTGTCGCGCGCTTTTTTGCCCGTTTCACGCCTGTCCATTTTTCAATTCCAAAGCGCGCTTATATACGTCTTTTTTGGACGCGCCCGTCTGCTGCGCGGCGAAAGCGGCCGCGTCTTTGACCGTCATGGTTGCCAACGCCTGTTTGATCACGGTGTCTATATCGGCCGGCGCGGCTTTTTCCTCGGCGGGCGGCGCGACGACGATGACGATTTCGCCTTTCGGCCAGCCGGTTTGTTGATACCCGTCGATCAATCCGGAAAGCGTACCGCGGACGGTCTGCTCGAATTTTTTGGTGATTTCGCGCACGACGGCGGCTTGCCGGTCGCCCAGAACGGCCGCCATATCGGCCAGCGTTTCCGGCAGCCGCTGCGGGGATTCGTAAAAAATCAGAGTGGCCGGAACGTTTGCCAGAATTTTCAGTTCTTTTTTGCGCGCCGTCGTTTTCGGCGGCAGAAAACCGTTGAACAAAAACCGGTGTGAGGGCAATCCGGACAGCTGCAGCGCGGTCAGGAAAGCGCACGCCCCCGGAACGGACGTGACGTATATGCCGTTGTCGATACATTCCTGCACCAGCTTGTACCCCGGATCGCTGACCAGCGGCATTCCGGCGTCGGAAACCAAGGCGACCATTTCATTGTTACGCAGGCGTTCCAAAATTTTCGGACACGCCTTGTCCGCATTGAAATTATGATAGGCGGTCAGTTTTTTGCCGGTGATTCCCAGCAGGGTCAGCAGTTTTTGCGTGTTCCGCGTGTCTTCGCACGCGATGATGTCGGCGGATTTCAAAACATCGACGGCGCGGGCGGAAATGTCGCCCAGATTGCCGATAGGGGTTGCAACAAGGTATAATCCTTTGGTAAAAAATGCGTCAGACAATTTGCACTCCTTTGCAAAAACAGCTAAGATGCATCTAATCACGTTTTAAATTCGGGAGCAATTCCTTGCGTCAAAAAATTTGCCGTTCTTTCGTTTTTGTTGTTGCGCTGTCCGTGTTGGCGTCGTGCCGCGGCGGCATCCCCATGTTTTCAAAACGCGTGGATCAAAGCGCGTTTCACGTGGCCGACGCGAACATCGCCGAAAAGGGCGAAGAGGCCGCGCCCGCGATCGTACCCGTTGAAATGGTGCGCGTCGGGATGCTGGTGCCGCTGACGGGGAATTCGGCCAAGCTGGGCGAGGTTTTGCGCAACGCGGCGCTGATGTCCCTGTTCGACATTTCCAGCCAGCGTCTGATCCTGCAATTCTACGACACGCAGGGAACGGCCGAGGGGGCGCGCGCCGCCGCCAAGCTGGCGATCAGCCAAGGCGTCGAATTGATCATCGGCCCCGTTTATTCGCAGGCCGTCCGCGCCATCCGTCCCGCGACGCATTCCGCCGACATCGGCGTGATCACTTTTTCGTCCGACCCGTCGAATTTGGGGGACGGCGTCTATACGATCGGCGCGCTGACATCGCAGCAGGTGGAACACATCGTCCGCTTCGCCTGCGACAAGGGATACAAGCGGCTGGCCGTTTTGTCGCAGGACAACGCGACGGGCGACATCGTTTCCATGGCGGCAAAATCGGCCGTTGACGCGTGCGGCGGCATGATTACAAAGGCCGCTTTCTACGATCCGAAAACGGACGATTTGCAAACGGCGGTCGCTTCCGTCATGCCCAAAATGCTGGAGGATTTGGAAACCGAACGCGACGACGAGGTCAAGCGGTTGGAAAAGGCGCGCGAACAGGTCGCCGCCGGTCATCCCGTTTTGATGAAAAACGAGGAAACCGGAGAAATGGAGGAACGGCAGATGTCGCCCGAACAGTTGCAGGCGACGATCGAGGTTCTGAAAGAAACGGAATTGCAGCGCGATCCGTTCGAGTTCGACGCGATCCTGATTCCCGAAGAGGGCAGCCGTCTGCGGTCGCTGGGGGCGTTGATGTCGTATTACGACGTTCCCGCCGAAATCAAAATTCTGGGAACGTCGCAGTGGTCGGATTCCCGTCCGGCGCGCGAACCGGCGCTGATCGGCGGGTGGTTTTCGCATTTGCCGTCGGCCGGATTCGCCGATTTCGCCAAGCGTTACGCCGACATTTACGGTGAAAAGCCGCCCCGCATCGCGTCGCAGGCGTATGACGCCGTCGCTTTGGCCGCGATTTTGGCCGAAACGGGCGGATTTTCCTATGAAAACCTGACGACGGTTTCCGGTTTCAAAGGCGTGGACGGGCTGTTCCGCCTGCTGCCGAACGGGTTGTCCGAACGCGGGCTGCAGGTGTTGGGCGTGGAAAAGAAAGGCTTTGTCACCCTGTCGCCGGCGTTGGAAGTGTTTGAAACCGTCCCGACGTTCGTGCCCGACGTTTATGTCAAGGGATTCCGCAATTCGCCCGATCTGGTGACCGTTCCCGAAACGCCTGAGGAAGCCGCGGACGAAACGGTCGTGGTTGACGAAAACGGATCAGGCCAGCAAAGTGCCGCAGAGGGCGTTCAAAATCAATAACCCCTTGGCCGTCGCGCGGATGCCCTTTTTATCGCTGACCAAAAAGCCGTCGGTCTGATAATCCAGCAGCGTTCCCGCGTGCATGAAATCTTCGGGCGGGCGGCCGATGATGTCGGCAAAGGCTGTCCGGTCAATGCCATCGCGCGTGCGCAGTGCCATAAAAATCAGCTCTTCCGCCTTTTCTTTCGGTGTCAAAACGTTTTCTTCGGCGGTTCGGTTTTTCATCCAAAGCGCGATGTCGGGGCTTTGCGCCGCGGCGTAAAAACGGCCGTTCTGCGTAAAGCGGCCATGCGCGGCGGGGCCGACGCCCAGCCATTCGCCCCCCTGCCAGTACAGCAGGTTGTGGCGACATTCTTCGCCGCGGACGGCGTGGTTGGACACCTCGTAACGTTCGACGCCGGCCTGATACGTCATGCGGTCGGTCAGCTCGAACAAATCGGCGGCCAGCTCCTCTTCGGGCGGTTGGACGCCCTTTTTATAAAAGAACGTGCCTTCCTCGATCGTTAGCTGGTACAGGGACAGGTGCCGCAGGTTCAATTCCAAAATGCGGTTCAGCTCCGCTTCCCAATCCCGCAGCGTTTGGTTCGGGCGGCCGTAAATGAAATCGGCGGACACGCGGGGGAAGATCCGCTTGGCGTTTTTCAAAACGTCCAAAGCCTGTTCGACCGTGTGCAGCCGTCCCAGAAATTTCAGATCCGCGTCGTTCAGCGCCTGCACCCCGACGGACAGGCGGTTGACGCCCGCTTGGCGCAGATCGCGCATTTTATCCGCGTCAAGGGAGCAGGGATTGCCCTCCAGCGATATTTCGACATCGTCCGTCACCGGCCACAGTCCGCGGATTGTTTCGATAATGAAACGGACGGCGTCCGCGCTCATCAAAGACGGGGTGCCGCCGCCGAAAAAGATCGACGACACCGTTTTGTCCGCGGTGCGCGCGGCGTATGTTTTCAGGTTTTCACCATAGGCCGCCCGCCAAGCGTTTTCGTCGAAACGCTTTGACGGCACGCTGACAAAGTCGCAATAGGGGCACTTTGAACGGCAAAACGGCCAATGGATGTAAACGCCGAATCCGGTCACAGGCAGGCGTCCGTGAACATTTTCAACGCCCGCGCGCGGTGGCTGACCGCGTTTTTCACGGCGGCCGGCAATTCGGCGAACGACGCGTCGTATCCGTCCGGAACGAACATCGGATCGTAACCGAACCCGTGTTCGCCCGTTTTCACCGGCCAGCACAGCGTGCCGTTGACGCGGCCTTCAAACGAACGGGTTTCGCCGTCGGGCCACGCGATGACCATGGCGCAGGCGAAATGCGCGGAACGGTCGGCTGAATCGCCCAGCTCTTCGTTCAATTTTTCCATGGCGTACATGAACCCGTTTTTCTTCGGTTCGTTATAGCGGGCGGAATAAATCCCCGGCCGGCCGCCCAAAGCGTGGACGCACAGCCCCGAATCGTCGCCCAAAGCGGGCAGGCCGGATTCTTTGGCGGCGGCGACGGCTTTGATCGTCGCGTTTTCAACGAACGTCGTTCCGTTTTCTTCGGGTTCGGACAGGTTCAAATCGCCGGCGGACACCACGGTGATGCCGAACGGGGCGAGAATTTCCTGCATTTCGGCGACTTTTCCGGCGTTGTGCGTGGCCAGAACCAGCTTTTTCTCGGTCAGTTTGCGCATCATTCCCCCAAAGCCTCGTGTTGAATTTTCGCCAGTTCCGACGTGCCTTTGCACGCCAGTTCGTACAGCGTTTTGAACTGGTCGGGGGTAAAGGGGGCGCGTTCGGCCGTTCCCTGAATTTCGACGATGCCGCCTTTGCCCGTGATGACGAAGTTGGAATCGGTCTGCGCGTTGGAATCTTCGACGTAATCCAGATCCAAGACCGGCGTTCCGTCGTAAATGCCGCAGGAAATCGCCGACACCGTGTCGAACAGCGGCAGGGTGTAGAACCGGCGCTGCTGGCGCAGTTTCTGCAACGCCAGATGCAGCGCGACGAACCCGCCCGTGATCGACGCCGTGCGCGTGCCGCCGTCGGCCTGAATCACGTCGCAGTCGATTTTGATGCAGATTTCGCCCAAAGCTTTCAAATCGACGACGGAACGCAGGGCTCGGCCGATCAGCCGCTGGATTTCCTGCGTGCGCCCCGACTGGCCTTTTTTGGATTCGCGGTCGGTGCGGGTGCCCGTCGCGCGGGGGATCATGCCGTATTCGGCCGTGACCCATCCTTTGCCGGAATTGCGCATCCACATGGGGACTTTGTCTTCGACCGTCGCGGTGCAGATGACGTGCGTGTCGCCGCATTTGATCAGGCACGAACCTTCGGCGTGTTTGTTGACGTTCGGTTCGATCGTGACTTTGCGCAGTTCGTCGAATTGTCTTTTAGAGGGTCTTTCCATTTTTGTCGTCCTTTACGTTAATAAAATAGATTTGTCCTGTTGACGTTTGATAACACGATTACTACATTTATCCATTATGAGTAAGAAAATTTCAACGTTATCCGAATTAAACGACCGTTCCCGCGGCATTTTCAAATCGCTGGTGGACGCGTATCTGGCGTCGGGGGAACCGGTCGGGTCGAAAACGTTGTCGCGTTTGCTGGATTTTTCGCTGTCTTCGGCGACGATTCGCAACGTGATGTCCGATTTGGAATCGGCGGGATTGCTGGCGTCGCCGCACACGTCGGCGGGACGCGTGCCGACCGAACGCGGGTTGAAGCTGTTCGTGGACGGGTTTTTGGAAATCGGCGCGCTGGAAAACGACGAACGCCACGCGATCGAAGCGCACTGCCGTTCGACGGGCGTCAACATGGAAACGATTTTGTCCCAAGCGTCGGGGATGCTGTCGGGGCTGTCGAAATGCGCGGGCGTCGTGATCGCGCCGAAAACGCGGTCGCCGTTGAAACACATCGAATTCGTGCATTTGGGGGCGGATCGGGCTTTGGTCGTCATGGTGACGGCCGACGGCGCGGTGGAAAACCGGCTGATTTCGATACCGGCGGGGACGTTGCCGGTCGCGCTGAGCGAAGCGACGAACTATCTGAACGCCCGTTTGCAGGGGCGCACGATCGAAGAGGCGCGCGACGAAATTCTGGCGGAAACCGCGTCGCACAAAGCGCAGCTGGACGAAGTGTCCGCCCGTTTGGTCGCAACGGGGCTGGCGGCGTGGGGCGGCGGGAAACGCGGCGTCCTGATCGTCAAAGGGCAGGCGAACCTGTTGGAAAACATACAGGCTTTGGAGGATTTGGAACGCGTCCGCAATCTGTTTTCCATTTTGGAAAAGCAGGAAAGTATGGCCAGATTGCTGGATTTGACGGAAAACGCGGACGGGATACAGATTTACATCGGATCGGAAAACAAGCTGTTCGATTTGGCGGGGTGTTCCATGATCACCGCGCCGTACCGCAACAGCAATGAAAAAATCGTCGGCGCGGTCGGCATCATCGGGCCGACCAGAATGAATTACGCCAGAATCATTCCTCTGGTGGATTACAC
Organism: uncultured Rhodospirillales bacterium; assembly: GCA_902777205.1. GTDB lineage: Bacteria > Pseudomonadota > Alphaproteobacteria > CAAGCB01 > CAG-977 > UBA11549. The sequence goes on along the minus strand of CACYSU010000002.1, from coordinate 130,619 downwards.
GTCGCAAGTGGTCAGTAAATTGATAGGATAAGGGACTATGACAAAGCATCATAAACACAACGAAGAGCTGGATGAAATTAAGCAGGAGCTGGACGAGGTGCGCGAAACCGCCGCGGAATGCGCCGATGCGGCCGAAGCCGCCGAGGAACAGCAGGTCGTCCAATCCGACAAGATCGGGGAAATGCAGGCTGAAATCGACAAGCTGAAGGATTTGTACCTGCGGTCGCAGGCGGAAATGGAAAACCTGCGCCGCCGTACGCAGCAGGAATTGGAAAAACGGTCGAAATTCGCCGTTTCGTCGTTCGCGCAGGATTTGCTGCCCGTCAACGACAATTTGACGCGCGCGATGGCCAGCATTCCCGAATCCGAACGCGGCAAGCAAAGCGATCTGGTGAAAAACTTGTTGGTCGGGTTGGAATTGACGCAAAAAGATTTGAACGCCGCGCTGGAAAAAAACAACATCAAGGCGATCGACAGCATCGGCCGCGTGTTCGATCCGAACCTGCACAAGGTTGTGCAAGAGGTTGAAGACGCGTCCAAACCGGCCGGAACGATCGTTCAGGAATGGCAGAAAGGCTATACGATCGGCGGCGACCGCGTGTTGCGCGAAGCCATGGTCGTCGTGACCCGCGGCGGCCCCCGCGCGGGCGAAAAGCCGGCGGAACACGTTGACACGACGGTTTGACGGCGTTTTGTTTCAAAACCGGAAAACGATCCGCGTCGCGGCGCGGGTCGTTTTTTGTTGCCCCGAAAAGGCGGAAAAACAAAAAACGCTTGCCGTGCGCGGCGGATTCGCTATACTGGTAGGCGGATCGGTTCGGATTGTCCGGCCGGTCAAGTGCCTTTAGCGGGGCGCGGAGTCGTAAGAAGCTCTTTTGTTACCCGGCGCGTTGATATGCGTCGTCATCCGTTCCGTTTGAACGCGGAAACGGAAAATATCCCCGAATCCTGCCCAAGGGTTTGGGGAGCTTTTGGCGTATGTCCAGAGTGTGCCCGTCCTTATCCTTGAAAAAACGGGACATTTAAAGGCCTGAAGGATCATTTGGTAACAGTGGTTTCTTAACTCCCCGAACCGCCTGAAAGGCGGTTGTTTTTTGTTTAAACACGGGGAATTGAAATGAAACACATTCATTCTGAAGAATCCGGCCGTTCAATGGTCGAAATGCTGGGTGTTCTGGCTATCGTCGGTGTTTTGTCGGTCGGCGGTATCGCGGGATATTCGCAAGCGATGTCGAAATTCAAAGTCACCAAGGCGATGGATCAGGTGCAAACAATCATCACCAATATCCGCACGCTGTATGCGTCCCAACGCACGTATTCCGATTTGACGGCGAAACAGGCGCAGGCGATGGGCATCCTGACCGAAGAATCCATCGACGGTTCGGACGGGTTGAATCCGTTCGGCGGAAAGATTTATTTTGGAACGGACAACGGCGGCCGTACCTTTACGATCACCTACACCGATTTGACCGGCGAAGCGTGCGTCAAAATGGCGACGGCCGATTGGGGCGCGGATCAATCGTCCGGTTTGCGCGGAATGGGCGTCGGAACGGTGGTAGCGAACGGAAAAGTCGCTTTGACCCATACATGGGCACATTCGACAGAGGCCGCTTATAAAGGAAAGACGAATCTGCCGGTGACGGTTGCCTCCGCCGCCGCTCTGTGCGGCACGAACCAGAACGGCGCGGTCACATGGTATTACCGCTAATCGTTTGACGCGGAAAACAAAACAGGGGACTTCGGACGAAGCCCCCTGTTTTTATGTCTGGAAAATCATTTTCCGAAATAATCCCGCGCCCCGAAAATCGCCGTGCCGACGCGGACGAACGTCGCGCCCTGTTGGACGGCAAGGGGGTAATCGCCGCTCATCCCCATGGACAATTCCCTCACCCCCGCCTGACGCGCCAGTTTTTTCAAAAACGCGAAATGCGGGGACGGTTCGTCGTCAACGGGCGGAATGCACATCAACCCGACGACGTTCAGCCCCAATTCACGGCATTTTTCGACCAGTGAAATTGTTTCACGTGGAACAACGCCGCCTTTTTGCGGTTCTTCGCCCGTGTTGACCTGAACGAAACACGGCAGGTTCCGGCCTTGTTTTTCCATTTCGGCGGCCAGCTTTTCCGCCAGTTCGACGCGGTCAACCGTTTCGATGACATCGAACAGGGCGACGGCCTCTTTGACTTTGTTGGTTTGCAATCCGCCGATCAGGTGCAGTTTCAGGTCGGGGTACTGTTCGCGCAGGGCGGGGAATTTTTCCGCCGCCTCTTGCACGCGGTTTTCGCCGAACACGCGGTGCCCCGCCCGCAGCAGCGGCAGAATCTCCGCCGCCGGATGCGTTTTCGACACGGCGACCAACGTCACGTCGTCCGCTTTGCGGCCGCAATATTCCGCCGATTTGGCGATTTCAGATTTGACTTGTGCCAGTTTGTCCACTTCAACCTCTTAGAATCTGACGGTTACGCCCAAAGCCAGCAACGGGGAGTCGTTGGAATAATCCTTGTCCCGACGCGCGGAATTGAAATCAATGTAGCCGCCTTCGGCAAAAACGGACAGGCCTTTGGCGACGTGGTAGCGCACGGCCAACAATCCCAACGTGTAAACGTCCTTTTTCCTCTTTTCAAAAAAGCTGTTCGCGCGCGATTGGATCACGCCGGCGCTGGTTTCAAACGGGCCGAAGTTGTAGCCGACGCCGAAATCCCACGTCACGCCTTTGGCCAGATTTCGCCCGCCGTTGTTGAAATGGCGGCCGATGTCGTCGGACGTGTTGACAACGTTGGCGGAACCGCCGACGGTTATGTTGCCGGCTTGGACGCTGATACCGCCGCCGTATTGGTGGACGTTCTTTTCTTCGGCCGTCGCCGTGTGTGCATAGCTCATCCCTTTGAACGTCGGTTTGGTATAGGCGTAGTTCGCGCTGACGGACAGGTTGTATCTGCCGAAATCCTTGGTATATAGTGCGGCCACGTTCGCCCCGTATTTCAAACGTGTCTTTTCCGAAACATAAAACGCGTCGCCCGCCGACAATCCGGCGTCGGACGGCATCACGGTCGCGCCCAGCTGCAACGTGCCGGCCGCGCCGTAATCCATTTCCGGCGTCATGTAGGACACTTTCGCCGTGTCGTTGTCAATGACGGAATAGGTGGCGGGGTTGAACGCAAAACCGTAGGGCAAAGCGACCAGATCCGTCGCGCCGGTGTCTTGAATGCCCACCGTTCCCGCGTCCGGTGCCGTGACCGCCATCATGTTCGACACGTTTTTGGAATTGCCGACGATCACGCGGCCGGCGACGGTGTCCCATTTGAAATAGCTCAGATCGACGTTTACGTTGTCGCGGATGATGTCAAGGCTCATGAAAAACGACAGTTTGTTGTCTTCGCTGAATTTATAGGTGCCGACGAAATCGACTTCGCCGTCCGTGATCAGCGACGCCCTGTCGTACCCGTCCAGCCGTCCGGCGGGACCGCTCAGGCTTTCAGGGGTGGAACCCGCCGCGCCCGCATTGTAAACGTTGCCGTTCTGGTCGGCGAAATTCGCGTACCATGTTAAAAACCCTTTGGTTTGAAATTCAAAGGATTCTTCTGCGTGGGCAGCGGCAACGCCGAACGCTGCGACGGTCGCGACGACGGTTGTCGTGATTTTTTTCATAAGCTGTATCCTTCTGATGTGATAAAGAAATTTGAAACAGCCTAGCTGAAAAGGCGGGGGCGTGCAAATATATAATGCCGCAAAAGCTTTTTAAAACGTCAAATTCACGCCGGACGCGACGGCCGCCCCCGTGTCCGGCCGCGGACGCGGTGCGGCTTTCGGCGCGAGTGCGAACATCAAAAAGAATGATTTTTTTCATCGCTTTCCATTTTTTCGCGCTTGCATTGTTTTTATCAAAAAGTCAGCTGGATTTTCGGCGGGGACGCGACGTAAAATTGCATTAGGATTTTCAGCTTTTCTGTGCTATGAACGTCAATAAAACCAAGGAGGTTTTCCAATGTTGAAAAAATTGCTGCTGATGTCGGGCGCGCTGGCGGTTTCCGCGTGCGCCGGCGATATGACTGATGTCAAATACGAATACCCCGAACGGGTGGACAAACGCTATGAACGTCCGTCCGAATACAAAGAGGAAGACCGCTTGTTCGGCGCGGACGCCCTGACGTTCAAACTGGGCGGCGATAAGGGCGGCAAACAAACGGCCGACGCCGTGAAAGCCCCCGCCGTTCCCGCGAAAGCGGAACGCGCTGTCGATAAAAACGGCAAAATCTGGCAGGCGGCGTTGCCCGTGATGTCGCGCTATCCCGTCGAAATGATGCAGGACGGATTCATCACGACCGAATGGTTCAACGACGCGGACAGCCCGTACCGGCAGCTGAAAATCAATGCCGTCCGGACGCCCGACGGCGCGCAGATCACCGTGCTGTGCCGCCGCAGGAACGGAAAAGGCGATTGGGTGAACCAAAAAAACGACGCGGCACTTGCAGATAAAATAAAAGATGATATTGTGAAGCAGTCGTTAAACCACTAACTTTTTGTGCTGAAAGTCCGATTATGAGCGAAGAAAGATACAATTTCCGTACCACCGAGGAAAAATGGCAGAAGGCTTGGGAACAGGCCGAGGTTTTCAAGGCGCGGGACACGTCCGGCAAACCGAAGTACTACGCGCTGGAAATGTTCCCGTATCCATCGGGGAAAATCCATATGGGGCACGTCCGCAACTATGCGCAGGGCGACGTCATCGCGCGTTTCAAATTGGCGCAGGGATATGACGTGCTGCACCCGATGGGATGGGATTCTTTCGGGCTGCCCGCGGAAAACGCGGCGATCAAGCACGGCGTCCACCCCGCGAAATGGACGCGCGAAAACATCGCCAATATGCGCGAGGAAATGAAAAAAATGGGGCTGTCCATTGATTGGAGCCGCGAAGTTTCCACGTGCGAAGTCGAATATTACAAGCACGAACAGAAAATGTTTCTGGACTTTTTGAAAAAAGGTCTGGCTTACCGCAAGGATTCGTGGGTCAACTGGGACCCCGTCGATCAAACGGTTCTGGCGAACGAACAGGTCGTTGACGGCAAAGGGTGGCGCACGGGCGCGCCCGTCGAACGGCGCAAGTTGTCGCAGTGGTTTTTGAAAATCACCGATTACGCCGACGAATTGCTGGAAAACCTGAAAACCATGGACGGGTGGCCCGAAAAGGTGCGCGTCATGCAGGAAAACTGGATCGGCAAATCCTACGGCGCGTATATGTATTTCCCCGTCGTCGGAACGGACAAGACGCTGGAAGTGTTCACCACCCGCGCCGACACGCTGTTCGGGGCGTCGTTCTGCGCGATTTCCGCCGGACACCCGATCGCGCAGGAATTGGCGAAAACCAATCCCGAACTGGCGAAATTCATCAAGGAATGCGAAGCGTTGGGAACGTCCGTCGCCACGATCGAAGCCGCCGAAAAGAAAGGCTTTGACACCGGTTTGAAGGTGATGCATCCGTTCCCCGAAGAATTTAAAAAGCTGGGCGGAAACCCCGAACTGCCGCTGTATGTGGCGAATTTCGTTTTGATGGAATACGGCACGGGCGCGATTTTCGCCTGTCCCGCCCACGACCAGCGCGATCTGGACTTCGCCCGCAAATACGGCCTGCCCGTGCGCGTCGTCGTTTCGCACAAGGACGAGGGCATCCCCGTCGTGACGGACAAGGCGTTTGACGACATCGCCGACGGCGTCGCGGTCAATTCGGCTTTTCTGGACGGCATGGCGACCAAAGACGCCATTCCCGCCATGATCAAAAAGCTGGAGGAAATCGGCAAGGGCAAGGCGACCGTGCAGTACCGTTTGCGCGACTGGGGCGTTTCCCGCCAGCGTTACTGGGGCTGCCCGATTCCCGTGATCCATTGCGAACATTGCGGCGTCGTTCCCGTTCCCGAAAAAGATCTGCCCGTCACTTTGCCCGAAGACGTGACGTTCGAGGCATCCGGCGGCAACCCGTTGGAACGCCACCCGACGTGGAAGCACACGACTTGCCCCGTTTGCGGCAAGCCGGCTTTGCGCGAAACGGACACGTTCGACACGTTCTTTGAATCGTCGTGGTATTTCGCCCGCTACGCGTCGCCGCACGAAACGGATTGCGGGTTCAAAAAGGATTTGGCGAACCGCTGGCTGCCCGTCGATCAGTACATCGGCGGCATTGAACACGCGGTTCTGCACCTGCTTTACGCCCGTTTCTTCACCAAGGCTTTGCGCGACTGCGGCTATCTGGACATCGACGAACCGTTCAAAGGCCTGTTCACGCAGGGCATGGTCTGCCACGAAACGTACAAGGACGTTGACGGCAACTGGCTGTTCCCGACCGAAGTCGAAAAGAAACCCGACGGCACGGCGGTCAAAATCAAAGACGGCACGCCCGTCACAGTCGGCCGTTCCGAAAAGATGAGCAAGTCGAAATACAACTTGGTCGATCCGGAAACGATCCTATCTACCTATGGTGCGGACGCCGCCCGCGTGTTCATGTTGTCCGACACGCCGCCCGAACGCGATTTGGAATGGACGGAGGCCGGCATCGACGGCGCGTGGCGCTACATCAACCGTTTGTGGCGCATGGCCGTCGCCTGCCCCGCGGAAATGAAGCGGCCGGAAACGCTGTCCGCCGCGGCCGAAAAGCTGATCCGCGCGGCGCATAAAACCGTCGCTTTGGTCACGGACGATCTGGACAAGCTGCGTTTCAACGTCGCTTTGGCGCGGCTGCGCGAGCTGACGAACGCGGTCGGCGATCTGAAAATCAACGACGACGGGGACAAATACGCCTATCGTTTCGCGTTTGAAACGCTGGTGCGTTTGATGTCGCCGATCGCCCCCCACATCGCCGAGGAAATGTGGCATAATCTGGGACACGACACGCTGCTGGCGGCCGAAAAATGGCCGGAGGCGGACGCGAAAATGGCCGCGGACGACACCGTCACGATGGCCGTTCAGGTCATGGGCAAAATGCGCGGCACGATCGAAATCGCCAAAGACAGCGACGATGAAGCCGTCAAGGCCGCCGCGCTGGCTCTGCCGACGGTCAAAGCCCAGCTGGAAGGCAAGACCATTCGCAAAATCATTGTTGTAAAGAACAAGATCGTCAATGTTGTCGCCGCGTAAATTACTGGCTCTGTTCGCCCTGCTGTCGCTGACGGCGTGCGGTTTCCGCCCGCTGTACGGCGGCGCGGGGACGGACGGTTCCGTTTCGGGGGAAAAGCTGACGCGGGAAACGGCGTCGATTTTCATTGACGAAATTCCCGACCGGACGGGGCAGGTGCTGCGCCGCACGCTGGTCAACCGGCTGACGCCGCGGGGCGAACCCGTCGATCCGCGTTACCGGCTGGTCGTTGTTTTGTCGGACAAAACCCTGTCGGAACAGGGCGTGCGCAAGGATAATCTGGCCACGCGCTATGTGATGAGCTACACGGCCTATTACACGCTGTATTCCTATCCCGCGGGCGAAAAGCTGCTGAACGCCGCGGCCACCGGACGCAGCAGTTACGACGTGCAGCAATCGCCGTACGCGACGGATGTTGCCGAACGAACGGCGCAGGAACGCATCATGCGGATTTTGGGGGACGACATCGGGTTGCGGCTGGCGGCGTTTTTAAAAAGCTTTGACGTGAAAAAATGACGAAGCTGACGCAATCCGCTTTGGAAACGCTGATCAAAACGGGCGCGCCGTCGCTGAAAGCCGTTTTGTTTTACGGGCAGGACGACGGGCTGGTCGAAGAATGCCGCGAACGTATGACAAAGGCCGTCGTCGCGGACAAAGACCCGTTCCGGCTGGTCGAGCTGACGCCGGCGAAAATCAAGGACGATCCCGCCGTTTTGTCCGCCGAGGCCAACGCGCTGTCGCTGATGGGCGGGCGGCGCGTGATCGTCGTGCGCGGCGCGGACAATTACTTTACCGCGACAATGAAAAGCTTTTTGCCGGCGTACAAGGGCGATGCGCTGATCATCGTGACGGCGGGAAATTTGAAAACGAAGGATTCCCTGCCGCTATTGTTCGCCGAATCCGCTGATCTGGCCGTGTTTCCGTGCTATTCGGACGAAGGTGAGGCCTTGAAACGCTTCGTGTTTCAAAGCGTCGCCGAACAGGGGTTTCAAACGACGCCCGACGTGATCAATTTCATCGCCGACAATTTGGGCGCGGACAGGCTGCAGTCGCGTTCCGAACTGGCGAAGCTGTTCGCCTATATGGGAACGCAGAAAACGATCACGATGGACGACGCGTCCGCGTGCATCGGCGACGCTTCGGCGTTGTCGATCGACCAGATGCTGTACGCTTTGTCCGGCGGAAACCAGCGGGAGCTGCACGAAACGCTCGACCGTTTGTTCGCCGAGGGGGAAAACGCGATCGGATTGCTGCGCGCGGCGTCGGCGCATATGAAAAAATTCCACGTCGTTCTGGCGAAAATCGCCGACGGCGTTCCGGCGGAAACGGCCGTGGCGGCTTTGCGCCTGCATTTCAAACGGGTGGACGAATTCAAACGCCAGCTGCGGATGTGGAATTTGACCAAAGCCGGCCGCGCGCTGGATCTGTTGACGCAGGCGGAACGGGATTGCAAATTCGCCTCCCGTCCGCAGAAATTGATTTGCGGGCTCGTGTTCCTGCAAATCGCCGCGCAGGCCGCGCGCCGCTGATTTTCACCCGAAAACCTTTTTGAAAATAAAGTCGATCTGGCGCGTGTAAAACGACGTGTCGAACAGGGATTCCAGCTCCTCTTTCGTCATCGCGGCCATCACGTCGGCGTCGGATTCCAGCAGGTCTTGGAACGAACCCTCGCCCGCCCAGACTTTCATCGCGTTGCGCTGCGCCAGTTTGTACGCGTCTTCGCGCTTCATTCCCTTGTCCACCAGCGCCAGCATCACGCGCTGCGAATAAATCAGGCCTTTCAGCCGGTTCAGGTTGGCCAGCATATTTTCGGGATAGACCAGCAGCTTTTCAATGATGCCGGACAGCCGGTTCAGGCAGAAATCCAATCCGGTCATCGCGTCGGGGGCGATGATGCGTTCGTTGGACGAATGTGAAATGTCGCGTTCGTGCCACAGCGCGACGTTTTCCATCGCGGGAATGGAATAGGAACGCAGCAGCCGCGCCAGCCCCGTCAGATTTTCCGACAGGACGGGGTTGCGTTTGTGCGGCATGGCCGACGACCCTTTTTGTCCGGCGGAGAAATATTCTTCAACTTCGCGGACTTCGGTGCGTTGCAAATGGCGGATCTCGATCGCCAGCCGTTCGATCGACGACGCGATGACGCCGACGGTGGTGAAGAAAACGGCGTACCGGTCGCGCGGGATGACCTGCGTCGAAACGGGTTCGGGGGTCAGCCCCAGTTTTTTCGCGACGTATTGTTCAACGCGCGGGTCGATCGTCGCGAACGTGCCGACGGCGCCCGAAATCGCGCAGGTGGCGACCTCTTTGCGCGCCAGCTCCAGACGGTGTTTGTTACGCTCGAATTCTGCGTAGAACCCAAGCATTTTCAGCCCGAACGTCGTCGGTTCGGCGTGGATGCCGTGGCTGCGCCCGATGCACAGCGTGTATTTGTGTTCCTCGGCGCGTTTTTTCAAAGCGGCCAGCAGCCTGTCCATATCTTTGAGCAAAATGTCCGCCGATTGCGTCAGGCGCATATTGAACGACGTGTCCAAAACGTCCGAAGATGTCATGCCCTGATGGATGTATCGCGCGTTTTCCCCGACGTTTTCCCCGACGTTCGTCAAAAAGGCGATCACGTCGTGTTTGACTTCGGCTTCGATTTCGTCGATGCGTTTCGGGTCGAACGCGGCTTTCGCGCGGATGTCGGCGACGGCTTCCCGCGGGATTTTTCCCAGCTCCGCCAACGCTTCGCAAGCGCTGATTTCGATTTCCAACCATGTTTTGAATTTGTTTTCGTCCGACCAGACGGCGGACATTTCGGGGCGGCTGTAACGCGGGATCATCGTTTTTTTCCTTTATTGCAGAAAGTAAATGTGTTTACATACCGTTATACGAACAAAGGAGAAAAAAATGCAAACACAAACCGTCATCCGCGCGCAGGATTATTTGCCGGAAAAACCGGAATTGGCCGAAGGAACCAATGACGAGCTGGTTTCCGAAACCGACGGGCTGACCGTCCGCCTGTTCGGCGCCGCCCCCGATTATTCCAAAAAGGAGTTCGAGGATCTGTGGCAGGCCGTGTTCAACGCGGACGAACAGGAAATGATCGCTTTTTGCCGCGAAAAGGGCGTTGATGTCATCGGCGACGACGGCGAACCCGTGTCGGGGTGGCGCGACGTGGCCGTCATGCTCAAGGCGATCGAATCCGGCGTCGTCACGCTGGCCTGAGCGATGAAACGTTTTTTTCTGCCGGCGGTCTTTTTGATCGCCGGCTGTCAGCTGCCCAGCGCGGAAACGGACGTTTTGACGGCGGATTCCTATCTGAGCCGCGTGCCGCCCGTGAAAACCGCCGTCGTCCATTTGTTGAACGAGGACGTGTCAAAGGACGACATTGAATACAAACAGTTCATGGACAGGCTGAAACCCGTTCTGGAAGAAAAGGGATATCGGCTGGCTTCGCCGGCCGCGGTCGTTTTGCGTTTGAAATTCGGCGTGAACAAGGAAGGGACGATCAGCGTTAAAAGCAATGTCGAAACCGTCGTTCCCGATCATCCCGTCGATGAACCCGTCCCCGCCGTGACGACCATGTACGACCGAAAGCCCGTGTATGAAAAATTCATTTCGCTGACGGCCGTTCAGGCGGGAAAAGAGGATCGCCAGTTTTGGAAAGCGCGTGTTTCCAAAACGGACTTTTCGCCGGATTTTCGGACGGCGCGGGACAAATTGCTGTACCTGCTGTCGCATTTCATTGAAAAGGATTCCGTGCGCCGCGTTTCCGCTCCGCTGTCGGAAGCCGAGTTTTACCAACGCTATGTGCTGAAATACTCGCCGGCGGAATCGTCGGCCTATTTTTCCGGCAAGCCGGAGGTCGTCCGCCGGTATTTGCGGCGTCTGCAAAACAAAATCGACGCGAACGCGGCCGCTTTCCGTCAATGCGGGCTGACGCGCGGGCGCAAGGTCGTGTTCACGGTGTCGCCGTTCGGCACGCTGCCCGCTTTCGACCTGCAAAGCGCGTTCGACATTCTGGGCGAACCCGTGGCGCAAAAAACGCGCGTGTGCGTCGCCGAACGTTTTGAAGGCCTGCTGGAACCGCCGGTTGACATCGACGCGTCGCAGCCGATGGCGGTCGAAATCAACGTCGAATGATAAAAAAAAGCGGGGATTTCCCCGCTTTTTCAAATCGGATTGGACACCAGCCCGTCGGCCAGTTTCGGTTCAAACCACGTCGATTTGGGCGGCATGACCTGCCCGCTGTCCGCGACGGCCGTCAATTCGGCCATTTGCGTCGGGTACAGGGCGAAGGCCGCCGCGCATTCCCCGCTGTCAACGCGTTTTTCCAATTCGGACAAGCCGCGCATCCCGCCGACAAAGTCGATGCGTTTGTCCTTGCGCAGATCGGTGATGTCCAAAATCCCGCCCAAAACCAGATCCGACAGGATGCTGACATCCAACGCTTTGACCGGATCGGCCGTTTCCGGCGTTTTTTTCAGCGTCAGCTGATACCACCGGCCGTCCAGATAAAGGCCGAACGTGTTTTTGCGGCGCGGTTTGGCGGGGGCGTCCGTCTTTTCAACGGTGAAATCGCGCGACAGCTCGTTTAAAAACGCGTCGGGCGTCAGGCCTTTCAAATCCCGAACGACGCGGTTGTAATCCAGAATCTTCATTTCGTCGATTGGGAAAGCGACCGCCAGAAACGAGTTGTAGGCTTCGGTTCCCTTGTGTTCCGGATTGTGTTCCGCGCGTTTTTTCGCGACGCGGGACGCGGCGGCCGAACGGTGGTGGCCGTCGGCGATATAGACGACCTCCTGTTTGTCGAAAGCGCGCGTGATCGCGTCAATGTCGTTGTCGTCGTCAATCACCCAGAGCGCGTGGCGAATGTCGTTGTCGCCCGTGACTTCATAGGCGGGCGGGTTGACGGTCGTTTTTTTGATGATCGCGTTCACTTCCGGAATCTGCCGGTACGCCAGCAGGGCGGGCCCCGTCTGCGCGTTCAAGGCGTCGATCTGGCGCACGCGGTCGTCCTCTTTGTCCGGACGGGTGAATTCGTGGCGGCGGATTCTGTTTTTGTCGTATTCGGCGACGCTGGCGGCGACGGCCAATCCGGTTTGCGTATGGTCGCCCATGACGGCGCGGTAAACGTAATAGCAGGCCTTGGTGTCCTGTTTCAACACGCCGGCGGCCAGCATGGCGGCGTAGTTTTCGGCCGATTTCGCATAGACCGACGCGTCATAGGGATCCGTGTTTTCCGGCAGGTCTATTTCCGCTTTGGATATGTGCAGAAAGGAATAGGGTTTTCCCCTTGCTTTTTCCCGCGCTTCTTTTGTATCAAGGACATCATAGGGCGGGGCGACGACTTCGGCGGCGAATTGCGGCGCCGGACGGACGGCTTTAAAGGGACGGAATAAGGGAATGACACTCACGGCAAGCTCCTGTAAAAACAAAGACCTGTTACGTTGTAGCGCAAAACGGCCGGAAAACAAAGTGATAGTTGTCGCAGGGCCGACGGCGTCCGGAAAATCCGCGCTGGCGGCCGGTTTGGCCGCGGCGGCGGACGGGGTCGTCATCAACGCCGACAGTATGCAGGTGTACCGCGACGTGCCGACCCTGACCGCGCGCCCGACGGAACAGGAGGAACGCGGCGTCCCTCACAGGCTTTACGGTTTTTTGGAACCCGACGCGGACTTTTCCGTTTTCAAATGGGTGCGGGCGGCCGCGAACGAAATTCAAAAGGCGCGGGAAAGCGGTAAAACGCCCGTTGTCGTCGGCGGAACGGGATTTTACCTGCAAACGCTGATCAACGGCATTTCCCCCGTGCCGCAGGCGGACGAAGCCGTGCGCCGCGCCGTCCGCGACGAATGTGAAACACTGGGCTTCGACCGGTTTTTGGCGGATTTTCAAAAAAAGGATCCGGCTTTTTCCTTCACCGATCCGCAGCGCGTCCTGCGCGCCGCCGAAGTGTTGGCGCAAACGGGGAAATCCGTGACGTACTGGCAAAGCCTGCCGTATGAAAAGGCCGTCGAGGCCGATTTCTTTTGTATTTTGACCGATCCGCCGCGCGCGGAACTGTACGGCCGGTGCGACCGCCGGTTCGACCGGATGATGCAAAGCGCGGCCGTTGACGAGGTGCGCACGTTGTTGGCGAAAAACCCGCCGCCGGACAGCCTGATTTTAAAAGCCGTCGGCGTTCGGGAGATCGCGGCGTTTTTAAACGGGATAATAACGCGGGACGAAGCCGCCGATCACGCCCGCCAGATGACCCGCAACTACGCCAAACGCCAAATCACATGGTTCAAACACCGTTTTTGCGCGGATTGTGTCGTTTCCGACGCAAAAAGTCCCGACGCATTAACCGACGCTTTACACTTTCTGGAGTAGATTAGGCGAAGATTTAGCGTATCTTTTCTTGTCCACGGGCGGGATAAGGTATATGAATACCTGAAACAAAACTTTTTTATAGGGGGCGCAATGCTTTCAAAGCTGACCGGCTGGCTGTCCGCAGATATGGCCATAGACCTTGGAACCGCTAACACTTTGGTGTACGTCAAAGGGCGCGGGATTGTCCTGAACGAACCGTCCGTCGTGGCGATCGCGGAATCAAAGGGCAAAAAGCACGTTCTGGCCGTCGGCGACGAAGCCAAGCAGATGCTGGGGCGCACCCCCGGATCCATCCGCGCCGTGCGTCCGCTGCGCGACGGCGTCATCGCCGATTTTGAAGTCGCCGAGGAAATGATCAAGCACTTCATTTACAAAGCGCACAACCGCCGCAATTTCGTGTCCCCGATGATCATCATCTGCGTTCCGTCGGGTTCAACCGCGGTGGAACAGCGCGCCATTCAGGAATCCGCCGAAGCGGCCGGCGCGCGCAAAGTTTACCTGATTCAGGAACCGATGGCCGCGGCGATCGGCGCGGGGCTGCCCGTAACCGAACCGACGGGGTCGATGGTCGTTGATATCGGCGGCGGCACGACCGAAGTCGCGGTTTTGGCTTTGGGTGACATCGTGTTCGCCCGTTCCGTCCGTGTCGGCGGCGATAAAATGGATGAAGCGATCATTTCCTACATCCGCCGCAACCACAACCTGTTGGTCGGCGAAGGGTCGGCCGAACGCATCAAAAAAGCGATCGGTTCCGCCTGTCCGCCGGAACAGGGCGAAGGTCGCACGATGGAAATCAAAGGCCGCGATTTGATGAACGGCGTGCCGAAAGAATTGACGATTTCCGAACGCCAGATCGCCGAAAGTCTGGCCGAACCGGTCAGCCAGATCGTCGAAGCCGTCAAAGTCGCTTTGGAACACACCGCGCCCGAATTGGCGGCGGATATCGTGGACAAAGGCATCGTTTTGACGGGCGGCGGCGCGCTGCTGACGAATTTGGATCGCGTTTTGCGCAAATCGACGGGGCTGCCCGTGTCGATCGCCGAAGATCCGCTGACCTGTGTTGCCATGGGAACCGGCCGCGCTTTGGAAGAAATTAAGAAGCTGCGCAACATCCTTTCGACGATGTACTGACCTTTTCCCGTCGGCAGGCCGTCATGGGAAAACAGCATTCCGGCAATACGGAATCCCTTTACCGGATCAAATCGAAACTGCGCCGGTTCGCCGTTTTGGGGCTGGTGATGGCGGCGTTCGGGTTGATGCTGTTGGGCAAAGCCGACACGGTTCTGGTCGAAAAGGCGCAAGTCCTGTTCAACGATATCGCGACGCCCGTTCTGTCCCTGCTGTCAAGGCCGGCGGAACTGGCGTCCCGTTTTATGCAGAATATGCACGAATTGGTGTCGATCCGGCAGGAAAACGCCCGTTTGCGCGCGGAAAACCGCGAATTGAACATGATCCGGCTGGACACCGAACAGCTGCGCAAGGAAAACGCCTATCTGATCGACCTGCTGAACTATGTTCCGCCGCCGCCCGCCGTTTCGATCACGTCGCGCGTCATCGCCGACACGGGCAACGCGTTCGCGCAATCCCTGATCGCTTTCGTCGGGCAGAAACAGGAAATCGAAAAGGGCAACGTCGTTTTAACGGGCGACGGGCTGGTCGGCCGGATCGCTTCGGTCGGCATCAACGCCGCCAGAATTTTGATGATCACGGACATCAACTCGCGCGTGCCGGTGAAAATCGAACCGTTGGACACGCCCGCGATCCTGTCGGGCGACAACACGGAATATCCGCAGCTGGTGTCTTTGCCCAACCACACCAAAGTCGCCGTCGGCGACCGGATCGTCACGTCGGGGATCGCGGGGGTCTATCCCGCCGGATTGCCGGTCGGCGTGATCGTTTCCGTCAATGACGGCGTGATCAAAGTCCGTCCTTTCTTCAACCGCAGCCGACTGGAAATGGTGCGCATCGTCGATTACGGCCTGTCGGGATTGTTACCGGATCCGATATGCGAAAACTCCCGTTGACAAACCAGCCGTGGAACGAACGGTGCGCGGCGCTGCTGCGGCGGTATTCGCCGAAGATCCTGACCGTGCTGATCCTGCTGTTTTCCGTCGCGCCGACGTATCTGCCGGGGTATTCGTCCGTGCGGCCGTCCCTGACGTTGGTTCCGGTGTTTTACTGGGCGATCTACAGGCCGTACGACTTTTCGATTTTAAGCGCGTTCGCGACCGGCGTTTTTCTGGATTTTCTGGACGGGACGCCGCTGGGGATCAACACGCTGGTCTTTACGCTGTTCTACCTGACGGCGGGCAGCCAGCGACGGTTTTTGGCCGGCCGCCCGTTTTCGTTCGTGTGGTTCGGGTTCGCCGTGTTTTCCGCCGGCGCGTGTTTTCTGAAATGGCTGTTCGTTTCGATTAACTACGCGGTGTTCACGCCCGTTTTGATCGCGTTCATCAGCTATTTGCTGTTGTTGTTGTGCTATCCGCTGGTGTCGTGGCCATGCGCGAAACTGCACGTTTATCTGTCGGACAGGGAAAAATGATTACGCGGGACGGTGACAAGGGGAAAATGCTGACCCGACGGGCGGCGATGCTGGCCGGTTCGCAGCTGTTCCTGTCGTCGATTCTGTTGGGGCGGATGTATTATCTGCAGGTGCTGGAATCCGACCGTTATAAAACGCTGGCGGAGGAAAACCGCATCAGCACGCGTTTGCTGGCGCCGCCGCGCGGGTTGATTTTCGACCGGTTCGGCCAGCCCATGGCGCAAAACAACCAGAATTTCCGCGTGCTGGTCATTTCCGAACAGACCGAAGGCAATTTGAACGCGACGCTGGACGCTTTGAACAAGATTCTGCCGCTGACGGACGGCGAAATTCAGCGCATCCGCAAGGATGTCCGCCGGTCGCGCGATTTCACGCCCGTGACGATCCGCGAAAACCTGACGTGGGAGCAAATGGCCGCGATTCAGCTGAACGCGCCGGATCTGCCCGGCATCATCATTGACGAGGGGCTCAGCCGTCATTACCCCTTTAACGAATCCGCCGCCCACATCGTCGGGTACGTCGGTGCCGTGTCGGAAGAGGAAATCGCCGCCGGCAAGCCTTTACTGCGTCTGCCGGGGTTCCGCGTCGGCAAATCGGGCATCGAGCTGCAATACAACACGGCTTTGTGCGGCAAAGAGGGGGCGCAGCGCGTCGAAGTCAACGCCGTCGGCCGCGTCATCCGCGAAATCGAACGCGACGAAGGCGTCCCCGGAACGACTTTGCCGCTGACGATTGATATGCGGATTCAGGAAGTCGCCTATAAAAAAATGAAAAACGAAAGCGGCGCGGCCGTTTTGCTGGACATTTACACGGGCGAAGTGCTGGCGCTGGTGTCAACGCCCAGTTTCGATCCCAACAAATTCAACCGCGGATTGACGCCGGACGAATGGAAAGAGCTGTCGTCCAACGAGCGCAATCCTTTGTTGAACAAAGCGTTGGGCGGTCTGTATTCCCCCGGATCGACGTTCAAGATGATCGTCGCGCTGGCCGCGTTGGAAGCCGGCGTCATCCGGCCGGACACGAAGATTTTCTGCGGCGGGCACATCATGATGGGCGCGCACCGGTTCCATTGCTGGAAACCGGCGGGGCACGGCAACGTCGATTTGAAAGAGGCCTTGATGCATTCGTGCGACATCTATTTTTACGAAGTCGCGCGCCGCACGGGCATTGACAAGATTTCCGCCATGGCCAAACGGTTCGGGTTCGGAATGCCGACGGGAATCGACCTGCCGGGGGAAAAATCGGGGCTGATGCCGACGCGGCGGTGGAAAGAGCTGATTTTGGGCGAACAATGGCTGCAGGGCGACACGTACAACACGGGCATCGGGCAGGGATATGTGCTGGCGACGCCGATCCAGCTGGCGGTGATGACGGCGATTCTGGCCAACGACGGATACAAGGTCAAACCGACGCTGGTCGTGCCGGACGACCGCAGCCCGTCGGAATGTAAAGGCGAATACCTGAACATTCCCAAAAATTATTTGCAGATGATGCGCGACGGGATGTTCGAGGTGGTCAACAACCCCAAAGGAACGGCGAAAACGGCGCGCCTGAACGTTGACGGCAAAATGATCGCCGGCAAAACGGGGACGACGCAGGTCAAACGCATTTCCATGAAAGAACGCGAACAGGGGATGCGCCGTCAGGACGAAATCCCGTGGGAGGAACGGAACCACGCTTTGTTTGTTTCTTTCGGTCCGACGGACAATCCGCGGTACGCTTTGGCGGTGGTGGTCGAACACGGCGGCGGCGGTTCGACATCGGCGGCGCCGATCGCCCGCGCGATCATGGAAGCGGCGCTGAAATTCGATCCGGCGGCGAAAACGCCCAAAACCTTTAAGAAAAACGCGGAGAAATTGTAATGGCGGATTTTTCCTCTTTCCGGCTGCGCAATGCCAATATGACGCTGAAAGAACGGTTCATGCGGCTCAGCTGGTGCTACATCTTTCTGATCTGCATGGTCGCGCTGACGGGGTTCGTCGTTTTGTACGCCGCCGCGAACGGCGGTTGGAACCCGTGGGCCAGCCGCCAGTTTTCCCGTTTCTGGCTGGGGTTCGCGATCATGCTGGCCGTCGCGATGATAGACTTGCGGTTCTGGCTGAAATACGCGTATGTTTTTTATGTCGGGGCTTTGATCCTGCTGTTCATCGTCGAATTTTTCGGCCACGACGCAATGGGGGCGCAGCGCTGGCTGAATCTGGGATTTATCAAGGTGCAGCCGTCCGAATTGATGAAAATCGCGCTGATCTTGGCCTTGTCGCGCTATTTCCACGGCAGTTCGTTGCAGGAAATGATGACGATGTCGTCGATTGTCATTCCGTCGTTCATGGTGTTGCTGCCTGTTGCGCTGGTGCTGAAACAGCCCGATTTGGGCACGGCGGTGCTGATGGGCGCGGGGTCGCTGTCGCTGTTTTTTCTGGTGGGCGTGCAAATGTGGAAATTCGCCGCGCTGGGGGTGGCGGGGCTGGTTTCCATTCCGATCGGGTGGCGGTTTCTGCACGATTATCAAAAGGAACGCGTGTTCACTTTTCTTGATCCCGAACGCGATCCGCTGGGCAAGGGATACCACATCCTGCAATCAAAAATCACGCTGGGGTCGGGCGGCGTGTTCGGCAAAGGATTTTTGCAGGGGACGCAAAGCCGGCTGAATTTCCTGCCGGAAAAACAGACGGACTTCATATTTACCGTTTTGGCCGAAGAATTCGGTTTGGTCGGGTCGGTGTCGTTGCTGTTGCTGTATCTGGCATTGATTTTCTACGGGTATGTCATCGCGTTCCGTTCTTCCAGCTTTTTCGGGCGGTTGCTGGCGTTGGGGCTGACCATGAACCTGTTTTTGTACGTGTTCATCAATATCGCCATGGTGATGGGGCTGCTGCCCGTCGTCGGCGTACCGCTGCCGATGATTTCCTACGGCGGAACCGTGATGCTGACCCTGATGTTTTCGTTCGGTTTGATCGAATGCGTCAACGTCAACCGCGACGTTCAGATCGGCCGCCGCGGCGCCTACGACGATTAAAAACGAAGACGCTTTTTCAGAAAAACGTGATTTTCGCGGCGTATTCCATATTGAAAAACGTGATTTTCAAGGTAGAATTATATCGGAAAAACGTGATTCTGTTGAAAGAGATCGTGGACGTGAATTTCTGAAAAAATGCCGCAAAACAAAACCCTCGAACAAGTCGAGGGTTTTTATTTTGGTGATCCCGCCGCGATTCGAACGCGGGACCCACAGCTTAGAAGGCTGTTGCTCTATCCAGCTGAGCTACGGGACCACACGCTTTATTGTTTATCCCGAAACCCAATGTCTGGCAAGCTTTATTTTATTCACGTCATGTCGCGAAGCTTTTGACCAGACTGCCGACCAGCATATACCACCCGTCAACGACGACGAAGAAAATCAGTTTGAACGGCATGGACAGCATGGACGGCGGCAGCATCATCATCCCCATGCTCATCAGCACGGACGCCACCACCATGTCGATGATCAGAAACGGCACGAAAATCAGAAATCCGATTTCAAAAGCGCGGCGCAGTTCGCTGATCATAAACGCCGGCACCAACGATGTCAGCGGCGTGTCTTCGGGTTTTTCGACTTCGGGCGTTTTGGAAAAGTCCATAAACAGCTGCAAATCCTTTTCACGGACGTTTTTCAGCATGAATTCCTTGAACGGGGCGACGGTGCGTTCGACGGCGGTTTTCGTTTCGATCCGTTCTTCGATCAACGGGTGGATGCCGTTGTCCCACGCCTTTTCAAACGTCGGGGTCATGATGAACCCCGTCATGAACAGCGCCAAAGCGACCAGCACTATGTTGGACGGGGTTTGCGACGTGCCCAGCGCCTGCCGCGTGATCGAGAGAACGACGGCGATGCGCGTGAACGACGTGACCATGATCAAAATGCTGGGGGCGACGGACAGCACCGTCAGCAGCAAAACCAGCTGGACGATTCTGGCGGTGGACGACCCGCCCGTGTCGCCCAGATCAATATTGACGCTTTGCGCGGCGGCGGGCAAAGCCGTCAGGCACAAAACCGTTAAAGCGATCGCGATTTTCTTAAGCATCAATCAATTCGTCCCCGAAATTCCGGCCGTCATTATCCCCGTTTGCGGCGAAAGAATCAACCACCGTGTTCGTTTCCCCCGTCAGCAGCAGGTATTCCCTGCCTTTGCACCGCGCCAGAACCAGCCGGTTTTTCGGATCGACGGGTTTGATTTCCAGCAATTCCACCGTGCCGGATTTTTTCATGGCGGGCAGGCCGGCGATCAAACCGCCGCCGAACCGTTTGAACAGGTACGACAGCAGGAAAATGATCCCGACGACAAAAACCAGCCCTAAAAACGCCAAGAGAAAAGAGGGTTCGCGTTCCATATGATTTCCTTCAAATTCGGGTCAGGGCGCCGTACCGGTCGTCCATCGCGCGGCGGAACGAATCCATTTGTTCGTTCAGCCGGATCATCAACGGTTTCAACGGGGCGCACGGCGCGTATCCGGCCGATTTGACGGATTGGCAGATCGAATCGACCATGTTTTTCAGCGACGCGATGTCCACCAGCCGGCCGGCGTTCATCAAATCGGTCGCCGCCGTCAACAGGGCGGACGCCTTTTCCATTTCGGATTGAATGTCGGATGTCGATGTCATTCTGTCTGCCCCTTTGCTTCGGCGGAAGCGTTCAATTCATAAATGTAGGAAAGAATTTCGGCGACGGCGGCGAACGCTTCGGGCGGGATTTCCGCGTCCAGATCGACGGCCGCCAGAATTTCCGCCAGATCGGCGTCCCGACGGACTTTGATCCCCGCGGCGAACGCCAGATCCAAAATCCGTTCGGCGACGTGCCCGTACCCGTTGGCGACGACCGTGGGCGTTTCCCCCGTTTCCGGATCAAATTTCAAAGCCGCCGCGACGGTGCGTTTTTCCTGCGCCATATCCGACTCCGTTTCTTTCAAGTCGAGTCTGACTCGGCGGGCTTAAAAAAAATTTAACAACAGGCGGGGATGTATGATATACTTTGAAAAAACAATAGAAGGATTTAAGGATTATGGATGCCGCTTCGCGCCGGAATTTGTCCCGTTTGCTGAAACAGGCGGGGGAAAAGCCCGTTACCGTCTTTACGGATCTGGATATGACCTCGTGCGTTGAAAAAAACGCGGATTACGCGGCGGAAAACAAGGCGGAAACCGGTAAGGACGGATGCTATATGCAACCCGACATCCGCCGCGCGCTGACGGCTTTGCCCGAAACGGGCGGGGCGTATTTCATCGTGACCGGACGGCATTGGGCGGACGCGCGCGTCAACGACGTGACGGGGGAAAAGATGCCGGACGGGGCTTTCCATGATTTGTTGGGCGGCGTGAAGGAATTTGAAAACGCCTCCGCCGTCGCCGGCCACGGACGTTTGGTCGTCGAAAACGGGAAAACGCGGGTTTTGCGCCGCGCCGCGACGCCTGAAGACGCGCTGAAAGAACAGAAATTCGAGCGTTACGTCGGGGAAGGCGTTTTGGCGTTGAAACAGGAAATTTTCAAGCGTTGGCCGGAGTCGCGCGGCAAAATCCTCGCCGAATACAAAAAGCATTTGAGTTATCTGAATCTGGCGGAATTTATCAAGGAATCGCCTGATAAAGGCAAAGAGATGTTCGCTTTTGTTGATACGCGCATGAAACGGATTATGTCCGGCCGCAACCCCGACGGGTCGAAAAACGAATCCGCGCCCGAAAATCCGAACGGCGCACTGTTTTACACGGTCGAACCGACGGGGTCGATGGAAATCCGTTCCAAAAATCAAAGCAAGCGCAACGGGGTGGAGCAGTCCGGATTTCTGGATCGGGCGTTTGAAAAGGGCGGTCCCGTTTTGGTGTTGGGCGACAGTCTGGCAAAAAACGGCACCGACCGCGATATGGTTGAAGCCGTGCGCGATTATTTTGAATCCAAAGGCGCGGCGGATCGCGTCTTTGTCGTTCATGTGATGAACGGCGAGAAAAACCGCGTCACGGACAAATCGGACAAGTGCTTTCCGACGATCGCGGTCAAAGATCCGGACGAGCTGGGGCGGGTTTTGAAAATAACGGTCGGGCAGACCCGCGCCCGTGCCGCGCAACGATCCGCTGTCGCGCAAGCCGTCCTGTCCGCCCGCCGCAATCGGTGAAAGCGTTTTTTTAAAAAAAGCCCCCTTGTTTTCATAAGGGGGCTTTTATTTAGCGTTGGAAATCTTTTTTCAGTTTCAAGGAAACGATGTTTTGTTCCGTTGCCGTTTGGCGGTGGGCGTTTTTAACCGCTTTCAGCCGTTCGGCGGTTCTTTGCCGGTCGAATTTTTTCACCGCGTTGATAATCGTGGCATTGGTTTGCGGCAAAACGGGCAGCGTTTCTTTCGGATCAAACACCCGCGGATCGTTTAAATCGTAAACGTATTTGTTTTTGACGGAATTCAACAGCCTGTCGCAATCGGGGCGTTTCGCCGGATCGATGTACATATCCGAATAAACCGCCGTCTTGATCCCCAGCGCCGCCGTGTCCGACGTATAGGAAAAGCTGTCTTTGGTTCCGACGACGATATCCGATACGGACAAAATGGCGGGATAGATATTGCCGATTTTTTCCTGTTGAGCGGCGAATTCCTTTTTATACTTACCCGTGTACTGGCGGAAATCGGCGGTGTCCGTTTCGGCGATTTTTTTGGCGTTGTAAAAGCTGACGCCGTTATCGCGCGCCTGTTCAAACAGATAGTCCGTCACATCCGTCGGCGTGCGCGGGCTGTTGCCCAAAGCGACGTTAAACCCGTTCTTTTGAAATTCCTGCGCTTTTTTCCAAATGTTTTCGGCGTCTTTCATCGTGAATTGGATTTCGGGACCTTCCACGCGCCCGCCCAGCGAGAAAAACACCGTCGGCTTGCCGTTTTTGAACTGCGCCAGTTCTTCCGCAAAAGCGGGACGATTGCCCTCTTGCCGAATCCTGAGGCCGGTCAGGTTGCCCGCAACGCCCAGAGTCGGAACGATTTTCTTTTTCAGTTCGGGATCTTTGTCCAGCCGTTCGGCCTGTTCTTCCGTCATCAGGTGATAAGGGACGTTTGCCAAATCGACGTGCCGGTAATCGTGAAAAGCCCCTGTCAGAACCAAAGTCGTCACGTTGCCCAGTTTCCGGTCGCCATAGTAGTCTTTGACCGTTTTCGCCAGCATATCGGCGTCGTTCGGCGCGTTTTTCATATCGCCGTGGTTGAACGGCAGGACGAACACGTCCGGTTTCGGCGCGTCCGCCAGATAGGCGTCCAAAGACGCGTACACGTCCTTTTTAAAGGATTTTTCATCGGGATAACGCGATCTGTCCAGCGGCTGACCGTTCGGCGCCTGCAACAGCTTGTTTCGGGTAACTGGAACTTTTTTATCGGCTTCCGCTTCCAAAATCAAACCGCGGGTTTGATTATCGGAACCCAGACGCCCGCTGAAAAAACCGCAATATTCCATCGTATTTTTACCTCCGATTTTTCTC
This sequence comes from uncultured Rhodospirillales bacterium, assembly GCA_902777205.1. Lineage (GTDB taxonomy): Bacteria > Pseudomonadota > Alphaproteobacteria > CAAGCB01 > CAG-977 > UBA11549. The sequence continues at coordinate 107,120 of CACYSU010000002.1, read as the reverse complement.
TAATGGTGTCTAAATATATCAAAGGTTCGTTTCAAATGCAAGAATGCGGGCGCAACCGCCCCTTTTTTCTTGTCTTTTGCCTTTCAAATGTGTAGGGATTGGGAAAAATTCAGGAATGTCGAGGTTTCCAATGTTTAAGCTCGCCCGCTTTTTAGTAAATTACAAAAAAGAATGCGTCATCGGTCCTTTGTTCAAGTTTCTGGAGGCGTGTTTCGAGCTGTTCGTTCCGCTGGTTATGGCTGGAATCATTGATGTTGGCATTAAAAACGGCGACACCGCCTATATTTACAAAATGGGCGCGCTGATGGTGGGCTTGGGATTGCTGGGGCTGGTCTGTTCCCTGACCGCGCAGTTTTTCGCCGCCAAAGCGTCCATGGGGTTCGGCACGGCGTTGCGCAGCGCGCTGTTCCGCCACGTCGGCGATTTGTCCTATGCCGAATTGGACGAAATCGGCACGCCGTCCCTGATCACGCGGCTGACGGGCGACATCAATCAGGCGCAGTCGGGGGTGAATTTGGGCTTGCGCCTGTTTTTGCGTTCCCCGTTCATCGTCGTCGGCGCGATTGTCATGGCGTTTTTCGTCGATGTGAAGCTGGCGGTGATTTTTCTGGTCGCGACGCCGCTGATCGGCGCGGTCATCTGGTTCGTTATGGCAAAGTGCATTCCCTGTTACAAGCGGATTCAAGCGTGTATGGACAAAGTTTCCCTGCTGGTGCGCGAAAATCTGACAGGCGTGCGCGTCATTCGCGCTTTTTCCAAACAAAAAGAAGAACACGCGGCGTTTGAACAAACGTGCGAAACGCTGATGAGCGAACAGGTCGCGGCGGGAAAAATCGCGGCTTTGCTGAACCCCGCGACGTACGTCGTCGTCAATCTGGCAGTCATCGCGATTGTGTGGGGCGGCGGTTTTCAAGTCAATGCGGGCGATTTGACGCAGGGCGAAGTAATCGCCTTGGTCAACTATATGTCGCAGATTTTGCTGGCGTTGGTCGCTTTGGCGAATTTGATCGTCGTGTTCACCAAAGCGTCCGCGTCCGCCGCCCGCATCAACGACGTGTTCGCGGTCTTCCCGACGGTCACGGAAAACGGCAAAGCGGCGGAACCGTTGTCCGGCGCGCCCCGCGTGCGGTTTGAAAACGTGTCGTTCGCCTATAAAAACGCCGAGGCGGAATCCTTGTCCGGCATCGACTTCACCGTTCCGGCGGGGGCGACGGTCGGCGTCATCGGCGGCACGGGATCGGGCAAAACGACCCTGATCAGCCTGCTGTCCCGTTTTTACGACGCGACAAAAGGGCGGGTGCTGATCGACGGCGTTGACGTTCGGGATTATCCTTTCGCCGACCTGCGCCGCAAAATCGGCGTCGTGCCGCAAAAGGCCGTGCTGTTCAAAGGCGCGATCCGCGACAATATGCGCTGGGCGAAAGCCGACGCGACGGACGAAGAGATTTGGCGGGCGTTGACAATCGCGCAGGGCGACGAATTCGTTTCGACAAAACCCGAAAAGCTTGACGCGCCGATAGCGCAAGGCGGGCACAACCTGTCGGGCGGGCAAAGGCAACGGCTGACCATCGCGCGGGCTTTGGTCGGAGAGCCGGAAATCCTGATTTTGGACGACAGCGCGTCGGCGCTGGACTTCGCGACCGACGCAAAACTGCGTAAAGCGATTAAAAACGATCTTGCGGGAACGACGGTTTTTCTGGTTTCTCAACGCATTTCGACGGTGCGCGGCGCGGATTTCATCGTCGTTTTGGACGACGGCAAAGCGGTCGGCGTCGGCAGGCATGACGATTTGTTTGAAAACTGTCCCGTTTATCGTGAAATCTGCCTGTCGCAGATGGAAAAAGAGGAGGCCGCGTGATGCAGGAAAGTTTGTTGAAACGGCTGCTGTCCTTTACGCGCCCGTACCTGTCCTATCTGGCTTTGGCGTTGTTTTTCGCGGTCGTCAGCGTGTCGATGACGCTGTACGCCCCCGTGTTGACGGGGCGCGCGGTCGATTTGGTCGCGGGCAAAGGCGCGGTCGATTTTCAGGCGTTGAAATCCATTTTGGAAATGCTGGCGGCCGTTGTGGCAATCGCCGCCGTGTCGCAATGGCTGATGGGGCTTTGCACGAACAAGATCACTTATCTGACCGTGCGCGACATCCGCGTCAAGGCGTTCGACCGGCTGCAAAAAGTTCCCTTGCGCTTTATCGACACGATGCCGCACGGCGATATTCTCAGCCGCGTGGCGGTGGACGCGGAACAGGTCGCGGACGGGCTGTTGATGGGATTTACGCAGCTGTTCACGGGCATTGTCACGATTTTCGGCACGATCGGGTTTATGGCGGTCATCAACGTCAAAATCACGCTGCTGGTCGTGTTCGTCACGCCGTTGTCGCTGTTCGTCGCGAACTTCATCGCCAAACGCACTTTCAAATTCTTCAAAGTACAGTCGGAAACGCGCGGCGAAATGACGGCGCTGATCAACGAAACGGTCGGCAATTTAAAGCTGGTCAAGGCGTTCGGCTACGAAGAAAAATCCCGCGAAAAATTTGAAGAAATCAACGCCCGATTGCAAAATTGCGGGGTCAAGGCGTTGTTTTTTTCCTCTATCACCAATCCCTGCACCCGCTTTGTCAACGGCGTGGTTTATACGCTGGTCGGCATCGTCGGGGCATTGAGCGCGGTCGCCGGCGTTTTAAGCGTCGGTCAGCTGTCGTGCTTTTTAAGCTACGCGAACCAATACACCAAGCCGTTCAACGAAATTTCGGGCGTGATTGCCGAACTGCAAAGCGCGCTGGCGTCCGCGAAACGGCTGTTTGAAATCATCGACGCACCGCCCGAAACGCCCGACGCCGAAGACGCGGTAATTTTGCGCCGCGCGGACGGAACGGTCGATTTGGAACACGTTTATTTCTCTTACGTTCCGGAAATCAGGCTGATCGAGGATTTGTCCCTGAACGTCAAAGCGGGACAGAAAATCGCCGTCGTGGGCAAGACGGGATGCGGCAAAACGACGCTGATCAACCTGTTGATGCGGTTTTACGATGTCAATTCGGGCGGCATTTCCGTTTCCAAAACCAACGTTGAAGAAATGACGCGCGACAGCCTGCGCGCCCAATTCGGCATGGTGCTGCAGGAAACGTGGCTGAAATCGGGGACGGTGCGGGAAAACATCGCGTACGGCAAGCCCGCCGCGTCCGATTACGAAATCGTGTCCGCCGCGGTCGCCGCGCACGCCGACGGGTTCATCAAACGCCTGCCCGACGGGTACGACACCGTGATCGGCGAAGACGGCGGCAGTTTGTCGCAAGGACAGAAACAGCTGTTGTGCATTGCCCGCGCGATGCTGTCCCTGCCGTCCATGCTGATTTTGGACGAAGCGACCAGTTCGATCGACACGCGCACGGAAATTTACGTTCAAAAGGCCTTTGACGAAATGATGAAAGGGCGGACAAGCTTTGTCGTCGCGCACAGGCTTTCGACGATTCGCCGCGCCGATTTGATTTTGGTCATGGATTCGGGGCATATCGTCGAACGCGGAACGCACGCGGAATTGTTGGAAAAGGGCGGATTCTACGCGAATCTGTACAACAGCCAGTTCAATGTTTGAAAAAATCGGCGAAAACCGGATTTTTCCTTGAAAACAAAAGGAAAAAGGCATACTTTTCGCCCCGAAAGTCATCATTGCCATCGGACAAAAGCCATGCAGTTCATTTCCCGCGAAAAATGGTACCGGTTCAGCCGGAACCTGCCGCTTTATTTTCAGGGGTTCGTGCCCAAATTCTTCCGCGTGTTCAAGGAAAACTACACGTTTTCCGAATTGCGCCGCGACATTACCGCGGGGGTGACGGTCGCGATCGTCGCTTTGCCGCTGTCCATGGCGCTGGCGATCGCGTCGGGGACGACGCCCGACCGCGGGTTGTTCACCGCGATCGTCGCGGGTTTCCTGATTTCCCTGCTGGGCGGCAGCCGTTTCCAGATCGGCGGTCCGACGGGCGCGTTCGTCGTCGTGATTTACAACATCATCGCGGCCTACGGCTACAACGGGCTGGCTTTGGCGACGATCATGGCGGGGCTGATGCTGATACTGGCGGGATTTTTCCGTTTGGGCGCGCTGATCAAATACATTCCCTATCCCGTCGTGACGGGGTTCACCGCGGGCATCGCCGTCATCATCTTTTCCAGCCAGATCAAAGATTTGTTCGGGCTGCAAATCGACAGCGTCCCCGCCGAAATCATCGAAAAGTGGCAGGCGTTTTTCGCTTATAAGCACACGTTCGACCCGGCTTCGACCGCTATCGCGTTCTCCACTTTGGCGGTGATGCTGCTGCTACGCAAATTCGCCCCGCGTCTGCCGAATTTCCTGATCGGCGTCGTCGTCGGCGCGGTCGCCGTTTATGCTTTTCACCTGCCGGTGGATACGATCGGGTCGAAATTCGGCGGAATTCCCGACAGCCTGCCCACGCCGTCGTTCCCGACGTTTTCGTGGGAAGAGCTGGCTTTGCTGTTCCCCAGCGCGTTTACGATCGCTTTTCTGGCGGGGATTGAATCGCTGCTGTCCGCCGTCGTCGCCGACGGTATGACGGGCGACCGCCATTTGTCGAACTGCGAACTGGTCGCCGAAGGAACGGCCAACGTCGCGTCGGTTCTGTTCGGCGGCATTCCCGCGACGGGCGCGATCGCCAGAACGGCGACGAACATTCGCGCGGGGGCGTATTCCCCCGTTTCCGGCATGATCCACGCCGTCGCTTTGCTGCTGTTCATGGTGTTCCTCGCCCCGCTGGCGTCGTTCGTGCCGTTGGCGGGATTGGCGGCGGTGCTGGTGATCGTCGCGTGGAACATGAGCGGGTTCGACAAAATCCGTCTGCTGATGTCGGCGCAGATGGGCGACCGGCTGACGATGATCGTGACGTTTCTGCTGACCGTGTTCGTCGATTTGAATACCGCGATTGAAGTCGGCGTCGTGATGGCCAGCCTGATCTTCATGCACCGGATGTCCGTCAATTTCGCGGTTGAAAGCGATTTGCAGCTGACCGACGAACACAAGCACGAAATGCTGTCTTCGACCGATTTTGTCGGCAACCTGCCCGACGGCGTCGTCGCTTTCCGCATCAGCGGCCCGCTGTTTTTCGGCGCGGCGTCGCGGCTGACGGAGTTTTTCGACACGCTGCCCAACCCGCCGAAGATCATCATTTTGCGCATGGGTTCCGTGCCGATGATGGACGCGACCGCGGTCAACATTCTGGTCGATTTCATCAAGCAGTGCCGCGAACGCAAAACGAAAATCATCGTCAGCAACGCCAAAGACCAGCCGCGCAAAGTCCTGAAAATGGAAATCATCAAACGGCGGCTGAACACGACGGTCGCTTGGGCGGCGCGGTTCCGGCAGGCTTTGTCCCTGTCCGAACGTCTGGTCGAGGACGAGGAAAACAAAAAGGCGTAAAAGCGCGCGCATTCCCCCGCCGGACGGACAAGTCGGCGGGGGTTTGAGTTTAAGGGTTGCTCTTTCTTTTCCGCGTTTTATAATGAACCCGCGAAAGGAGAGGGATTTTGTTCGGACGCTTGGTCGTTTTTTTACTGGCTTTATCTGCGTGTTCGGCGCGCGTCTATTCCGACACCGCGCCGTCGTGGGTCAATTCCCTGCGCGGCGGCGACAGCACTTTGCGCCTGACCAGCGGGGACAAGGTTTTGTTCCGGTCGAATTTCAAAAGCGCGAAGCTGTCCGACCGCGAAGACGTTTGCGACGCCGCCGTTAAAAAGAACGAAGAGTTCATCCGCAAATCCTATCCCCGATCGGCCGTCATTCCGATGACCGTCGAGCTGCGCTATTTCGATCCGGTCGTCAAGGACTGTTCGACGACGATCAGCGTGCCGCGTTCGTTTACGGACGGGGCGGCCGACACCGTCAAAAAAACGGTCGGCGCGCGCGGCGCGGACACGGGCGTTTTGAATTTGACGACGGCGCCGGACGCGTCGGCAGACGTTTTCATCGACGACGTTCTGTTTTCCCAATCCGATTCCAACATCAAAATCGCGGTCAAGGCGGGACGCCACGTTTTGCGCGTCGAACACCCGAATTATCAGGCGGTTGAAAAAAGCGTCAACGTGCCGGCGCAAGGCGAGCTGCCGCTTTCCGTTTTGTTGACGCCCGCGTCGGTCAACGTTTCGATCGACACGCGGGACGGCGCGGCGGCGCGGGTGTTCCTGAACGGCGAAGCGCGCGGAACGACGCCCGCGGCCTTTTCCGTCAACATTGATCGGGACAACACGGTCACGCTGAAGCATCCGGAATTTCTGGAATATTCCGTCGTGTTGAAATCGCGCGATATGCGCCGCGGCGACGACGTGAAGCTGGACGCCGTGATGACGGAAAAGTCTGCGTATCTGTCCTTCACATCCGATCCGGCGGGGGCGGAAGTGTTGATCGACGGTGTGAAAAAAGGGGTGACGCCGCTGGAAAAAATCAAAGTGTCGCGCGGAACGCACGGGTTTGAGGTTTTTAAAAACGGATACGCGGTTCAAAGCGGGGAAATCAAAGCCGTCGGCGGGCAAAGCGTTTCCAAACACGCGCGGTTGAAAAAATCGGCGGACGCGGCGTTCGTTTTGCTGGAAACGGCGGACGGAAAAGAAAAAACGGCCGCGCCCGTTTCGCGTCCCGCCGCCGAAATCGTGAAGCGCGACAAATACCACACGTTCGATTTTGAACCGCCGGCGGCGGAAAGCCCCCTCGTCCCCCGCGCCGCGACGCGCGAAGGGATTTTGGAATCCCTGATGAAATGGGACTATCCCGACGCTTTTCTGCGCGCGGCCGTGTCCTATAACGAAAAAGGGGAGTTTTTCGTTCGCGCGTTTTTTGACAAACAAGCGTATAAAACGGCCTTTTTCGACAGGATCAACGGGATTTTGAAACAGGTTCCGAAAGATTCCGCCGTCTGCAAAGTGGAAAAAAAGCGCGTGTGGACGGGAAAATACGATTCAAACAAGTACAAGATTTACAAGGATGTCGTTCAGGACAACTGCCGGCACGCCGTGTCCGTCGCAAAGTCCGTCAAAAACGCGGATGACGTGAAAAAATACGCCGTTTCCTATTTGAAAAAGGATTTCGGCGTGTCCGCTTTCGCCAAGCGCGGTTTGCTTCTGACGGTCGATTACGACAACGGGGAACGCCGGATTTTAAACGTTCCCGTTAAAATCGAAAAATTCAAAACGGGCGGCGACGGGGTGGTTTTCGCGGCCGCTTTGCATCGCGACGGCAAGCCGGCCTGTCGGACGGACGCGGGGACGCGCCGCCGGTTTCAGGCGGAAATGGACCGGAAAATCGCCGCCGCGTCGAAAGAGGCGGCCGCCGTCAAATCGGAAATCGACGACCGCTGGTTCCCGTCGCGGGATTTGAAAGACCGCTACGTTTCATTGAAAAACAAAGTGGCGGCGTTGAAAAAGCAGCGCGACGACGATCCGGAATGCAAGGTCGGCTTTCTGCTGGAAAAGGATGATTTTATGCTGATCCGCCGGCGGCTGCGTTCCAACGGCGTTAAAAAGGTCGCGCTGGCGATTGAAAAGGGGGACGGGAAATGAGAAATCTGCCGATGGCGGCGGTCGTTTTAATGCTGGCCGCCTGCTCTTCCGCCCCCGAACGCCACCGTTTGTTCATTGATTCAAACGTGGCCGCCGACGTATATACGGGCGATGTCAAGGTCGGGACGACGCCCTATTGGGGCGAATTGTCCGGCAACGACGTTCAGCATCTGACCGTGCGGCGGCAAGGGTACAAAACAGCGGCGGTCAGGGCGGATTACAAAATGAAAAACGGCGTGATGATGGGCGGGGTGTTCGCCGTGTCGTCGTCGCTGGTTTCGCAATGCGATAAAAAGGCGGGATCCGTGTTCAGCGATAAGGAGCAGGTGCAGGGCGTCTGCGATTTGTCGGCGGTATATACGGTGGGAACGTCGGCTTACGGATTGGGCGTGACAATGGTTTTGACGGATTCGTTCGCCGCGCCGTCCTATGTGATGGAATACAGCGACAACGAATATTACGTTGAAATGATTCCCGACGGCAAAGCCGCCTATTCCGAAAACGATTTAAGAAATTACCGCGTCAAATCGTTCGTTTTGAAAAATTACGCCGCGATTCAATCCGGAAACGGCGAACACGCGGCGGCTTTGGCCGCTTTGCTGAACCGTCCCGCGCCCGCGGCGGCGGAATACGCCCGTCCGTCCGAATATCTGCGGTCGATCGGATTGTAAGCTTAAGTCCGGCCGTCCAGCCGTTTTTTCATCGTCAGAATTGTGCGGGCGTCGCTGTTTTCCGGCTTTTTCACCCTGTCCGCCTTGTCAACGGGAAAATCGGGGGCGGCGGCGGATTCCTGCTGCCACGCCGAACCGGAAACGAACGCCCCGACGCTGAGGCAGACGGTCGCCGCATCGCGGGCGATGTCCTTGAACGACGCTTTTCCAGACGCCCAGTTTTTAGCCGTCGCGGCCAGGGAACGCATTTCCGGCAAAGTGATCAAAGCGGCCGCCCCCGCGCGCGACGCCAGCTTTGCGCCCGACGCGCCCGCCAGACCGCAGGCGATCGCGGACGCGCCCAGCGACGCCGCCAGAAACGTGGCCGTGCTTTGGACGGGGTGTTTTTTCACAAAATCGAAAAATCCGGTGACTTTGCCCGCCTGCCGCTGCTGTTCCGCGATTTTCATCATCGGATCGACGGCCGCGGCCGCGTTGTACGCCAACAGGGCGACCATGCCCGCGCCGCCGAATTGACCCGCGACGAAAAATTTGCCGACGCCGATCGCGATGTTGCGCGTTTTCGTGTAGTTTTTGCCGAACCGCGCCGTCATCCGTTTGTCAAAAGCGGCGATTTTCGCTTTCGTTTTTTTCAAAAGGGGAACGGCGTTGACGAACCGTTCGCTTTTTTGCGCCAAACGGCATTGCGCCGCGGTCGCCTTTCGCGTGGCGGCGGCGATGAAAGTTTCCAGCGACGATCGTTTCAATGTCAGGTCGGCCATTCGACAGCGTCCGGTTGATTCGTTGATTGAATCGAATTTACCGCAATTTTGTCGATTTGTCAAAAACTTCCCGTCAGTAATCCACGCGGTCGAAATACAATCCGGCGGCGTCGGCGGTGGGACCGCCCGCTTTTCTGTCTTTGGCGTTCAGGGCGTTGACGACATCCTGTTTTGTCCACAATCCTTCGCCGACCAGTTTCAGTGTGCCGACGATGTTGCGGACTTGGTGATGCAGGAAAGAGCGCGCCGAAAAATAGCAGAACACAAAGTCGCCGTACCGTTCGATCCTGATTTCGTCCAGCGTTTTCACCGGCGATTTCGCTTGGCACGCGGCGGCGCGGAATGTTGTGAAGTCGTGTTTGCCGATCAGCACTTGCGCCGCGTCGGCCATTTTCGATTCGTCCAGCGGCCGGTGCACCCACCACACGCGGTTTTCCCACAGGGCGGGGCGCGAACGGCGGTTCAGAATTTTATAAATGTAATGCCGTTTTTGCGCGCTGAAACGGGCGTGAAAGTCGTCGGGGACGATTTCGGCGTCCAAAACGGAAACGGGCTGCGGGCGCAAATGGGCGTTGAACGCTTGGCACACGCGGAACGGGTCGATTTCCTTTGCCGTGTCGAAATGCGCGACCTGTCCCGTCGCGTGAACGCCCGCGTCCGTGCGTCCCGCGCCCGTGACGGCGACGTTTTCGTGCAGGAAAGCCGCGGCGGCCTTTTGCAATTCCTCTTGGATCGACGGGGCGTCCTTTTGCTGCTGCCACCCCGCGTAGTTCGTGCCGTCGTATTCGACGGTGATTTTATATCTGGGCATTTAAAACCGTCCCCTCGGGCAAATCGAAACCGCGCAGGAAATCGGCGGCGGGCAGGGCTTTTTTGCCGTCGCGGCGCAGGACGTTCAGCTTTAATCCGCCCGTTTTGCAGGCGACGGTCAGGTTTTCGCACACCGTTCCGGCGGGGATGGCATCGTCCAGTTCGACGGGATCGGCGTCCAAAACGGAAATCCGTTCGCCGTTGTAAAAGAACCACGCCCCCGGCCACGGCAGCAATCCGCGAATCTTGCAATCCAGTTCGCGGGCGGGGATGTCAAAGGAGATCAAGCCTTCCTCTTTCGCGACTTTGGCGGCGTGGGTGATGCCGTCCGCAGGCTGTTTGACGGGGGGCAGTTTGCCATGTTCCAACAGTTCCAATCCTTCCAGCAGCGTTTCTCCGCCCAGCGCCGCCATTTTGTCAAAGACGGTTCCGGCCGTGTCTTTCGCCCCGATCGGCAGTTTTTTGATCAGCAGCATATCCCCCGTGTCCATGCCGGCGTCCATTTGCATCAGGGTCACGCCCGTTTCCGCGTCCCCCGCCATGATCGCGCGCTGAATCGGGGCGGCGCCGCGCCACCGCGGCAGCAGCGACCCGTGAATGTTCACGCATCCGTATTTAAACGCGTTCAAACACGCTTTGGGCAGCAAAAGTCCGTAGGCGGCCACGACCGCGATGTCGGCGTCCAGCGCGGCGAACGCGTCTTTTTCCTCTTGCGGTTTGAACGTCGGCGGACAGCGCACGGGAATGCCGTGTTCCTCGGCATACAGGTGGACGGGCGACGGCGTCGGTTTGTGGCCGCGGCCGCTGGGGCGCGGCGGCTGGGTGTAAACGCAGACGACATCGTGTTTTGAATGCAAAGCTTTCAGCGCGGCCAGCGCAAAATCAGGGGTTCCCATAAAAACGGCTTTCATTGCGGCTCCTTGTTTAAAATGCGGGTGTCAACGGTTATACCCGACAACGCGTTGATGATAAAGGCCGTTTCCGATGTCGTCGTTTTTTTCACCGTCGCAAGCGTTTTCGCGGATTTGGCCAGCGGCGTTTTCAAATACGGTTCGGACAGCCAGTAAAACATCGGGACTTCGATCATGTCGGGGACGGTCGAAAAACGCTCGAACGGGTTTTCGGGCATGGTGCCGTGGTCGGAAAAATACAGCAGCGCGGCGTTTTGGTTTGACGATTCGGCCAGTTTCAGAATTTCCGCCAGCACCGTGTTCGTATAGCGGACGGACGCCGCGTATTGGTCGAGGATGAACGTTTCCGTCGCGTCCGGATACCGGCTGGTATAGGGAAAATGCGACCCGAACAGGTGGACGAAGATCAGCTTTTTTTCCGCGGGGTCGTTCAGCGCGGCGGCAAACGGCGCGATCAAAACGTTGTCGTAATGCGAGCTTGTCCATTCAAACGATTGGTTCGTTTGCGTAAAGTTGAAATACCGCAGCACGTCGAAATTGCGCGTCAGGGCGTAGATCAGGTTGTCGTGCTTGCCGCTTTTGAAATGGTTGGACAGCCAGAACGTTTTGAACCCCGCACGTTTATAAGCGGCGGCCAGATTGACGTTTTCCGGCATCAGCATATCCTTGACGACATAGGCGGTCGCGACGTGTTTCGCCGTCGCGTCGGGAATGAAAACGGGCTTGTTTTTCAAAAACGCGGTCTTTTGTTCAAAATCGGCGATGTTTTCGTTGAACACGCGGCGGTTGGCGGATTCCCCGACGGCGACGACGATCGTCCGTCTTGTTTCGGGGGAAAAAACGTCAACGGCGCCCGTCCGGCCGTTTTTCACCGTGTCGGCGATCTGTTCTTTCAGTTCCGCGTACAGGCGGTAGGATTTGACCGCGCGGGAAAACAGGCTGTCCTGTCCCTGCGTGGTGACGCACAAAAGCGCGAAGAAAGCGCACAAAACGCCGTAAAAAAGGCCGTCGCCCTTTTGACGGTCAAACGGTTTGACGGATCTGACGCACAAAGCGAACGCCGCCCAGTAAAGTGCGGCCGCCGCCCAAACCCGCGCGGGGACGATTTTCAGAAAATCGCGGGTGTGCAGGGCGGTCGTGTCGAAAACCGTGACGAAAACGCTTTCGTTCGGCAGGTTCTTTGTCAAAGCGAAAGAAACCCAGTAGCAAAACGCCATCGCCCAGAAAACGAACGCGCTGACGCAAACGGCGGGTTTGAAAAAGCGCGAAAACAGGCGCGCGAAGTAATAGCCGAACCCCGCGCAGGCGACAACGGCCGTCGCGTAATAACGCCAGATGAATCCGGCGGACAGCGTGCCGTCGTTCAGCGCGTCGGTTTTTATTTTCAATCCGACGACAATCAGAACCGGCGTCAGGTAAAGCGCCGACAGACGCGAAACGCGGCTTATTCGCTGTCCTGTTTCCAACGGCGTTCCTTTTCGACGCGGCGCACGATCATGTCGCGTTTGACTTTGGACAAATGGTCGATGAACAGCTTGCCGTCCAGATGTTCCAATTCGTGCTGGATGCAGATCGCCAGCAATCCGTCGGCGCGCACGGTTTGCCGTTTGCCGTTTTCGTCCGTGTATTCGGCGGTCACGGTTTCATAGCGTTCGACGGGCGCGTACTGTTCGGGGACGGACAGGCATCCTTCGTCATGGACGACGGTTTCGTCGCTGTGCGCGGTGATGACGGGGTTGATCATTTTGTAGGGGCGTTTCGGTTCGTCTTCGCGCGACACGTCGATGACGACCATGCGTTTCAAAATCCCCACCTGCGGCGCGGCCAGCCCGACGCCGGGCGCGTCGTACATGGTTTCCAGCATATCGTCCAGCGTTTTGCGCAGGGCGTCGTCGATGTTTTCGACCTTCGCGCTTTTCTTTTTCAGCAGCGGGTCGGGGACTTCCACAATTTTCAGCAAAGCCATGGCGTTTTCCTTTACGGTTTTCCTTTTAAATACGGGTTTTGGCGCGCAAGGTCAACACCCGCCTTAAATATTTTACATTAGTGTGTAAAAAAAGATGTTTCTTCGGCGAATTTGCGTTATAACTCACCCTCAAAGGATTTAATTTTTTAACACAGGATACAACGACAATGATGACAACCGGTGAAATTCGCCGCACTTTTCTGGATTATTTCCGCAAAAACGATCACGAAATCGTTCCGTCCAGCTCTTTGGTGCCACATAACGATCCGACGCTGATGTTCACGAATTCCGGCATGGTGCAGTTCAAAAACATCTTTACGGGCATGGAAAAACGTCCCTACGTCCGCGCCGCGTCCGACCAGAAATGCGTGCGCGCCGGCGGCAAGCACAACGATTTGGACAACGTCGGATACACCGTGCGCCACCACACGTTTTTTGAAATGCTGGGGAACTGGAGCTTCGGCGATTATTTCAAGGAAAAGGCCATTTATTACGCGTGGAATCTGGTGACGAAGGAATTCGGACTGCCGCAGGAAAAGCTGACGGCGACCGTTTACCACACCGATGACGAGGCGTTCAGCCTGTGGAAAAAAATCGCGGGGCTGCCCGACGAACGGATCATCCGCATCCCGACAAAGGACAATTTCTGGTCGATGGGCGACACGGGGCCGTGCGGGCCGTGTTCCGAAATCTTTTACGACCACGGCGAACACATTCAGGGCGGCCCTCCGGGATCGCCGGACGAAGACGGCGACCGGTTCGTCGAAATCTGGAATCTGGTGTTCATGCAGAACGAACAGCTGGCCGACGGCCGGTTGATCGACCTGCCGCACCGGTGCATCGACACGGGCATGGGGTTGGAACGCATGGGCGCGGTCATGCTGGGCACCAACGACAACTATGAAACCGAGATTCTGAAAGGTTTGATTTTGGCCGCGGCCGGAACGGCGGGCGTCGAACCCTACGGCGAATTCAAAACGTCGCTGCGCATCATCGCCGACCATTTGCGTTCGTCGTGTTTCCTGATCGCGGACGGCGTCCTGCCGTCGAACGAGGGGCGCGGATACGTCCTGCGCCGCATCATGCGCCGCGCGATGCGTCACGCGCACATGATGGGATGTCAGGAACCGCTGATGTGGCGGCTGGTGCCGGCGTTGGTGCGGCTGATGGGCGACGTGTTCCCCGAACTGGTGCGCGCGCAGGCTTTGATCACCGAAACCCTGCGGCTGGAGGAAACGCGGTTCAAGGAAACGCTGGGGCGCGGGCTGAAGCTGCTGGACATGGAATCCGCCAAGCTGGCCGACGGCGGCGTTTTGTCGGGCGACATCGCGTTCAGGCTGTACGACACCTACGGTTTCCCGTTGGATTTGACGCAGGACGTTTTGCGCGGCAAGCATATGAGCGTTGACACGCAGGGGTTCGAGGCCGCCATGGAACGCCAGAAAGCCGAAGCGCGCAAAGCTTGGGCGGGATCGGGCGAAGCCGCGACGGACGCCGTTTGGTTTGAAACGAAGGAAAAGGTCGGCGGCACGGAGTTTCTGGGCTATGAAACCCTGCAGGCCGAAGGGCAGATCACCGCTTTGGTCGTTGACGGCAAAGAGGTCGATTCCGTGAAAGAGGGGCAAAAAGCCGCCGTCATCACGAACCAGACGCCGTTTTACGGCGAATCCGGCGGTCAGGTCGGGGACACGGGGACGATCGCGGTCGCGGATTCCGTCCTGTTCGACGTGACCGACACGCAGAAAAAGGTCGGCGATTTGTTCATCCACTTCGGCGTTTTGAAAAAAGGCGAACTGAAGAAAGGTCTGGACGTTTTGATGACGGTTGACGCCGAACGCCGCGCGGCGACGGCGCGCCACCATTCCGTGACCCACCTGCTGCAGGCGGCTTTGCGCAAGATTTTGGGCGACCATGTGACGCAAAAGGGGTCTTCGGTGCGTCCCGACGGAATGCGTTTCGATTTTTCGCAGCCCCGTCCGATCACGTTCGACGAACTGCGCGCCGTTGAAAACGAAGTCAACCGCAACATTTTGAAAAACCTTGAGGTCACGACCCGCATCACCACGCCCGACGCGGCGGTGAAAGAGGGCGCGATGGCGTTGTTCGGCGAAAAATACGGCGACGAAGTCCGCGTCGTGTCCATGGGATCGGGCGAAAACAAGGTGTCCGTCGAACTGTGCGGCGGGACGCACGTCAAACGCACGGGCGACATCGGTTCTTTCCGCATTTTGTCCGAAGCCGCTTTGGCCGCCGGCGTCCGCCGCATCGAAGCCGTGACGGGTATGCCCGCCCTGGCGTATGCGCAGGGACGCGACGATTTGCTGGCGAAGACGGCGGAAAGCCTGAAAACGCCCGTCGCCGACATCCCCGCCCGCGTTCAGGCGTTGATCGACGAACGCAAAAAGCTGGAACGCGAGCTGTCCGATATGCGTAAAAAACTGGCGGCGGGCGGAACGTCCGGCGACAACGGCGCGAAGAAAATCAACGGTGTGTCCTTTGTCGGCCGCGTGCTGAGCGACATTCCCGCCAAAGAGCTGAAAGGCATGGCGGACGAAATCAAAAAGCAGATCGGTTCCGGCGTTGTCGCCTTGATCTGCACGGACAACGGCAAAGTGTCGATCGTCGTCGGCGTGACGGACGATCTGACCGCCACGATCAACGCGGTCGATCTGGTGCGTCTGGGCGCGGCGGCGGCCGACGGAAAGGGCGGCGGCGGCCGTCCCGACATGGCGCAGGCCGGCGGTTCGGACGCGTCCAAAGTCGCGGAAGTCCTGTCCGTCATTGAAAAGGCGCTGGGGGCATGAGTTTGACCCCCGAACAGGCGGGCGCCGTTCTGACCGTCGATTTGAAAAGGATTGCCGAAAACCGGCGCGCGGTGCAAGCCCGCGTCGGTTCTCAAACCCGCGTGGCGGCCGTGTTGAAAACGGACGCCTACGGTTTGGGGGCGGAAAGGGTGGCGAAAGCCCTGTATGACACGGGATGCCGCGACTTTTTCACCGCTTACGGGTTCGAGGGCGCTGCGCTGCGGGCGGTGCTGCCGTCTGACGCGAAGATTTACGCTTTGCACGGCGTTCTGCCGGATACGGAAGCGGATTTCGCAAAAAACGATCTGATTCCCGTTTTAAGCACGCCGGAACAAATCGGCCGCTGGGACGCTTTCGCCGAACGCGGGGGCGTCGTTTTGCCCGCCGCGATTCACGTTGATACGGGAATGACCCGTTTGGGGCTGACGGAAAGCGATGTGGACGCGTTGTGCGCGAACGTGCCGGAAAACCTGAAAATCGGTTTGGTGATCAGTCATCTGGCCTGCGCCGACGATCCGGAAAACCCGAAAAGCGAAGATCAGCTGAGCCGTTTTGACGCGCTGTGCGCCAAGCTGCGCGCGGCGTTGCCCGAACCGTTCGAGCAAAGTCTGTCCGCGACGGACGGGGCGAACCTGCCCGATCCGCGGTTTTACAAGGATGTCGTCCGTTTGGGGCACGATTTATATAACGGCGCGGTTTCCCTGCGCGCGAAAATCCTGCAGATTCAGGACGCGGCGACGGGGCGGACCGTCGGGTACGGCGCGACGCGGACGTTTGACAGATCCGCGAAAATCGCGACGCTGGCGATCGGGTACGGCGACGGCTATCCCAGAGCTTTGGCGAACGGCGGATTCGTGTGGATCGCCGGAACAAAAGCGCCGGTCGTCGGGCGGATTTCAATGGATTTGACGACCGTTGACGTGACGGACGTTCCGGCCGCCGATTTGGAAAAAGCCGAAACGGCGGAAATCTACGGCGAACAATGCCCGTTAAAAGAAATTGCAAAAATCGCGGGAACGATAGATTATGAATTGCTGACGCACCTCGGCAGCCGTTTTTACCGCGTTTACACAGACTGAAAGGTTGAGCGATGAACATATTCGCCCCTGTCGGCAGGGTTTTTCTGGATTTTTTGCGCTCCGTCGGGCGGCTGACGCTGTTCACGGTGAAATCGCTGTCCTATTGCGTGCGGCCGCCGTTTTATTTCCGGACGCTGTTTTCGCAAATGGTCGAAATCGGGTTTTATTCCCTGCCCGTCGTCGCGCTGACGACGATGTTTTCGGGGCTGGTCATCGCTTTGCAAAGCTATTCGGGGCTGTCCACCCTGTCGTCCGAGGGCGTCGTCGCTTCGGTCGTCGAATTGACGGTGACGCGCGAACTGGGACCCGTTTTGGCCGCGCTGATGGTCGCGGGACGCGTCGGGGCGGCGATGGCGGCGGAATTGGGCACGATGCGCGTGACGGAACAGATCGACGCGCTGACAACCCTTTCGACCAATCCGTTCAAATATCTGGTCGTGCCGCGCGTCGTCGCGGGAATGGTGATGCTGCCCGTTCTGGTGCTGATCGGCGACGTGATCGGGATTTACGGCGGGTATCTGATTTGCGTGTATAAACTGGATTTCAACGCGATCAACTATTTACGCAACACATGGAATTTCATGCAGGCGGTTGACATCACGTCGGGCATGACAAAGGCGGCGGTGTTCGGTTTCATCGTCACGCTGATGGGGTGCTATCACGGATTTTATTCCAAAGGCGGGGCGGAAGGCGTCGGCAAAGCGACCACGAACGCGGTCGTGTCGTCGTCGATTTTGATTTTGATCAGCAACTATATGCTGACGGAACTGTTCTTTTCCAAATGACGGGGGCGGCGATGGGCGACGATATCAAAGTGAAAATGACCGGCGTTCGCAAGGCTTTCGGTAAAAAAGTCGTTTTGGACGGCGTGACGCTGGAGGTTAAAAAGGGCGAATCCCTTGTCATCATCGGCGGGTCGGGGACGGGGAAATCCGTCACGATCAAGTGTATTCAGGGGCTGCTGACGCCCGACGCGGGGTCGATTCGGATCGACGGGCGGGAAATCGTCGGATTGAACGCGCGGGAAATGGAAAAAGTCAACGCGCAGACGGGGATGCTGTTTCAGGGCGCGGCGCTGTTCGACAGTTTGAACATTTGGGAAAACGTGGCGTTCGGCCTGATTCAGGGGAAAAAGATGAAGCGCGCCCCCGCCCGCGAAATCGCCATGCAAAAGTTGGCGCAGGTGGGGTTGAGCGCGGATGTCGCGAACCTGTATCCCGACGAACTGTCGGGCGGCATGAAAAAACGCGTCGGTCTGGCGCGCGCGATCGCGACCGATCCCGAACTGATTTTCTTTGACGAACCGACAACGGGGTTGGATCCGATCATGTCGGACGTGATCAACGATCTGATCCGGTCGTGCGTCACGGATTTGGGCGCGACGGGCATTACGATCACGCACGATATGTCTTCGGTGCGCAAAATCGCCGACAAGGTCGCGATGCTGTACAAAGGCAAAATCATCTGGTACGGCGGCGTCGATGAAATCGACCGTTCCGGCAACCCGTATGTCGAACAGTTTATCAACGGCCGCGCCGACGGTCCCATTCAAATGGAAGTGCGCGGCTGATGGCAAAGAACACTTCGCGTTTCGTGTGCCAGAACTGCGGCGCGGTGTTTCCGCGGTGGGCGGGCAAGTGCGAAGCCTGCGGCGAATGGAACACCATTATCGAAGAGGAAACGGCGGCCGCGTCCGCGCCGAAAGCGACGGGCGGCAAAGGCGGCCGGAAAATCGAATTCGTCAGCCTTGACGGCGTGCCGGAAACGTCGTTCCGTTTGAAATCGGGGATCAAAGAGCTTGACCGCGTGTGCGGCGGCGGATTGGTCGCGGGATCGGTTCTGCTGATCGGCGGCGATCCGGGGATCGGCAAATCGACGCTGCTGCTGCAGGTGACGGCGGCTTTGTCGGCCGTGTGCAACGTCAAAGGCGCGCCCGTGCGCTGCGTCTATATCTCGGGCGAAGAATCCGTGGATCAGGTGCGGCTGCGCGCCGCCCGTCTGGGGTTGGCGAAAGCGAACGTCGAACTGGCCAGCGCGACGAACGTCCGCGACATCATCGCGACGCTGGATTGCGGCGAAGCCCCCGATGTCGTCGTCATCGACTCGATCCAAACCATGTTCGTGGATACGATGGATTCCGCCCCCGGAACGGTCGGGCAGGTGCGCGCGTGCGGCAACGAACTGATCCGGCTGGCGAAACGGCGCGGATTCGCCCTGTTTCTGGTCAGCCATGTGACCAAAGAGGGGACTTTGGCGGGCCCCCGCGTGTTGGAGCATATGGTTGACACCGTCCTTTATTTCGAGGGCGACCGCGGCCACCATTTCCGCATTTTGCGCGGCGTGAAAAACCGTTTCGGAGCGACTGACGAAATCGGCGTGTTTGAAATGACCGAACGCGGGTTGAGCGAGGTTCCCAATCCGTCGGCTTTGTTTTTGGCGGAACGGCGCGGCAACGTGACGGGCAGCTGCGTTTATGCCGGCATCGAGGGGTCGCGTCCGATGCTGGTTGAAATTCAGGCGCTGGTCGCGCCCAGCGGCGGCAACCCCAGACGCGCGGTCGTCGGGTGGGATTCGTCGCGGCTGAACATGGTTTTGGCGGTGTTGGAGGCGCGTTGCGGTTTCCAAATGTCGGCCAAGGACGTGTATCTGAACGTCGCGGGCGGCATCCGCATCACCGAACCCGCGGCGGATATGGCGGTGGCGGCGGCTTTGCTGTCGTCGGTCGCGCAGATTCCCGTGCCGGCGGACGCGGTCGTGTTCGGGGAAATCGGCCTGTCGGGCGAGATTCGCGCCGTGCCCCAGCCCGATTTGCGGTTGAAAGAGGCCGCGAAGCTGGGATTCGCCCGCGCTTTGATTCCGCCCGCGCGCGTTAATAAAAAATCAGTAAAAGAGTCGGATACTGCGCTGAGGCTTATTGAAATCGGGCATCTGAAGACTTTGACGGAAATGTTCGGTTTGTCTGACAAACAGGATGCGTAATGGAAAACATTTGCGGCGTTGACATTTTTATCGCGATCGTTTTGATCGTTTCCGCCATTTTGTCGTTTTCGCGCGGTTTCATCAGCGAAATGCTGGGCATCGGATCGTGGTTCATCGCGACGATCGCGGGGTTTTACGCGATGCCGTATCTGGAACCGTTCGTGTTGAAATACCTGCCGAAACCGCTGTTCGCCAACATCGCTTCGCTGGTCGTCGTCACGATCGCGACGCTGATCGTTTTGACGCTGGTGTGTTCCAAAATCGAAAAGAAAGTGCGGCAAAGCGCGCTGAACCGTTTGGATCATTTCCTCGGTTTCATTTTCGGCGCGGTGCGCGGCGTCGTGATTTTGGTGTTGGTCTATTTCCTGATGATGACGCTGGCGCCGAAATATCTGGAAAAAACGCAAAAGAAAAGCCAGATGTTTCCCTATCTGGAACGCGTGACCGAAAACGTCAGGGAGCACCTGCCCGAATCCCTGTTCGACAACCCCGTTGGAAAGGAAAAAGAGCAAAAGCCCGACGAAATCGAAGAGCTGATCCAAAAGCTGAACGCGCCCGCCAAAAAAGCGAAAAAGAGCGCGAAGAAAAAGGAAAAGGCCCCCGTCGTTCAAGAGGAAAAGCCCGTTGATCCCGAAAAGGCGGACGACCTGTTCGACGCGTTGAACAATCCGCGGATCGAGGAAAAATCCGGCGCGGCCGACGCGGGATACGACAAAAAGGAACGCGAAGAGCTGGACAAGCTGTTTTTGGAAAGCGTTGACGAAATCCCGTCCGGAGCGGATTGACCATGATCACGGGCGGCTGGTTTGACGCGATCGTTTTCGCCGCGGCGGCCGTGTCCGGATGGATCGGATGGAAACGCGGTTTTTGCGAAGAGGCGATTCGTTTCGTCATTTACGTCCTTTCCGGAATTGCCGGTTACTTTTTAATGCCGCTGTTCGTTCCGCCGATCGCCGCTTTTGTTGAAAAAATTCAAGCGCAGTATGTGCTGGCGTTGTCGGCCGGCAGTTTTTTCGTCTGGTTCTTTTTGCGTTTGTTGACGGAAGATTGGGCGAAAAAGGTCAAAAAAAGCCGCTTGGCAAAGATTGACGCGGCCGGCGGCGTTTTGGCGGGGATGCTGCGCGCCGTTTGTTTCGCGGCGGTGTTGACGCTGGTCTGCGCGGTCGCCAGTCCCGCGGCGGTCGAAAACGGTTTCGCGGCGCGGTCGCTTTATCCGGCCGTGCGCGTCGGGGTGCGAATCCTGTCAGGTATCGAAATGGCGCCGGAGGTTAAGGCTGATCCCGAATTAAAAGACTGGAAACGCGCGGCGTTGAGGTTTATGAAAGAAACACGGGCGGACGGGCGGCCTGTTTTGGACTATGTCTGCGCCTATGCGGCCGGACAGTTTGAATCGGAAACCGGACAGACGGTGTCGGCGCGCGATTTCTGCGACGCGTTTCAAATGCAAATGGAAGGCAAATCGCAGCGGGAAATCGTCGAAATTCAAACGGAAAGGCAAATTCAAAAGCTGTTGAAAAACGATTTTGAACGCAAGGTTTGGGAAGATTTGAAAAGGAAAAACCATGAAAATACTGGCGGTTGATTGTGCGCACGGGGATTGTTCCGCCGCTTTTTACGACGGAACGCGCGTTGCGGCGGAAATTGTCGAACATATGGAACGCGGGCAGGCCGAACGGTTGATTCCCATGGTGCAAGAGGTTTTGGCCAAGGCCGGCGCGTCCTTTGCCGATGTCGAATCCGTCGCCGTGACGACGGGCCCCGGATCGTTCACGGGCGTGCGCGTCGGGCTGGCCGCGGCGGACGGGATCGCTTTGGCGGCCGGATTGCCGATGACGGGCGTGTCCGTTTTGGATGTTCTGGCGTGGAAAGCCGCGCGCGAGCATCCTGAAATTCAAAAGCTGTGTCTGGTTTTGGAAACCAAGCGCGACGATTACTATGTCCAATGTTTTCAGGGCGGCGCGCCCGCGACGGACGCCGCGGCGATGACGGCCGGAGAAATAAAGGCCTTTGCCGCCGGCGGGTATGTGTTGGCGGGGAACGGCGTCGCGCGGTTTGTCGAGGAAAACGGCGATGCGGCGGTTTGCGCCGTTTCCATGCCGACGGCGGGGGATGTCGCCGCGTTCGCCGCCGGAATGACGCCGAAAAAGGAATATCCGCAGGCGCTTTACCTGCGCGAGGCGGAGGTGACATTGTGTCGGAAGTGAAAGTTTGCGACGCGTCCTTTGCCAAAACGTACGCCGACATTCATTGCGCGTGTTTCGCCAAAGGGTGGAACGAATCCATGATGCGCCAGACCCTGCTGCTGCCGGGGGCGTTGGGGTTGATCGCGTATCAGGACGGCGTTCCGGCGGCGATCGGCGTGTATGCGTACAGCACGGAACAGGCGGATATCGTGACGTTCGGCGTGCTGCCCGCTTTTCGCGGCAAACACGTTTCCGACGAATTGATGGATACGGCGTTTTCGTCGCTGGCCGGTCAGGGAATCAGGGAATTGTTTTTAGAGGTCGCCGTTGACAACCCTCACGCGATCGCTTTGTACGAACGTCACGGGTTCAAACAGGTCGGCCGCCGTCCGAATTACTATGTGCGCGGCGACGTGAAAACGGACGCGCTGGTCATGCGCGCGGAGCTGTAGTTTTCGTCGCGCTGCGGGACGAACGGGGCTTTGCGCGCCGTGAAAACGGTGAAGCCGCCGCCCCAAACGTTCAGCGTGTAAAGGATTTTGTCCGCGATATCGCCGGCTTTGCCGTAAAAGGGAATGTGCAGAACGTCCCGCCGTTCCGTCGTGCGCAACCCGTTTCGCGCCAGTTCGCGGCGGACGGCGAACGGGCGGGATGACGGAACGCCGCCGACGGCCGGACACAGCGACGGCGCGTTTTTAACAATCAGGATCAGCCGCCCCGCCGGTTTTAAAACGCGGGCGGATTCTTTGATCAGCGGGGGCAGGGCGTGAAAAACGCCGTCGTTCAGCGCGGCGATGAAAACCGTTCCGGCCGAACAGGCGTCCCCCAACGACGGCAGAGGGGCGTTTTCCGCGACGCTTTCGGCGGTTTGGAAAATATCGCCGTCGGGGACGGATTCGTCGAAAAAGGCCGCGGGGCCGATCCGGACGACCGGCGCGTCAAACGGCGCGGCTTGGGCGAAAAAGCTTTGAAACCGGCGCGCGGCGCGGCGGCCGGCGGGCGAAGCCTGAAAAGAGTTATAGGTCGGAAACCGGTTCATTCGTTTCCTGCCGTTCGGGTGTTTTCACCAATATTTCACGGCGCAGGACGGGCGCCGACATCTTGCCCGTTTCGATCGCCTGTTTGATTTTTTCGTTGACGCTCCATTGCGTGTCCCAATATTCCGACGTTTTCACCCATCCGCGCAATTCCAGCTGCGCCGCGGCGAAATTCAGCTGCTTGACCAGAATTTGCGGGGCGGGATCGTCCAGAAAGCGCGGTTCGGACGCGACGATCCGTTTCAAGCTGTCAACCGCCGTTTCCAGCGAATCAAAATAGGACAGGCTGATCTTGGCTTCGATCCGGCGTTTTTTGTTGCGGGAATAATTGATGATCGGCGTCGTCCAAAACAGGTTGTTCGGCATACAGACATACACGCCCGCGAACGTTTGTAGCCGCGTCGTGAACAGGCCGATCGCCTTGATCGTTCCGGCGGTCGATCCGATTTCGACGGCGTCGCCGTTTTTGAACGGCCGCAAAAACAACAGCATGAACCCCGACGCCATGTTGGAAATCGCGTCTTTCAGCGCGAAGCCGATCGACAGGCCGCCGACGCCGATCAGGGTGACGATGCTGGCCGTGTTGATGCCGAACAGGTTTAAAATGAACAATCCGCCCAGCCCGTAAACGCCGTATTGGGCGATCAGCGTGGCGACGGGCAGGAACGTGTCGTCAACGTTCGGGATTTTGTGGACGCCCTTGTCCAACGAAACGGCGATGAAGCGCGCGATCATCGACGACGCGAACAAAATGCCGCCCGCCAGCAGGATTTTGTAAAGAATGGGCAGAAGAAAGGAAAGATGCTGGTTGATAAAAGCGGTCATGTCAAACCTTTTTGTTTTGGACGGGCAGCGGTTTTTGCACGGGTTTCGGCGCGGTTTTGGGCGTGGCGGCGGGAACGGCGGTCGGCGCTGTTTTCGTCGCCGGATTCGAGGCGGGGGCTTTGGCGCGTTTTTTGCGGACGGGTTTTGCGGCGGCGGCCGGTCGTTTGGCGGTTTTGGCCGCCGGCTTGATTTCGGCGGCGTGTTCGGGCGTCGCCTTGACCGGCGCGGGCGGCGTTGTTTTTTCGGGCTGCGCGGCCGGTTTCGGGGGCAAAGCCTTTTTCACGGGGCGTTTTTTCTTGGCCGCCTTTAACTTTTCAAAACGCCGCAATTCCAGATCCATCAGGCGGCAGCGGTGGTTTTTGGTGTCCCACGATATGTTCATCGTCCGGCAGACGTTGATGTCCTGCGCCTTTTCCGTCGCGGGAAAGAAAAGAAAGACGCTTTCCCCCGTCGCCCACAAAAACAGGGCGAACATCGGCGCGATCAGCCCGCGGCGGAAGCTTTTTTGTTTGATCAGCAGTTCGTAGCACAGAAAACCGCCGAGGATGAACACCGCCGTTTCAAATCCGGCCGCCGCCAGAAACTGTTTTTCCGCGCCGGCCTTGTCAAGGAATTCCGGTTCCGCGGGAAAAGCCGCCACCATGTCGGAAAAATCGAACGGGCGCGCGATCCACAGGTTGACGGTTTTGACGCCCAATCCGCCCAGCAAAGCCAGATTGAACAGGTAAAGCAGATATTTTAAAAAGAGCGCGCATACCCGCGCCGTTTTTGAAAAAAGTCCGTTTTCCATTCGCGATCCCTAAAACCCGTCTATCATTTTTAACCGCTTTGAACGGGAAAAGGAAGATTTTTTGTGATTTTTAAAAAAGCTTGTCGTTTGCAAAACACCAGTATATTCTGTGGAAAATTCGTATTTTAACAAAGGGAAAACCTATGCTTTTCAATCGTCAAGACTTTTTGCTGAACGCTTGGGCGTCGTATGTCCGCCAAACCGCGATCGCCACGAAACGCGCCGTTTTGCAGGCTTATCAGGAAAATCCCGAAATGACGGAAGACTTTTTGCGTTATTTCGACCTGAAATTCAATCCGGAAAAGGCCGCGGACAAGGGATACGCCGCTTTGCAGGACGAAATTGACGCCAAAATGCCCAAAAACACGGCGTTGAAAGCGGTCTGGTCGGTTTTGAAAGCGATGCTGCGCACGAATTTTTATCAGGAACACGGTCAAAAGGACTACGTTTCGTTCAAATTCGCGTCGGGCGAAATCCACCACCTGCCCAAACCGAAGCCCATGGCCGAAATCTTTGTTTATTCCGACGATGTGGACGCCGTCCACCTGCGGTTCGGGAAAATCGCGCGCGGCGGCATCCGCTGGTCGAACCGCAAAGAGGATTTCAGAACGGAAATTTTGAGTTTGGTCAAGGCGCAGCAGGTTAAAAACGTCGTCATCGTCCCCGTCGGGTCGAAAGGCGGTTTCTTTCCCAAACATCCGCCCGAAAACGGCACAAAGGAACAGATTCGCGACTATGCCGTCAAAGGGTATCAAACCATGATCCGCGGTTTGCTGGATCTGACGGACAACATCGTTTCGGGGCAAATCACGCATCCGGCCGACGTTGTGCGCTATGACGGCGACGATCCGTATCTGGTCGTCGCGGCCGACAAGGGGACGGCGGACTTTTCCGACATCGCGAACGCTTTGTCCCTGCAATACGGGTTCTGGCTGGGCGACGCGTTCGCTTCGGGCGGTTCCACCGGTTTCAGCCACAAAGGCATGGCCATTACCGCGCGCGGGTCGTGGGAAAGCGTCAAACGTCATTTCCGCGAAACGGGCGTTGATTGCCAGACGCAGGATTTCACCGCCGTCGGGTCGGGCAGCATGGCGGGCGACGTGTTCGGCAACGCCATGTTGTGTTCCAAGCATATGAAATTGATCGCGGCGTTCAACTCTTCGTCGATTTTCATTGATCCGACGCCCGATCCGGCCGTTTCCTACAAGGAACGCGAACGCCTGTTCAAGGCCGAGGCGGGGTGGATCGACTACGACCGTTCGCTGTTGTCCGCCGGCGGCGGCGTTTACAGCCGCAAAGACGAAATCATCACCATTTCCAAAGAGGCTTGTTCCGTTTTGGGGACGACGCAGACCGTTTTGACGCCGGACGAACTGATCAAGGCGATATTGTCCGCTCCGGTCGATCTGCTGTATTTCGGCGGCATCGGGACGTATGTCAAAGCCGGCGCCGAAACGCAGATGGACGCCAAGGACGGCGCGAACACGGATTGCCGCATCGACGCCGGACGCGTCCGCGCCAAAATCGTGGCCGAAGGGGCGAATTTGGGATTGACGCAGAAAGCCCGCATCGAATACGCCATGAACGGCGGGCGTTTGAACACGGACGCCGTGGACAATTCCGGCGGCGTCGATTGTTCCGACCACGAAGTCAACATCAAAATCATGCTGAACATGATGGTCGCCGACGGCAAAATGACGATGGAACAGCGCAACGGGCTGCTGAAATCCATGCAAAACGACGTTGCCGGTCTGGTGCTGCGCGACAATTATCAGCAAACGCAGATTTTGTCCTATATGCAGCACCGCGGCGCGAAAAGCATCCCCGGCAACAAAAAGCTGATGCACGCGCTGGAAAAGGACGACCGGTTGAACAGGGCTTTGGAATCCCTGCCGTCGGACGCGGAAATGGACGCCCGTTTCAATCTGGGCAAGGGGCTGACCCGTCCGGAACTGTGCGTTTTGATGGCTTACGCCAAGCTGTTTTTGTACGACGCCGTGCTGAACAGCGATCTGCCGGACGACGCGTTCATCCGCGAACGGCGGCTGCCGCAATATTTCCCGCGGGTGCTGCGCGAAACGGCGGGCGATTACATTTTGAAACATCCGCTGCACCGCGAAATCAGCGCGACGATGATCGTCAACAACCTGATCAACCGCGTCGGCGTCAATTTCATCGGCAAAATGCGTTCGGAAAGCGGCGCGCCCGTCGTTGATGTCGTCAAAGCTTATCTGGTCGTGGCCGAAGCCTATAAGACCGAAGAGCTGTTCGCGATGATCGAAACCAAGGACGGCGCGTTGGACGCGATGCGTCAGGCCGACGAAATGCGCGCGCTGGTCGCCGAAATCGAAAACATGACGCTGACGGTTCTGCGCAACGGCATGGAGGGCGGAATCGCCGAGGAATCCGTCAGTCAGAGCGGACACAAGGACGAAAAGTTTTCCAAATTGCGTCGGGAATTGTCCGCGTAAGGGGGAGCGATGAAAAAAATCCTGTTTTTCCTTTTGCTGGCGCCGGTGTTATCCGGATGCGTTCTGAAACCGCTGGAGTCGCAGGATCACCCCGCGGCGAATTGCGACAATATCGACCGCGCCGTCAATGTCGTTTACGAGGATGACGATGTCATTGTCGTGAATAAAAAGGCCGGCGTTCCCGCTTTTTACAGCGACGGGAAAAAGGGTGAATCCGTCGCGGAATTGCTGCGCGTCCGCGCCGGATGCGGCAATCTGTCGGCTGAAACGCAATGGTTTTACAGGGTTGACACGCTTGACCGCGGCGCGCAGGGGCTGATCCTGTTCGCCAAAAACAAAAAGGCGCAGCGGTTTTTATTGCAGCAGTCGCGCGACGGCAATATCGAAAAACGGTACTTTGCGGTTGTCGAGGGGATTGTGGCAAAAGACGGCGGCGTCATCAACGCGCCGGTTGACAAAGATCCCGCGGACAAATCGGGGCGCAAAATGAAAACCGTGAAAAAGGGAACGGGGCAGGACGCCGCGACCGGATACACCGTCGTGCGCCGGTTGAAAAACGCGACGTATCTGGACGTGTCCGAACGCACCCGCCGCCGGCATCAGGTGCGCGCGCATCTGGCGTCCGCCGGTCATCCCGTTTTCGGGGACGCGATGTATGGCGCGACCTTCAGCGGCGGTTTTTCGGACGGTTTGGCGATGCAGGCGTACTTTTTGCGGTTCAAACGGCCGTTTTCCAATGAAATTTTGGAATTGCAGCTGACGCCGGCGGATCGTTTGGCGCAGGCCGTCGATTTCGCGCAAGGCCGTCCGTGACGGTTGCCGCGGCGGGTGCGTTTCCGCCGTTTTTCGCGCTTCATTAAAAAAATATGACATTTTCGACGCTAAAAGACTATCCAAAAGGCCGTTTTTGTGGTATATAAGATAGTCCTTTAAAGGAAAGGCCGGTGCCTTTCCACGGAAAACTTTAAAGACAAGTTGTGAAAACGCGGCTTTTTCGTTGGAAAAAGTCGAAAACCCTTTTCACACGGGTAAACCTTGATAGAGGATACTTGAAATGGTGAAGGAAGTTTCTTTTTCGACCGGTGATTTCGTCGTTTATCCGACCCATGGCGTCGGCAAAGTGCTGAGCATTACGAAAGACACCGTCGCGGGACAGGAATTGGAGTTGATCGCCGTCCATTTTGACAAAGACCGCATGACGCTGCGCGTTCCGATGGCCAAGGCTAAAAATTCCGGATTAAGAAAGCTGTCGAACAAAAACATCATGGATACGGCGTTGGAAACGCTGCGCGGAAAATCCAAAACGAAACGCACGATGTGGAGCCGCCGCGCGCAGGAATACGAAGCGAAAATCAATTCCGGCGATCCGGTGTCCATCGCCGAAGTCGTCCGCGACCTGTACCGGTCGCAATCGCAGTCCGACCAGTCGTACAGCGAACGCCAAATTTATGAACAGGCGTTGGATCGTTTGGCGAACGAGCTGGCCGCGTTGGAAAAAATCAACACGCAGGAAGCCACCGTCAAACTGTGCGACATTCTGCAGTTGGCCGGCTGATCCCGTTTCAGCGCAAATTCAAAGAGGGGCTTTCGCCCCTCTTTTTGTATCATAAGTAATCGTTTTCCGCCTGTTTGCACGGGAAAAACAGGGCTTTGTTTTGATGAAACTGGATCAGGGCGAGAATTCCCAAAACGGGCAGGCACGTTTCCAGTGTTTCTTCCATGATCTGGCACGCGCCGAACCAGACACCCGAACGGTCGAGCGGGAATCCGCGTTTGGCCAAATTCGCGGGCAGGCGGTCGAAAATTTTGCACATCGCGCCGGCGGACAACAGGGTGATGATCGTCCACGATCCCGCTTTTTGGCTGAAAAAGCCCTTGAACGCCGGAATCAGATGCGCATACATGGTGTAAGCGAACGCCGCGCCCGTCGCCAGCAGGCAGAGGGCGGAAACGGCTTTTAAAAACGGCGGATTGGCCGGATTGGTGAAAAACCGGATTTTAAACGCCGTCGTGTCCGTTCCGGCCAGCCAATGCTGGACGCCGGCTTCGCGCAGCAGGGCGGCGATCGCGAAAAAGCAAAACAGCGCGAACATCTTTTTTTCACGCGCCGATTTGAAATCCGTTCTGAAACAAAACAGGGCGGTCAGCAATCCCGCGTAGCAAAAATAAGTGATCCAATCCAATACGCCGCAATCGGCCGTCCACGCCGTCAAATCGTCCGGATAAAAAGAAAACGCGGCCGCGTATGAAAATAAAAGAAGAATTATCGTCAATGCGATCGAGATATAAAATTTATTCATAAATTTTTTCATTTTATCACCGTTTTTATATAGCCGTTTTTGTTTATAAATGTGTTTTTTAATTATGGTCAATGTGTATTTTTCTTGTTGTTCCGATATAATGATGTGTTATTTTGTTGATATTGATATGATCGTATTCATATGATTTAAAATGAAATTTCGTCTGTATAAAAGTGAGTGTTGTTTTTGGAGCGTTGGTTTTTAAGAGTGCTAGGCGACCGTTTCCGGCACGATGAAAAGCGAAAGAAGTATTTTTGTTTCAGATATTCAAAAACGTAATTGCGGGAAATATTCTAAAATAATGTGTTTTATCATTATAAAAATGATATCATATTTTTTTCTTGATTTTAATGATGACGGCGGCAAAATAAGGGCGTTCTGTTGATGGAAAGGCGACGGCTATGGAATTGAAATGTTTGAGATGCGGCTGCGACAAGGCGGTGAAAAACG
The DNA here is from genome assembly GCA_902777205.1 of uncultured Rhodospirillales bacterium. Taxonomy (GTDB): domain Bacteria; phylum Pseudomonadota; class Alphaproteobacteria; order CAAGCB01; family CAG-977; genus UBA11549. The sequence goes on along the minus strand of CACYSU010000002.1, from coordinate 77,527 downwards.
GTTTCGTCGGCGGTTTGCAGCGTTACAAATGCAAAAAATGCGGCTATCAATATACGAAAACGAAGCCGCACGGCCGCAGCGATCAGGAAAAGCGGACGGCGGTCATGCTGTACGCGTCCGGAATGTCGATGAGCATGATCGCCAAGTTGATCGGCGTCAGCGTGCAGACCGTGTCCCGCTGGATGAAAACGGTTTACACGGAATATCTGGATGAAATGCCTAAAATGGAACAAATGAAAAAAGTGAAGCTGAAAGAGATTCTGGCGTATCTGTCGGCTTTGGACAAAGAGGATTTGAACCGCGAATCCTATGTTTTAGGAACCGAATTGCCGAACGGCAGCAAGGTTCAGATCATTATCGAAAATTCAAATCCGTCGAAGCAAAGGGGCGGTCAGGGCTGAACCGCCAGCCGTTTTTTCACGGTCAGCAAATCGCGCCATGCCAGTTTTTTCTGTGCGGGGGTGCGCAGCAAAAACGCGGGGTGAAAGGACGCCAGCGCGTCAATGGCGGTGTCGCCGTCGCGGTAGCTCATCCACCGGCCGCGGGTTTTCGTAATGCCGGCGTTGGTGTTCATCAGGGCGGACACGGCGCTGCCGCCCAGCAGCAGCAGGACATCCGGTTTGACCAGCGCGATGTGGCGGCGCACGAACGGCGTGAACAGCGCCATTTCCGATTCGGACGGTTTGCGGTTGGCCGGCGGCCGCCACGGCAGGATGTTGGAAATATAGACTTGCGTCCTGTCCAATCCGATTGATTTCAGCATCAGATCCAGCAAATGGCCGCTGGCGCCGACAAAGGGCAGACCCTGCCGGTCTTCCTCCGCGCCGGGGGCTTCGCCGATGATCATCAGGCGGGCGTCCGGATTTCCGGCCGCGAAAACCATGTTGGCCGCCGTTTCTTTCAGCGAACAGCCGTCAAAGGCGGCGATGGCGGCGCGCAGTTCGTCCAAAGTCGCCGCCTGTCCGGCCAAAGCGATTGTCGGCGGGGGCGGCAGAGGGGCGGATTCGGTTTGCTGCGGCGTTGGCGCGAACACGACGGGGGCGGATTCGGTGTCGCCGAGGGCGGGCGCATCCGTTTTTTTAACCGGCGCAAAGCGGTTGACGGGGATGTCGCCGATCGTTTCGTCAACCCCCGCGGTGATTTGCCATTGCAACAGTTTTTCTGCCGGAATTTGTTCTGTCATGGCGGCGAGGATATCACACTTCGCCGGTCAAAGCTAACCGTTTTCTTATAAATCGGATAATCCGGCCGCGAATCCGAGGTCGCTCTTGATTTTTTAAGCGAAACAGAACACAATGAAACAACTTTGTTCAGGAAAACCGGTCATGCGCATTCATTCCAAAATATACGCTTTGTTGATTTTGATTCTGGCGGCCTGCGTCCCGCACCACACGGGCGCCGCGCCGGACGCCGCGGCCGGAAAAGCGAAAACGGTTCAGGCGTTGCCGGCGGCGGGGGATTACCTGCTGTATTTGCAGGCGCGGCAGGATCAGGATTTCACCGCGGCGGCAAAGTATTTGCAAAAAGCGTTGGACGCCGATCCGGACAACCGCGCTTTGCAATCGGAAATGTTCGCCCTGCTGGCGGTGGACGGCCGGATCGCCGAAGCCTACCCCTACGCTATGAAGGAATTGAAGTACGCGCCCGATTCTCTGCTGGCGTCGTTGGTCGCCGTATCGTACCACGCACTGCAAAACGACTATGCCGCCGCGCTGCGCCAGCTGGAAAGCTTTCACGGCGCGGAGGAGGACAATTTCCTGTTCCCGTTGGTCGAAGTGTGGCTGCAGGCCGGCGCGGGGGATCGCAAAAAAGCGTTGAAAGCGTTGGAAAAGCTGAACAAGGGCGGATTGGAATCCCTGTATTATTTCCACGCGGCCGCCCTGTACGATTATTGGGGCGAAACGCAGGAGGCCGAACATAATTACGAAGCCCTGCTGGGCGAACCGGGGGGGCTGTCCCTGCGCGCGTCGCAGGTATATGGCAATTTTTTGCTGCGCCAAGGCCGGACGAAGCAGTTCAACGCTTTGGTCGAAGCCTATCGCAAGGGGGCGAAGTCCTATCCGTTGACGGACGAGCGGTTCTTTACCGCCGGCGCGGCGAACGCCGACCGCAAAGTGCCTAAAAGCATCGCGTCGCCCAAGGCCGGTCTGGCCGAGGCGTTTTTCGACGTTTCGGGCAGTTTGGCGGAAAAGGGAAACGCGGACGTGTCGCTGTTTTTCATCCGTTTCGGGCTGGCGCTGGATCCGTCGCTGTCTTTGGCGCGGGTGCTGTTGGGCGAAATTTACGAAAAGCAGGGGCGTTACGACGCCGCACTGCGGCTGTACGCCGAAGAGGGGGAAAACTCCGAAACCTATTTCGCCGGCCGGATTCGCATGGGCATCATCTATGCCGAAAAGGGCGATTTGGACGCCGCGGAAAAGGTTTTGAAAGAAATGGCCGCCAAACGCCCCGATCTGGCTTTCCCGTGGATCGAACTGGGCGACATTTTCCTGAAAAACAAAAAATTCCCGCAGGCGATCGACGCCTATTCGCAGGCGGTCGAAAGAATCCCCGCCCCGAACCGTTCGCATTGGGGGCTGTTTTACAGCCGCGGCGTCGCGTATGAACGCAGCGGGCAATGGGATTTGGCCGAACAGGATTTGCTGCAGGCGTTGATCCTGTCGCCGGATCAGCCGCTGACCCTGAACTATTTGGGGTATTCGTGGATCGAACGCGGGAAAAACGTCCGGAAAGCCAAGGAAATGCTGGAAACGGCGGCGTTTTTGGCGCCGCGCGAGGGGTTCGTCATCGACAGTCTGGGGTGGACGTACTACCTTTTGAAAGAATATCCGAAAGCCGTCGGCATTTTGGAAAACGCCGTCGCTTTGGATCCCGACAGCGCCGTGATCAACGATCATTTGGGCGACGCCTATTGGCGCGTCGGCCGCAAGCGCGAGGCGCGGTTCCAATGGACGAAGGCTTTGGCGATGAAGGACGATTTTTCCGGCGACGGGCGCGCGCGCACGGAAATGAAGCTGGAACAGGGGCTCGACCGCGTCGGCGACCGGCTGAACCTGCGCGCGGGAACGTTGAAAAAAGCCAAAAAATCGAGAAAGTCGAAATGAACGCCGTTTGTGAAAAGGCTCCGGCCAAAGTCAATTTGTATCTGCACGTCACGGGGCGGCGCGCGGACGGGTATCATTTGCTGGACAGTCTGTTCGCGTTCGCCGCGGACGGCGATGTCGTCACGGTTCGTTCGGCGGAAACGCTGAGTTTGCGGATAACGGGGCCTTATGCCGGCGCGCTGCCGGACACGGGCGACAACATCGTGTTGAAAGCCGCGCGGATGCTGGCGCAAAAATGCGGACGCGAACCGGCGGCCGAGATTACGCTGGAAAAAAATCTGCCCGTCGCGTCGGGAATCGGCGGCGGGTCGTCGGACGCGGCGGCGGCGCTGAAAGCGTTGTCAAAGCTGTGGCGATGCGATGTCGCGCGCGGGGATTTGGATGAAATCGCGCTGGCGTTGGGGGCGGACGTGCCGTCCTGTCTGGCGGCCGAAGCGGTGCAGGTTTCCGGAATCGGCGAAGTGTTGACGCCCGCGCCGGAATTGCCGCCGCTGCATTTGCTGCTGGTCAATCCGAACCGGCCGGTTTCCACTCCCGCCGTGTTCAAAGCGCGCGATCCCGTGTTTTCCGATCCCGCCCCTTTCACGGAAAAAATGACGGATTTCGACGCTTTTGTCGCGGAATTGGCAAAGCGGCATAATGATCTGAGTGACGCCGCCTGTCGCTTGGAACCCGCGGTTTCCGAGGTGCTGCGGGCGTTGGAAACCGCCCCCGCGTGCCGTTTGGCGCGGATGTCCGGCAGCGGCGGAACGTGTTTCGGCGTGTTCAAAACGGATCGGGACGCGTCATCATGTTTGTGTGAAATGCGCGAAAAACACCCTGATTGGTGGTTTTTAAATACGCACGTTTGATAAAAAGCGCTTGTAGGAATACGGCGACTTATGTATAAAAAAAGGTTGATTGCCGGAGGCGGTCGGTCGTTTGAACCCTAGTCGGGAGATGTTTGTATGTTGAAAAATCGCTCTTTGTCGTTTTTTGCCTGTGCCGTGGCGTCCGTTTTGATGCTGAACGGCTGTCTGAAGAAAAAGGACGCGGCCGTGCAGGTCGTGCAAAAACCGCACGTCACCGTGGAAAAGGCGGGCTATAAAGCCTATACCGAACGTTTCAGTTTCCCCGGACGGGTTGACGCCGTCAATTCCGTGACGCTGAAAGCCCGCGTCGCCGGATTTTTGAAAGACCGCCTGTTTGAAGAAGGCGACATCGTCAAAAAAGGCCAGATCCTGTTCGTTTTGGAACGCGAACCGTTTGAAGCGAAAGTCGCCGAGGCCGCCGCCAATCTGGCCAAAGCCGAAGCAGACGCCAAAAACACCAAGCTGGATTTGGACCGCGCTTTGGAATTGCGCAAAACGGGCAACATTTCCCAATCGACCGTCGATACGCGCGAAGCGCAGAACAGCATCGCCAAAGGCGCCGTCGCGCAGGCGCAGGCCGCTTTGAAACTGGCCAAGCTGGATTTGAGCTATACCGACATCAAAGCCCCGTTCACCGGAAAAATCGGTTTGTCCGCCTATTCCGCCGGCGAATACCTGTCCGTCAATTCCACGTTGGCGACGATGGTCAGCTATGATCCGATCTATGTGCTGTTTTCGGTGTCCGAACGCGAATTGCTGGCCATGCAGAACGCGGGGATGCTGAAATCCGGCAACGACAATCTGGCGGTTTCCCTGATCATGGCGGATTCCTCGGTTTACCGTTACGGCGGTCAGATCAACTTCACCGACGTCATCGTTGACGATTCGACCGACACCGTCAAATTGCGCGCCGTTTTCCCGAACCCGTCCAAACAGCTGGTTTCCGGACAGTTCGTTTCCGTTTTGCTGGAATACGAAGCCCCCGAGGAAAAGGTCGTCATTTCTCAGGCCGCTTTGATGTCTTCCGCCACGTCGAAATACGTTTACGTCGTTGACGCACAGAACAAGGTCGTCAACAAACCCGTCGCCGTCGGCGCGGAACAGGGCAAGGACATCGTCGTCACCGACGGGTTGGAAGCCGGCGACCGCGTCATCGTCAGCGGTTTGCAGAAAGTCCGTCCGGGGCAGGAGGTCGTGATCGACGCCGCGCCGAAAAAACAGGCCGCCGCGCCCGAAAAGGCGCCGGTGAAAAAGGAACGGGCGAAAGCCGTCGCTCCGGCTAAGAAATAAGGATTGCGCCCATGTTTTCGCGTATTTTCATTAAAAGACCCCGCTTGGCGATCGTTATTTCTTTGGTGATTTCGATCGCGGGGTTGATTTCGTTAAAAACCATTCCGGTGGCGCAGCTGCCGGACGTCGTGCCGCCGTCGGTTTCCGTTTCGGCGACCTACCCCGGCGCGTCCGCGGAAGTGATCGAACAAACCGTCGCGCAGATTCTGGAATCGCAGATCAACGGCGTTGACAATATGCTGTACATGGAATCGACCAGTTCCAACGACGGGTCGTATTCCCTGACGGTGACGTTCGCGTTGGGCACCGACCCCGACATGAACACGGTCAACGTGCAAAACCGCGTCAACCAGGTGTCCACGAAGCTGCCGTCCGAAGTGCAGCAGCAAGGCGTTACGGTGGAGAAAAACACGTCGTCCATGTTGATGGCGTTCGCTTTGTATTCGCCCGACGAATCCCGCGCGTCGAACTTTTTGGCGAACTATATGACTTCACGCGTCAAAGACGATTTGGCGCGTATCACCGGCGTCGGCGAAGTCAACACGTTCGGCGATATCGACTATAGTATGCGCGTGTGGATCGACGCGGAACGTCTGGCCAATCTGGGGTTGACGAACGCGGATGTCATTTCCGCCATTTCGTCGCAGAACATCCAGCCCGCCATCGGTTCCGTCGGCGCTTCGCCCGCCCCCAAGGATCAGCAGCTGCAGCTGACGCTGAAAACGTCCGGCCGTTTGAGCACGCCCGAAGAGTTCGGCAACATCATTTTGCGCGCGAACAAGGACGGCGGTCTGCTGCGGTTGAAAGACGTGGCCAAAATCGAACTGGGCACGACGACGTACGCTTCGACGATTCAATACAACGGCCGTCCGGCGTCCGGCGCGATGATCAACCTCGCCCCCGGCGCGAACGCGATGAACGTGGCGACGAAGGTCAAGGCGGAATTGGAAAGAATGAAGCCGTTCTTCCCCGAAGGGGTGGACTATGTCACCATTTTCGACACGACCGTTTTCATCGAAGCGACCGTTGACGAAGTGTTGCACACGATTTTTGAAGCGTTCGTTCTGGTTTTGATGGTCGTTTACCTGTCTTTGGGCACATGGCGCGCGACGTTGATTCCCGCGATCGCCGTGCCGGTGTCGCTGATCGGCACATTCATTTTCATGGCGCCGTTCGGCATTTCCGCCAACACGATTTCCCTGCTGTCCATCGTTCTGGTCATCGGCATCGTGGTGGACGACGCGATCATGGTCGTCGAAAATACAGAACGCGTGATTGACGAGGAACCCGATCTTTCCGTACCGGACGCCGTCGCAAAGGCGATGAGCCAGATCACCGCGCCGATTATCGCGATTACGCTGGTTATTCTGTCCGTGTTCGTTCCGGTCATTTTCATTCCGGGCATTACGGGACAGCTGTACAAGCAGTTCGCCGTGACCGTGTCGTGTTCAATGCTGATTTCCGCGTTGAACGCGTTGACGCTGTCGCCGGCGCTGTGCGCGATTTTGCTGCGCCGCGGCCAGAAAAGCCAGAAAGGGCTGGTGCCGTGGGTGATGCGCCAGATCGACAGGGGGCGCGACGGATATTCCGCCGTTGTCAAACGGTTGGTGCGTCATTCGTCCCTGTCCATTTTGATCATCGCCGGCGTTATCGCCGCCGCGGTCGGAATGAACGAAGTCACACCGTCGGGATTCTTGCCCGATGAAGATCAGGGCGTCGCGATGATCGACGTTCAGCTGCCCGAAGGCGCGTCGCAAGACCGTACTTTGGCCGTTTTGAAACAGGTGTACGAGATTGTTCACGCTCATCCTGCCGTTGAAAATGTGATGGGCGTCGCCGGTTACAGCATGATCGGCGGCAACGGGTCGAATTTCGGCATGATGATTGCCGGTTTGAAACCCTACGAAGTCCGCCGCGACACGTCAATGCAGGTGCAGGCGCTGCTGGCGAAGCTGCAGCCGCAGTTCAACCAGATTCAAGGCGCGCTGATCCGCGCGTTCAATATGCCCGCCATTCCCGGCATCGGCATGGCCAACGGTTTCGATTACCGTTTGCAGAACGGGCAGGGTGAAACGCCGCAGAACATGGAACAGGTGATGTACAAGCTGTTGATGGCCGCGAATCAGGATCCGCAGCTGACCATGGTTTACAGCACGTTCAACACCGCCACGCCGCAGCTGTTCGTCGAGCTTGACCGCACAAAGGCGCAAATGCTGGGCGTCGGAATCAAAGACGTGTTTTCGCAGCTGCAATCGACGCTGGGCTATGCCTACATCAACGATTTCACGTTGGCCGGCCGCGTGTACGAAGTCAACCTGCAGGGTCGGGAAAGCGACCGCAGCAAGCAGGATGACATCTTCCGCATCCATGTGCGCAACAACAAAGGCGAAATGGTGCCTTTGCGTTCGCTGCTGACGGTGAAATCCATTCTGGGACCCCAGCAGTTGACGCGTTACAACAACATGATGACGGTCAAGGTCAACGGTTCGCCCGCCGCGGGCGTCAGTTCGACGCAGGCCATGAACGAAATGGAACGGCTGTCCAAAGAGGTTCTGCCCAAAGGGTACGAATACGAATGGACGGGGATGTCCCTGCAGGAAAAAGAAGCCGGCGGTCAGACGGCCGTCGTTTTGGTGCTGGCTTTCCTGTTCGCCTATCTGTTCTTGGTGGCGTTGTATGAAAGCTGGATGATCCCCATCACCGTTTTGCTGTCGGTGTCGGTGGCTTTGCTGGGCGCGTTGGTTTTCCTGTACACGTTCGGGCTGGTCAACAACGTTTACGCGCAGATCGGTATGATTCTGCTGATCGCCCAAGCGTCCAAAAACGCCATTCTGATCGTCGAATTTGCAAAGGTTTTGCACGAAGAGGGTGTCGATACGCAGGAAGCGGCCATTCAGGCGGCTCACTTGCGTTTCCGCGCGGTGATGATGACGGCGGTGTCCTTTATTCTGGGGCTGCTGCCGCTGGTGATCGCGTCGGGCGCGGGCGCCATGGCGCGCCGTTCCGTCGGCACGACGGTGTTCGGCGGCATGATCGCCGCGACGGCGTTCGGTATTTTCATCATTCCGATGCTGTTCGTCGTGTTCGTCAACCGGCGTGAAAAATTCCACGCGAAACGGCAGATGAAGCTGGAAAAGGAAGCGGCGGCCGTTACGGGTTCCGTAAACGAATAAGGCAAAGGCGGCCGCGCGAACGGCCGCCTTTCATTTAACAAATGAAACGGGAGAATCGGTATGGCTAATATTCTGGACAAGATTCACAGCGCGATCAACGTATTGAAAAACGACGAGCAGGACAAGGTGGAAATGACCGACGCCGAAAAACGGATGATGCGGGAGATGTGCTATATCGGCGATCCGGAAACGTTGAAAGCGCAGGGGACGCGCTTTATCCTGCCGGTCGGGCTGGTCATTTCAAAATACGCCCGATTGGGGAAAAACTGCGTGCTGTATCAAAACGTGACGATCGGCGGCAAAGACTATCCCAACCGCGTCGGAAACCCCGACAACTATCCGCAAATCGGGGACAACGCGATTGTTTATCCGGGGGCGTTCATCATCGGCCCCGTCAAAATCGGCGCGAATTGCATCATCGGGGCGAACACCGTGGTAGTCAGCGATGTTCCCGACAATTCGATGGTCGCGGGAAATCCGGCGAAAATCATGCCGAGAGGATAGAGAAAAGCGTTTTAAAAACCCCGCCTTTTATTGAAAGGCGGGGTTTTCGTTTTTCGGGTTTTCTTATGAATAATGGCGGTTCATCCAGTCAACCACGTCGTCGCTGGCGCCGAAATCGTACAAATTGATGTGTCCGCCGTCCGGATACAGTTTCAGCGTTTTGTCGGCGACGGGCGCGGTTTCGTACATTTCGCGGCCTTGTTCGACGGGAACGGTCCGGTCGCGTTCGCCGTGCAAGAACAGCACCGGCGCGGTCAGGGATTTGATCCGTTCTTTGGAATCGAACGTGTCTTTGATCAGATATTTGATCGGGAAAATCTTATAGTGGTACTGCGCGGCGTCCGTCATGGACGTGAACCCGCATTCCAGCACCAATCCGGCGGGCGGGCGGATCGCGGCCAATCCGTTGGCGACGCCCGTTCCCATGGACATTCCGTAATAGATGACGCGGGCTTTGCCGTCCTGTTGCCGGTTGATGAAATCCAAAGCGGCCGCGGCGTCCGTAATCAGCCCCTTTTCCGTCGGTTTTCCGGCGTTTTCGCCGAATCCGCGGTATTCAAGCAGCAGCGCGCCGTATCCCGCGTTGACGATCGGAATCAGCTTGTGCGCCGCGTCGCCGGCTTCGCCCGTGTTGCCGTGCAGGTACAGGATTGTCGGCATCAAGCGGCCGTCTTTGCCGGTTTTCGGCGCCGCGTAATAGGAAGCCAGCGTCAATCCGTCGGGCGTTTCAATCGACACCTTGTCCATTTTCGGGGATTTGTCGCGGTGCGGCGTGTTAACGTGCGTGTAAGGGTTGTACATCAAACGGCGCTGAAAAACATAAACCGCCGCCGCCGCCAGCAGGTACAGGAACAGCAGGCCGGCGATGATTTGCAATGAAAGGGGCATTTTCGTCCTAAGGTGTGCAAGTGAAATCATAGATTCTGACATTTTCATCCGAAACAACGTCCGGCGCGTGTCCGGCCGGCGTGATGTCCAGTCCGGCTTTGTCGGACAGGATTCTGAAATTCGTGTTGGGGCAGATGTCCTCGACGATTTTGCGCGCCAGCCGCCGGTTTTCCGACACCGTGCTGTCAAACAGCCTGATCCTGATCTGGCGCAGGCCGTTCGACGCGGCGGGCAGAACGTCAACAAAGGCTTTGCGGCCGTTGATGCTTTCCCACCGCCGATCGGCCAGCGACCATTTTTGTTGTTCGGCGGCCAAATCCATGCCGCGAATCTTTCCGGCGCGGCACGAAAACGTCACGCCCAGCGATCCGTCGGCGTACTGATAGAAAAACCGGTCGATTTTCCGTCCCTTTTCGGGCGGCCGCGCCCGCGCGACGGCGGGAATCGACGCGCCGCACGCCTGCGTCATCAGGTTGAACGCCGCTTTTTGCGACGCGCGGATGTATCCCCGTTCCGTCGAAGGCAGACCGTCGCGCTGCGCGACCAGCCGCAGATCCGTGCGATCGCCCGTTTGAACGCGGAACACCTGTATTTGAAACTGATCAACCTCCTGCCAATCCTTGTCCGTCGATTCCCAGTATTTGTATTGCCGGTACAGCGGATAATCGGTTTCGTACAGCGGCTTCATGCAGCCGGCCGTTAAAAACACGAAAAGAAGCGGCAGGAGTTTTTTCATGTCATTCCTTGATTTTCGATGCGAGCGACGCTTCCAAAAACAGGTCGATGTCGCCGTCCAGAACGCCGCGGACGTTGGACGTTTCAACCTGCGTGCGCAGATCCTTGACCATCTGGTAGGGCTGCAGAACGTAAGAGCGAATCTGGTATCCCCATCCGATTTCGGATTTCGCGTCCTCGACCGCGTTGTTTTGTTCTTCGCGCTTTTTCAATTCCAGTTCGTACAAACGGGCGCGCAGCATCCCCCATGCGGTGTCCCTGTTCTGGAATTGCGAACGCTGGGTTTGGCACGAAACGACGATGCCGGTCGGCAAATGCGTGATGCGGACGGCCGATTCCGTTTTGTTGACGTGCTGTCCGCCCGCCCCCGACGCGCGGTAGGTGTCGATTTTGCAATCCGCGGGGTTGATGTCGATCTGGATTGTGTCGTCAATGACGGGATAGACCCACGCCGACGCGAAGCTGGTGTGGCGGCGGGCGTTGGCGTCGAACGGCGAAATGCGCACCAGACGGTGCACGCCGCTTTCCGTTTTCAGCCAGCCGTAAGCGTTGTGCCCGCTGATTTTGATGACGGCGGATTTGATGCCGGCTTCTTCGCCGTCGCTTTGTTCCAGCAATTCGACCTTGTAATTGTGCTTTTCCGCCCAGCGGGTGTACATACGCAGCAAAATGTCCGTCCAATCCTGCGCTTCGGTGCCGCCGGCGCCGGCGTGCAATTCCAAAAACGTGTCGTTGGAATCGGCTTCGCCGCACAGCAAGGCTTCCAATTCGGCCTTTTGCACCTGCGCGCGCAGGTTTTCCAACGCTTGGCGGCCTTCGTCCAAAACGGTTTGGTCGTCTTCGGCTTCGGCCAGTTCCAACAGTTCGACGGTGTCTTTTAAATCTTGTTCCTGTTTGGAAAAGGTTTGAATCGATTCCTCCAGCCGGTTGCGTTCGGCCAGCAGGGTTTGCGCGCGCTGCGGGTTGTCCCACAAATTCGCGTCCGCGGTCAGCGAGTTGATTTCATCCAGACGGTTTAACGCGTTGTCCCAGTCAAAGATGCCTCCTCAGCAGTGCCAGCGACTGCTCGATGTCATTGATGATGGCTTGTAATTCAGCTTTCATGTATGGTTTCCTTGCAAGTTAAAAAATGCCGCCGATTCCGGGGATGTTGTCGTCCGGTTCTTCGGTCTGTCCGGATTCGGCCGTGTTGGCGTCCGTCTGTTCGGCGGGTGTGTGGACGGGGGATGTTTCCTCGTCCGAACCGTCGATGTACCCTTTGACCTTGCCCCGCCAGTTTTCGCCGGATTTGAACGCTTCCATCACGACATCGCGGTCTTTGGCGGAGGCGGGTTCGCCCGTTTTATGGTTCACGCGGACGAACCGGATGCCGGCGGGCACGCGGAACGGCACGCGCGGCATATCTTTCAGCGCCGTATCAACAAAGCGTTTGAACACCGGCAGGGCGACCGTGCCGCCGAAATCGTTTTTGCCCAGCGTGCGCGGGTCGTCAAAGCCGACGAACACGACGGCGACCAGATCGGGCGTGACGCCGACGAACCACCCGTCCAGCGAATTGTTCGACGTGCCCGTTTTCGCCGCGAACGTCCGTCCCAGACGGCGCAGGCTGGCCGCGCTGCCGCCGGGCTGCAGGACGCCGGTCATGATGTTGATGATCTGATACGCGCTGCGCGGATCCTCGATCTGTTCGCGGATGTCGGGGATTTTCGGCGCGCCCTGTCCGTCCCACCCGTCGTCCGATTTGCATTTTTCGCACGGTCTGGAATCGGAATTATAGACCGTCGCGCCTGTTCTGTCCTGAATACGGTCGATGAAAACGGGCGAGATTTTTTTGCCGCCGTTGACCAGCATACCGTAAGCGGTCGCCAAGCGCAGAACCGTCGTTTCCCCCGATCCGATCGCGACGGACATCTGGTCGGGCAGGTCGTCCGAAATGCCGAATTTCTTGGCGTATTCGACGACTTTGTCAATGCCGATCGCGCGCGCCAGACGGATGGTGATCAGGTTTCTGGATTTTTCAATGCCGACGCGCAAAGTGGTCGGGCCGTAAAAGCGTTTGGACACGTTTTTCGGTTTCCATTTGCCCATGCCGTTGCCTTGATCCATGACGAACGGCGCGTCCAATACCCGCGACGACGGCGTGAGCCCGTTGTCCAAGGCCGCCAGATAGACGAACGGTTTGAACGACGACCCCGGCTGGCGTTTCGCTTGGACGGCGCGGTTGAACTGCGACCTTTTGAACGAATAGCCGCCGACCATCGCCAGAATACGCCCCGTGTGTGGGTCGAGGACGACCATCGCGCCTTCGACATCGGGGATTTGACGCAGGGCGTAGGTGTTTTCGGGGTATTTCTGGTTTTTTGCGCCGCGCGTGACGTGTTCCGCCCAAACGACATCCCCGACCGCCAAAACCTGATTCGCGGCGGTGATTTCGGGCCCCAGAGCCTGATCGGGCAGGTTTTTGCGCGCCCATTTCATTTCGGAAAGCGGGATCGTTCCCGTCGTGCCGTCTTTCAGCCCGATGTCGGCCTTTTCGGCGTCAACGGCCAGAACGACGGCGGGCATCCAGTTTTCGGGCGCGTAATTCGGCGTTTGAACGGACAGCAGAACGTCCAGCCATTCCTCTTCGGACAGATCGACTTTGGCGATCGGTTCGCGGAAACCGTGGCGCTGGTCGTACAGGATCAATCCTTCGCGGAACGCCTGCGTCGCGTATTTCTGCATATCCGGATCGACCGTCGTGCGGACGGCCAGTCCGCCCTGATACAGCGCCTCTTCGCCGTATTTGGAAACAAGGAAGCGGCGCACCTCTTCGGCGAAATATTCGCCGTCGGTCGCGACCTCTTTTTGCGGGCGGGTCACCAGCGTGATCGGTTCGGCGGTCGCGGCCTGCATCTGTTCGTCCGTGATGTAGCCGTCCTCTTTCATGCGGGACAGCACCCAGTTGCGGCGTGCGACGGCTTCGTCATAGTGTTTTTCGGGGTCGTAGTTGTTCGGCCCTTTGGGCAGGGCGGCCAGAAACGCGCTTTCCGCGACGGTCAGTTCGTCCAGCGCTTTGTTGAAATAGTTCAGCGCGGCCGCCGCGACGCCGTAGGAATAGTGCCCCAGATAAATCTGGTTCAGGTACAATTCCATGATGTATTCTTTGGAAAACGCGCGTTCGATGCGGATGGCGAGGATGGCTTCCTTGATTTTACGCTCGAACGACGCTTCGTTCGTCAGCAGGAAGTTTTTCGCCACCTGCTGCGTGATCGTGGACGCGCCGATCATGCGCCGGCCGGAACCCATGTTTTTAATGTTTTGTCCGATCGCGCGGATGATGCCGATGAAATCGACCCCGCCGTGCGAGAAAAACTTTTTATCTTCGGCGGACATGAACGCCTGCACCAGCTGTTTGGGGATGGCTTCGTACGGGACAAAAGCCCGTTTTTCGGACGCGTATTCGGCCAGCAGACGGCCGTCGGATGCGTACAGGCGGCTGGTGACCGGCGGTTCGTAGGTCGCCAGACGGCGGTAATCGTCAACGCTTTTGCCGTAATGCGAAAAAATCAGCAAAAGCACAATCAATCCCAGTATCGCCAAAAACAGGGCGTAGCTGACAAGCGTTGAAAAAAATTTAGACATTGTTCCGTTCCGTATCAATTCCGGTTGGCAGTTTACCCGCCGCCGTCCGATTTGTCCACGTTCAATTAAAGTTCGCTTTGTGTTTTTGCGCGAAATAAACGTCAATGGCGCGCACGGTGGCTTTCGCCAGCTTTTCGCGGTATCCCGCCTGACGCAGCAGGCGTTCCTCCTCTTTGTTCGACAGGTATCCCATTTCGATCAGGACGGACGGCACGTCCGGCGATTTCAAAACGGCGAACCCCGCGAAACGGTGCGAATTCGGCAGGACGGTGATTTCCTTGCGAATCTCGTCCATCAGGCGTTCCGCGAAAAACGACGAATGATTGTTCGTTTCCCGACGCGCCAGATCAATCAGGATGTCGGTGACTTCCTGCGTTTCGCCCGACAGGTCGATGCCCGCGATCAAATCCACCTTGTTTTCGGATTCGGCCAGTTTTTCGGCCTCTTTGTCCGACGCCTTTTCGGACAGGGTGTAAACGGACAGGCCGCGGGTCTGCGGTTTTTTGATGCTGTCCGCGTGGACGGAGATGAACAGATCCGCGTTGACCGACCGCGCGAACCGGCGGCGCGCGTACAACGCGATGAAAACATCCGTTTCACGGGTCAGCTTGACGCGGTAGCGTCCCGTTTTTTCCAAAAGGGCGCGCAGCTGTTTGGCCATGGCCAGCGTCAAATGCTTTTCATACACGCCGGAAACACCGATCGCGCCGGGGTCTTTGCCGCCGTGGCCGGGGTCGAGGACGATCAGCGGTTTGTCCTGCCGCGCGGGGGCGGCCGCGGGTTTCTTTTCCTCGGCGACGGAGTTGTCGTACCATTCCGTCGTGACCTGTTTCAGCCCGTCCGTTTTCGCCATCAGTTCCAAATCGACCACCAGACGCCATTGAAAACCGCTTTGCGGCGCGAGGGTGAACGACCGTTTGATCGCGACCCCGCGGTTGAATTCCAAAACGACGCGGGCGGTTTTCGGATCCGTTTTGCCCAGACGGACGCCGTTCAGATAGTCTTTTTTGGGCAGGTCGCGTTCCTTGACCGCGAAATTCGCGGACGGCAGGTCGATGACGACGCGGTCGGGGTTGGTCAGGGCGAACGTTTTAAAGGCAACCTTTTCCGACAGGTCGATGACGACGCGGACGTTTGCCCCGTCCCGCGCCCCCAGCCGGATGTCCTGCACCGACGCGCAGGCGGCCGGACGCGCCGCGCACAAAACCGCGAATCCCAATGCGGTCAAAAAACGGCATATCCGGCGAAAAACAAGCATTTTTGTGCCACGCGTCCCTGTTGGTTTCAAAAAATATGACATAACATAGTAAAATATGATTGTCCTTTGGTTAATAGATGGTTATTCTAAGCGCGCTGAAAAAGATTTTTTTTATCGCGGCCTCCTTCGCGCCGCCCGCGGGTGATGGGCGAACGGTACGGCGAACAGCGGTAAACAGCTTCCTCAAAGTTTTTTGCGGAAAGATGACTGGGATTTTTTGAAAGACGCCGTTCGTGCAAAATGTTCGTACAAATATGAATCTGACAGCTTGCGCTTCGTCCTTTCGCGTCCTTTCCGCATCCGTATCCAACAATCTGCCGCGGCCGGCCGACGGTTCCGCGGCGTGGAGTTTTATTGTCAATGACCAAAAGAATGCTTATAGACGCCACTCATTCCGAAGAAATGAGGGTCGTGATCGTCGATGGAACACGTCTGGATGAACTGGACATCGAAACATCAACGAAAAAACAGTTAAAAGGAAACATCTATCTGGCCAAGGTCGCGCGGGTCGAACCGTCCCTGCAGGCCGCTTTCGTCGATTACGGCGGCAACCGCCACGGTTTTCTGGCGTTTAACGAAATCCATCCCGATTATTATCAGATTCCCGTCGCCGACCGCGAAGCGTTGAAAGAATCCATGATGCGCGACGATGACGACGAGGACGAAGACAAGCGCACCCCCGCCGAAAAAGCGGCCGAAGGCGAAGCGGGCGCCGAAGAACACGAATCCGAGGACGGCGAGGAAAGAATCGTCGAAACCGTCAGCGAAAACGAAAGCGACGAGGTCATCAGCCGCAGCCGCTACCGCCAAATCAAGAAATACAAGATTCAAGAGGTCATCCACCGCGGTCAGGTGCTGTTGGTGCAGGTGATCAAAGAGGAACGCGGCAACAAAGGCGCGGCGTTGACGACGTATCTGTCGCTGGCCGGACGTTACTGCGTTTTGATGCCGAACAACGCGCGCGGCGGCGGCGTGTCCCGCAAAATCACGAACGCCGCGGACAGGAAACGGCTGAAAGGCATTGTGGCGAAGCTGCCTTTGCCCGCCGGAATGTCCGTCATCGTCCGCACGGCCGGCAAAGAGCGCACCAGTTTGGAAATCAAGCGCGATTACGACTATCTGATCAAAACGTGGGTGCAGATTCGCGACAAGACGATGCAATCGTCCGCGCCGGAGCTGATCCACGAAGAGGGCAACCTGATCAAGCGCGCCCTGCGCGATATGTACACGCGCGATATCGAAGAGGTGCTGATCGAGGGCGAGGCCGAATACAAAATGGCGCGCGATTTTATGAAGATCCTGACGCCCAGCCACGCCAAAAAGATCAAGCTGTACAAAGACGACGCGATGCCGCTGTTCTTCCGCTATCAGGTCGAAGGGCAGCTGGAATCCCTGCACAGCAACATCGTCCAGCTGAAATCGGGCGCTTATCTGGTTATGGATCAGACCGAAGCGCTGGTCGCGATCGACGTGAACTCCGGCCGCGCGACAAAGGAGCGCAACATCGAGGAAACCGCCCTGAAAACCAACCTTGAAGCCGCCGACGAAATCGCCCGCCAGCTGCGTTTGCGCGACATGGCCGGTTTGGTCGTCATCGACTTTATTGATATGGAGGAGGCGCGCAACAACCACGCCGTCGAACGCCGGATGAAAGAGGCGTTGAAACGCGACCGCGCCCGCGTCCAAATGGGGCGCATCACCGGTTTCGGGCTGATGGAACTGTCGCGTCAGCGCTTACATTCCAGCTTTATCGAAACCAGCTATTCGCCGTGTCCGTATTGCCGCGGCAAAGGCATGATGCGTTCCACCGAATCCGTGTCGATCCACACGCTGCACGTGTTGGAGGAGGAAAGCCTGAAACGCCGGTTCAGCGAGCTGCACATGACGGTGCCGACCGCGACGGCTTTGTATGTTTTGAACTGCAAGCGCGACGATCTGCACAAGATCGAAACGGCTTATAACGTCAAGATTTTCTTGGAAGCGGACGATTCGCTGCAATTCCCGACGGATTACCGCATGGAACGCATCGTGCGCGTGGAAACGGACGTTCCCGCCGAAACCGCTCCTGTCGTTGTTGAAGAATCTGAAAGCGTCGAAGAGGACGCGCGGGACGGAAAGCCGTCCGACGACGCGCAGCAGCAGCGGCCGCCGCGCGAACGCCGTCGCCGCCGCCGCCGCAATCGGGGCGAGAACCGCGAGGAACGCCGGAACGACGGGCAGGAACAGGCCGATCAGGCTGAGCAGGTCGAGGAAATCGCGCAAGAGGACGTTTCCTTGGGTGAAGGCGAGGTCATTCAGGCCGACGCTTTGTTTGAGGAAGGGCTGAAAGCGAACCGTCCGGCCGGCGAATCCGCCGAGGAACAGGCCGGAGAGGGCGAAAACGGCGATGAAAACGGCAACGGCCGCCGCCGTCACCGCTATCCGCGCCGCCACCGCCGTTTCCCCAATCGCCGCCGCGAAAACGGTGAAAACGGCGAAGAGGGGAACGCGCCCGAATCCGAACCGCGGGAACAGCCGGCCGAACCGGCGGGGGAACAGATCCCCGAAGACGGCGAAAAGCAGGAAAAGCGTCCGCGGCGCAGATACAACCGTCGGCGCAAAAACCCGTCGCCGGACAACGCCGCCGAATAAATTGAACGACAAAAGGAATGTTTGATCCGTCATTCATTCCTTTTGTCCGTAAAATCGGAATGTTTTGGAAAGGAACGCACAGATGCCTTTTTTGATGATTAAAACAAATCTGGATTTGGAAAAAACGACGATTCTGGCTTTGTTGAACCACGCGTCCCGCGTCGTGGCGGAAACGGTCGGAAAACCCGAAAGCTATGTCATGGTCAACGTTTGCGCCAACGAACATATGATTTTCGGCGCGACGACCATGCCGACGGTTTATATGGAAATGAAAAGCGTCGGCATGACCAAGGAACAGATTCCCCTGTTGTCGGACGCGCTGACCAAAATGGTCGAATCCAGATTGAAAGTCCCCGGAAACCGAGTGTATATCGAATTCGCGTCCGTGCCGGGGATTTTGTGGGGCTATAACGGATCGACGTTTTGAAAAACGGGCAAGGGATGATGAGGCGATTGTTTAAAACCGTTTCGCCGGCTTTGGCCGCGCTGATGCTGGTTTCGTGCGTGAACGCGACGGTTGACGCCCGTCACGGCGCGATTGTGAAATCGGACGCCGATCTGCGCCGCGAGGATGTCGCCGACTATATGACCTACCTGCGTTTGAAAAAGGGCGCGGGACCGCTGGATCAGGACTACATCCTGCTGTCCTATCGCGTCATCGGCGACATGGTGCGTTCCGACCTGATCGCCGGAAAGCCGGAACGCGTGCGCGTCGCATTGCGGGACGTGCTGAACTATCATCCGTCCGCGCAGCTGCGTCCCGCCATCATTCACGAGGCCGTCGAACACGAATTGATGAACACGGAATCCCTGTGGGTGACGGACGGGTCGATCCCGTACGATTACGTTTTGGATGTCGAATTGGGCGAGATTCCGATTAAAAACGACGACGCGGCCGAAGACAAGGCGTTGAGCGTCATGCTGATCCTGTCCGACGCTAAAGGCGAACAGGTCGGCGAATGGTTCGGATTCCTGAAACGTGAAAAAGGCGGAATGTCCTGGTATTGACAGGAAAATGACGTGAAAAAGGATTTTTACATTTTCCGCCACGGGCAGACGGATATGAATCTGGCCGGCCGCTGGCAGGGACGCAGTCACGATATGCCGTTGAACGAAACGGGATTGGAGCAGGCGCGCGCGCTGGCGGCGGAATTGACGGATTCCGGTATTCAGGCGGTGTTTTCATCGCCGCTGAAACGGGCGCTGCAGACCGGACGGACGGTCGCGGACGCTTTGGGCGTGCCGCTGAAGATCGAGGACGGGCTGGTCGAGGGGTGTTTCGGCGTCGCGGAGGGCAAGACAAAGCAGGAAATCCACGCGCTGTATCCCGATATCGCGCCGGCGTGGCACAGTTTGGAATCCGAATATATGGACGTTTGTTTCGACGGCGGGGAAACAAAGCGGCAAATTCAGCGGCGCGTGTTGCAGACATTGCGGAAAATCGCCCGTGAAAACGATTATACGGTCATCGGCGTTTCCGCGCACAGCGCGGTGATACGGTGTTTTGCGCTGATATTCGGGTTGAAACTTTACACCGTTCCGCACGGCCGCCCGTTTCATTTCTGTTTCAAAGACGACGTGTTCGAGCTGATCGGCGAATGATGCCGGTTCAGTACAGTTCGACGCAATCCGCGCCGGTGTCTGGCAGGCTTTTCAAATAGTGAAGCATCGCTTGAATCTTTAATGTTTTTTCGATGGCGGCATTGCATACGCCGAAATAGGTGTGTGTCAGCTCAAACGGCAGATCCAAGCGCACCAGATCGGTCAGGTAACGCGCGCGCCAATCGTGCAGCATGGTGATCCCGTCGCCGGACAGAACCAGACCGAGGACGATGGATTCGGCGTCGGACGTGGTGTTCAGATGCTCCGCTTTTTTCAAAATTATCTGGCATTCCGGTTCACTTAAATGGCGTTGCTGGACGCACAGGTCGAAATTTTGCAGCAGGTCTTTCATATCTTTCGGCGTGCCGCGTTTTTCCAAATAAGACCGGCTGGCGTACAGATGTTGTTTTCCGGTGGATTTGAACAGGATTTTCCCCTTTACCGGCGACGACAGATCATCAACGATCGCCATATCAATGTCGGATTCCGCCGTTCTTTTATCCGTCAGAATGTCCAGCCGGATTTTCAAATGGCGGGCGTAAAACAGGGACAGTTCCGTCAGCAGGCGGTGGCCGATGAACCCGTCGCCGACAAAAACCGTGACGTAACCCGTCAATTCGTCGGAATCAACAAACGTCGCGCTGATCTTGTTCAAGCTTTTGATAATGTTGTCGATGTCCGCGTACAGCAGGCGCGCCGTGTTGGTCGGTTTGATGCCTTTCGGCGACCGGTTCAGCAGCTTGGTGTTCATTTCGTTTTCCAGATCGCTGATCATTTTGGACAGGTTGGACTGCTTCATTCCGTTGCGCTGCGCCGCGCCCTGAATTTGTCCGGCGTCCATGACCTCTTTCAACGCGAACAATTCCCGCAAAAGTGACAGGTTCGTTTTCAATGTTGTCATTTATTATATATCCCTTATATAAAAACAGTGTCTTTTCAAAGAGGCCGCTGTTGCATACAATCGAATTATAGAGGGTAAATTGAACAAAAGTCAACCAGCGCCTTATTTTTACGTGCATTGGTTTTCAAAAGTTCCGGCGGAATTTCAAGCGTCCAGACGGGCGCGGTTTTGAAACGAAGCGAATGTCAACGGGATTTTTTATGCCGCAGACCGGATTTCTTTCGTCACAAGGATGAAAAGGGGGACGCATCATGGCACAACGTTGTTTGACACCGAAACAAATCGAAGTTTTGAGATATCTGTCACAGGGGTTGCAGAACAAACAGATCGCGAAAGCGATGGGGCTGAGTACGGCGACTGTTAAAATTCATTTGAACGGAATTTATATGCGTTTGAATGTCAGCAACCGTATTCAGGCCGTTTTATGGGCGCAATCCAGTGATTTGATTTGACGGCGCGATAAAAAAGCCCCCGACGGACGGGGGCTTTTTCATATTTCACAGGATTGTTAAAGCGGTTTGTTTTCCTTTTTCAAAACCTTGGTGACAAACCATTCTTTCCAGCGGCGGCCGTAATGGAACACGACGGCGCCCCACAGCGCGGAAATCACAGATCCGCAAATGACGCCCAGACGGATTTCCTGCTGGTTGACTTCGCCGGGCAAAGCCAGTTTGCCGACGAACAACGCCATCGTGAACCCGATGCCCGCAACGACCGCGACGCCGTACAGATCCAGCATGGTGACGGCTTTGGGAAAAGAGGCGATCTTCATTTTGATCAACGCCCAAGTGGTCAGGAAAATGCCGATCTGTTTGCCCAAAAACAGGCCGAAGATGATGCCGAGCGTCAGTGTGTGCGTGAACGTGTGAACGGTAACGCCGCCGAAATACAGCCCCGCGCTGGCGAACGCGAACACGGGCAGGATGAAGAAATCAACCCACGGTTTCAGCACTTTCATCAATTTGTTCAGCGGCGATTCCCTTTCGCCGTCAACGCGCATCGGATAGGCCATGGCGACGACGACGCCCGCGATCGTCGTGTGAATGCCGCCGTTCAAAAAGCAGAACCACAGCACGACGCCCAGCAGCAGGTAGGGCAGGAAGTACGTGACCTGTATTTTGTTCAGCAGGTACAGCGCGAACGTCGCGATGCAGGCGTATCCCAGCAGGGACAGATAGACCCCTTGGTTGTAAAACAGGGCGATGATGATGATCGCGCCCAAATCGTCGAAAATGGCGATGGCCAGCAAAAAGATTTTGGCCGCCTGCGGAACGTGTTTGCCGACCAGCATCAAAACGCACACGGCGAACGCGATGTCGGTCGCCGTCGGGATCGCCCAGCCGTGCATATATTCCGGCGCGCCGTTGTTGATGATCGCGTAAATGATCGCGGGGCAGCAAATGCCGCCCAACGCCGCAATGCACGGCACGAAAACCTGACGGATGTCGGACAGGAATCCTTCTTTCATTTCGCGTTTCAATTCCAAACCGACCTGCAAAAAGAAGAAAACCATCAGAATGTCGTTGACCCACCATTCGATTGAACGCGGGAACATTTGTTCCCCGACGCCCAAAGTGATCGTCGTTTGCAAAAAGTTATGAACGGGTTCGCGCGCCGCCGTGTTCGCGCAGACGATCGCAATGATCATGGCGAAAATCATCACCAATCCGCTGGTGGCTTCGTTGTTGATCAGCATTTCAAACCACGCTTTTGAAAAAAGACGGGGCTTTTTTCTTTTGACGATTTCTTCCGCAATTTCAGTCATGGGATTCCTTTTCCATAAAAATAATTCTCTTCATATTTTTTAACAAGAAGGGGCGGAAAATATCAAGGTTTTATTTCTTTTTCCCCGTTACCAGCAGACCGCGGACGGGCAATCCCATTTCCAGACGCAACTCCGTTTTTTCAATGTTCGCGACGGACAGGCCGTTTTGTTCCATTTGTGCGCGGATATAAGCCGCGCCGTGTGCGAACCGGCCGGACGGTTCCATGGCGTATTCCGTTGTGTTTTGCGTGTTTTCGCTGACTGTAAAGACTGTCTTTCCGCCGTTTTTCAATGCCGCCGCCATACCGGCGAACAATCCCGATAAATCGCCGAGATAGGTGAAAACGTCCGACGAGATGATCAGGTCGAAACGGTTTCCGTTTTCCGGCAGAAAAGCCAGAATGTCGCTTTGTTCCAATCGGGTGTAGCGGTTTGTTTCCGCCGCTTTTTCCAGCATTCCGGCGGACAGGTCAACGCCGGCCAGCGTTTTCGTCGCAAATCCTTTTTCCGCCAAAGCCGCGGCGCACAGACCCGTACCGCATCCCAGATCCAGAACGTCGGGCAGGGTCGGAAAGTTCAGCCGTTGAACCGCCGCCGCCACCAGTTCGGGCGCGCGGTAGGACAGGCCGGCCAAAACGGAATCGAAAGAATCGGCGAAGGCGTCGAATAATTCTTTGACGTATTCGGCGGACGCGCGTTTGACGCCGTGTTCGTTTTTCAACGTTTCCAGCGTGTGGCGCGCGACGGCGTTGTCGGGAAAGGCGGTCAGCCATTCGTCCGTCAGCCGCCATACGCTTTGCGTGTCCCCCCGCAGTTGCAGATTGTACAGGCAGCCGCTGAGCATGATGTGCGTGGTCGGCGTTTCCTGCGCCGTCAGCAGCCGGAGATACAATTCCGCGGCTTGTTCGTAATCTTCGGTCTTTTCCGCCAAAGCGGCGGCGGCGAACAGGTATTCGGGATCATTGGGCGACCGGCGCAGCAGGTCTTGGTAAATGGCGGCGGCCTTTTCGTTTCGATCCGCCATGGACAGCGCGTAGGCCAGATTGAACAACGCCAGCAAATCGTCGGGCGTTTGCCGCAGCGCCTGTTCATAGGCGGCGGCCGATTCGTCAAAGCGGTTCAGGGCGGACAGCGCGTTGCCGCGGTGGATCAGCGCGTTCGCATAGTCGGGTTGGGCGTCCAAAGCTTTGTCGCAGGCGGCCAAAGCGTCCGCGTAACGGCCGGTTTCATAGCGGACGCCGGCCAGATTCGACCAGCAGACGGCATCATGCGGACAGGCCGAGGCGGCGGACAGATAGCACTGTTCCGCTTTGTCAAAATCGCGCAGGCCGTAATACGCGTTTCCGGCCGCCACCCGCAAAGCGTAGTCGTCCGGATCGTTTTTCAAGGCGTTTAACGCGAGTTCCAAAGCGGCGCCGTATTCCGCCCGTCCGTTTTTGTCGTTGATTTGCGCGACGATGTCCGTCATTGCGTTTTTTTCCGCGCCGTGAACAGGACGCAGGGCTGATCCCTGTCGTCCGTTTTATACAGTTTTTCCTGCGACCGGCCTTTTTCAACCAATCCGGATTCCGACAGGCGGGCGGACACATAGGCCGGATTGTGGCTGAACCGGCCGTAAACGTCCGCGGAGAATTCCGGTTCGCGCGTTTGCGGCGTCACGGTGAAAATGAAAACGCCGTCCGGTTTCAATATGCGTTCGACGGCCGCGAACACCGGCGCGGGATCGGCGAACCAGTAAAGCGCGTCCGAACAGACGATCAGATCGTAGCGGTCTTCGCACGCCGCGCAGAACGTGAGCAGGTCGTTTTCCTCCAGCCGGTCGTAAGCGTCCGCGGCTTGCGCGGCGGCCAGAGCCGTTTCGGAAACGTCGATGCCGGTCAGCGTTCCGTCCGGACGGCTGTAATCCCGCAAAAACGGCGCGGCGTCGCCCGTGCCGCACCCGATGTCCAGCACGGCCATGGATTTCGCGACGGACAGGCCGGCGGTTTGAAAAGCCTTGTCCAGCACGTTCGCCAAGAAGGATTTTCGGTCGGGCGAAGCGTCCGGATCGGGCAGTTCGCTGACGGCGTTGATAAATTCGATCGGGGCGGAATGTTTGATTTCGCCGCCGGAAAACGCGGCGCACAAATAGTCGATTTGCGGCATATTTCCGTATGCCGCGCGGAACGCCGCCGCCTTTTGATCCGCCGTTTCTTTCAAACCGTCGCGGCGCATCGCGAACAGCAGCGTCCGGATCAATGAAAACAAAGTGTCCGAATAGCCGGAAACGTGTTCCAGCAATCCGGCGGCGCGGTCGTAGCTTTTCTTTTCAATCAGCACCCGCGCCCAATTCAGCCGCGCGTCGTCGGGGATGTCCGTCAATCCGGCCAGCGTGCCGAACGCTTCGTCCGCCGCGTCGTTTTCCCCCAGCGCGGCGTCGGCGTTGGCCACCGCCATCCAGACGACGGGGTTGTCCGCGCGGTCGTTCAATGCTTCCGCGCTATAGGCGATGATATCCTTTTCCCTGTGTCCCGATGTCAGGGCGGCGTAGAAATAGGTGTTTTGCAGCGTCGCGTTTTTATTGGCTTTCAGGGCTTTTTTCAGGAAAAACGACGCTTGGCGCGCGTTCCAGAACAAGGCGGCGTAAAAAGCCGCGTAGCATAAAACGCGTTCGTCCCGTTTCAGGCGCGGATAAAACGATTTGACAAACTCGTATTGTTCATTCGTCCGGTTCAACGCGTCCAGCAGTCCCGATTTCAGCAGGCAGGCGTCCGCGTTGTCCGGATCGACGGACAGCGCTTTGTCCGCGAAGACCAGAGCTTCCCCGCAACGGTCGAAAGAATTCAGCACTTCGGCCAGACACAGGTAGCCCTGCGCCGGCAGGCGGCCGACCCGTTTGCGCATTTCGTCGAAAAAGACGGCGTCCGGACGAGAATATTGCAGCCGGCAGAGAATCGCGTTCGTCCAGCTGTCCATATCGTCGGGATCGCGCATCGACAGTTCGTCGAACGCGGCGGCCGCTTCTTCGTACCGCTTTAAAAGAAACAAGCCGACGGCGCGGGATTTCCCCGCTCCGCCGGCCGTGTTTTCCTTTGAAACAACGGATTCCATCAGTTGCATATCACCAGCAGAATACCGGCCGCGATCGCGGATCCGATCACGCCGGACACGTTGGGTCCCATGGCGTGCATCAGGATGAAGTTCGTCGGGTCTTCCTCTTTGGCCACGCGGTCGGCGACGCGCGCCGCCATCGGAACCGCGGAAACGCCCGCCGCGCCGATCAGCGGGTTCAGCTTTTCCTTGCTGAACGCGTTCATCAGTTTCGCCATCAGGACGCCCGCGGCCGTCGCGATCGAGAACGCCGCCAGACCGAGGAACAAAATCCCCAGCGTTTCCTTGGCCAGAAACTTGTCCGCGGACAGTTTCGATCCGACCGTCAGGCCGATGAAAATCGTCACGATGTTGCACAAATCGTTCGCCGCCGTTTTCGCCAGACGGTCAACGACCTTGCTTTCACGCAGCAGGTTGCCGAACATCAGCATCCCCATCAGGGGCGCCGCGCTGGGAACGAACAGGATGCAAAGCAGGACGACCAGAAACACGAAGACGATCTTTTCCTTGCGGGACACTTCGCGCAACTGTTTCATTCTGATTTTGCGTTCTTCAACCGTGGTCAGCGCGCGCATGATCGGCGGTTGGATGATCGGCACCAACGCCATGTAGGAATACGCCGCGACAACGATCGCGCCCATCAGTTCGGGCGCCAGACGCCCCGTCAGGAAAATCGCCGTCGGGCCGTCCGCGCCGCCGATGATGCCGATCGACGCCGCCTGTTTCAGCGTGAAGTCAACCAATCCCAGATCGGTCAGCCACAGCGCGCCCAGAACGGTCGCAAAAATGCCGAACTGCGCCGCGCCGCCCAGCAGGGCGACTTTGGGGTTGGCGATCATGGGACCGAAATCCGTCATCGCGCCGACGCCCATGAAGATGATCAGCGGGAAAATGCTGGGCGGAGCGATGCCCAGATTGTAAATGTACAGCAGGAAACCCGTCACGCCGTCCATGACTTCGGACACGCCGGCGCCCGGCGCGTTCGACAGCAGACCGCCGAATCCGATCGGGATCAGCAGCAGCGGTTCAAACCCCTTGGCGATCGCCAGATAGATCAGGATCAGGCTGATGCCGATCATGACCAGCTGACCCAATCCCATGGACAGCAGCATTTCCTTGCCCGTCGAGGAAACCGTCGATCCCGAATCGGCGAGAAAGCCGTACAGACCGGTCGATTTCACCAGCATGGCGAACGATTCGTGGTTGGCCATATAGTCGGAAAACATCTGGCCGATCCGTCCGCCCGAAGCCGCCGCGACAATGTTGGCCAGCGAAAACAGGGCGCACAGGCCGACGACCGTCCACATGATGAATTTGTGGCGGCGTTCGGCTTTGAAAAGTTGATTTTCCATATTCGCCCCCTTATTTCAGCGTCATCAGCAGCTGACCCGTGACAACCTGATCGCCCTGATGAACGGCGATTTTGTCAACGACGCCGTCCGCGGGCGCGGGAATCGGGTTTTCCATTTTCATGACTTCCAAAATCATGATGGGCTGGCCTTTGGTCACGCGGTCGCCCGCGTTCGCGACGATCTTGATCACCGTTCCGGGGACGGGCGAGGTCACGTCCGCCGCCGCGCCGGTTCCGGCCGCCGCGGGTTTGGCTTCGACCTTGCCGGCCGCGCCGACCGTGACGGTAAAGGATTTGCCGTCAACGACGACCGTGTCGCCGTTCAGCGTCGCGTTGTGTTTTTTGCCGTTCACGACGACATCGAAATCGCCCGTCGTCGCGCGCGGTTTTTCCTTGTAGCGGACGCCGATCTTGCCTTCGCCTTTCAGGAACGCGATGCCCTTTTCGCCGCAGGCCGCCGCGATAAAGATGTTTTCATCCGTTTCGGGCAGGTTGTTTTGTTTCAAAACGTCGCGGAAATGCGCGATCTGTTTGTCCGGATTGCGGTCGTTGATGGCCAAAGGCGATTCCTTCGTCGGTTCCAATCCCAGCTGTTCGGACGCGATTTTGACGACTTCGGGATCGGGTTCATGCGGCGTGCGGCCGAAATAACCCAAAACCATTTTGCCGTATCCCGCGGCGATTTTTTTCCACGGACCCTGCATGACGTTGTTGAACGCCTGCTGGAAATAGAATTGCGACACGGGCGTGACGGACGTGCCGTAACCGCCTTTGCGCACGACTTCCTCCATCGCTTTGACGATTGCGGGGAATTTGTCCATGATGCCGTTGTCGCGCAGCATCTGCGTGTTCGCCGTCAGCGCGCCGCCGGGCAGGGGCGACCACGGAACGCGCGGTTCGACCTTTGTCGCTTCGGGCGGCAGCAGGTATTCGGACAGCGCGTTTTTCAAAAATTCCTCGGTTTCCAGAATTTTCTGCGGATCGACATCCAAAACGTAATCCGTGCCGCGCAGGGCGTGCCACATCGTCAGCACGTCGGGCGAGCAGGTGCCGCCGGAAACGGGCGCCAACGACAGGTCGATCGTGTCCGCGCCGGCTTCGATCGCCGACATGCAGCACAGAACCGACGTGCCGGCCGTTTCGTGCGTGTGGAACGAAATCGGTTTGTCCGTCAGTTTGCGCATCCGTTTGATCGTTTCATGAACGATCGCGGGCGTGCAGGTGCCGGACGCGTCTTTCAGGCACAGGGAATCGAACGGGACTTCGGCGTCCAAAACCGCGCGCAGCCGCTGTTCGTAGAAATCGGCGTCGTGCGCGCCCGTGCATCCGGGGGGCAGCGACATGATCGTGATCGTCATCTGGTGCTGCAATCCGGCCTCTTTGATCGCTTTGCCCGAAACGATCAGGTTGTTCGGGTCGTTCAGGGCGTCAAAGTTGCGAATCGTCGTCATGCCGTGTTTTTTGAACAGCTTGGCGTGCAGTTTGATCAAATCGGTGGACATCGAATCCAATCCGACGACGTTGATGCCGCGCGCCAGCGTCTGCAGATTCGCGTCGGGTCCCGCCAATTCGCGGAATTTGTCCATCACGTCGAACGCGTTTTGGTTGCAGTAAAAGAACGCGGATTGGAACGCCGCGCCGCCGCCGGCTTCAAAATAACGGATGCCCGCGTCGCGCGCCATTTCCACAGCGGGGAAGTAGTCTTTGGGCAGAACGCGCATTCCGTAGGCGGATTGAAAACCGTCGCGAAACGCCGTGCACATAAAATTGATAACTTTTTTAGCCATATTCTTTCACCTTACCGTTAGCCGTTTTTCAGCTTGACCGCGATAGCCGCGGCGATCAAATCGCCGTTGTCCGCGGCGTCCGTTTTTCCGGATTCGTCCGAAACACCCAGATATTTGAAAATCGCCGCCTGCGCGTACATCGACGCGATCAGCAGCAACAGAAACAAAAAGACGCCGGACATACCGATCAGCGTCAATTCCAATCCTTGAGTCAACATGAAAACCTCTGTTCCGTTACACCTGTGTCTTGCTTGTTCCATTTATATATTGAACCGATTTTTTTTTCAAAGCATTTCCGTCGTCCGTTAACTTTTTATAGACGCGTGAAAGGCGCGGAAACATTCCCTTTTCGCTTTTTTGCTGGACAGGCGGAGCGGTTGCGGGCAAACCTACATGAAATCGTTTGTCATTAAATTTCGGGACGGCTGGTTATGTCAAAAGGGTATTTGGAAGTCATCGCGGGCCCCATGTTCGCCGGAAAAACGTCGGCTTTGCTGAAAAAAGCGCGGGCGTTCGACGGGGAAATGGTGCTGATCAAACCGTCGTTCGACACGCGGTACGGCATTTGCGAAATCAAAACGCACGACGGAGTCGCCGCCGCCGCGTTCAACCTGACCAACACGTCCGAAATTCTGGAATCCGGCGCGATCGAAAAGGCGCAGGCCGTGTTTTTCGACGAGATCCAGTTTTTCACGGAACCCTATTTCGGCGGCGACATCATCGCGTGCATCAAAACGCTGGTCGGGCGGGGGCTGCACGTCGTGTGCTGCGGGCTGGACATGAACTGGAAAGGCGAACCCTTTGAAATCATTTCAAAATTAAAGGGGACGGCCGACCGCTACACGCCGCTGCAGGCCAGATGCGCCCTGTGCGGCGAACCCGCCATCTACACCTACAAGCGCGGCGGGTCGAAAGCCGACATCGAATTGGGCGCGGCGGACATTTACGAACCCAGATGCGCCCGACACTATCCGTTCAGCGGGGTTTACGAACCGGATGAAGCGCCGGAAAACGTCAGCGAAAAACAGGGGGATTTGTTTGATTTGTGATCAAGGCGCGGGGAAGCGCGCGCGTTATGAAAAATACGAATACTTTTTGATCGCCCTGCCGGTGCTGCTGTGGCAGATCGTTTTGATCGCCGGTTCAAACGGTTTGTTGCCGGAAACGGACAACTACACGCACGCCATGCGGCTGATTGATTTCATTCAATCCGGATCGTGGGCGGAAATCATGTACCGGCACGACAACTATCCGTTCGGGCAGATTTTGCATTTCACGCGCGCGACGGATGTTTTCCTGTATTTGACGACGCTGCCGTTTTTGCCGTTCCTGCCGTTGAAACAGGCCGTTTTGTACGGATGTTTCCTGTACCAGCCCGTTATGGCGGTCGCTTCGGCCGTCGCGATTGTGTGGGCGTGCCGGCCGTTCGCGGGCGCTTTTTTAAGAGCCGCGGCCGCCGCGCTGTATTTCATGCCGCTGGCTACTTACGCGCTGTTCACCGCCGGCCGCGCGGATCATCACGTTTTGCTGAACCTGTTTCTGATTCTGATCGTCGGCGAGCTGGCGCGCGGATTTAAAACGCAAAGGATCGCGTATTTCAAAGCGGCCGGCGTTTTCGCGGGGCTGTCCGTGTGGGTGTCGCCGGAGGGGTTTCTGGCAACTATGGCGATCATCGGCGGAATGGTCGCCGCGTGGGTGTTCAGATACCAGAATATGCGCCAGATTTTCCTGTTCACGCTGTGCTTCTTTTTGTCGATGCTGGCGTGTCTGGCCGTCAATCCGCCCATGCAGGGGTTTTTGTTCGCGGACAACGGGCGGTTGTCCGTGTTGTTGGTGTCGGTCGCCGGATTCGCGGCCATGTCCTTTTTCATGGCGGAGTATTTCGAGCGCGAGGCCGGCGTTTCCTCCGTCGTCGGGCGGCTGGCCGTCATTGCTTTGCTGACGCTGTTTTCGCTGGGGTTCACGCTGTATCTGTTCGGCGCGCAGGCTGTTCTCGGTTCCCCCATCGCGCCCGAATTGTACGACGTGTGGGCGAAATACATCACCGAATTGTGGCCGGCCATATTGACGATGAGCGCGCTGGTCAAATTCGACGGGCTGCCGCTGGTCGCGTGCGTTTGTCTGATTCCGGCGTTTTTCTTCGCTTCGTTCCGGCGGAAAAAGATGATGTTCGCGTTCGGCGCCGCGTTGGTGTTTTTCGCGGTTCTGGCGTTGATCAGCCGGCGGTTCGGCCGTCCGGCGGGGGCGTTCGCGCCGGTGATCGTCGTGCTGTCTTTGCGCGTTTGGTACGATCGGGCGCGGTTTTGGAAAAAGGAAAGCGTCCGCGACGCTTTGGCCGTGCCGGCCGTCTTTTTCCCCGTGTCGCTGTTTTTCGCGTTCGCGACGCTGTCCTATGATTTTCAAATCGAATGGCAAAGCAAAACGACGCCGGAGGATTTCATTCCGTATTTGTCCAAGGAAAAGGGAAGTATTCTGACGGCGTCTTCGCGCGGGCCGGAAATCGCGTGGCTGACGGAAATCCCCGTCGTCGGGTCGCCGTACCATTCCAACGCCGAGGGCATTTTGGATGCGGCGGCGATGCTGCACGGCTATGATATGATAAAAGTGCGCCGCCTGTTGGAAAAGCATCAGGTCAAAACGATTTTGCTGGACGATCCGTACTATACGACAAAGCCGGAGTTAAGGCCGTTCGTGTCGATTGATCCGAACAAGCTGATCGGGCGGCTGCTGGTGACGGGAAAGCTGCCGTGCTTTGTCAAGCGGGCGCGGGGCGTTCCGGCGAAAAGCGCGCGGAAATACCATATCTTTCACGTCGATTTCACCGGCTGCGATTCGCCTGCGCAATCCCTTTGACCAGCAGGGTTCCGTTGTCGTCCGCCAATCCCGTCAGCAGGGCGTTGCCCGACCTGTCCGCCCTGACGACGGCGAAGCGCACGGATTCGGGGCGGAATCCCTTTGTTTTCGCAAAGCGTAAAAACGCGGCGGAAAAACGGACGGAGGCGTCCGTGCCGTTGTTATCCGTCACAACGTATTTCAGCGGCGTTTCACGCGGGCGCAAAGGCCGTTTCGACGGCAGGGACGAAAATTCCGCCCGTCCGTCGTCCGGCCGTTCGACGATGATCGTTCCCTTTTTTTCCAGCATGGCGTCGATCGGGATGAAATTGTGATAGCGCAGCCGGACGAACGGGGAAAACGCGTCTTCGCCCGTTTCCAAAACGGATACCGGCAGCAGCAGCCGGACGCCGTTTTTCGCGGTGCGCGCGGACGCGGCGTAACGCGCCGTCAGAACGGTTAAAATCAGCACGGGGCATAAAACAGCGATGATCAATCGGCGCATGGGGTCATTCCTTTGACGCGAAACGGTGTTTCAGGTATCGGCAAAGCAGGGCGGAAAGCAATCCGGCGACGGCGCAAAGCGTCGCGGCCGACGACAGGGAAACAGGTTGGTTCAAAATGAAAACGGCCAGAAAGGCGATCAGCAGGGCGGCCGCCGTTTTGCCCAGCGAACGCGCGTCCGTGAAATAGGCGACGGCCAGCAAAACGATCGCGCCGGCCATGCCGTCCGACACCAGCGCGGCGAAAGCGAACAGCGCTGCGGTTGACAGCCAGAACAGGGCTTTTTCCCCGCTTTCCAAATCCTTGCGCAAGGCCAAAGTCAGCAAAACGCCCTGCATCGCGAACGCAGCGGCCAAAACGCAGCCGGACGAAACGGGCGGCGTCCAACCGGTCAGGGCGGCCGTTTCCAGCCCCAGTTTCAAAAACAGCGGGGACAGGATGAAAACAATGGACGGTTCGCGGTCGAAAACGTTTTTCAGCGGGAAAAGCAATCCGGCCGCGCCGGCCAGCGAAAACAGTCCGGCAATCGGGAAAACGGCGGCGGGCGCAAGGCGGAACGCGGCGGCAAACACCGTCACCGCCAGCCAGAACGATCCGAGTATCCGGCGTTCGCGGCGGGACTGTTTCGCCATGCCGGACAGCAGCGCCGGCAAAATCAGCGAGGGGACGGCGGCGGGCAGCAGGAAAAACAGCTTTTCCCCCAGCAGCATCAGTCCCGCCCACAAATAGACTTCGGCGAACCGGTGAAAGGCGGTGTTTTTCGTTTTAGCCGCGGCGATCAGTCCCGCAAGCGTCAGAACCGTTCCCGCCCAAAGGGCATAGGGGCGCAGGCCGGCGAAGCAGGCGAATGCCGCCAGCTGCAAAACGATCAGCGAAAACAGGCCGTGAAACGGGTCTTTTTTTGCGGTTTTGCGTTCGGCGTCGATGCGGCAGGCCTGTTTCAGCGCCGGTTCGACGGCGGGGTTGAACACGGAAACGTTCAGGCAGGCCAGCGTTTGGCGCAATGAAAAATCAGCGGGCATCTTCGTTTCCTTTCATTCCGGAGACTCTGATCCGGTCGGCGATCAGTTCTGCCGCGATCAGCGCGGATGCGGCGATTCCGGTCAGGGCGCGCGCCGTTTCGGGCGGGATTGACGCGGCATTCAGCAGGCGGAAAAGTCCCAAGACGCCCCACAGCACGTTGAACACGGCGGTCAGGCGGCGCGATCCGGCGTCGGGCAGGCGGGCGGTGTAAACGTATCCCGCCGCCGCGGATGCGGTCAGGCAGAGGAGGAACGGAAAAACACCGGAGCCGTCGGCCGCCGCGGCGAACAGGAAAGCGAGCGTCGATCCTAAAAAGAAAAGGCGGAAAACGGCCGGTGAAAGGGCGGGGAGTTTCCTGAAAAACTCGCGCGCGGTTAAAACGGCGGCGTTCAGCGCGGCGGCGAACAGGAAAAGGGGGATGTCGCGGGACAGGCAGAACGCCGCGTTCAGCAAAACGAAAGGCAGCAGCCGGACGCCGGCGCGGCCGGACGGCACCGCCCACACGCCGGACAAAACGGCGCAGGCCAGCAGGTCGGCGCGGGCGGACGCCACCGACATGAAAACGGTGTCCGGCAGAAAGTACATCAAAACGATCAATCCGACGCCGGCGTAATCGGCGGCGGCAAACCGGCGGCGCAGGCAGGCGCAGACGCCGAACAGGACGGCCGCGGCGGCGAATCCGCCCGTTTGATACAGGAAATCCCAATGCGCCAGTGTCAGGAAAAACAGCGCGGCTGCGAAAAACAGGGCGGTCGAAAGGCGCAGGAAAACCGACGCGCCCTTTTCCCACCCGCCGTCGGTGCGGCACAGGGCGGCCGCCTGCAAAAAAGCGGTCGGGGCGACGACGCCCGCGCGGCACAGGCGGGCGACGGCTTTGGGCGTCGCGGGTTCGTTCAGATAGTTTTCCGTTTTTCTGTCGGGGACGATCAAACTTTTTTCCTTTTGTTTTAAGGCTACAATTTTCCGAAATTATATTTTATAGTTGGCGGCATGAACAGTTTTTTCAAAACGGCGGCGTTATTTTTTTTCCTGACACCCGCGGCGGGGGCGCAGACGCTGGACATACCGACGGGGCATGAAATGAAGCGGATCGCCTATTCCGCAAAGGCCGGCGTCGAGGTTTTCGCCGAAGCCGAAAACGGCAAGTGGTGCGACGACATCCTGAGTTTGAAAATTTTCGCGCAGGACGAAGCCGCGTTCGAGGAACCGGCGCTGAACGCGCTGATGGCCAAAGTGGCCGTCGTTTTAAAGGGCGAATGTGCCGCCGCCCAGCAGGCCGTGATCGACGGGTACAGTTCCAACACGCTGGTGTATCAGGGCTCCGCGTCCGCCGCGGACAAATGGAAGCCCGAAAAGGGGACGCTGAAAGTCAAAATCCGCCAGCTGCAGGCCGCGGCCGTCGCGGCCGCCCGCCCGAAAGACGGTTTTCCGGTCAGGGAATGGACGCCGCCCGCCGGAAAGCAGAAAATCATGGCGCATATCGACCAAAGCGCGCTGGAACACCGCGTTTATTCAAAGGACAAGCGCTGTTCAATCCTTTACACGACCGACAAGCCCGCGGCGAAAATGAAAAACTGGTTCATCAGCGTCGGCGGCAATTCGTGTTCCGAAAATCTGGTCTATGGCCGCGCCGAGGTGTCCGTTTTCAACGACCGCGACAATCTGGAAACGACGCTGGACGGGTATTTCACCGAGGGGCGGTTCACGGGGCGCAAGAACCTGAACGTCGTTTTGCTGAACCGGTACGGCGCGAGCAAGGACGAGCAGGTGGCCAGTTATCTGATCGATTCGGATCCGGAATTGAAAATCCACTATGTCGGATATTTGAAAAGCCGCCGCAACCGCAAAACGGGGCTGTATTCGCCGTGGGCGGGGTGCGCGCCGTTCACGATCGCCGCCGTGACGGAAAACGAAGAGTTGTTTTTGGAACAGGCCGTGACGGACAACATATTGCGCACGGCGGAAAGCTTCGCCGACATCTTTTGTTCCGGCGCGACGCGGATGCGGTTTTTCGCCACGACCGCGCCGCAGGGGATCGCCGGCATGGATATGCCGGAAAACGCCGGCGGGGACGAGGGGGCGGACGCGGAGTCAAAGCTGATCTATGCCGCCGTTTTGGAACGCAAGCCCGCGAAAAAATGGACGATCGCGTCCGATAAAACGCAAAATCTGGCGCGGCTGCGCGAAAACATCCGCCGGAACGAGGATCTGCGCGAACACCAGTTGATGATGGCCGATTACAACGAACTGACCAAGGCGGACTATCTGGGGCGGCTGGCCTATATGATCGGGGTGGACAGAATCGACAACCTGCCCGCGATGCTGACGGCGGCGTCGATCATTCAAAAGCCCGTGCGCGTCAACCTGTTGGTCAACATCGCTTCGTCGGGGCTGGACAAGGCGTGGGTCGAATGGCCGTCCGAGTTTTTGATCACGCAGGCCAGCGGGCTGCTGAACCGGCAGGGGTGGCACATCGTCAGCGGGAATTTGCGCGCCATGACCGCCGAGGAAAGAAAGAAATACAAAAAGGACGACCCTTTCACCGCCGGCGTGCTGGAATTGTCCGCCGCCGCCGCCTGCGAACAGGAGGCCTGCGGCGAAGTGGCGGATTTGGTCGGGCTGATCCGTCGGCGGCATGAAAAACCGAATTGGCGGCCGTATCACGCCCCGTACCGGCAGGAGGACGAACCGTGACGAAAAGTATGTGGGTCGCCGTCGTGATTTTGTTTTTGCTGTTCACGGCTTGCGGCGTTTTCATGGTTTTATTGCAAAAGGACGAGGAGCTGAAAAACGTTCACGCCTTTTTGACGCGCAACGGGATCAACGCCGCCGTTTCGTATCGCGACATTTCGCTGACCGTGGCGGATGTCGCCGTGTTAAAGGGCGTTTCCGTCCGGCCGCGCGCTTTGCCGTCGCTGCAAAACCACACTAAACGGTTTACCGTGCGCGATTATCGGGAAAGCGGCGGCGTCCCGTCCAAAATCGCGTTTGACGCCGAAAAGGTTTCCCTGCGGCTGACGGATGTCGCGCGGCTGCTGAAAGGCGACGACGAAAGCGTGATCGACGCGCTGGCCTTTTTCAATCCGGCCGAAGACGTTTTGAACCGTCCGCTGTACGCGTTGATGCTGGCCGGATGCGACCGGATCAGCGCGAACGTCACGGGGGAATACGCCTATTCGCCGGCAAACGGGAACATGAGGCTGAAAGCCGGAATTTCCGACAAATGTCTGGGCGCGTGGACGGTTGACGTTTCCCTGTCCGGCGTTTCAAACGCGCAGCAGGGGCAGCTGGTTTTGGCGTTCAAGCATTTCTTGCGCAAGGGCGATCCGGTGAAAGACCTTAAAAACTTTTTGGACGGCGCAACGGTGACGGCGTTTTCGGCGTCCTATACGGAAAGCGGGTTGGTGCGCGGGTACAAACGTTACATCGACACGCTGTATCTGCGGCGCGGGGACGCCGCCGGCGCGGCGGAAGCCGCGGCGGTCGTTCCGGCGATCACCGGCTATCTGTCGATGGCGAACGCCCACCGCCAGCGCAACACCGAAATCGCCAAGACGCTGGCCGCGTTTTTAAACGCGCCGGACAGGATCACGTTTCAGTCAAAGGCGGGAAAAAAAGTCCCGCTGCGGGTGCTGGGCGGGACTTTCTTGCGCCGGATGACAGATTTGCTGCTGCGGCTGGATGCGTCGGTCGTTTTGGAAAAATCGACCTTTTGACAATTATTCCGAAAACATCGGGGTGGACAGGTAGCGTTCGCCGGTGTCGGGCAGCAAAGCGACGATCGTTTTGCCTTTGTTTTCCGGACGTTTGGCGATTTCGGACGCCGCATAGACGGCGGCCGCCGACGAAATGCCGACCAGCAGCCCTTCTTTGCGCGCCAGAAAACGGCCGGTTTTGAACGCCTGTTCGCCCGTCACGCGGATGATTTCGTCGTAAACCGTCCTGTCCAGCGTTTCGGGGATGAAGTTCGCGCCGATG
The DNA here is from genome assembly GCA_902777205.1 of uncultured Rhodospirillales bacterium. Taxonomy (GTDB): domain Bacteria; phylum Pseudomonadota; class Alphaproteobacteria; order CAAGCB01; family CAG-977; genus UBA11549. Next base: position 40,636 of record CACYSU010000002.1, on the reverse strand, counting down.
CCCTGAATCGGGTGGGGACCCGCTTTGCCTTCGCTGAGCAGCGGGGACGCGTCGGGTTCGACCGCGACGACTTTGACGGCGGGGTTCATTTTTTTCAAATAGCCGCCGACGCCCGACAGCGTGCCGCCCGTGCCGACGCCCGCGACAAAGAAATCAACCTTGCCGTCCGTGTCCTGCCAGATTTCGGGGCCGGTCGTCGCCATGTGCGCCGCGGGGTTCGCGGGGTTGACAAATTGCCCCGGAATAAAGGCGTTCGGAATTTCCTTGGCCAGTTCCTCGGCCTTTTCAACCGCGCCGGCCATGCCTTTCGCCCCCGGCGTCAGCACCAGTTCCGCGCCGAAAGCCTTTAACAGGTTGCGGCGTTCGACGCTCATCGTTTCGGGCATGGTCAAAATGACGCGATAGCCGCGCGATCCGCCGATCGCCGCCAGCCCGATGCCCGTGTTGCCGCTGGTCGGTTCGATGATGACCGAATCCGGTTTCAGCAGCCCCTTTTGTTCGGCGTCGTCGATCATCGCTTTGGCGATTCTGTCCTTGACCGATCCGGCGGGATTGAACATTTCCAGTTTGGCCAGAACGGTCGCGGCCAGATTTTCCGCCTGTTCAAAGCGCGCCAATTCCATCAGGGGCGTGTGGCCGACCAGTTCCGAAACAGTTTTAAACACTTTCATTTTATTCCTCGTTTTATTTCATAAAAGAAGGGGCTTTCCGCGGCGGAAAGCCCCGAATCGCGTTTCAATCCGTTACTTTCCGCAGTTGCATTCAGCCGTCGCGCCGCATCCGCAGCCGCACGGTTGATGTCCGCATCCGCAGGCCGCGAACGCGGCGGAGGCGTACAGCATACAGGCAAAAGCCAGCAAACAAACCTTTTTCATGTTAATCCCTTTCCTGTCAGAGTGAAAACACTATTTAAGCTACATCCGTTTTTCAAAAATGTCAACCTGTTTGGTAGTGATTAAATTTCAGGTTATTTTCCGGCGTTTTGTGGTATAAGGGGATCAAACGGAAAGGATGACGCGATGAAAATATCGACAAAAGGACGTTACGGCTGGCGGATTTTGCTGGATCTGGCTTTGCACGACGGGGAAAATCCGCGGTTGATGAAGGAAATCGCCGAATCCCAGCAGATTTCCGAAAAATACATCAGCCGGCTGATCCTGCCGTTGAACGAAGCGGGGTTCATCGAATCCCTGCGCGGGGCGAAAGGCGGGCTGCGGCTGTTGAAACAGCCCAAGGAAATCACTTTGCTGGACGTGGTCGAGGCCATGGAGGGGACGGTTTCCGTCGTCGAATGTGTGGTTGACAAGTCGTTCTGTCCGAAATCGAACGATTGTTCGGCGTGCAAAATGTGGTCGGGGCTGAACAAAAAAATCCGCAAGGCCATGGCTGAAATCACGTTGAAAGACGTGCTGAAATCCGAAAAAAAGCGGTTGGACCGTTTATCGGTTTGACATCAAACGCCCGCCGTTTCATTATGGCGTCCGTGAATTTTTAACCACGGCGGGAAAGCTATGAAAATCGGATTTATTTCTTTGGGATGTTCCAAAAACACGATCGACACCGAAATGATGTTGTCGCATTTGGACGACGCGCATTATGAAATCACGGGCGACGCGAACGAAGCCGAGGTGATTTTGATCAACACGTGCGGGTTCATCGGCGACGCCAAGGACGAATCCGTCGCCACGATCAAAGAGGTCGCCAAGCTGAAAAAAACGGGAAAGCTGAAAAAGCTGATCGTCACGGGGTGTCTGGCCGAACGGTGGCGCGACAAGATTTTGGAGCGTCTGCCCGAAATCGACGCCGTGACCGGTTTGGGCGGAATTCACGACATCGTCGAAACGGTGCGCAAATCCCTTGAATCCGAAAAGTACGCCGATTTCAAAAATTACGAGGAAACGTCCATCGAGGGCGAACGGATGCTGTCCGGCGATTCGCCGGCCGCTTTCCTGCGCATATCCGAGGGATGCGACAACCGCTGTTCCTATTGCGCGATCCCCAGAATCCGCGGCCGGTACCGTTCCCGCACGATCGAAAGCATCGTCGAAGAGGCGCAGGATCTGGCGGCGGCGGGGGCGAAAGAGCTGAACCTGATCGCCGAAGACACCTCGCGTTACGGCATCGACCTGTATAAAAAGCCCGCTTTGGCCGAATTGCTGCGCCGGTTGGCGGCGGAAACGGACATTCCGTGGATTCGGATTTTCTATTGCTATCCCGACAAAATCGACGACGAACTGATCGAGGAAATGCGGACGAATCCGCGCGTCCTGCATTATCTGGATATGCCGATCCAGCATATTTCCGACGCTGTGTTGAAACGGATGAACCGTCACGGGAACAAGGCGCAGATCAAATCCGTCATTGAAAAGCTGCGCCGCGCGATGCCCGACATCGTGATCCGCACGACCGTCATTGTCGGATTCGCGGGGGAAACGGACGCGCGGTTCGCGGAATTGCTGGCTTTCGTCAAGGAAGCGAAGCTGAACCGTTTGGGGGCGTTCGCCTATTCGCGCGAAGAGGGGACGCCCGCCTATGACTATCCCGACCAGATCGACGACGAGGTCAAGCGCGAACGGCTGGACGCGTTGATGACGGCGCAGGCGCAAATCAGTTTCGAGCTGCAGCAAAAGCGCGTCGGCGAAACCTGCGACGTTTTGTGCGAAGGGTTTGACGAGGACGAGGATATGTTTTTCGGCCGCGACTATTCCAACGGGTACGACGTTGACGGAAAGGTTTATTTCACGTCAAAGGATTTCGTCGAAGCCGGAACGTTCGTCAAAGTCAAAATCACCGACGTGACCGAATACGACCTGTTCGGGCGTTTGGTTTAAAGGGCTTGCGTTGCAGGGCGGGGCGGTTTATCCTGTATCAAGCTTTTTAAAGGGTGATGCGGTGATTAAAAACATTTTCTGGGATGTGGACGGCGTGCTGGCGAACATCAATTTCGCCTATTACCATTTTTTGACGAACCATCCGAACTATAAAAACGATTACGCCGGTCTGCAATGGGCCGATTTGCCGAAAGTCCTGCCCGTCGCGCCGGAATACGGGGCTTTGGAGTTGAAAACCCACCCGACAAAGGGCGTGCAAATGGACAGGGATTTTTGCGCTTCGCCCGAATTTTTCAACAACCGGCCGCTGTATCCGCACGTCGTCGAAACTTTGCGCGATCTGAACGCGGCGGGATACCGGCAGTTCACTTTGTCCGCGACGTTCGACGTTGAAACGAAAAAGAAGCTGCTGAACGTTTTGTTGAAAGACGTGACGGACTTTCTGACGATCGAATGTGTCCGGCACGGCAAATTCATGCACGATACCGCCAAAGAGGATATGCTGCGTCAATGCTTTGAAAAATACGGGTTGAACGCGGATGAAACCGTGTTGGTGGACGACCGGATCTACAACCTGTACGCCGCCAAGGCCGTCGGCGCGCGATGCGTCCGGATGCGCAGCGAGTTCACGACGGATTCGCCCGCCGATCTGCGCGGCGTGCCGGAGGTGCGCGACGTGGTCGAATTCAAACAATGGCTGGAACAGCAGAAATAAAGCGAGGATAAAATGAGCAAAGTGATTACGATGATTCCCGTGCGGTTGGCGGCGACGCGTCTGCCGAACAAGCCCTTGCGCGACATTAACGGAAAGCCGTTGATCCAGCACGTTTACGAACACGTCAAAGCCGCGATCAAAGGCGACGTGTGCATCGCGGCCGGCGACAGGGAAATCAGGGACGTTGCCGAAAGTTTCGGCGCGACGTGCGTTTTGACCGACCCGAACCTGCCGTCCGGAACGGACAGGATCGCGACCGCGCTGAAAGAAATCGACCCCGACGGCGCGAAATACGACATCGCCGTCAATTTTCAGGGCGACAACATCAACGTCGATCCCGCGATCAACAACCGGCTGATCAAAATCATCGAGGAAACCGATTGCGATCTGGCGACGTGCGGCATGGTCTTTAAAACGCGGGAGGACGCCGAAAACCCGAACAACGTCAAAATCGTCATGGGGTTGGAAAAAGGCGAAACGCAGGGGCGCGCCGTTTATTTCACGCGCAGTCTGGCGCCCTATGTCCGCGACGTGGAAAAATGCCCGTATCAGGATTACTACCACCACATCGGCATTTATGTTTTCAAGACGAACGTTTTGATGAAATTCCCGCAAATGGGCGAGGCCGTTTTGGAAAAGCGCGAAAAGCTGGAGCAGCTGCGGTTTTTGCAAAACGGGTATCACGTTCAGGCGTTGATCGTTGACAAGATCAAGCTGATTGAAAACGCGCCCGCCGACATCAACACGATTGAAGAACTGGAAGCCTATCGGAAATTGGGGGTGTGAGATGAAAAAAGTTGTGATCGCCGCTTTGTGCGCCGTATTGTCCGCCTGCGCCGCCGCGCCGTTTCAGGTGACGGAGCAAAACAACGGGCAGACTTTCGTCATTCCCGCCGGCGGACGCGTCGTCGTCCGGCTGCCGGAAAACCCGTCCACGGGATATTCGTGGCAGTTTTTCTTTTTCCCGCACGACCAGAACGTTTTGACGGGCGCGGATGAAAATTATGTCGCGTCCGATTCGCCGTTTTTGGGCGCGGGCGGAACGAAAGAGCTGTCCTTTACCGCCGCGCGCGCGGGCAAGGTCACGGTCACGGGATATTATTACCGGCCGTGGGAAAAGCTGAACAGGCAGACGGATCAAAAAGCCGTTTTCACCTTTGACGTGGTGGAATGACCTTTTAACTTTATAAAACCGGCGCGGGAGCGGGTTCGTCATGCGCCGGATATTTGCGCCGCACGATCACATAGGCGGCCGCCAGCACCACCGCCGTCACCGCCCATGAAACGGGGTAGGACAAAAACAGCAGTGTGAACGTGTGGTATTTCGGGATCTGGAACAGCGTGGCAATCCAGGCCAGCCGCAGGCCGCACGCGCCCAAAAGGGCGATCACGGCGGGAACGAACGAAGACCCCAATCCGCGCAGCGCTCCCGTCATCACATCCATCAATCCGCACAGCGCATAAGGGATGCCGACTGTGCGCAGGCGCAGCAGCCCCGCCGAAATCGCCGCCGGATCGCCGGTATAGACGCCCAGCAGCAACGTGCCGAAAAAGACGGCGAAGCTGCCGACGATGATGCCGGTGACAAACGCGCAGGCCAGCGCACAGCGTGTGATTTTGTTGATGCGGGCGTAGCGTTTCGCGCCGATGTTGCGGCTGATGAACGTGGTGGCGGTCGGCTGGAACGCGTTCATGCTGATCCAGATGAAGCAATCGACGTTTTGCGACGCCGCCGCGCCCGCCATATACACGGGGCCGAACGAATTGATGGCGGATTGGATCACCATGTTGGACAGGCTGAAAACGATGCTTTGGAATCCCGCGGGGACGCCCAGTTTCAAAATGTTCCAGACGATGTTCCAGTTCAAACGGATTTGGTTGATGAAGATTCTGGACGAGTCGCGGCGTTTGCCCAGCGATATCAGAACCAGCGTCATGGCCAGCGTTTGGGCGATGACGGTGGCGGTCGCGACGCCGGCCACGTCCATATTGAAGCAAATGACGAAAACCAAATTCAAAATGACGTTCGTAATGCCGGAAACGATCAGGAAGATCAGCGGTTTTTTCGTTTCGCCGTTGGCGTACAAAATCGCCGCGCCGAAATTGTAGATCGCCGTCGGAACCATGCCGAAAAAGAATATCCGCGTGTACGTCAGCGACAGCGGCAGGACGCTGTCGGGCGTTTGCATCCACGTTAAAATCCGTTCGGATTGCGTCAGGCCGACGGATGCCGAAAAAACGCCGGCGATCAGCCCTAAGGCCAGCGACGTGTGGACAACGTGGCGCAGCAGTTTGAAATCCTTCGCCCCCAGACAGCGCGACGCCAGAACGTTCGTGCCGATGCTGAGCCCGATGAAGAAATTCGTCAGCAAGCTGACCAATGTCGTGGTCGATCCGACGGCCGCCAGCGAATGGGTTGAACCGAAATGCCCGACAACGGCGATGTCGGACGCGTTGAACAACAGCTGCAGAACGCTGGACGCCATCAGCGGCAGGGCGAAGCGCAGCATCGACGGCAGCAGCGCGCCGTCCAGCATATCAATTTTTTTCGATTTCAGTATCATCCGTTTTCCTTTCGCGCGACAGGAATATAGGATTAAAAACGGAAAAAGTAAAATGCGGATTCGTTTTCTCAATAAAATAAAACGCGCCGTTTTTGTTAAAAAGTCCGTTATATGGCCGCTATATAAAAAGAGGCCGGATACACCATATGTTGTTTTGAAATGCTTTGCGTCACAAAATAAAGCTGATTTTGGCCGAAAGGTTTAGACCGTCCGGCCTAGGCCGCCGGATTTAATGCGTTCAGGTATCTATCTTTGCCGGAACGCCCCGTCTAACGTTGAAGACAAGTACGGAAACATTCACAACAAAAGGGGAAAAAACATGAAAATATTGGTAGCGGATAATCATACTTTGTTTCGTGAGGGATTCAGCCGTCAGCTGCAACGTTTCGGCGCGTTGACCGAATTGCAGGAGGTGACGGATTTCGCCGCGGTCGAAAAGCTGGCGCAAGAGGGAAAGAGTTTCGATTTGATCTTTGTCGATCGCGACGTGTTGGGGGCGGATTGGAAAGAATCGTTCAAAAAGATGCACGCGATGTTCGCCGCGTCCAGATTGATCGTGACGGGCGAAAGCGAAAGCCGCGGCGATATTTTGGACGCGTTCGGATTGGGGGCGTCCGGCTATATTCCGAAAAAATCGTCCGATTCGCTGATCATCAACGCGCTGCGGTTGATCGTGGACGGAAACGCGTACGTGCCGCCCGCGGTGCTGGACGGGATGCGGCGGACGGGGGAAAGCGGTCGCATTTTGTCCCACGCCCTGCCGGACGGAAAGAATTTGACGGGGCGGCAGAGCGAAGTGCTGCAGCACTTGAGCAACGGATTGTCGAACAAGCAGATCGCGTATGAAATGAGCGTGTCCGAAGCGACGGTAAAGCTGCACATCAACGCTTTGCTGCGTCATCTGCACGTCGAAAACAGGACGAAAGCCGTCGTCACGGCGCAGCGTCTGGGCATTTTGCAGGCGTGATCGCCGACGGCGTTTGATTTTCCGCTCCGGTTTCGATCGGGGCGGAAAATTTTTTGTTTGGCAGTCCGGCCGGATCGGGCGTAAATATAAACGGAATTCAACACTTGAACCGGAAAGGCGCGCAAATGGACACGGCTGAACTGATCGAAAACTTTTCTTTTTTGGACAACTGGGAGGATCGCTACGCCTATTTGATCGAATTGGGCAGGGATATGCCCGCGTTGTCCGACGCCGATAAAAACGATCAAAACAAGGTTGAGGGGTGCATGAGCCAGGTGTGGCTGAAAATCAAAACGGACGGCGATGTTTTGACGTTCGACGGGGAAAGCGACGCCCATATCGTCCGCGGGCTGATCGCCGTTTTGCGCATCATCCTGTCGGGAAAGACAAAGGACGAGATCCGCCATACCGACGTGGATGCGATTTTTGCCAAGCTGGGGTTGGAATCGCATTTAAGCCCGACGCGCCGCAACGGTTTTTTCGCCATGGTCGAACGTATCAAAGAAGCGGCCGCGGCATAAAAAAAGGCTTCGGACAACCGAAGCCTTTTTCGTAATGTTTACGCGCGGCGGTCGCCCCACGGTTTCGCCAGCCGCAGGATTTCGCCCAGCGCCTCTTTTTCAAAAAACGTGTGGTCGCGTCCCCAAACGACTTTGGAAACGGTTTTCTGACCGCATTGAAACAGGGTTTTGTCCGTCAGCAAATGGCCGCGGAACGGGACGGTCGTGTCCTTTTCCCCGTGCACCAGAATGAATTCCGGTTTGGATTGCGAGGGATGTTTTTCAACCTCCGCCGCGTTCAACAGGCACCCCGCGACAATCATCACGCCGCCCAGCGGGATCAGCGACCCGTCGGCCGCCCTGTCCGCCAGAATGTCGGATTCGGCGCACATCTGCACCGCCATCATTGCGCCCTGCGACACGCCGAAAACGTAGGTGTTTTGCGCGCCGATGCCGTGTGCGTCCATGCGGTCGCGAATGTAATCCGCCACCTTTAACGCCGCGGCGTCGTACCATTTGTACATCCGGTTCAATTTCAGCCGCGCCCGTTTGGACAGCAAATCGGGGTGGCGGGTGAACCAGTTGTCGTTGAATTTCGGCGGGATGCCGAACCATTGGCGGGCTTCTTCGTTGCCGTCCATGGCCTCCAGTCCGTCGGGGACGTAAAAGACCGCGCGCGGCATCACCCGCTGTAATTCACGGGCGAACCAAGCGTTCGATTCGCCCGTTCCGCCCATGCCGTGCAAATAGACGACCAGCTGTTCCGGTTTTGCGCCGTTTTCCGGCATCAGCACCGCGCCGTTTAACAAAGGTTCGCGCATCTCACCCCCGCAATGTCGCGCCGGTGGCGGCCGCGACCGCGCCGACGACGCGGCGGCAGACGCTTTCGATTTCCTCGTCCGTCATCGTTTTTTCGACGGGCTGGATCGTCAGCTGGATCGCGATCGACTTTTTGTCGCCCAAGTTGTCGCCTTCGTACAAGTCGAAGACGGAAACGTCGGTGATCAGTGTCTTGTCTGTGTTTTTGGCGGCCGAAACGATTTTTTCCGCATCGACTTTGCGATCGACCAAGAACGCCAGATCGCGGAAAATCGGCGTGAACGCGGACAGTTTCAGCGTTTTGACGCCTTTGCCGTTCTTCTTTTTCGCGGGCGGCAGGCGGTCGAGGAAGATTTCGCACGCGCAAACGGGCGTTTTCAAATCCATCGCTTTCAACACTTTCGGGTGCAGTTCGCCGAAGTATGCCAGAATGGTTTTGCCGATTTTGACCGCGCCCGACCGGCCGGGGTGGTACCAAGCGGGGGCTTCGCGCGCGATCTGCACGTTTTGCGGGGCTTCCGCCGCGTCCAAAGCGGACAGGGCGTCGGCCTTGGCGTCGAACACGTCAACCGGACGCTGGGCGACCGCCCAATGGCGCGGCGTCATTTGCCCGAAGCGCAGCTGGCAGGCGACCGTTTCCTGTTCCATCGGTTTGAACCCGAAGAATTGAGGCCCGACCTCGAACAGGCAGCCGTCGAACGTGCCTTTGGTAATGTTGGAACGCACCGCCGAAAGCAGATTCGGCAGCAAATTCGGGCGCATTTCGTTCAGATCCGCGCTGATCGGGTTGGCGATCAGGACGGCGTCCTTGGTGCGGAAAGGTTCCGCGTCCTTGGACGACATGAACGACCATGTGATCGTCTGGCACCCGCCGTGGTTGGCCATCGCGCGGCGGACGGAAACTTCGCGGCGCTGTTTGGGTTGCAAAATGCCGTGGACGCCGTTCGGGCGCGGCAGGGCGATTTCCGGCAGTTTGTCGTAACCGTAAATGCGCAGGACTTCCTCGACCAGATCGTGCGAACCGGAAATGTCGGAACGCCACGTCGGGCGGATCACGGAAAATCCGTTCGATTCCGGTTTGACGAAGCAGCCCAGTTTTTCAAGGATTTCCCTGCAGGTGTCCGCGGGAACGTCAACGCCGCACAGCTTTTCAACACGTTTCGGGTCGAAGAAAATCGGCGCGGGCGCGGCGGGTTCGGCACCCGTCACGATAAGGTCGGAACATTCGCCGCCGCACAGTTCCATGATCATTTGCGCCGCCATTTCCGCGCCGACCGGAATCGTCGAAGCGGGGTCGATGCCGCGTTCGAAACGCTGACGCGAATCGGATGTCAGGATCAGTTTCTGTCCCGTTTTGGCGATGCTTTCGGGGTCGAAATACGCGGATTCCAGCAAAACGCGCGTGGTCGAATCCTCGCATCCCGACACTTCGCCGCCCATGATGCCGGCGATGGATTCGACGCCGTTTTCGTCGGCGATCACGACCATGCCGTCGCTCAGCGCGTATTCCCTGCCGTCCAGCGCCAGCAGCTTTTCGCCGTCGCGCGCGGAACGTACGGTGATTTGACCTTTGACCTTGTCCGCGTCGAAAACGTGCAGCGGGCGGCCGAACGTGATGTTGAAATAGTTTGTCACGTCAACCAAAGCGGAAATCGGGCGCAGTCCGACCGCGGTCAGGCGATCCTGCATCCATTTCGGGGATTGCACGTTTTTCACATTGCGGATTTCGCGCAGAGTGAAGAACGGCGCGCCGATGTCAATCGCTTCGTTGACCAGCTTGACGCCGGTTTTGAAAGCGGGGGCGACGGATTCGCGTTTGGGCGTTTTCAGCGTGCCCAGTCCCGTCGCCGCCAGATCGCGCGCGATGCCGTAAACGCTCATGCAGTCGCCGCGGTTCGGGGTGATCGACACGTCGAAAACGGGATCGGACGGATAGACGGTCGCGATTGACGCGCCGACGACCGCGTTTTCGGGACATTCGATAATGCCCGTGTGGTCGGGGCCGACGCCCAGTTCGTCTTCGGCGCACATCATGCCGTTGCTTTCGACGCCGCGGATCTTGCCGGCTTTCAGTTTGTCGCCGAAAGCGGGGACGTAATCCCCCGGACGCGCCAGAATGCCTTTCATCCCCGCGCGGGCGTTCGGCGCGCCGCACACGATTTGCAGCAATTCCTTGCCCGTGTTGACCTTTAAAACGTGCAGATGGTCGGAATCGGGGTGGGCGACACATTCGTCAATGCTGACGACGATCAGGTCTTTGACCGCGGCCAGAGGATCGACGACCTCTTCGATTTCCAAGCCGATGGCGGTCAGGCGTTCGGCGATTTCGTCAACGCCCGCGTCCGTTTCCAAAAAATCTTTCAACCAGCTCAGCGTGAATTTCATCTTTTGTTTCCTCCCGTCATGCTCAAGCCCGATCCCGTCGAGGGAATGTCCAAGGGAACGAATCCGTAATGTTTGATCCAGCGCAGATCGGATTCAAAGAACGTGCGCAGGTCGGGAATCGCGTATTTCAGCATCGCCAGACGGTCAAGCCCGATCCCGAACGCGAAGCCCTGATAGACTTCGGGGTCGATGTTGCAGGCTTTCAGCACGTTCGGATGAACCATGCCGCATCCCAGAATTTCCAGCCAGTCGCTGCCCGCGCCGATTTTCAATTCGCCGTTTTTGCGCGAACACCCGATGTCCATTTCCGCCGACGGTTCCGTGAACGGGAAAAACGACGGACGGAAACGCACGGGGACGTCGTCCAGTTCAAAAAACGTTTTGACGAATTCGATCAGGCAGCCTTTCAAATGCGCCATGTTCGTTTCGGTATCGACGATCAGCCCTTCGACCTGATGGAACATCGGCGCGTGCGTCGCGTCGTAGTCGCAGCGGTAGGTGCGGCCGGGGACGATCACGCGCACGGGCGGACGCTGTTTTTCCATTGTGCGGATCTGCACGGCGGACGTTTGCGTGCGCACGATGAATTTGTCGCCGTTTTCTTCGCCTTTCAGATAGAACGTGTCCTGCATTTGGCGCGCGGGGTGGTTTTTCGGCGTGTTCAAAGCGGTGAAGTTGTGGAAGTCGTCTTCGATATCGGGGCCTTCGGCAACGTCGAAGCCCATCTGGCCGAAAATGGCGACGACCTCGTCGTACGTCTGGTACAGCGGGTGGATGCGTCCCTGCGTTTCGGGGCGGACGGGCAGAGTGATATCCACGGCTTCGCGCGCCAGACGGGCGTTGATTTCATCCTCTTCCAATTTGGCCTTTTTGGATTCGATCGCGTCCGCCAAAGCGTTTTTGATCGCGTTGAACTGCTGTCCCGCGGCTTTGCGTTCGTCGGGGTTCATCGCGCCCAGCGATTTCATTTTTTCGGTGATGACGCCTTTTTTACCCAGAACGGAAACGCGCACGGCGTCCAGATCCGCCAGCGTCGCCGCCGATTCCACCTGTTCCAGCAGCTGTGTTTGAAGTGTGTCCAGTTCACTCATTTGCCGATATCCTTTGTGTGTTTCTATGCAAAAGGGGCGCGTCGCGCCCCTTTCGTTAATGCAATCCGTTGCTTAGTTCAGAGCCGCCTTGACTTGTTCGACGACTTTGGCAAAAGCCGCGGGCTGGTTCATCGCCAGGTCCGCCAGAATCTTGCGGTCCATTTCAATGCCGGCTTTGTTCAAACCGTTGATGAATTTGGAATAGGTCAATCCGTATTCGCGAACGCCGGCGTTGATGCGCTGAATCCACAAAGCGCGGAAGTTGCTTTTCTTCTTGCGGCGGTCGCGGTAGGCGTACCGCAGACCTTTTTCAACCTTTTCCAAGGCGACGCGGTACAGTTTGGAATTGCTTTCGCGATAGCCTTTGGCAAGTTTCAGAATTTTTTTGTGTTTGAAATGGGCGGTCATACCGCGTTTTACACGAGCCATGGTTCAATTACTCCTTAGTTGTACGGCATGAAACGATCAATGATCTTGAAATCGCATTCGCGCAGCAGCGTCGTTCCGCGCGCGTGGCGTTTCATCTTCGTTCCTTTGGAAATCAAACGGTGGCGTTTGCAGGCGAATCCGTGCTTGATGGCGCCGGAACCCGTGCGGGCGAAACGCTTTTTGACCGAGCTTTTTGTTTTCAGTTTGGGCATTTCCGTCTCCTTAAAATAATGTTTTAACGGTTCTGCGTTTTCAGGCTGCCCTGAAACAATAGCCCGAAAAACGCGGTTCCCTTTTTCAAGGGCTTTTCTTTATACGGTGTAATCCGTCCGATTGCAAGCGTTATTTTTCCTTGTTCCGCAAAAGGATAAAGCGTAAATATCGGGCGGAGGAAAAATCCGTGAAATATCATTTCAGTTTGACGAAAAAATGTTTGTGCTGTCTGCTGGGGCTGGCGGTCAGCGGGTTCGGCGTCGCGTTCAGCACCTATCCCGATTTGGGAACCAGCCCGATTTCGGGGCTGCCGTATGTGATGACGTTCATTTATCCGCTGAGTTTCGGGACGTGGACGGTGCTGGTCAACTGTCTGTTCATCGTGATACAGGCCGCTTTGCTGGGCAAAAAATTCGGATGGGCGCAGCTGCTGCAGATTCCGGCCGTGACGGTGTTCGGATTCTTTATTGATTTGGGGATGTGGCTGGCGGGATGCGTGCCGTTGGAAAGCTATGCCGCGCGCGCGGCGGAGCAGGTCGCGGGATGCGCGATTCTGGCCGCCGGCATTTCGTTCGAGCTGATCGCCGACGTGACCTATATGCCCGGCGAAGGGCTGATCAACGTCATCGCCAAACGCTGGCGGCTGGATTTCGGAAAAACGAAAATCGCTTTCGACGCCTCTCTGGTCGTTCTGTCGTTTGCGACATCGCTGATTTTCTGCGGCGAAATCATCGGCATCCGCGAAGGCACGCTGATCGCCGTTTTGATGGTCGGATCGTGCATCCGCCAGTTCCGGCGGCCGTTCAGATTCTTTAAACGCGGATTGGTGAAAGCTTGATTTTTTCAAGGCAAGCGGGTATATATGGAAAATATTGGATTGTAATCCGTGATTTTATAGGATTGTGATGTGATGTTTTCTAAGCGCTCTTTGTCGGAAAAGGTTGTTCAAACACTCGATTCCCGTCCGCTGGTCTATTTAAACGGGGCGCGGCAGGTCGGAAAATCGACGCTGTGCGCTCATTTGGACATGGATTGCAAAATCAACCGGATGACGTTTGATTCACCGTTGCTGTTGAATGCGGCGCGCAATAATCCGCGGGAATTTGTCGGCGGTTTGCCCGCGGACGCGCTGAATGTCATTGACGAAGTGCAGTTCGCCCCCGAAATTTTTCCGTATTTGAAGATGAGGGTGGATGAAAGCCGGTTGAACGGTAAAAACAATCGGCTGTTTTTGCTGACGGGTTCCGCGAATTTGATGGCTTTGCCCGTTTTGTCCGACGCTTTGGTCGGGCGCATGGCGGTGTTGTCGCTTTATCCGTTTTCCGCCGCGGAATATTACGGCGCAAAAGCGACGGATTGGTTTTCGGACGATTTTTTAACGGCGGAATATCCCGAAAGCGATGTGCTGGACGCCGTTCGTCACGCCACTTTCCCCGAAATCGCGCTGAACGGGGAAATCGACAGGACGGCGTGGTTCGACGATTATTTGACGACGATTTTAAATCGGGATGTCAAGGCTTTGTCCGATTTGAAAAATCCCGACCGGATGGTGACGCTGCTGTCCCTGCTGGCGATGCGGGCGGGGGGATTGCTGAATATGGCGGCAATGGCGGCCGAAACCGGCGCGGATGTCAAAACGGTCGAGAAAATGGCCGCGTTCGCGGTCAATTCGTTTATGGTGTTTCAGGTCAGGCCGTGGGCGACGCCGAACAAGCTGAACAAACGCTTCGTCAAATCCCCGAAGCTGTATTTCACGGACACCAATTTTTTGGCTTATCTGTTAAAGCGCGATTTGAAAACGCTGTATGACGACAAAATGGCGTGGGGACACGTTTTTGAAAATTTCGTCGCCGGCGAACTGGTAAAACAGGCTTCGCTGAACCGCTGGGAATTGTCGCATTTCAGGACTCAAACCGGCAAAGAAGTTGATTTTGTTTTGGAAAACGGCGGCGATGTCGTCGGAATCGAGGTCAAAAGCTCGGCGTCCGTTGACAAAAAATATTTATCGGGGCTGCGGGAGCTGAAAGAATTGACGGGCGACCGGTTCAAACAGGGAATCGTGCTTTATGCGGGCAACGCCGTCGTGCCGTTGGACGACAGGATTTTCGCCGTTCCCGTCGGTCGGTTGTGGGCGTAAAAAAACGGAGCCGCGGCTCCGTTTTTTCGTCAGTTTCCGTGGACGGTTGACATTTTGTCGATGACGGCGTCGGCCATGCTTTCCGGCGAATGATGTTCGTCCAGCAGTTTTTCGATGTCCGCGACCGTTATGCCCGAAAATTGCGCCAGAGCCGACAGATATCCGGCGTCCCGTCCGGCCAGCGGCGGATAGTTTTTCAAAACGAATTCCTCGACCTGCGCGTTGTACGCGTCCTGCGGCGAAAAAGGTTTGCTCGCCGGCCGCATATCGGCGCGGAACTGGTTTTTGCCGTAGGTGTAGTAATAGCCAAGCGGGTTGTATTCCGTCGTGAAATCGAACGGCACCCAGACGATTCGCAGCACCGTTTTGACCAGATTGACCGGCAGCATCACGGTCGAGGTCGGACTGGTCGTCGCCGCGTCCGCCCCCGTTTCGGACAGGTCGGAGCTGATGTCCGAAACCTGTCCGCCCGTCCAGCTGACCGAGCTGTCGTGCGACGTGACGTTTCTTTTTTCGGGTTGATTGCGCCACACGATCATATCCAGATCGTGGTAGCCTTCGCGTTTCAGGGTCAGGCGGCGCATTTCCGCGTTTTTCAGGGTGTGTTCCTTGGCCGCGGGGGCGATTCTTTCGCCGTTTTCCCACAATTCGACGGCGACGCGGGCGGTGATCACGATGTCGGTGTCGGGGGCTTGATCCAGACTCTTATAATGAGTCAGGGCGCATCCGCACAGGGCGGCCGGCAAAAGCAGGGCGGAAAGGGTTCGTGTGTTCATGGTCGTCTCCCGTAATTGACGTGTCGGGATAAAATAGCACGTTTCGCGGCCGGATGATACCCCCGCCGTCACACCCCGTCCGGATTCGGGCGTAAAGAAAAAGAAAATGCGCGCCGGTGCGGGAAAGGTTTTGCTTTTTATTTTAAAATGTGGCAAATATATTCCTGCTTGAAAAAAATTCCGCGTCCCATGCGGGGCGCATTCGTTACAATTTTCTAAGGAGAAAATAACATGGCAGTTCGCGTTGCGATTAATGGTTTCGGCCGTATCGGCCGTTTGGCTTTCCGCGCTTTGGCGGAATCCGGTCGTACGGACGTCGATGTCGTTGCGATCAACGACCTCGGTTCGCCGAAAGCCAACGCTCATTTGTTGAAATTTGATTCCGTCCACGGCCCCTTCCCCGGCGAAGTGTCCGCGACCGACGATTCGATCACCGTCAACGGCAAAACCGTGAAAGTTTTGGCTGAACGCGATCCGCACAACCTGCCGTGGAAAGAAATGGACATCGACATCGTCTATGAATGCACGGGCATTTTCACCGACGCCGAAAAAGCGAAAGTCCATCTGGAAGCCGGCGCAAAACGCGTTCTGGTTTCCGCTCCGTCCAAAGGCGCCGATCTGACGGTCGTCTATGGCGTGAACGACGACAAACTGACCGCCGAACACAAAATCGTTTCCAACGCGTCCTGCACGACGAACTGCTTGTCGCCGGTCGCGAAAGTCCTGAACGACAAATTCGGCATCGTCCGCGGCTACATGACGACGATTCACTCCTACACGGGCGACCAGCGCACGGTTGACACGCTGCACAAAGACCTGTACCGCGCCCGCGCCGCCGCTTTGTCGATGATCCCGACGACCACCGGCGCCGCGAAAGCCGTCGGTCTGGTTCTGCCGGAACTGGCCGGAAAGCTGCAGGGTTCCGCGATCCGCGTCCCGACGCCCGACGTGTCCGTCGTTGACCTGAAAGTCGAATTGGCGAAAAACACGACCGAAGAAGAAGTCAACGCCGCGATGAAAGCCGCGTCCGAAGAAGGCCGCCTGAAAGGCATTCTGGGTTACAACGACCTGCCGCTGGTTTCTTCCGACTTCACGCACACGAAGTTCAGCTCGATCTTCCACGCCGACCAGACGAAAGTCATCGACGGCAACTTCCTGCGCATCCTGAGCTGGTACGACAACGAATGGGGCTTCTCCAACCGTATGTCCGATACCGCCGTCGCGATGTCGAAATTCATCTAAGGTTTTTTACCGCGAAGCGGCTTCCTCCCTCAAAGGAGGGAGCCGTTTTCGTTTATCTGCTGAGGAAAATAAAAAATGGCTAAATTCAATACGATCAAAGATTTGGACGCCAAAGGCAAAGTCGTTTTCGTCCGCGCCGATTTGAACGTCCCGTTCAAAGACGGCAAAGTCACCGACACCACCCGCATCGACCGTTTCGTTCCGACCGTCAAGGCTTTGACGGACAAAGGCGCGAAGGTCGTCATCGCTTCGCACTTCGGCCGTCCCAAAGGTCAGGTCGTCCCCGAAATGTCGTTGGGGCAGATCGTTCCCGACGTTGAAAAAGCGTTGGGGCAGAAGATCGTTTTCGTTGACGACTGCATCGGCGAAAAGGTCGAAGCCGCGATCAAAGCGATGAAAGACGGCGATGTCATCATGCTGGAAAACCTGCGTTTCTATGCCGAAGAGGAAAAGAACGACGCGGATTTCGCCGCCAAATTGGCGAAAGACATCGACATCTATGTCAACGACGCGTTTTCGTGCGCCCACCGCGCCCATGCTTCGACCGAAGGAATGGCGAAGCTGAAACCGAACGCCGCCGGTCTGCTGATGCAGGCGGAATTGGAAGCTTTGGACGCCGCTTTGGGCAACCCCGTCCGTCCGGTCGCCGCGATCGTCGGCGGCGCGAAAGTATCGACGAAGCTGGATCTGTTGGGCAACTTGGTCTCCAAGGTTGACAAGCTGGTCATCGGCGGCGGTATGGCCAACACGTTCCTGTTCGCCAAAGGCGTTGCCGTCGGCACGTCCCTGTGCGAAAAGGAAATGGCGGACACCGCGCGCGAAATCATGAAAAAGGCCGAAGCCGCGAAATGCGAAATCATTTTGCCGGTTGATGTCGTCGTCGCCAAGGAATTCGCCGAAAACGCCGAAAACAAAACGGTTGACGTGAACGCTGTTCCCGCCGACATGATGATTTTGGACATCGGACCGAAATCCGTCGCCGAAGTCGTTAAAAAGCTGGGCGAATGCAAAACCGTGATTTGGAACGGTCCCGTCGGCGCGTTTGAAATCAAGCCGTTCAACAAAGCGACGTTCGCGATCGCCGAAGCGGTCGCCGATCTGACCTCCAAGGGTTTGAAATCCATCGGCGGCGGCGGCGACACGGTTTCCGCGTTGAAACACGCCGGCGTTGCCGACAAGCTGTCGTACCTGTCCGCCGCGGGCGGCGCTTTCCTGGAATGGATGGAAGGCAAAGTCCTGCCGGGGGTCAAAGTTTTGGAAAAGTGATCTTTCCGTTTTGACAGGAAGGCCGCCCTTGGATGACAGGGGCGGTCTTTTTTTTGTCAAAAAAATGTCATAATCGGGCGGAAAAGGCGGATTCGAGCCGATGGAGTTTTGGCAAAAAGGGTGTTTCTTTTTTTCTAAAAACGCGCTATATTGGTGGCAATGGTATTTTAAGCCCTTTTTGACAGGAGAGAGTCCTATGGCTGATGAGTTCACGAAAGTCGAAGATATCAAAAACAATCCGTTCCTGAATACGGAAACTTCTTTGGATGTCGGCAAGCCGGACGACGGGTTTACAAAGGTTGAGGACATCCTTAAAGACAACCAGTTCCTGAATACGGAAACTTCTTTGGATGTCGGCAAGCCGGACGACGGGTTCACAAAAGTCGAAGACATTGAGGCCAATAATTCCTTTTTGAAAAATGGTCGGTCAACGGATTCGTTCAAAAGTCGGCAACCCGCTCAGCGTGAGGAAAAAGTCGAGGTCGAAAAGAACATTTTCGGTTCCTCCTATATTCGCCGCGACGAAAAAGGGAATGTTTCCTCCCGTCGGGAATATGACAACGCCAATCATTTTATGGGCGAAACAAAATATTCCTATGACGAACAGGGGCGTCTCGTTTCCGAGGAGGAATTCGACCGTCGTGAAATGCCGAATGGTTCGCGCAAATACGCGTATGATGAAAACGGGCAGAAATACGAAACCCGCTATGACAAAGACGGGCGTATGACGTCCCAGCGCAAATACGACAAGGACGGCAGGGAGCAAAGCGTTGTCAAATTCGACGATAACGGAAAAATCGAAAGCGCCGTTTCCTATGCCTATCGCGAAAGCGGCAAAGTCGCGCAGGAAACCGTTTATGAAATGGCCGACGGGAAAATGCGCGTCGCGGAACAGGCTTTTTACGATGATGACGAAAATAAGCACAGCCGCGTTTTGGACAAAGACGGGGCGGTAAGTCTGAAAACGCAGGCGCGCGGCGCGTCCATGCCCTCCGCCGTCAATGACGTGACGCAGGGCGAAATCGCCCGTATGGCGTTGACCGAAGCCGAAGTGGCGAAGTGGCATCAGGAATATCTTGACGAAATCGCTTTCTATGACGACAAGCCCGCGCCCGCTGTCGATCCGTGGATCGCGACGTTCGGGGAAAACGGGCAAAAAGCCCCCGCGAAAGAGGCGGCGCGGGAAAGTGATGCAAACGAAAACCGTTATGTTGACGACAAAGGATATGAACACACCGTAACGCGCGACGATGCGGGGCGGATTCTTTCCGATAAGAAATACGACAAAGACGGCACTCTGCTGGCAGAAGGCCTGTATAAAGACGGCGAACCCGTCGGGCGTAAAGAATATAGTACGGACGATAAAGGGCTGAGACATACCGTCACGTATGACATGGAAAACAAAATCCTTTCCGACAAGAAATATGACAAAGGCGGCGCTCTGCTGGGAGAGGGGCTGTATGAAGACGGCGAATTCGTCGGAAGTAAAGCGTACGCGAAGGATGATGCGGGTTTTGATCATGTCATCACGCGTAATGCGGATAATGAAATCGTTTCCGAACAGAAGTTTGACAAAAACGGGCAGCTGATGACAGAAGCGAAGACGGTTCAAAACGATGTAAAATCGCCCGAGCCGGAACAGAAGCCGGCGGCGCGCGCGGCGGCGGAAAATTTGCCGGCGGTTCGGGGCAATTCGATGCCGGAGCGTGCTAAAACGGCTGAAACGGTGCGGGAAAATGCCGCGCAGGCCGAACGGGCGACGACTCTGCCGTCCGTGCGCGGCAACGCGATGCCGGAACGCGATAAAACGGCCGGTTATGAAAACGCGGTCGCCGACAGCTTTGTGAAGCTGTCCGCGCACAATTCGCAGGGCAACGTGCAGGCGTTGTTCAGCGATATGCAGAACCTGATGCAGGATTACCGGTCGCAGGGATTGACGGCAAAAGACATTCAGCAAAAAATGCAGTCCGTCATGGCGTCCGCGTATGACAAAGGCGTCGCGCAGGGGTTGAGCGCCGATTTGTTGAAAAACAACATCGCCCGTTTTTCGGAGGGCTTTAACAAGGAAGCGGAACGCGAAGCGGCCGGACAATCCGCCGCGACGATGCCCGCGCCCGCGCGTGACGGAAAGCCCGATTTCAGCGACGCCGAATATGTCGATTACGAAGAGGTTCCGTCTGAGGAAGCCGCTCCCGCCGCCAAAGCCGCGCACGTTGACGAGGGCAACGAAACGAAAGCGGCGGCTGTTAAAGACGAACACGTTGATGAGGGCAACGAGGCCGATACGGTTGATGCTAAAGTCGCCGACGACCGTGCGGACGAAGGCAATGAAGCGAACGCGCCCGAAGCCGATGCCAATGATGCGCGCGTTGATGAAGGCAACGAATCGAAAGCGGCGGCCGTCAATGTCAACGACGGCAACGACAACGGCGGAAGCGGCGTCGTTCCGCCCGCCGGAAACGGCAATGACGGAAAAGACGAACCGAACTCTTTCAGCGCTTCTCTTGATATGGGGGATTCCAACACCAACGCCAATGCGGGCAAGGCGGCCAGCGGCGATTTGCTGGCACAAATGATGGATACGGCGTTCAAAAACCGGTACATGATGGTCGAGGACGTGAACAACGATCCCAACCATATTTGCCCGTTCGGACAGCTGAAATCCGACACTATCAAAGACAAATCGGACGACAAGGACGATCCGCGCGTTTCCATGGAATTGAATTCCGGCGCGACGCTGGTCAACCGTCCGAACCGCGTTCACATCAAATACACCACCAAAGTGGATTACGACGACAACGGCAACGAAGTCCGTTCGCCGCAGGTTTCGTTTGAAGACTGCATGGCCGCCGTCCGCCTGGGGATGGAAAAAGGGTGGACTTCGGCGACTTTGAACGGTCCCGACGCGTACAAGGAACAGATGTATCTGGCTATGCGCGCCATGGGGATGAAAGTCGTCGGTTATCAGCCGTCCGCCGAATTGCAGAAACAGGGCGACGAATTGGCCGCGCAGTATGTCGCCGACCGCCGTCACGCCGATTTCACGGATCAGCGTTATCCCGCCATCAGAGCGCAGTGCAAAGCCGACGGTTTGTCGAAACCTGAAAAGATCGACGAAAAATTCGTCAACAAAATGAACGATATGGACGGTATGAGATACGATCCGGCCGAAGAGGAAGTGAAGCTGACGAAAGACGGCAACTATACCGTGACCACAAGTCAGAATGACGGTGAGGGCAACACGACCAAATCGACGGTGACTTACGGTTTCGGCGGACGGGTAGTGCCCAATGCCAACACCGGCAATGACGGAAACACCGGCAACGACGGCAACGACGGAAACGACGGGAACACCGGAAACGGTGGAAATGACGGCAACGACGGGAACGCCGGAAACACTGGCAACGACGGCAACGACGGAAACACCGGCAACGACGGCAATGACGGGAACACCGGAAACGACGGAAATGACGGGAACACCGGCAACGACGGGAATGACGGGAACACCGGAAACACCGGCAACGACGGAAACACGGGGCACGAAACCGTTGAACAGCCTCAGCCTGTCAATGCGAACGGCGAAGAAAAGCCGCGCGCCGAAGTGACGCCGGAAAAAGAGGCGGAAACGCCGAATTTGCCCGCGACGATCGACAAAGACGCCAAGACAAACGAGGCACCGGAGCAGGTTCCGCCCGTCAAAGGCGCGGAAAAGAATCTGCCCGTTCCCGTGACGGCGAAAGTCAAGACTCAGCTGGCGCTGGAAGCGGCGAGCGCGACGACGGCTTTGGCCAAGACGGATCCCGTCAGGGCGCAGCAAATGGCGACGCAGGTCGCGACGACCAAAGGCATCGCCAACAAGCTGCAGGTGGTCGGGTTGATCGCGAACCAAGCCAAGGGCAACAACACGCAGTTGGCGCTGACCCAGCACCGTCAGCAGGAAACGGCGATCGTCCTTGCGTCGCAGAAAGGCAAAACGAAATAACTTGAACCGGAACGCCCGATTGATTTCGGGCGTTCTTTTTTTACACACTTGAACAGCGGAATGAAGCCATGGCGCAGAACAAAGACCGGAAAACGGCCGCAAAACCGGAAAAGAAAGCCCCGTCCAAGGATTTGAACCGGATTTTGGGCGCGTGGGAACGTTTGATGAAAGAACAAACGGAAATCGCCGGACGCAGCAGGAAAAGCAAAACGGCGGGGCAGATTTCGTCCGTCGGCATTGTCAGGGATGAAAACGGCAACGCTTCCGTTCGGGTCGCTTTGGTCGGCGGGGGCAAAGTGATGGACGCGGGCGACCGGCGCGACGCTTTCCAGTCGATGATTCCGCAGAAAAGCATCAATATCGGCCGGATCATTTCGCTGCTGAACGCCGTCCGGCTGTACGGGTATGACACCGTCGCGGCGGGGTTGTCGCCGGAAATGAAAGCCATGTTGTTAAAGGCGTGCGAACGGTGCGGCATATCGCTGTCCGGCCAGCCCAAAACAGCGCGCGTCAACGTGTCGGTGAACCTTTACGGCGACAAGGATGCCCCTGTCTTTTCAAAAGACGGCGGCGACGGTGCGAAAGGGCGGGACGCCGCTTGGCAAATGCCGTGGCCGGAGGGGGCCATCGCCACGCCGTCGGCTTTGAAAACGGCGGCGCAGGAACAGAAAATGCGCAACGAAAGCTATTTGAAATTCGTGTTGAACCGCGCCAAAGAACGCGTAAAACAGGAATATTTCGACCGGTTGGTGCAACAGGCGGGCATGATCGGGCAGGCGCAGGTCAAAGGCGAACCTTTGACCGCCGAGCAGAAAAACGTTTTGGCTTTGGTGGACGCGTTGGGATTGGGGGCGGAACAGCCGACGGAAAAGCAGATGCGGGAACGTGAAAAATTCCCCCTTAAAAAACTGCCGAAAGATTTGCATAAAAAGCTGCACGAGGAAATCGAGCGCTATGAAACGATTTGCAAAGCCAAAAATATGGCCGCCGATTATGTTTGTCACAAGCACTTGCACGATTTGGAATGCGGATGCGGCTGCTGCTGTTCCGCGGAGGAATTCGCGCGCGAGGCCGCGGAGCATTTGCCGCCCGCCAAGGAACGCAGGGGCGACAATTTGCGCCAAGCGTTGGAAGACATTTCGGAACGGTTGGCCGAAAAACGGGCGGAGCGAAAGGAAAACAGAAAAGCGCGGCGGCAAAAATTGAGTCAGCTGATGACAAAAATCATGACGGCGGAGTCGCCCAAGCAGGGGCTGCATATGGTTCTGCAACAGATCAAGCCGTCGCCGGCGCGAACCGGATTCGCCGAAAACGCCGTCGTCCGCGAAATGATGGCGCGGCGGCAGAATCAACGATAAGAGTTTAAACGCCGTTTTTCGGGCACAGGTCGGCCGCGGGGCACGCGGCGCAATCCGGTTTTTTCGCCGTGCAGACGTAACGGCCGTGCAGCACCAGCCAGTGGGAAACGTACTTCAAATCTTCGTCGGGAACGACGCCTTTGACGGCTTTTTCCAGATTTTTTTCGACCTCGAGCGGGGTTTTGCCCACGGCGATTCCCGTCCGGTTGCCCAATCGAAAAACGTGCGTGTCAACGCCGAACGTCGGCGCGCCGTAATATGTGTTCAAAAACACGTTCGCCGTTTTTCGTCCGACGCCGGCCAGTTTTTGCAGTTCGTCAAAGTCCGCCGGAATGACGCCGCCGTACTTTTCGATCAAATCGCGGGACAGCGCGATGATGTTTTTGGCTTTGGAATTGAACAAGCCGATCGACCGGATGATTTTTTTGACGTTTTCTTCGCCCAATTCCAGCATTTTTTCGGGCGTCGGCGCGGATTTGAACAATTCGGGCGTGACCTTGTTGACGTTTTTATCCGTCGTTTGCGCCGATAAAACGATTGCCACCAGCAGGGAATAGGGCGAATCGTAGTTCAATTCGCATTCCGGTTTCGGGTTCTTTTCCTTTAAACGGGCGAAAAAAGCCCTGACATCCGCCGGTTTCATCGCTTTAGAATCCGAACCGCGACAACACGGCGTCAATGCGTCCCAGACATTCCGCGCCGAACAGTTTGACGCGCAGCAACAGCGGATACAGGTTGTAAATGCTTTGCCGGTATTCAAAAAATCCGGATCGGAACGGGCGCAATTCGTTGTATTTGTCGAAAAACACCTTTGTCAGCGAATGTTGTTCGCCGGCAAAGACGAATTCAAATTCCGGATCGCCGAAGTAAATCGCGGGATCGACGAACGCTTTGATCCGTCCGTGATGACACAAAACCGTGCTGGATCGGATGTCGCCGTGCAGTAAAGCCGGTTTCGGCGGTTCGTCCAGATAGGCGTCCGTTTTTTCGGCGAACCGTTCGATCCTGCCCATCATTTCAACGGGCAGGTTGCCGCTTTCCAGTGCTTGGCGCGCCATGTAAAGCAGGCGGTTCTGCGTGAAAAAGGGAACCCACTTCGCGCTTTTCGCGTTGGGTTGGCGCACGCCGCCGCGCAGGGTGTCGTAATCGAAACCGAAAGCGTCCGAAGTGATATCGTGCAAATGTGCCAGATGTTCGGCGGCCTGCGGTTCGGAATCGACGCCCAGCGTCCCGTCGGCGATAATGTATTCGTGCACCAGGGCGTCCGGCCCCGAATAGTACAATTCGGGCACGGGCAGGCGCGTGTGCCGCTGCAGGTATTCCATGGTCGCGCCTTCAACCGCCAGATCGCCCGAAGCGTCCTTGGGCAATTTGACGACGACTTGCGTCCCGTCGGACAGCACGACGATTTTGGCGTCGGCGAACCCGCCGGCCAACGTCGCGACGGATACGATCAGCTTGCCCGTCGAACGTTCGACGATGCGCGTGACCTGTCCGGACAACGGATTGTTTTCAACCTGCATGGCGTTCTTTCCGTATGTGATCCAAAAGCCCCCGACACGCCGATTCGATCATGTCGAACACGTTTTGGAAACCTTCGCTTCCCCCGTAATAAGGGTCGGGGACATCCTTTAATCCGAAACGCGGCGCAAATCGCATCATCAATTCCAGCCCCGCCCTGTCATGATCCGGCGAAAATGCCGGACGCATTTCTTCGAGAGCCGCCAAATGCGACGAATCCAGAGCGACGATCAAGTCGAAATCCTTGAAGTCGTCCCGAACCACTTTCCTTGCGCGAAGGGACCGGATGTCCACACCGTTATCCAAGGCTGTTTCAACGGCTCTGGCGTCCGGCGGATCGCCGGCGTGCCAACCGCTGATTCCCGCCGAATCCACCAGAATTTCGTCCCCCAGACCCGCCTTTTCAACCAGCTGTTTGAAAACGCCTTCGGCCGTCGGGGATCGGCAAATGTTACCGGTGCATACGAACAGGACTTTAAACATACTTTGATGAAAACATAAAAAGGTTAACAAAGCTTAAAGCGGTTCAGCCTCTTAATAGTCTGGTTTTCGGGATTATTTTATGCTATATGTAAAAATGAATTGTAATTATGGGAGTGTAAAAACTATGGATTTTGGTACAAACAGGGATACCGTCGTTTCCCGTTCGACCGCCGTTGAAATCGACGAGGGGCTGCGTCAGTATATGCTGAAGGTCTATAACTATATGACCGTCGGCCTGTTGATCACCGCGGGCGTCAGCTATCTGTTGTCGCATACGCCGATGGGTTTCTTTTTCTTTTCGGAAGAAACCATGCAGCCGAACGTGTTGGGGTGGATCGCCATCATCGCGCCGTTGGCGTTGGTGTTTATGATCAGTTCCGCCGTCACGTCCGGCAACGCGGCCAAAGCGTTTACTTTGTTTGTCGTCTATTCGGCTGTCATGGGCGTTTCCCTGACGTCGATTTTCTGGATTTACACGGGAACCAGCATTCTGCGCGTGTTCCTGATCACCGCCGGAATGTTTTTGGGGATGAGTCTGTACGGCTATACGACTAAACGCGATTTGACAGGGGTCGGGTCGTTTATGTTCATGGGGCTGATCGGATTGATTCTGGCGTCGATCGTCAATATCTTCGTTCAAAGCACGTCGCTGGATTTGACGCTGTCCGTTGCGGGCGTCGCGATTTTTGTCGGGTTGACGGCGTGGGATACGTGGAAGATTCGCGCAATCTACAATTCCGGCGACACGGAAAACGCGATGACAAGCAAGGCGATTTTCGGCGCGCTGGATCTGTATCTGGATTTCATCAACCTGTTCATTTACCTGCTGCGCTTTTTCGGCGACCGCCGGAATTGATGACGGAATGAAGAACAAACAAAAAAACGGGGCGGTTGCTCCGTTTTTTTTTGATTTTTGTCCGATGCGTTGTTTTCAGACAAAAAAAATCGCCGTTTCCGGCGGTTTGTCAGATTTGGCTGGGGCGGCTGGACTCGAACCAGCGAATGACGGAGTCAAAGGCGACCTAAGAAATGATTGACGACGTTGAACAAAGACTGTTTGTTGTTTGTATTGTTTAATGGAATCAATAAGTTAGTTGAAAACGACGTTTTCTTTTCATTAAGCTGTTTTTACAGATTTTGATAACAAAAATTGACCCGACATTGACCCGAAAGGCGTCCGGTCGAGTCTGAAAGGAACTGTAAAATGGCTAAAAACGAAATCACTTTTTCCGAAGCGTCCGTGCGCGATTTGCCCGTCAGAGAAAAAAGATACGAAGTCGCGGACATAAAACAGCCGGCGTTGAAGTGCCGGATTACCCCGAACGGCGTAAAGACTTTCATCGTCTGCAAGTTTTATCAGGGCAGTTGTGTCAGAACGACTTTGGGACGGTTCGGCGACATTACCGTTAAAAACGCCCGATTGTTGGCGATCAGGCATTTGCAACAATTTTCTCAAGGTATCAATCCGAATGCGGAAAAGCGCAAACTGCACGACGAAATGACTTTGGATGCGTTATGGGAAAAATATCTGACCGATTATGCCCGCGTTTTTACCGCGAAGAAAACGGTTGAAAACAATATCAGTATTTACCGCCGCCGTTTTTCCCGATGGGGACAAAAGCCCCTGTCTGCGATAAACCGCCACGAAATCGAGGCTCTGATCTTGAAACTGCGCCGGACGGAAGGCATATCGGCGGCTAACAAGTCGCTGACTTTAATCCGGCATATTTTTAACAAAGCTTCGGAATGGGGCTGGGAAGGACGCAATCCGACGACCGGCATAAAAAAGTATCATCTGGCTTCCAGAGAACGGTTTTTGCGTGAAGACGAGTTCTCCTCTTTTTTCAAAGCCGTTGACGCTTTGGACAGTCCGATGCACCGCGTATTTTTCTATATGTTGCTTTATACGGGACAGCGTTGCGGGAATGTTTTGGCGGCTCAATGGAAGCATATAGATTTTAAAATGCGCACCTGGTTCATTCCGAAGACGAAGAACGGCACGTCGCTGACCGTTCCGCTGACGGACGCTTTGATCGAACGACTGCGGGAATTGTATGCTTTCACGGGCGGGGAATGTTGGCTTTTCCCAAGTTCGCAGAGCGCAACAGGCTATATGAACGAACCGCAACACATCTGGCGCAGGATTAAACGGATAACCGGCATAACGAACCTGCGCATTCACGACTTGCGACGGACGGTCGGAAGCTATGAGGCGATGAACGGCGTCAGTCTGCCGATTATTTCAAAGACGCTGAACCATAAAACTTTTCAGGCGACGCAAGTTTATTCGCGCTTGGACATATCTCCCGTCCGGGAAGCGTTGAACACTGTCGTCGAACAGTTTGAAAGTTTCAGATAAGCAAAACCGGAAGGGAGGAAAATACCTCTCTTCCGGTAACTTAACTTGTTAAAATTAACCCGAAGTAAATCGCATTTCGAGCTTTTCTTTCACCTTTTTCCAATCGGGCATTTTTTCATCAAGCATTTTGTAAAAATCCGCATTGTGCTTTTTGAAATAGTGATGGCAGAATTCGTGATAAAGCACATAGTCGATACATTGTTTGGACGTTTTGATCAGATCCGGATTTAAAACGACCGTCCCGTTGACGCGATAACATCCCCACCTGTTTTTCATTTTGGTTACGGCCAATTTAGGCTTTTCAAAATCGGGAAATTGCGCGGAAATCAGCTTGAAGCGTTCCCGAAAAACGCGGTTTTGTTGTTTTCCATACCAGATTTTGACAAGCGATCCGTTATGAACATCATCCCGAACATCTTGCTTCGTAAAGATGAAAATCTGATTTTTCAGCAGCTGAACGTTTTCATTTTCAGGAACGGATTTGACAACGACTTTGTATTGCCGCCCCAGATAAAGCAAAGACGAACCGGACAAATATCTTTTCCTCTCCGGAATTTGCCGGTATTTTTTGACTTCTTCCAACTGTTCGGCTATCCACTTTCCTTTCCGCCGGATAAAAGCTTCGATCCGGCCGATATTGACGTGAAGAGGAGCCTTTACGGTGATTTTAGCATCGTTTGAAACGTAAATGGTTGCAGTCTTTCGTTCGGACAACAGCAATTTGTAATGATAAACCGTTTGTCCGATAGTGATTTGTTTATCGGACATCAAACAGCTCTTTGTTATGCAAAGCCAAATCCATTAAAGCCTCGGCAATATCCCACGACGTATCGTTCAGAACCGCGCCGTAAGTGTCATACAGATAATCGTCGATTTTTGTTTTGATCATGCGTTGCGTTTCATCGTTGACCGACCATTCGACGATCAGACTTTTTTTGAAGAAATCCGTCAGCTTTCCGATTTCTTCCGGCAAGCTTCGGTCTTTGAGTTTTTCAAACAAGGGGCTTAAATTGCGATAAAATAAATCCGCCGCCCTGTCATCGGAAAACTTTTCACTTTCGTGCTTGATCAGCTCCTGTTGCAAGACTTGCGTGTCCGAAAAAAGCGTTTCATAATCGGCGTCGGCTTTGTTCAGTTTTTCGATCAGCTCCTGAATTTTTTCATAGAAGGATTTATAAAATTCGGGGTCGGTTTCCATCAGGACGGAAGTTTTTCGCGTCATATTCGCCGCCATAGCCTCCGCGGCGGATTTCGGGGAAAACTTTTCCAAATCCTTTTTCATGGCGTTCAGGTTCATAATATCGACGCTTTGAGTGACCTCTTTAATATCCTCGACGCTGACGGCGGACTGCAAAACGCGGTATATTTTTTGCCGGTAGACCGTCAGGTCGATCTGATCGGCATAGCGGCAAACGGCGGATTTTTTGATGTTCAGGAATTTCAGGGATTGCTTTTTGAACAATGCCAACTTTTCATTTCCGAACGTTGCTTCAAAATCGCGGAACAGAGCGGCTTCCGAAAACACGGAAATAAAGCGGTTCAGTTTTTTATAGAAATCCTTTCTGTCCTCTTCATTTGCCAAAGCCCTGATATATTCTTCTTCGTCGGTCGAGTTTTTCAGGTGTTCGAACAAACGAACGACATCCTGATAACAGCTGTTCAGTTCGTCGATCTTTTTATTCAGATCCCCCAAAGCACCGGCGACGTCTTCCTGATTGTATTTAGAAAACAGCTTCATCGCGTCGGTGATGTGTTCCTGATTTTTGGAATAGTCGATAATGAAGCCCGCCGTTTTTTGTTCTTTGGTTTCATCACATAAACGGTTGACGCGGGCGATGGCCTGCAACAGGTTGTGATCCTGCAACGGACGCAACAGGTACATGAACGTGTTTCTGGGGGCGTCAAAGCCCGTTAAAAGCTTGTCGACAACGATCAGAATTTGAATCCCGTTATCGTTATCTTTAAAACTGTTAATACATTGTTCTTCATATTTGTCCAGCGTTCCGAACCGTTCCGTTTTTTCTTTCAGGAACTCGCGGACTTCCTTTTTTTCTTCGATGTCTTTTTCGTCTTTGCTGACTTCGTTGGAAATGACGACGGCGGTTTCAATGTCTGTTTGCGCTTCAAAAAAGTGTTGAAACTTGACGGCGGAAGCTTTTGACGGCGTGACAAGCTGCGCCTTAAATCCGTTCGGCGTTCCGTCCGTCAGAAAAGCGTTTTTCATAAAGTGGTCGCGGATGTCTTTACCGATATCCGAAACGACGTCGTCCAGCTCGAACAAAACGCGCGCTTTGATTTCCTGCTGTAATTTCTTCTTGTTTTCATCGGACAGCTTTTTAAAATCCTCGTCATCGTCGATTTTTTTTCTGACCAGCCCTTCATACTGTTCAAACCTGATCTGTCGCTGTTCATACATCAAAGGCAGAATGTTTTTATCGTGCAGAGCCTCGTCGATCGTGTATTTGTCGATATAGCCGCCGAATTTCAGATAGCTGGCGTGTTCTCCCTTCATCAGCGGCGTTCCGGTGAAGGCGATCACACAAGCGTTCGGCAAAATCTTTCCCATGTTTGCGTTGGCGTGCCCCGTTTGTGTCCTGTGCGCTTCGTCAATGAAGATGAAGATATTCGGATCGTCGTCTTTAAACTTTGAGCCTTTCTTAAACGCCGCGTCGAATTTATGCACCAACGTCGTAATGACCCGCCCTTTGGGATTATCCAGCTTTTCGACTTTTTCGATCCCTTCCAGTTTTTTGATCAGGTCGGAACTTGATTTCGCCTGCATCACGCCTTGTTTCAGCTTGCATTGCTTGAACGTTTCTTTGATATGCCTGTCCAGATCCTTTCTGTCCGTGACGACGATAACACGGGGATTTGTGATGGTTTTGTCCGAAAAGATCGCTCTGGCCAGCATCACCATCGTCAGCGTTTTTCCCGATCCCTGCGTGTGCCAGACCAGACCGCCTTTGCGGGCATTCCCGTCAAAAGAGCGAATGGTGTCCATTGTTTTGGAAATGGCGCGGATTTGCTGATGACGGGCGATTTTTTTCTTGTCCCCGTCGTAAAGGATGAAGTTTTTGATCAGCCGCATCAGTTTCGCAGGCTGCAGCATTTCAAAAACACCGCGATCCTGTTCCGAAATCAGCCTTTTTTCCGTATTTTGGCGGTGATTGAACGTCGCGCCGTTCAGATCGGCAAGGATTTTTTGATAAACGCCGTCGTCGATTTTCTTCGTCATAGCGGCCAGACAGGCGTCTTCGTCAAAATCCTCCGCCTGCCAGACGGAATAGAACTTTTTGGGCGTTCCCGTCGTTCCGTAAAGAAACTCGGCTTTGTTCGTCGCGATCAACAACTGCGGGAACAGGAAAAAGCGGGGAAATTTCGTCTGATAGTCGATCAGCTGAACGACCGCCTCCTGCACGCTGACGGACGATTTTTTGTTTTCGATAAGGACAAGGGGAATGCCGTTCACATACAAAACGATATCAGGACGGATGTTTTCCTTACCGTGCAAAGGAACTTCGACGGCGACCTGAAAGCGATTGTTTTCGATATGTTCGAAATCGAAGAATTGGAAATCGAACGACGATTCCTTGTTTTGAACGAACTCTTTCAAATCCCGTCCGGCGATTAAATCGGTATAGACATCGGCGGACGTCGTCATCAACCCTTTTATAGGATAGTTTTCCAATTCGAAAACGGCGTTGACGATGTTTTTGGGCGAAAAATGATAGGACGTGTCCAGATGATCGAACCGGTTGAATTTATCCAACGATTGTTCGCAGACGGATTTCAGAATCGACTTGGCGTGATTGTTGTCCCGCGCCGCTTCCAAATCGGCAAGAGGCAGAAACTCCCACCCCATATTGACCAACATTTCCACGCACGGCAACTGCGATTGACACGCTTCGTCAAAGCAAAGATGAACATAAGAGTCGGTCATTTTTCAGCCCTTTCTTTTTTGCTGTCGGGGATTTGCGAACGGGACGCTTCGTCAAAATCGGGAAGACATAAAGGGGATGTCATCGGTTACCTTTCAACAGAATTTATTGTTCTGAATTTAAATCTTCGACTAACGCCGAAATATACTTTTCAAAATTATCTGCTAACCGGATTAAATCCGCCGCAATAGGCACGCTGTCCGTAGAATGAACAAAAGCATTCATTGTTCCAGTTGAAAAATAACTGTTTTTCTGTGATAGATTCTTTAAAAAACTGCTGTTGTCTGTTTGAAATTTAGCAGGCATGGTTTTATAAACGCGATCTATTTTACTGGAAAGGCGTTCATCTTTTTGAAATTCAATGTCGTGTTTTTTTGCATACGCATGCGTTAGTAATTCTATTAAAACGCGAAAGGCAACCGATGAAGAAATGAGATGCCTTTGAATATCTAAATGATATTGAAGTTCTAGAAATAAATTATAAATTTTGGACGGGAGATTTTTTCCGTGTTTCGGGCATTCCAGATGCGGCGGCAATATATGAGGGCGCGATAGTTTAGGCGGCACTTTTTTTGGAGGATTGGAAATGACAGAGGAATTTTGCGTTTGTTTGTTTGCAGCTTCCGATTGTTTATCTGACATAAAATCAATAACGTCATCCATTTGTTGATTTTGATAATCGATCTTTTCCTGTGCTGTCGGTAAAAGACCTTCTAATTCTATTTTGTCTAAAACGTTGTTTTTTGTTGCATTAGACCAAACATCCGTCAAAGTTATTTTTCCTGAATTCAGCAATCTGGCAATATAGGATAATACCGTCATTATTTTATTTCTGTCTTGTATCAAGAAATATATATCGTTGTTTTTGATAGTTAATCCCACTCTTTCGCGAAGAAGATTTGATGAAAACAAACGATTGAATGTACTGCTTTTTATGCTTTCATTTTCATTCAAAAAACCTTCGCGATGAAGCATATCTTGAATTTTTTTAGCAAAATTGATTTTGTTGCTTCGTCCTGTTCGTTCCAGAAAATTTTCCTTTTCATAAGGACTCCAGTTAATACGCTTTTCCCCTGTGTTGGTAGGTGCGTGACGGCGTTGAATAATTGTGTCAATTTCATCCTGATCATCGGAAATTTGACATTGAATTTGTTTTGGAAGATCATCTTTGCAATTATAATCTTGGCTTAATTTGTCATAGTATTCTTTATCTTCCAGGAAAAGATCGTTAAAAAATCCAAGAAGTAATTTAAGACAGGTTATCCTTCTGTTTCCGTCGAAAACAGTATATTTTTTATTTCCTGTCTTTTTTATTAACGGCGGTTCATAAATACGTTTCTGTTCCGCTATATCTTTTGCCAAAGAACGCATTGCGTCCCTTTTATTTTTTAGCAACCAGTTAACGGCCTCAAGTTCATTTTTTAAAATACCGTGTCTGTCGTTTTCTGCATTAACGACAAGATCTTCAATTTGAAAATAGTTAGTCTCAATCATCTTACGCTACCTTTACGCGGATTTTGCCAGTTAAGAGTTGTTGCATCAATCCTTTTTTCTGGGATTGAAGTAAATCGAGTTTTCGGGTCAGCAGGTCGATTTCTTCGTCCGCTTTGGAAAGAATGCTAGCAATCGCCTTTTGTTCGGAAATATCGGTTGGGATGTGCAGAGAAAAAGCATCTAAGCTTGATTTTTGAATATTCGGCAAACCAGAGCCGACCCGCAATTTCATAATGTCGCTTTCTTTAGATTTCAAAATTTGGAACAAGAAATGTAAATTTGTTTGCAAATTTGATAAAGCGTAACAATGTCCGCCACACCAAAAACGTTCTTTCATAAAAGCGACAAATCCGCATGAGTTTCCGCCCTCGCTGATAGTAATTGTATCTTTTTCACGGTTATAAGAATCAGTAAGTCCTGACTTTGAAATTCCACCATTGATAACGGGATATACTCCCGTCTCTGTCATTTCCAATCGCCCTAATTGCTCCCCTTTGGATATATCGCATATGTTTTTTAATTTGACTTTATTCCACGGGGTGGAGAAGCCGGGGAGGCGTTGTTTGCCCGTCAACAGGCGTTGCATCAATCCTTTTTTCAACAGCTTTTTTTGTTCAATCAACCGGCTTAATTTTTCGATACCGTCGTCCCAACACCCCAATATCTTCGCAATCTTTTCCTGCTCAGGAAGCGGGGGAACGGGAATTTTGATTTTTTTCAGATTATCTTTTGATATGCCATAAACTTTAATCCCCGTAACTTGTTTCCAAAAATTGTTTTTAACGAACGGGATTGAAGTAATGTAAGCACGGAAGCCATTTATAAAATTTTTGAAAATATCTCTAAGTGCTAACGTGTGTAATCCCGATACAACTTTTTCATCATCAGAAATATTCAACAACTCAACACATTTCGTCGTGCCTTCATAATCTTCAGAAGCATCTAATAAAATTAAATCGCCAGTTTTTAGACAATCACTTTTAGAGGCTTGCCCTGTTGAAACATAAATATCTATATTTTTAGGGGAAATATGTAGCGGATATTTTGTGTGAATATCGCCATAATGGATATAATGAACTTCTCCGTAATCTGTTGTTTCTGCTCGGGAATAATTGGAAGTTCTTAAGAAAGAGAAACACTCTCCAAGTTTTTTAATACTCCACCCCTCGGGGATTTTTTGATTAGTTTTCATCGGCAATTTCCTCTGTAAAGATTTCTTTTTGATGTTTTTCGATAATCTTCCAAACATAAGAGGGAATAGTTAATGATAAGGCTTCCATAGTCTGTATGCCGCTCGGTTTGACAGCGATTCTTTTTTGAGGCAAAGTGTTCCATATAGTCCCTCCTCGGCTTAATATTTCGAAAGATGCCGTTTGAATATTATTAGAAAAACAATGATAAACAAAAGAATATTCCATATTGTTCATATGCATTAGATTAAATAGAATCTCTTTTTCTATTTGTTTATCACCTATAAAATCAAGCACATAATTAACAATTTTTTGAATAAAAGCCGCTATGCCAATCGTAATTAATATGGCAGGAATGGTGTATTTTTCTTCTATGTTTAGATATAGAATTGCACACCAAACAAATCCGATGCAAATATATTGCCACGGATTTTTAATTTGTGAAATCAGAGATGTTATAATGTTTTCCATTTACAGCCCTAAACATTTCTTTGCAGCGTCAGATGCGATATTAACCAATATGTCTCTAAATGTCGAAGCAGTTTCTTTTCCGGCTTTTAGCAAGTATTTCTTTATTCTGTTTGAAGCTGCTTCCGTATAAGGCGTGTCGGATATGATTTTATCAATGCTTTCAGACATTTTTTTCTTTTCTTCATCTGAAAGCTCGTCCATATCCTCGATTAACATTTTTGCTGCATCAATTCGCGCGGTAGTCCAAGGGTAGGGATGACCGCAATTATGGCAGTACGATGGGGGATTATAGCAGCCACAGGTCCAAAAAGTCTCCTCATAATAGTACCCCTGTATTGATGCACCACAGTTAGGACATAATTTTATAATTTCAGAACCACATTCCTTACAAAAAGAATCTGTATATGAAGATGCGTTCGCTGTTGCAACATGACCATTTTTACAAATAGCTGCTTGTGTATACATAATTGCCTATTCTCCTTATCCCTTAATCACTTCCTGCTTTCTGCCTTTATCGTCCCCGACGTGTCGGCGGGTGTTTGTTATCATTTTATTTTATTCATATTTAAAATGCTGACAACCATTTGTTTTATCGTTTCCATTTTTTCCGAACTTGGAACGTGCATTTTCTGCACATTGCCGTTTGTATTCTTCAAAATATCCTGTCAAATTCCGCTCCTGTTATTTCTTTTCAAGCCGTTTTTCCACCGCTTCCAATTCGGCGATTTCCCTGTCGAAATCCGATATGTATTGCGCGTCCTGGATCGGGCGGAATTTTTCATACTCGGCAACCGCCTTTTTATCCGCTTCTTCCTTGCTGATTTTTCCCAAGCCTTTCAAAACGGGATATTCGTTTAAATCAAGATACGAACTCATAAAGGAAATCCATTGTTCCATCGTTGTCGGAATTTTACGCTCCGCCCGTATCTGAGCCAAGTCTAAAAACGCCGTGACAGCTAAACGCAATCTGTGAAGCTCCGTTTCATTCAAGTAGTTTTTGGCAATCGTCACATCCGTTTTATAAATCTTTCCGTTCGGGGCGTGCGACCAACTTGTCAATCCCATGTGTTCTTTATTGCTGTCGGATCTGTCATAAACGATTTCCGCCGCCGTCTTTCCGGATATGGCAAAATGCAGCTGGTTTTGAATGAAGGCAAAAAAGTTTCTTGTTATGTCGCTTTCTTTATCATAATCGGAAGCTAAAGCGAAAATATCGGCTATTTTCAAATAGATTCTTCTTTCCGAAAGACGAATGTCCCGAATACGTTCCAGCATTTCTTCAAAATAGGCGTCGTCGAATTTATGCCCCTTTTTGAAACGCGTATCGTTCAGGACAAAACCTTTTTGAATGTATTCGTGCAAAACTCTGGTCGCAAACTTTCTGAACTGTGTCGCTTTGACGGAGTTGACGCGATACCCGACCGAGATGACCATATCCAAATTGTAAAACAGAATTTCCCGCCGAACCTGTCTTTTGCCCTCGTTGCGAACTACTCGAATTTTTCGAGCAGTTGAGTTTTCATCCAATTCGCCGATTTTATAAATCTCTTTTATGTGGTAGGTGATTGTGTTTTCTTCCACTCCGAACAGCGAAGCCATAACCTGCTGGCTCATCCACATGTTTTCATCGGCCATATAGACTTCAACCTCGACATCGCCGTTGTCTTGCGTGTAAAAGGCCAGCCCGACGCGTTCGGGGATTTCCGTCAACATCTGATTGCGCCACGCCGTCAGCTTGTTATCCATCGTTTCAGATTCTTGTTCGTCCGTCATTTGTTA
This sequence comes from uncultured Rhodospirillales bacterium, assembly GCA_902777205.1. GTDB lineage: Bacteria > Pseudomonadota > Alphaproteobacteria > CAAGCB01 > CAG-977 > UBA11549. The sequence goes on along the minus strand of CACYSU010000002.1, from coordinate 4,126 downwards.
CAGCCCCAATTCTTTCAAATACGCGTCCATCTGATTTTGAACCGTCGCCAGTTCGGTTTCAATCTTTTGAATTTCCGATTTCACCGCCTGCAGGTCGATTTCATCTTCCTCCTCAAACGTATCGACATAGCGCGGAATGTTCAGGTTGTAATCGTTTTCCCGAATTTCCTCCGGCGTCGCGACGTGGGAATACTTTTCGATTTCTTTGCGTTCCCGATACGTCGTCAGGATTTTTTCGATATGCTCTTCGGATAACGTATTCTGTTTTTTGCCGCTGATAAATTCGTTGGACGCGTCGATGAACACTATATCTTTACGCTTCTGATTTATCCCGCCTTCCTGCCGCGACTTGTCAAAAATTAAAATCGCCACGGGAATGTCGGTCGTCTGGAACAGTCCTTTCGGCAATCCGATAACGGCGTCAAGCAGATTTTCTTCGATCAACGCCTGACGGATGCGCCCTTCCGAACTGCCGCGGAACAAAACGCCGTGCGGCACGATGACGGCAACGCGCCCCGTGAACTCTTTCGCCGACGCGATCATGTGAGAAATAAACGCGTAGTCGCCTTTCGATTTCGGTGGCATACCACGCGTAAAGCGGGCGTATTTGTCGCTTTGCAGATCGTCGAAGCCCCAGTTGTCCAGCGAAAACGGCGGATTTGCCAAGACCAGATCAAACTGTTTTAGATGATCCGATTCCACAAAAGCGGGATCGCGCAAGCTGTCCCCCCATTCGATTTCAGCAGAATCCTTGCCGTGCAAAAACATATTCATCCGCGCCATGTTATACGTCGTTCCGACACTTTCCTGACCGAAAAGGGCGTAGTTGCCGGAAGTGACTTCATGTCCCGCCAACAGCAGCAAACCGCCCGATCCGCACGCCGGATCCAAAATCTTGTATCCGTCTTTCGCTCCGCCCAATTTGGCAAGCAAGCCCGATACGACTGCCGGCGTGAAAAATTCCCCCGCTTTTTTACCCGCATCCGAACCGAAACGTTCGATCAGATACATATACGCGTTACCGACGACATCCTGATCCGCTATGTCCAAATCCGCCGATTTGAACACTTCAAACAAACCGATCAACATCGGATTGCGCTTGTTTTTCTTGCCTAAAACCGCTTCGCTGTTGAAGTCGACGGACTGGAAAATGTTTTCCAGCTTCGATTTATTTTCATCTTCGATTTTGTGTAAAGCCTGATTGATCAGCACGCCGAAATCGTCCTGCGTTCTTTGTTCATACAGCTCGTCGAAAGACGATCCTTTCGGCAAATAAAATCGTCCGGCTTTCAACCGGCGTTCCAAAGCCGCTTCGTCCGCGCCGTAGCGTTCCCTTAACGCCGCCGCTTCCTTTTTCGACAACTCTGACAGGTATTTCAAAAACAGCAAGACTAGAATGTAATCCTTAAAGACGGAGGCATCGACGTGCGAACGTGCGGCATCTGCGGCGCTCCACAATAAATTGTTCAGTTTCGTTTGTTTTTCATCAGTTTTGTTTGTCATACCCAATCTCCGGTAAAAATCTTTTTCGATAATACGTTTTTCACACCGTTTTCCAGTTCCGTCCGCCGATTCAATAAAGCTATTTTCCTGTTATAAAGATTTAACAGCTCAACCGCAAACGTTTGCTTTTCCACGGGGGGGAGAACAATCTCTATATCCCGAACATAACTGATCGGCAAAGAAGGAATTGTCGCCCCGTTCGTCGCCGAACGGTAATTTTCCCGCATCATCTCCGAATTTAAAAACGCAGCTATATATGCGGAATAAACATTCGCTTTCGGTGTCAGCACCAGAAACGCCGATGATGCGATGCAGGGCTTTTCCTGTTGTTCATAAACAGCCGCTTTGATCGTTCCTTTGGTGCAGAAAAGAATCTCTCCGCCCTTTAAAAGATGAGCGGGCTTAAAGGTTATATCCAATCCCTTGATTTGCGAATAGTCGATTCCTTTTTGAACGTCCACGGCTTTCGGAACGATGACCAGCGTTCCTCCTGCCGCCATTTTTTCATACGCCTGCCGGATCGGAACGCCGGAACGAATCTCAAATAAATCAGAAAAACGCATAAAATTCTCCTTCTGACAAGAAAGCTATCAGAAGATTTTTTTCTTGTCAAGAGTGTGTAGGCAATATTACTACAAAAAACTTTTATTGTTGATTTTGTGAAAAATTTGATGTATGGTTAAAAATGAAAAGAGGGAAAGCTGTAATCTTTCCCCCTTTTCGGCAAGAAGGAAAGATCCTTCAAACCTTTCGAACAGGTTTAAGTTTATGGATTTTTTGCCTTCTTGTCAATTTTGGTCTTTAAAATAAGAGGTTATAAAATGCCTAAAGTTAAAAATTTAAACGGAACAGGTGATCGACTTCCTGTCGGTTATTCTTCTTGGCTTGATTTCTGGGAAAGGAAAACCGGAAAGAAAGCTGGTAAATGCGGGTGTCGTGGATGTACTAAAAAAGCTACGGACGGGGCGCATGTTCAAAAAGCGGATAGTGACGACAGACATTGGTATATTGTGCCTTTGTGTCACGAATGTAATATGAAGCCTTCGTCTGAAGAATTTTATGTCGATGAAACGCTTGTTTCCGTCAGGGATTAACTAAAAAAATACCGCCTTAAGTTTTTTTAGGCGGTATTTTTTAACAGATTTTTATTTCCATTTCTTTGTTTCTATATGGTTCTTCCTTTCTTTCCGTTTTCGGCAGGTTATAGACTTTGCGCCACGCGGCTTCGATGTCGATGCGGGGATAGGCTAACGGGGAAGTCATACAAGCGGCGATTTCGTCGCGGCTTTTAAGGACGCTTTTCCTGTCTTTCGGCGTCAGGCGGAAATTCCGGTTGTTCAGCGGTTCTGCCGGCACGTTCGACGCGCTTCTTTTCCCGAACACGTCCGGTTTGTTGTTCGCATACCAGAACGCCGTGCGCGGGTTTTCGGCATACATTTCCAAGAACAGAACCGCCGCTTTGTTTCCGTCTTCAAAAACTCGCGCCCAAACGTCCAGAGCCTCCGGCTTGCGTTCCAATTCGGGAAGCCTTTGCAAAAACGGTATCGGTCGAGGGCCCTTGTCGCGCAAAACAATATCCTGGTTTTTCTCATACCATTTCGGGACTTGCCGTTCCAAAAGCGTCTTTTTGATCGGGCGGTCTCCGTCCCGCCTTTGCCTGACAAGCGTGTTTTCCAAACGGATGCCGTAAGACTTCGCAACTTCGACCTGCCGTTGCCGCAACGCTTGTATGTCTTTGCGGTCAAACGTCAACCGCTCCCCGAACTCCGTTTCGTTCCTGATAATGACGTGCGCGTGCCGACTTCCTTGTTCCGTGTGAACGGCGATAAAATACTTCGCGCCCTTTTCCCGATACGGAAGCATAAACGCCTCCATAAAGTCTTCCGTTTGCCGGACGGATAAATAAGCGGACTTCGGGAAAGAAACGACAAATTGCGTCGTCAGCCGCGTTTTGCGTTGCCCTTTGGTTTTGCTTTCGTTGCGCTTGTCGATCTCCGGATTGAAACGCCATTCTTTAACGGCTTTTTCAAAGTCTGCCGGTTTAACTTCGTCGCCTCTTTCATCAAGAACGCGCGTTTCCTTGCCGACACCGTCCGACTCTTGCCCGATATAGCTCAAACTCGCGACAACGGTGCGGCTTGTATAACTTCGTCCCGTGATTTTGACGAAAGCCTGACGACAGCCCGAACCGCGTCCGATCGTTTGTTCGGGAATGTAAATGCCTCTGATGTGTTCTTCCAAAAAGTCATAAGGGCGTTTTCTCATTCAATCCCCGCATCGCTTCCAAAGCCTTTTCTTTCACTTCGGCAAGCTCTTTTATCAGGCTCATCAGTTCTTTGACCCGTTTTGCGTTTTTCGGATCGGCGTTCAGGGCTTTGACGGCTTGGTTCAGATTGACGCCGATCCTGTGCGTTTCAAAGGCAAGTCGTTTTAATGTTTCCGCTTCCTTGCGCGTCGGCAGGTTTTCCTTGTCGATATAGGCGCAGAGCAGTTGCCGCAGAACGAAAGAAAGCGAGCGTCCGAAGTGCCGTTGAGCCTCTTTTTTCAGCGAAAGCCCGACCCTGAATTTGATAAATCCGTTCAAGTCGTCCGACTTGTGCCGCGCAGTGCAGGAAAGCTTCGT
>CACYSU010000001.1 GCA_902777205.1 uncultured Rhodospirillales bacterium | reverse complement strand
GAAAAGACATATTCGTTCCTTTGCGTCAACGCTGACGGTTGTTAAACAAAGCCTGCAGCGCGCCGTTGCTTTGCGGCGCGCGCGGCGGACGGGCGGGGGATCGTGACGCAACGCCCCGCGTCGGCAGGGTTTTCACGCTGGCGTCTTTCGCTTTTCCCGTGATGTCGCGCCGCATTTCAAAAAAGCGGTTCGCGACGGCTTTGGTTTCGGGGGTGACGGCGCACATCCGCGGTTCGTTCAAAATGTGCGGATCGTGTTTAAAATAGCAATCCCCCTTGTTCGTCGCGCAAATCGTTTCGACGATCTGCCGCGATGTCATATGGTCGGAAAAGGGCATTTCCTTAAACGCGCTGATCCGTCCCCAAACGGGCTGCATCTCAATCGACCGCATCGGTTCGCGCAGATACCGCATTTCATACACCGTCATCATGGCGGATTGGTCGAACCACCCTTTGAACGCGTCCTGCATGGTGGACGATTGGTCGTCCACCACCATGCCCAGCGGTTTTTCGATCGACGGTTTCATCACGGTCGCCGCGATGACGGGGGCGGTTTGGGCGAACGCGCGCCACACGCTTTCGTCCTTTGTCGCCGCGCGGATCTCCAAAGCGACCTGTGCCGCGGCCGCCTGCGCGTCGGCTTCGGTCGCGCGGCGCAGCCTGACTTCGGTCGCGAAATCCGTCGTGTAAAATTCCGGCACGCCGCGCTGATGCTGTTGGGCGTGGCGCGATTCATGCGCCAGCGTCGCGATCAGCTTTTCATCGTCGATCGTCGGATTCAGGTGAATACGCTTTTTATCCCTGCTGCACGAACCGAAGCTGTTCCGCTGCACGGCGAAGTCCAGCGCGTAGCCGTTTTGGGCGGCGTCCTCCAACAATTTCCGGCCGGTGGGGGAGTTTTTGGCGATCGCGTTGACCAAGGCGGTCAGACGTTTCTTTTCGTTTTTCGACCCTTTCAGCTTGATGTCGATTTCGGGCTTTTCCTCTTTGTAAAAACCGCGCAAGACGGGCAGGGAAAAAATATGCCCCAAAAACGACGCTTCGTCGGGGCGGACGACGCTTTTCGCGCCGACATCCAGCGATCCCGTAAAGTTCATCGTGTCAACGGCGAACGGATCGCTTTGCGAATAGGGCGTGTAGTCGCCGTGCCCCGTCAGCGTGCCGTTGGAATCCAAACCGGCGTAGCTGTGATCGGGGGCGATGCCCGTGTCGCTTTGGCGGATATCAAAAAATCTGTCGGCCGTATGGCGCGTGGTGTTGGATATGGCGCCGAACCGCGGATGCTTGTCAAAAATGTCCTGTTCGTCGGCGAAATAACAGCCGTTGTCCGCCGTTTTGCAGAACATTTTGACAATTTCCGCGCCGTCCAGCGACTTGTCCATCGGGTGCGTTTTATAAAAATCCAACCTTTTTTCCTTGGACGCTTTGTTGTTTTTCGCCAGATGATCGTACAGATAGCTTTCTTCGTACGCGTCAACGACGGTCATATTTCCGAACCACGCTTTGAAAGAGGATTTCAGAATCTCGCCTTGCTTTTCGTTCAAACCGGCCAAAGTGTCGCATCCGTCGGCGGCGTTGCCCGCGGCTCGGCCGATCCGGATCGCGGTGTTTGAAAATTTTTCAAAGACCGTCGATTTGCCGGTCGCGGCGCGAATTTCCAAAGCGCACAGGGCGGCTGCGGCTTCGGCGTCGGCTTCGGCCGCGCGCCACATTTTCAATTCCGTCGCGACATCGTATTGCAAAAATTCATAGGGCAGGCCGTTTGCGTATTGCTGGGCGTGGCGGGCTTCGTGCGCCAGCGTCGCCGTCAATTTCCCGTCGCCGTACAGGGGATTTAAAGCGATGCGCTTCGTCGTTTCGTCGCAGGTGCAGCAACCGAACGCGCCGGACAGCATTTCAAAACCGAGGGAGTATCCCTCTTTTTTGGCGTTTTCCAGCAAAGCCTTGCCCGTCGGGGATTGCGCCAGCGTGTTAATCAGATGCGTCAATCGCCGTTTTTCAACGCCGGAACCCTGCAATTCAATCGCGACAGCGGGCGCGTCGTCGGCATAGCGCGGGCGCAAAATCGGCATGGAAAGCAACGTCCCCAGAAACGAACCGTTGTTTTGTTCGGACGTTTTCGTGTTTTCAAAGGCTGAAGCTAAAACGGACATGGCGACACCCCTTTTGCTGTTTGGACGGAACTATAGCACGTTTTGGAAAAAATGGAATAGAAAAAGCCCCCTGAAACGCATATTTCAAGGGGCTTTCAAACTTTGAAACGATCAGCGCGACCGGTTGTCCCCCAAACGCTGCGCCAACATCCGGTCGTCCGCCGTCCGCGCGGCGGTATTGTCGGCGGAGTTCATATTCAACAACGCCTGCTGCAGCGACGGTTTGTTCATATGCGTCAACGTTTGCTGCAATGACGTTTTCCCCGTTCCGACATAGCTTTTGTCCGCCGCTTTGCCCGTCAGACGTTCGCGGTCGCTGAAAAATTTGTCGGCCGCCTGTTTCGTGGCGTCGGAAATGCGGCTCATTTTCGGGCGGTTCATAATGTTCAAATCGGTAATATAGGGGGCGTCTTTTTCACCGGTGCAAATGTTTTTTACGATTTCCGCGGATGTCAAATGCCGATCCATTGTCCATTTCTCGAAAAATCCGTTTTTGTATCTGTCGGAGTTTTCGTTGACAAAATTCAGATGCTGCCCTAAATAACTGTGTTCGTAAAGACGGATGGTCACGTCGCTTTCAAACCATCCGCAAAAGGCGGCCGCCATATTTTTGTCGCTGTCGGCCATGACGGTTTCCAGCGACGCTTTTCGGTCGTCGGAATGGGACAGCCCCGTAAACAATTTCGGATCCGTTTTTCGCAACTCCTCCACCGGTTTTCCGTTGCCGGTCGCCGCTCGAATCTCCAGCACTGTTTGCATGGCGGCGGCTTGGGCGTCGGCTTCTTTGGCGCGATGCAAACGCAGTTCCGTCGCGACATCGTATTTTAAAAATTCATGGGGCAGGCGGACGGCCTGTGCGGCATGGCGCGATTCATGCGTCAGCGTCGCAATCAGTTCGGCATCATTGATGCGCGGATTTAAAGCAATGCGCTTTTTAGCGGAACTGCAGATACCGTGCGTCAGCCCGAGGTTTTCAAAACAAAGGGTATAGCCTTCTTTTGACGCGGTTTCCAAAATTTTCCGGCCCGTGGGGGAATTTTTGGCGATTGAATTGATCAAGTGCGTCAAACGCTTCCGTTCGCTGTTCGATCCGGCCAGATCAAATTCGATTTCCGGTTTTTCGTTGTTGTAAAAACCGCGCACCAGCGGCGAGGAAAAAAGGCGATCAAGAAAGCTGCCGGATGCTTTTTTTTTTCGATATTTGAAGTTGCCATATTCTTTCTCCTTATTTCGATGTCAGCGCGACCGGCTGTTCAAAACGGTCTTGGCGACGGCGGCTTTTTTAATATCGTAGGGCATATCGAAATAACCGTATTTCGGCGCAAAAGACCGCGGATTGCGTTCGGGCAGTTCGCGATAGCTGATGTCTTTCGATCTGTCGGTCATTTGTTGACGGCGATTGAAAAACATATCTGCGGCCGCTTTCGTTTCCGGCATGATGCCGCACATTTTCGGCCGGTTCAAAACGTGCGGGTCGTTGGCGAGATAGCATTCGCCGTTTTCCGTTCGACAGACCTGCTTGACGATTTCAACGGGCGACAGGTGGCCGTTGAACGGGCGTTCGGCGAAAATGTGCATTTGTGTCATCTCATCCTTGCCGGCAACGGATTTCAAATGGCTGCGCAGGTATCCGTCTTCGTAAGTGGACACGATTTCATCCTGATCGAACCACCCGCAAAAGGCGATTGTCATATTTTTGCCGCGGTCGGCGACAACCTCCTTCAACGGTTTTTCGTGTGAAAAAAGCGGCAGATCGGCGACGATTTCGGGATAGGACGATTTGAATTCCCGAAACGCCGAACCGTCGCGCGTCGCGGCGCGGATCTCCAGCGCGGTTTGCAGCGCGGCCGCCTGCGCGTCGGCTTCGGTCGCGCGGCGCAATCTGATTTCCGTCGCGACATCGTAAGCGCAAAAATGCGAATTGACCCCGCGCAGGTTTTGCTGGGCGTGACGGGATTCGTGCGCCAGCGTCGTTGTCAGCTTGGCGTCGTTCATCATCGGGTTCAGCAATATCGTCTTGCTTTCTTTGTCGCAGCTGCCGCAGCTGTCCGACATCGTTTCAAAACCGATGGTGTATCCGGCCGTTGCGGCGTCCTGCAAAATCTTTTTGCCGGTGGGGGAGTTTTTGGCGATTGAATTGATCAAGTGCGTCAAACGTTTCCGTTCGCTGTTCGATCCGGCCAGATCAAATTCGATTTCCGGTTTTTCGCTGTTGTAAAAACCGCGCACCAACGGCGACGAAAACACGCGGGACAGAAAAGAACGTTGTACGTCGGAACGGGTAAAGGCGTCGGATAAAACAGGCATGGATAACCCCTTTTGTAAAATTGACAAAATTATACGCCTGTTTTCGACAAAATAAAACAAAAAAGAACCCGCGGCGGAAAATCGTCGCGGGCGTGTCGTTTATCGGTGGAAATCAAGCGGCGAAAAGCTTTGTGCGCAATTCCTGACGCAGGGTGTCGATGACCTCCAGATCGTGGCGGCGTTTTTCAAAATGCCAGAACGTCCATCCGTTGCAGCTGGGCAATCCCTGCAAAGCCGCGCCGACCTTGTGGATCGAACCCGACACGTTGTCCGCCAGCAGCGACCCGTCCGAACGGACTTTGGCGGCAAAACGCTGCTTTGCGTCGAACAGCCAGTCGCCCGCCTGCAGCAGCCCGTATTCCAACACCGTTCCGAACGGGATGCGGGGTTCCTTGCGTTTGCACGACATTTGCAAAGCGGCCAGATCGGACACCGGCAAAATGGCGTCGATGCGTTCCTGCGCCCCTTTGATATAGCGGGGTTCGCGTTCAATGCCGATAAAGCGGCGTCCCAAACGTTTGGCGACGGCGCCGGTCGTTCCCGTGCCGAAAAACGGATCCAGCACGATATCGCCGGGTTTGGTCGCCATCATCAGCACGCGGTAAAGCAACGCTTCCGGTTTTTGCGTGGAGTGCAGTTTTTCGCCGTTTTCGTCCTTCAGCCGTTCGTGGCCGCTGCAAATCGGCAGATACCAATCGCTGCGCAACTGCTTGTCGTCGTTGAACGCTTTCATCGCCTCGTAATTGAACGTGTATTTTGCGTTCGGGCTTTTGGCGCACCAGATCAGCGTTTCGTGCGCGTTGCACAGGCGCGTCCCTTTCATGTTCGGCATGGGGTTGTCCTTGATCCACAAAATGTCGTTCAAGATCCAGAAACCCAAATTCTGCAGGATGTAGCCGACGCGGAAAATGTTGTGGTAGGACCCGATGACCGTCATCGTGCCGTCGTCTTTCAGCACGCGGCGTGCGGCGGTCAGCCATGCGACCGTGAATTCGTCGTAGGCCTTGGCGTCCACGAAATGATCCCATTCGTCCGTGACGCCGTCCACCAAAGAGCTGTCCGGACGGAACAAATCGCCGCCCAGCTGCATATTATAAGGGGGGTCGGCGAAAATCATATCGACGGACTTTTCGGGCAGACTGTTCATCATTTCGATGCTGTCGCCGGGCAAAATAACATTCGTTTTCAAAGCGGCCATAAAAAAACCTCCGACCAAATCTGTTCTTGGGGTCAAGAATAGGGGGCAGAGGTAATTAATTTATTAACGGCGAAGGGTTTTTGAATAAATTTTCAAAATATTTTCAAATGTTTACACTTCATTAACCATTTGGTCGGGCGTCAGCAGCCTTTTGATCGGCGCGTAGGATTTCCTGTGGTGGACGCACACGCCGTGCGCTTTCAACCCGTCCTGATGCGCTTTTGTGCCGTACCCCGCGTTCTTTTCCCAGCCGTAATAGGGAAATTCCTTCGCCAGATCGCGCATGATCCGGTCACGGGTGACTTTCGCGACGATCGACGCGGCGGCGACGGACAGGCTGAGCGCGTCGCCTTTGATCAGAAAACGGGCGGGGCAGGGCAGTTCCGGCGGGATTTTGTTGCCGTCGATGATCGCGAATTCCGGAACGGCGGGCAGGGACGCGACGGCGCGCCGCATCGCCAGAAACGTGGCGCGCAGTATGTTCAGGGCGTCGATTTCCTCCACGCTCGCCATGCCGCATCCGATCAAAGCGTCGGATCGTTTCAGTTCGTCGAACAGAGCTTCGCGTTTCGCCGCGGTCAGCTTTTTTGAATCGTCCAGCCCCCGCGCCAGAGAATCCGGAATTTCTAGGTTCGGAAAAATCACCGCGCCCGCGACGACGGGCCCCGCCCACGGACCGCGGCCGGCTTCGTCAACGCCGGCGGTCAGCGTCGCGCCGGAAAACGATTTTTCATAGGTGAAATCGGGCATCGCGGTGTTCCTTTCGTGTTTTTTTTAACGCGCGTTTCCAACTAAGCGCACGTCGCGGCGGGTGTCAACTTTTTATTGCCGCCGATACGGCCGTACGGACAAAAAAAACATAAAAAAAGGTTGATGACGCGGCCGTTCTGCGCTACAGTCTGTCCCGCAAATCGGGGGCTGGTTTCTTGACACCTGATTTGCGGGTGTCGAGGGAAAACCCCTCTTTTCAATACATTTTTACTTCTTGGAGAAAAAATCCATGGCGGATAAAAACCAAAAAATGAAGATGATGGACGCGAACGAAGCCGCTGCCGGCGTCGCGCATCGTCTGAATGAAGTGGCCGTCATCTACCCGATCACCCCGTCTTCACCGATGGGCGAATGGGCTGATGCATGGGCGGCTCAGGGCGTCAAAAACATTTGGGGCAAAGTTCCCGAAATCTATGAAATGCAGTCCGAAGCCGGCGCGATCGGCGCTGTTCACGGCGCGCTGCAGGGCGGCGCTTTGACGACGACCTTTACGGCGTCGCAGGGTTTGCTGCTGATGATCCCGAACATGTACAAAATCGCGGGCGAACTGACCCCGTTCGTGATGCACGTCGCGGCGCGCGCTTTGGCCGCCCACGCCCTGTCCATTTTCGGCGACCATTCCGACGTTATGGCCTGCCGCCAGACGGGTTTCGCCATGCTGTGCTCCAACAACGTTCAGGAAGCGCAGGACATGGCCGCGATCGCGCAGTACGCGACGCTGAAATCCCGCGTGTCCTTCATGCACTTCTTCGACGGTTTCCGCACCTCGCACGAAATCAACAAGATCGAAGTCATTTCCGACGACCAGCTGCGTGAATTCGTCGAAGGTCTGCCGACCTCGTTCAACCGCGAACACGCGTTGACGCCGGATCATCCGGTTTTGCGCGGCACGGCGCAGAACCCCGACGTGTTCTTCCAGATTCGCGAAGCTTCCAACCCGTATTACGCCAAAGTCGGCGACATCGTTCAGGAAGCCATGGACAAATACGCCAAGATCACCGGCCGCCAGTATCATCTGGTTGAATACGCCGGCGCCAAAGACGCCGAACAGGTTGTCGTCATCATGGGCTCGGGCGCCGACACGACCGAAGCGACCGTCGCCCATTTGAAGGACAAGAAATACGGCGTCGTCAAAATCCATCTGTATCGTCCGTTCCCCGCGGAAGAACTGGTCAAGGCTCTGCCCGCCACGGTCAAGACGATCGCCGTCATGGACCGCACCAAAGAAGCCGGTTCGCAGGGTGAACCGCTGTATCTGGACGTTGTTGCCGCCGTCGCCGACGCTTTCGGCGCTGGCAAGATCAAATCCATGCCGCGCATCATCGGCGGCCGTTACGGCTTGTCTTCCAAGGAATACACGCCCGCCATGGCCAAAGCCGTGTTTGAAAACGCCGAAAAGGCCGAGCCGAAGACCCGTTTCACCGTCGGTATGACCGATGACGTGACGAACCTGTCTTTGGACGTTGACAATTCCTTCGACATCGAAGACGAAGACGTCAAACGCGCGATCTTCTTCGGTCTGGGCGCGGACGGCACGGTCGGCGCGAACAAGAACTCGATCAAGATCATCGCCGGCGAAGACGGTGTCTATGGTCAGGCTTACTTCGTGTATGACTCCAAAAAATCCGGCGCGATGACGACGTCGCATCTGCGTTTCGCGAACCACGTCATCAACGCCCCGTACCTGATCAACAAAGCCGACTTTGTCGCTTGCCACCATTTCCCGTTCTTGGAAAAGATCGATATGCTGGCGCAGGCGAAAGACGGCGCGGTGTTCCTGTTGAACGCCCCGTTCAAAGCGGAGGAAGTTTGGGATCACCTGCCGGTCGAAGTTCAGGATGAAATCATCAAAAAACACCTGAAACTGTATTCGATCGACGCGGTCGAAGTCGCCAAACAGACCGGTATGGGCCGCCGCATCAACACGATCATGCAGACGTGCTACTTCGCGCTGTCCGGCGTTCTGCCGCGCGACGAAGCGATCAAGGCGATCAAAAAGTCCATTGAAAAGACCTATATGAAAAAAGGTCAGGCGCTGGTTGACAAGAACTTCGCCGCCGTGGACGCGTCTCTGGCGCACCTGCACGAAATCAAAGTGACGGAAAAACCGACGTCGCAGTTCAAACGTCTGCCGGGCGTTCCCGCCGAAGCCCCCGAAATCGTTCGCAAAGTCGCGGGCAAGATTTTGGAAGGCAAGGGCGAAGAACTGAAAGTGTCCGATTTGACGTGGACGGCCGACGGCACGTGGCCGACGGCGACGACGCAGTACGAAAAACGCTGCATCGCGTCCGACATCCCCGTTTGGAACCCCGAAGCGTGCATCCAGTGCGGCAAATGCGCCATGGTTTGCCCGCACGCCGCGATCCGCGCCAAAGTCGCCACGAACGAAGATCTGAAGAAGGCTCCGGCCGGATTCAAATCCGCCGCGTTCAAAGGCAAGGACTTTGCGGATTCCGCGTGGATCATTCAGGTCGCTCCGGAAGACTGCACGGGCTGCACGCTGTGCACGCGCGCCTGCCCCGAAGTCAAAGGCCAGAAAGCGATCAATATGGAACCGATCGCCGCGCATCTGGATCAGGAAAAGAAGAACTTCGACTTCTTCATGCAGCTGCCCGACGTCGATCGCACCAAGATCGAAAAGAAACTGGTCAAAAACGTCCAGTTGCTGCGTCCGCTGTTTGAATTCTCCGGTTCTTGCGCCGGCTGCGGCGAAACCCCGTATGTCAAACTGTTGACGCAGTTGTTCGGCGACCGTTTGATGATCGCCAACGCGACGGGCTGCTCGTCCATTTACGGCGGCAACCTGCCGACCACCCCGTACGCCAAAGACGCGAACGGCCGCGGTCCGGCTTGGTCGAACTCGCTGTTTGAAGACGCGGCCGAATTCGGTCTGGGTATGCGTCTGGGCGTCGATTTCCAGAAAAACTACGCCAACCAGATGATCAAAGATCTGGAAAGCGAAATCGGCGGCGATCTGGTCAACGCGATTTTGACCGCTCCGCAGACGAACGAAGCCGAAATCAAGGCTCAGCGCGAACGCGTTGACGCTTTGAAAGCCAAACTGTCCGCGATGAACGGCGAAGAAGCCAAACGCCTGAACAGCGTTGCCGACTACTTCGTTGAAAAGTCGATCTGGACGCTGGGCGGCGACGGCTGGGCGTACGATATCGGTTACGGCGGTCTGGATCACGTCCTGTATTCCGGCAAGAATGTCAACATTCTGGTTCTGGATACCGGCGTGTATTCCAACACCGGCGGCCAGCAGTCCAAAGCGACCCCGATCGGCGCGTCCGCGAAATTCGCGGTTGCCGGCAAGGCGATTCCCCGCAAGGATCTGGGCATGATCGCGATGTCGTCCGAAAACGTTTATGTCGCGCAAGTCGCGATGGGCGCCAACGACGCGCAGACGATCAAAGCGTTTGTCGAAGCGGAATCCTTCAACGGTCCGTCTTTGATCATTGCGTACTCGCATTGTATCGCTCACGGTTACGAAATCGGCGAACAGGGTCTGGAACACCAGAAAGCCGCTGTCGAATCCGGTTTCTGGCCTCTGTACCGTTTCGACCCGCGCCGCGTGGCGGAAGGAAAAGCCGGTTTGCAGCTGGATTCCAAAGCCCCGACGAAAGTCATGGCGGATTACATGGCGAACGAAACGCGTTTCCAGATCGTCAAAAAAGCCGATCCCGAACGTTACGACCGCTTGGTCAAGTTCGCTCAGGAACAGGTGGAAGAACGCCGCAAACTGTACGAACATCTGGCCGAAGAAAAATAATCGGACGCCAATCCGGAAAAGCCCCCAAGGAAACTTGGGGGCTTTTGCCGTTTCGGGACAGGGCGGAAGCGGATTTAAAGCTTGCGCTTTTTGACAAAAACCCGTAGAATTTCAGAAAACAGACAACAAGGGGTTGGCCATGCTTTCCGATTTTTTCAAAAAAGATGTCAAAGGTTATCCGTCCGGCGACCGTTCGTTGGGCGACAAATCGCGCTGCGGCGTGTATGAAAACGCTTTGGCCAAGGCGGGAATGGCCGTCGCGTCGTTCGCTGTGGCGGCGTCGCTGACCGGATGTTCCGTCGGCCCGTCGCGGGCGGAAATCGACGCGATGAAAGATAAAGTCCCCGAAAAACTGAAAAAAGAGCTGTACGCCAAATGCGACAGCACTTTGCTGGCCAATATGGATCAATGCTATCAAATCGGCGGCGGCCAAAAGCCGGACGAACAGGTTTATGCCGTCGGAATCGCCATTCAGCTGACCGAGGAAAAGGGCGATCTGGTATCGAATTCCGTTTTGAACGGGTACAAAGCGGCGCGCGCCGAAATTCTGGACACCATTCCCGAACGGTCGCAGCGCACGGGCGTTCATTACGTTTTGATGGACTATATGAACGATTGCGCGGACAAAGCCATTCGCCACCAGACGGATTACGAACCGTGTTTGACGACGGACGGGATGAAAATGAAATTGGTTGAAAAGAAATTCGGCCGTCCCGAATTTTATCAAACCGTCGCCGAACGCGTGGCTAAAAACAGGGCGCAGCAAATGCAAACGTCTGCGAAAATCAAATCCGCGCAGCAAACCGGTCGGTGATTTTCATCCGGAAACCGCTGTTTTTCAACCGGCAAGCGTGTGCTTTTTGATCGCCGGCATAGTCGCAATGAAATGAAAATGCCGGTCAAGCCAGTTCCCCATCAGTCCGACGGCTTTTCCCATGGTGAATGCCGCCAGTATCGTCCCCAATCCCAATCCGTCCAAATATCCCAGAAAGGCAAGGGTCAGCGCGGCCGTAACCGCAAGACACCCCACGTCAAAGGCGATTTTCACTTTCGGAGACCCGACGCCGGTGATGTGCGACACCTCGCGCGGGAAAAGATCCGTCGGAATAATCGGCAGACGGCAGCGGTTTGAAAGGGCGATCCCGAAACTGATCAGCAGATAACTGACAATGAAATACACCACGCGACGAGCGAGGTCGTCGGGCAGCATGCCGACCCACAATCCGTGCAGATCAAGCATCGCCCCGAAAACGAACCCGACGACAAAGCTGAACAGATAGTCAAGCACAAAACGCCGGCGCATCAGCATCAGGCTCAGGATCAGAAGCCCCTGAAAAATATACGTCCATGTTCCGAGCGTCAGCGCGGGCAGCACTTCGGAAAAGGCGAACGGCACGCTTGAAATCGCCGATATGCCCGAACCGGAATACAGCATCAGAACAACGCCGAAACTGTTTATGACAACGGCCAGCATCAGCGCCGCTTCCCCGCGCAAAATCCTTTTCGCCCTTTTGCGGCGTTTTTCTTCCATAGTCCGTTTCTCCTTGCAAAATCCGCCGCGGCGGGCGTTCACAAAGAGTGTTTTTGACTCCGCTCTTTCACATTTACAAATGAATAATTTTTTAAAAACTATAGATAAAAGCTATTTATCATGCTATAGCGGAAGAAGCAAGGAGGCGTCGGTATGAACCTGTTTTATCTGCGGTATTTTGTTACTTTGGCGAAAGTGGGGCAATATACGAAAGCGGCCGAACAGCTGTGCATTGCGCAGCCGAGCCTGAGCCATGCGATCGCCCAGCTGGAAAAGGAACTCGGGCTGCCGCTGTTTGAAAAGACCGGCAGAAAAACGACGCTGACCCGTTTCGGTGAAGAGTTTCTGGATTGCGCCGAACGCACCCTCGCGACGCTTGACGCCGGCGTGGAATCGCTTCGGCGCGGTGCGTGCGGTGACGGGCTGGTGCGTCTGGGGTTTCTGCGGCCGCTCGGCGTGGAGTTCATACCAAGGCTGGCCGCGGAATTTCTGCGCCAAACACCGGACGCGAACATCCGGTTCAGCTTTCACACCGGAGTCAGCCAAACCCTGCTGGAGGGATTGTCCGCGCGGCAATTCGATCTGGTGTTTTGCTCCGAACCTTTGCAAAAACAAGGACTTACGGCCGTTCCCGTCCAAAAGCAGGAGCTGGTTCTGATTGTGCCGAAAGATCATCCGCTTTCCGCAAAACACAGCGTGGAGCTTCAAGAAACCGCGCCGTATCCGCAGGTCTTTTTTGAAAAAAGCTCCGGCATCCGCGCCGTTGTGGAACAGATGTTTCAACTCGTCGGCGTCGAACCGCGCATAGCGTACGAAACGCAAGAGGATCAGGTCGTCGCGGGGCTGGTCGCCCAAGGGTTCGGCATCGCGGTCGTTCCCTATATGGATATGCTGCTGAAACTGGATGTCAGGATATTGCAGATCAGCTCTCCGGCTTATGAACGAAACCTTTTCATGGTCAGCGACAACGGCACGTTCATGCCGCCGTGCGTGCAGCGTTTCCGACAGTTCGTAATAGACAGCGAAACATTTAATTGGAAAGAACGTATATAAAAATATAGAAATTTTACATAATAAAACCCCGCCCGCCAAAGGAAGGGACAGGGGGGGGGGAGGAGTGTTTTTCAGGCAACAAAAAATTTTGAACGCAAGTCGGCCGTTTTCACCCGTTAAAACGGCGGGGAAGCGATTTTCCGCTTTTTTTTGGCGAATTTTCATATAAACTGTTGGCAACAATATGATTCGTCATATTTTTTCATCTTAATGCAAGAGAGGTTTTTTATGCAAAAGCTTGAAAAGCAATTCCATATTCATTGTGTCGAAGGCGATGTCGGCCGTTACGTCATTCTGCCGGGGGATCCGGGGCGCTGCGAATCCATCGCTAAATTGTTCGACAATCCGCGCCACGTCGCGCAGAACCGCGAATATAACGTTTACACCGGCACGTTGCTGGGGGAAAAGGTTTCCGTCTGCTCGACCGGCATCGGCGGTCCGTCCGCTTCGATCGCGATGGAGGAATTGCACAACATCGGCGCCGATACGTTCATCCGCACGGGGACTTGCGGCGGCATTGATCTGGATGTTCAATCGGGCGATATCGTCGTCGCGACCGGCGCCATCCGTTTTGAACACACGTCGCAGGAATATGCTCCGATCGAATATCCCGCGGTCGCCAATCTGGACATCACGATCGCTTTGCGTCAGGCTGCTTTGGCCATGGGCAAAACGACCCACACGGGCGTTGTGCAGTGCAAAGACGCTTTCTACGGCCAGCACAGCCCCGCGAAAATGCCGGTTTCCTATGAGCTGCTGCAGAAATGGGAAGCGTGGAAACGTCTGGGCGTCAAGGCCAGCGAAATGGAATCCGCGGCTTTGTTCGTCGTTGCCGACGCGCTGAAATGCCGCTGCGGTTCTTGCTTCCACGTGATTTGGAATCAGGAACGCGAAGCGGCCGGATTGGATCAGAAAATGTCCGAAGACACCTCGGCCGCCGTCCGCGTCGCCGTTGACGCGTTGAAGATCATCATTGAACAGGATCGCGCGGCAAAGAAATAACCGTTTGACGGAAACAACGAAAAAGGCGGAAGATATCTTCCGCCTTTTTCTTTTATATCAATGCGTTAAAACTCATACTTAACGTTGAATCCTAAGGAATAAGCACCTTGGTCGTCCGGCGCGTAGGGTTCTTTGATGTTGTTCGTGCCGGCCAAAACGTATTCGGCGGAAACGCCCAAAGCCATATTCCGGTAAACGAACAGGTTGCCGTCGGCAAAGAACGTCAAATCCTTGTTGCGGACGTGATCCATCGTGTCCCAGCTAAACCGCAGGCCGACATCGGCCGTGGTGTGTTCTCCGGCCTGAATGTGCATGGCGCCCGTGATGTCGTATTCGTCATACTGCTGGTCGTTGCCGTAACCGATGTTGTGGTAATCCAAACGCGTGTAGGCGAAGACCTTTTCGCCGGTTTCCGTTCCGGCCATCACGTACAGGTGCGTGTCTTTTTGGTCTTCGTTGCTTCTTTCCTTCCATTTGGAAAAATCCGTGCGCGTCACGTCGGCGCCGATCTGCACGCGCCAAGCTTCGTCGATCGTGTTGACTTTCGTCCCGATCATCCATTCCCAATCGTGGAACGACGCGGCACCGTCCTTTTTCGTCCAGTCGAACCCGACCGAACCGTAAACCGCCCACGTTCCCGTGATGCCGTAGGTCAGTGTTTCCGTCAAAGCGGATTTGCGCGCGTTTTTCAAAACGGGATATCCGGCTTTGCGCGGCGCGTTGATCGAAGCGTCCAGCTTGACATTGGAATAGGTCAGTTTGGAATCCAGCATGAAACCGCGATCCGTGATGTAAAACGGGTTGGTCATGTCGGCGAACCCCTGCGTCGCCGTTTTCGACTGTTCCTGCGCCTGTGCGGAAAAAGCGGTCAGGGTGAACACGGTCGCGTATAAGATTTTTTTCATAATTTTTCAACCTTTCGTCCTGTTTTGAACGGATCAAAGTATAGGCGGAAAAGTTTAACCCTTTATGAAAAGCGTAAAAAGTTTTGATTTTTCGCAAAAACGGCTGTAATCTGCCGGAAAAACGGAGGGAACGACATCATGGGAATGCGCAAGATGAAACTTTGGTTCACCAAGAAAATCCACGGTTACGATATGCCGGTCTGCCAAAAATCAAAACCGTGGCAGATCAAGCCGACCGACCGGTTTTTGCTGCTGGCGCCCCATGCCGACGACGAAACGATCGGATGCGGCGGATTTTTGCTGAAATACGGGGCACAGTGCGATGTTGTTTTGCTGACGGATGGGCGGTACGGCGACGCCGATGTCAAACCCGAGGAAATGATCGACATCCGCAAAAGGGAATTCGAGGACGTGATGACGCGCTGCGGCGTGAAAAGCTTTCGTATGCTGAACGTCGAAGACGGCCGCCTGATCGACTGTTTCAGGGATTTTTCGACGCTGGATTTCAAAGGATACGATTATGTGATGATGCCGCATCCCATGGATTTCCACAACGACCACATGGCGGTCAGCTGCCTGTTCAAACGCCTGTGCCGCACCCAGCCGTTCGACGGTTCGGTCGTGTATTACGAAATATGGAACACCATGGCCGCACCCACGCACTACATCGACATTTCCGATGTCGCCGATGAAAAAAGAAAGCGCATCAACCTGTACAAATCGCAAATCAAAAACATCGACTACGCGTCGCGCATCCTCGGATTGAATCATTACCGCGGCATACGCCACCACGTCGAATACGAAGAAGATTTCCAAATCGAAAAGATCTGAGAATATGCGCGCGTCCACGGTCAAATGGGTCGTCTTTGCGGTGACCTCTTTGGGAAATTTCATCGGGATGTTGGATTTTTCATCCGTCAACATCGCTTTGTACAACATTTCCAACGCGTTTGATCTGCCGGTGTCCGCCGTTCAATGGGTGATGCTGTCGTACCAGATCGTTTTGACCAGCCTGCTGACGTTTTTCGGGCGGCTGGGCGACATGGTCAGCCGGCGAAAGCTTTACTCGGCCGGATTTTTGCTGTTCGGCGTCGGGGCGGCGTTGTCCTGTTCGGCCGTCAATTTCTGTATGCTGCTGTTCGCGCGGACGGTGCAGGGCGTCGGCGGTTCGATCCTGATATCCAATTCGTTCAGCATCGTTTCAACCGTGTTCAAAGGGCGCAGACGCGGCAAAGCGTTGGGGTTTATGGGCGCGGTGACGCATCTGGCCGGCATGACCGCGCCGTCGATCAGCGGCTTTTTAATGGGGATGTTCGGCTGGCGCGAGATTTTCCTGCCCAGCTGCGTGTTGTCGTTCGCGGCCGCGGGGCTGGCTTTGCGGATCATTCCGGCGGGAACGGCGCGCGCGAAAACGCCGATTGATGTCAAAGGAACGGTTCTGCTGATGGCCGGCGTGGCGTCATTGCTGTTTATGATCGCGCAATCCCCGTCGTGGGGGCTGTTTTCCGCGAAAACCGGAACGGCCGTTCTGGCGTCCGTCCTTTGCCTGTATGCTTTTTTCCGGCAGGAAAGGGGGGCAAAAGCGCCGCTGGTCGATTTCAGCCTGTTCCGCGTTCCGGCGTTTCTGTTCGGCAATCTGGCTTTGTCCGTGTCGTATCTGGCCATGTATCCGAACACGATCCTGTTTCCTTTTTATTCGCAGGGGGTGTTGGACAATTCGGCCGTTTTAACGGGATTGCTGATCCTGCCGTTTTCGCTGTTTTATTTGATGACGGCCGTTTCGACGGGAACGCTGTCCCCGCAAAAAAGAATGTTCGCCGGTATGGCTTTGCTGGGAACGGGGCTGTTCCTGTTTACGCTGACCGGGTTTTCCACCCCTTTGGCCGCGCTGGTGTTGATGCAGATCGTCATGGGCGTCGGCAACGCGTTTTTCCAACCGTCGGTCAACACGGCGATTTTGAACGCGACGCCAAAGGAAAGCGTCGGTATGGCCAGCGGCGTTTTATCGCTGTTCCGCAACACGGGCATCGCGACGGGCAGCGTCGTTTCCGTCGGATTGTTCGAGGTGTGCAAAAACACGCTCCGGTCGTCCGGCGTGGCGGAAAAACAGGCGATGCTGTCCGCTTATCATTTCGCCTTGTATTGCGGAATCGCCTTCGCCTGCTTAAGTTTATTCTTTGTGATCAAAGCCCGTCGGGCGATGCGAAAGGATGCGCAAAATGATTAAACGGATATTTTTGTTTTTGATGGTCAATTTCGTCGTTTTGCTGACGATCGGATTTTTGACGCGCGTTTTCGGCATTGACCGCTGGTTGGTTGGGCAGGGGATTGATTACGGGCAGTTGCTGGCGTTTTCGGCGGTTTTCGGGTTCACGGGGGCTTTCATTTCTTTGTTGATGTCGAAAACGATCGCCAAAGCGTCCGTCGGCGCGCGTACGATCGCCGTTCCGCAAACGCAGGACGAAGCGTGGTTGGTGCAAACGGTCGCCGATCTGGCGGGCAGGGCGGGCGTCAACACGCCGGAGGTCGCCGTGTATCGCGGTTCGGCGAACGCTTTTGCGACGGGCGCGTTTAAAAACGAAGCGTTGGTCGCCGTTTCGACGGGATTGATGCAATCCATGACGCGGCCGCAGATTCGCGCCGTTCTGGCGCACGAAATGTCCCATGTCAAAAACGGCGATATGGTGACGATGACTTTGGTTCAAGGCGTTTTGAACACGTTTGTTTTCTTTTTCGCGCGTGTCGCCGCCTTTTTCCTGAATTCGCGCAAGGACGACGACGGCCGCCGCGCGCCGAATACGGGATATTATTTCACGGTGCGTATTTTTGAATTCGTTTTCGGCATATTGGCAAGCGTTGCCGCCTGCGCCTTTTCCAGAAAACGCGAATACCGCGCGGACGCGGGGGCGGCGGAGCTGCTGGGATCGCCCGACGATATGATCGCGGCACTGCGGGCGTTGGGATCGGCGGACATCCGGCCGCTGCCGGCGGAAATGAAAGCGTTCGGCATTGTCGATTTGCCGTCGTTTTCCGAATTGTTCGCGACGCATCCGTCCTTGACCGACCGGATCGAAGCGTTGTCGAAAAACGCCGTCCCGCCGCGGCCGGACAAAAGAAAACCGAACGGAACGGGCGGACTGTTCGGTTCGGTTTCCAAATCGGAAAATCCTTGGAATTAAGGATTAACTATTCCGGATAATGTTTTGAAAACGTTTACAAACATTTCCGGCGTCAGCTTTCCCGTGTTGACGTTGTAACGCGACGTGTGATAGGTGTCCAGCAACAAAACACGCCGTCCGTTCCAATCCAGTTCGTGCAACGCGTTGTGGGCGAATTTGAATGCGGATTTTTTCTGTCCTAAAACGGACAGGACGGCGTTGTGCGCCAATCCCCCCAACGCCAGAACGACTTTCAGGTTCGGCATGGCGTCGATTTCATCCGCCAGATATTCGCCGCACTGCCGCACTTCGTCGCCGGTCGGTTTGTTTTCCGGCGGAACGCAGCGCACCGCGTTTGTCAGCCGCGCGTTGACCAGCCGCACGCCGTCGTCCGGCCGCGCCTTGTATTCGCCGGTTGAAAATCCGAAATCGTGCAGACATCCGTACAGCAGGTCGCCCGCAAAATCGCCGGTGAACGGCCGTCCCGTCCGGTTCGCCCCTTTCAATCCGGGGGCGAGGCCGACAATCAGCAACTCCGCGTCCAAATCCCCCAAAGAGGGGACGGGGGCGTTGTGAAAATCGGGATACAGCCGACGGTTCTTGTCCAAAAAAGCGGACAAGCGCGGACACCGGCGGCACGACGCGTCGGGACAGGTGAACGTTTTACGGGACATAGTCCGTCTTTTCCCCGCCGACTTCGCTGTACAGAATGGACTGCGCCTTTGAAAAATCGGGTTCGCCCTTTGTCGGAACGGGGCCGCGGGAAATATCCTTGATCAGCGAAGACAGATCCGTGAAATGGTCGGCCTGACGGCGCAATTCGTCCGCCACCATGGGCGGCTGGGACTGGACGGTCGAAACGACGGTCACGCGGACGCCTTTGCGCTGGACGGCTTCGACCAGACTGCGAAAATCGCCGTCGCCCGAAAACAGGATGGCGTGGTCGATGTTTTCCGCCATTTCCATCAGATCGACGGCCAGTTCGATATCCATGTTCCCTTTGATTTTGCGGCGTCCCATCGCGTCGGTGAATTCCTTTGTGGGCTTTGTCACCATGTTGTAGCCGTTGTAATCCAGCCAATCGACCAGCGGACGGATCGGGGAGTATTCCTGATCCTCCACCAGCGCGGTGTAGTAAAACGCGCGGATCAGGCGGCCTTTGGTTGAAAAAAAGTCCAGCAGCTTTTTATAGTCGATGTCGAATCCCAACAATCTGGCCGCGGCGTACAGGTTGGAACCGTCGATAAACAGGGCGATTTTTTCGCCGGCATAGCAACGCATAAACGTATTCCTTTCAAAAAATAATTTAAAAACCTTGTCCAGAATACCCCCGATTTCCCTTTCTGCCAAGCTGAATTTGCGGTTACGGGCGCGGACGCGGGAAAAGGACGCGGTTTTTGTGCAGAATACGCTTGCATTTTCCGACTGATTGACGATATAACAATAAACCTTAAGGTTTTTGTGCACACTCTTTGAATTGGAAGTTGAAAAATGGCTCGCGTTACCGTAGAAGACTGCGTTTTAAAAGTTCCCAACCGTTTTGAATTGGTTTTGTTGGCCGCCCAGCGCGCCAAAGACCTGAGCGCCGGCGCGCAAATGAACGTCGAACAGGATCGCGATAAAAATCCCGTCGTCGCTTTGCGCGAAATCGCCGAAGACAAAGTCAGCCGCGACAATCTGGAAAACGAATTGGTGACCGGTATGCAGAAATTCGTCAAGGAAGAGGAAGCTCCCGCCGACGAAGACGAAAATTTGAAGGCCGCCGACGCCGAACTGGCCGCTTTGGACACGGACTTTTCCTATATCAACGATACGGAAGCCGCCGTTGAAAAAGCCGGTTCCTTTGAAGTCACCGAAGAATAATTTCCGACTCGCTTGACAGGGGAGGTCGGTCATGCTGCGGCAGTTTGAACTGGTGGAACGCGTCCGGTCGTACGATCCGAACGTGGACGAGGAAGGGCTGGATCGGGCGTATGTTTTCGCCTGCAAAATGCACGGTTCGCAGAAACGCGCGTCCGGCGACCCGTATTTTTCCCACCCTGTCGAGGTCGCGGGCATCCTGACCGAATACAAGCTCGACTACGCTTCGATCGTGACGGCGCTGCTGCACGACACGATCGAGGACACGGCCGCGTCCTATGACGACATCAAACAGATGTTCGGCGAAGAGGTGGCCAAGCTGGTCGAGGGGGTGACGAAGCTCAGCCGCATCCAGCTGCAATCCGACCAGACGAAGCAGGCGGAAAATTTCCGCAAGCTGCTGCTGGCGATGTCCGAAGACATCCGCGTCCTGCTGGTCAAACTGGCCGACCGCGTCCACAATATGCGGACGCTGAAATACCATAAAAATCCCGAAAAACGCCGCCGGATCGCGCGCGAAACGATGGAAATCTACGCGCCGCTGGCCGAACGCATCGGGATGCAGGAAATGAAGAACGAGCTGGAAGAGCTGTCGTTCAAGGAACTTTACCCCGAAGCGTACGAATCCATCACAACGCGTTTGTCGTTTTTGCGCGAACAGGGCGGGGATCTGGTTTCCCGCATCATCGAAACGCTGAAAAACGATTTAAAGGATTCCGGCATCAAATGCGAAGTGACGGGACGCGAAAAGTCGCCGTATTCCATTTGGCGCAAAATGCAGCGGCAGAACGCGACGTTTGAACAGCTGTCGGACATCATGGCTTTCCGCGTCATCGTGCCGACCGTGGCCGACTGCTATCACGTTTTGGGGATCATCCACACGAAATACCCCATGGTTCCGGGACGGTACAAGGATTACATCTCGACCCCGAAACCCAACGGGTACAAATCCCTGCACACGGGCGTCATCGGCCCCGAAAAGCACAAGATCGAAATCCAGATCCGCACGCAGGAAATGCACGACATCGCCGAAATCGGTCTGGCGGCGCACTGGCGTTACAAACAGGGCGATTATAAAACGGACGGGCGACAGTTCGCTTGGTTGCGGGAATTGCTGGACATTATGGAACAGTCCGACAATCCCGAAGAATTCCTTGAACACACCAAAATGGAAATGTATCAGGATCAGGTGTTCTGCTTTTCCCCGAAAGGCGACCTGATCACTTTGCCCAAAGGCGCGACGGCGATCGACTTCGCCTACGCCGTCCATTCGGGTGTGGGCAACAAATGCGTCGGCGTGAAAATCAACGGAAAGATCCGTCCGCTGCGCACGGAATTGACAAACGGCGATCAGGTCGAAATTCTGACATCGAAAACGCAAACGCCGTCGCCGGAATGGGAACGCTTCGCCGTGACGGGCAAGGCGCGGGCGGCCATCCGCCGTTTCGTGCGCGCCCAGAAACGCGAACAATATCTGGAGGTCGGACGCCAGATGCTGCAGCGCGCCTATAAATCCGAGGGATACGAATATTCCGACAAAAGCTTGGAAAACGTCCTGACCAATTTCAAACAGGCGACCGTCGAAGATTTGATCGCTTCCGTCGGCGAAGGCGTCATCCTGCCCGCCGACGTGGTCGAATCCGTCTTCCCCGGCCACAAATCGCGGTTGGGACGCGCGGTTGACGCGCTGAAACGCGGCGTGAAAAAGATCGGCGACAAGGCCGAGGGCAAAAAACAAAGCCCGATCAAGGGGTTGATCCCCGGCATGGCGATCAATTTCGCCAAATGCTGCCACCCGCTGCCCGGCGACCGCATCGTCGGCATCGTCACGACGGGCAAAGGCGTGACCATTCACACGATCGACTGCGTCACTTTGGAAAAATTCGCGGGCGAACCGGAACGCTGGCTGGACGTTTCGTGGAACGAGGACGTCGTTTCCGGCGAAAGCCACATTTCCCGCCTGCGCATCGTTTTGGTCAACCAGCCGGGCAGTTTGGGGACGCTGTCGAACGTGATCGCCAAAAACCACGGCAACATCGCCAATTTGAACATATTGGAACGCACGGCCGGATTTTTCGACCTGACCGTCGATATCGAGGTGCGCGACGTCCGGCATTTAAGCGACATCATGGCCGCTTTGCGCGCCAGCCCCGGAATCAGCTCCGTCCGGCGCGCGCAGGATTGACGATGATCATCGGCGTCGGAACAGACATGGTGGACATCCGCCGCATCGAAAAATCGGCGGAACGGTTCAAAACGGCTTTTTATTCCAGAATTTACACGGATGCGGAGCGCGCGGCGTGCGATTCCCGCGCCGGCCGGAAAAAAATATCGGCCTACGCGATGCGTTTCGCGGCGAAAGAAGCGTGCTCCAAAGCTTTGGGCACCGGATTGCGCCAAGGCGTTTTCTGGCGCGATATGGAAAACGCGAACCTGCCGTCCGGCCAGCCGGTCATGCGGTTGACGGGCGGGGCTTTGGAACGGCTGCGCGCTTTGACGCCCGCCGGTTTCCGTCCGGTCGTAAACGTTTCGTTGACGGATGAATATCCGTACGCGCTGGCTTTTGTCGTCATCAGCGCCGAAGTTGAATGAGAGGATAAATCTATGGAAGATAAAAACGCGCAGGGCGGATTTTGGGAAACGACGAAAACGGTTGTTTACGCCGTTTTGATCGCTTTGTTGGTTCGCACGGTTTGGGCGGAACCGTTCAGCATCCCGTCGGGGTCGATGATACCGACTTTGCTGATCGGCGATTACCTGTTCGTTTCCAAAATGTCCTACGGTTACAGCCGTTATTCCCTGCCGTTCGGAATGCCTTTGGTCAAAGGGCGCGTTTTCTACACGGAACCGAAACGCGGCGACGTGCTGGTTTTCAAAATGCCGTCCGACAACAAAACCGATTACATCAAACGCCTGATCGGGCTGCCGGGAGATAAAATTCAGGTCAAGGACGGCCGCCTGTACATCAACGGCAACATGATCGACCGTCGGGAAGAGGGCGAATACGTCATGCGCGACCCGTCGGGCAAGGCGCTGCGCTTTACGAAATACACGGAAACCCTGCCCGAAGGCGTCACCCATCCGATCATTGAAATGTCGGACGAAGCGCCCTTTGACAACACCGAGGAATTCACCGTGCCGGAAGACCATTTCTTTATGATGGGGGACAACCGCGACAATTCGCTGGACAGCCGGTCGATCAAGGTCGGGTTCGTGCCGAAAGTCAATCTGGTCGGCCGCGCGAAATTCCTGTTCTTTTCTAACGACGGCACCGCCGCGTGGTGGCAGGTTTGGAAATGGCCGATGGCCGTGCGCTGGTCGCGTTTGTTCAACGGGATTAAATAATGTCAGATTGCGCCGATTTGTATCCTGTTTTAGGGTACGCCTTTAAAAATCAAAAACTGTTGAAACAGGCGTTGACGCTGGGGTTCAGCAAGCATTTCTCCGGCTATGAACGGCTGGAGTTTCTGGGCGACCGCGTTTTGGGCGTCAGCGTCGCGGAAATGCTGTTTTCCAATTATCCCAAGGAACCGGAGGGCGATTTGGCGCGCCGTTTTTCCGATTTGACGCGGGCGGAAACCTTGGCCGACATCGCGCGGGAATTGCGGTTCGACAAATACCTGACATCAGCCGAACCGTCCAACAAGCCGGAACTGACCAAGGCCGTTCTGTCCGACGTGTGCGAAGCCGTCATCGCCGCGCTGTATCTGGACGGCGGGTTTGATGTCGCGCGCGCTTTCATTATGAAATACTGGACGGAGCCGATGAAACGGTACCAAGCGCCGCCGGTCGATTCCAAAACGAAACTGCAGGAATGGACGCAGGCGAAAAAGCTGCCTTTGCCGGTTTACACCGAACTGGATCGGACGGGCCCCGCCCACGCGCCCGTTTTCGTCATGCGCGTCTGCATCGAGGGATACGCCCCCGTTCAGGCCAAAGGGGCGTCGAAACGCGAAGCGTCGCAGGCCGCCGCCGCCGAATTTTTGAAAGGGCTGGGCAAAAATGGCTGAGAAGTGCGGTTTTGTAACGTTGCTGGGCGCGCCGAACGCGGGAAAATCGACGCTGGTCAACTATATGGTCGGCGCAAAAGTGTCGATCGTTTCGCCCAAAGTCCAAACAACGCGGTCGCGGGTGCGCGGCATCGTTGTCAAAGGGGATTGCGAAATCGTTTTGATCGACACGCCGGGGATATTCAAGCCCAAGCGCCGTTTGGATCGCGCGATGGTCGCCGCCGCGTGGCAGGAAGCCGAGTATTCCGATCTTCGCCTGCTGCTGGTGGACGCCAAGCGCGGCATTGACGACGACACGCGTTCGATTATGGATTCTCTGGTCAAAAACAAGCGGAAATGTGTTCTGGTTTTGAACAAGACGGATCTGGTCAAACCGGCAAAACTGGTCGAGCTGTCCGCCGAATTGAACAAATCCGCGCTGTTTTCGGAAACGTTCATGCTGTCCGCCGCGACGGGCGAGGGCGTCGATACGCTGCAGGAATATCTGGTTTCCCGTATGCCCGAAGGCCCGTTCATGTTCCCCGCCGATCAGGTTTCCGACCTGCCCGACAAATTGCTGGCGGCGGAAATCACGCGCGAAAAACTTTATATGAACCTGAATCAGGAACTGCCCTATATCAGCACGGTTCAAACGGAATCGTTCAAAGAGGATGACAAAGGCATCCGGATCGACCAGACGATTTATGTTGAAAAAAACAATCAAAAACAAATCGTTATCGGCAAAAACGGAACCATGGTCAAAAAAATCGGGACGCAGGCGCGGCAGGAATTGGAAAAGCTGTTCGACTGCCGCGTCCATTTGTTCCTGTTCGTCAAAGTCCGCGAAAAGTGGGAGGACAATCCCGAACATTACCGCGCGTGGGGATTGGATTTCAATGCCTGAATGGTCGGACAACGCGATCGTCGCCGGCGTTGTGAAATTCGCCGAACGGGATGCGGTTGTGACCTTTTTGACGCAAAACCACGGCCGGCACAACGGGCTGTGCAAAGGCGCGTTTTCAAAACGTCTGTCCGGCGTTGTTCAGGTCGGAAATCTGGTTCAAATCCATTGGAACGCCCGATTGGAAGAGCATTTGGGAACGGTCAGGGTCGAACCGGCGAACGCGTTTTGCGCCGCGGTTTTGAACGATCCCGACCGGCTGACCGTTCTGTCGTGCCTGTGCGCGATGTGTTCTTTGCTGCCGGAACGTGAAAACGTCGGCGATTTTTTTCAAAAAACGGTGGAACAGCTGGCTTTGCTGCCCTATGACGGGTGGGCGGAACGCTATGCCCGATGGGAAGTCGAACTGTTGAAAGTGTTGGGGTTCGGGTTGGATCTGTCCGTTTGCGCCGCGACGGGGACGACGCGCGATCTGGCTTACGTTTCCCCGAAATCCGGCCGCGCCGTCAGCCGCGACGCCGGTGCCCCGTGGCGCGACCGGCTGTTGGAACTACCCGCTTTTCTGACGGACGCGGACGCGGCGGCGCAAAGCGTTGACGAAATTAAAAAAGCGTTAAAATTAACAGGATTTTTCCTTGAAAATCATGTCCTAAAAACGATAGACTGCACTATTCCCGCCGTCAGGGGGCGGCTGATCGAACGGTTGTCCCGACGCGAAACGGTAGATATGCAGGTGCTGTAAAATGAACGAAGCTGAACAGATTAAAGAAACAAAAATGGCGGAAGCCTTGGGGGAACGATACCTCGCCTATGCGATGTCAACGATCGTTTCCCGTTCGCTGCCCGATGTGCGCGACGGTTTGAAACCCGTCCACCGGCGGCTGCTGTACGCCATGAACGCCCTGCATCTGGATCCCGAATCGGGATTTAAAAAATGCGCCCGCGTCGTCGGCGACGTGATCGGTAAATACCACCCCCACGGCGACACGGCCGTTTATGAAACGATGGTGCGCTTGGCGCAGGATTTCGCCGTGCGCTATCCGCTGGTCGAGGGGCAGGGGAACTTCGGCAACATCGACGGGGACAGCGCCGCCGCCATGCGTTACACCGAAGCGCGCCTGACCGAAGTCGCCGAAGCCATTATGGACGGTTTGAACGACGGAACGGTCGATTTCCGTCCGACCTATTCCGGCGAAGACATCGAACCCGTCGTGATGCCGTGCGCTTTTCCGAACCTGTTGGCGAACGGATCGGCCGGCATCGCCGTCGGCATGGCGACGAACGTGCCGCCCCACAACGTCGGCGAGCTGGCGGACGCTTTGCAGCTGTTGATTAAAAAGCCTGATTGCGCGGTCGCGGATCTGATGAAATTCGTGCGCGGCCCCGACTTTCCGACCGGCGGCGAAATCGTCGAAAGCCCCGAAAGCATCCTGAAAACCTATGAAACAGGACGCGGCGCAATGCGTTTGCGCGCGAAATGGGAAAAGGACGAGCTGTCCCACGGGCTGTACCAGATCATCGTGACCGAAATTCCCTATATGGTCAAAAAATCGGAGCTGATTACCAAAATCGCCAAGCTTCTGTTGGAAAAGAAACTGCCGTTTCTGGCCGACATCCGCGATGAATCCGCGGAAAACGTGCGGATCGTCCTTGAACCGAAAAACCGCAACATCGAACCCGAACAACTGATGGCGCACCTGTTCCGCCTGACGGATATGCAGGTGAATTTCAATATGAACATGAACGTGCTGGACAAGGACGGCGTGCCGCGCGTCATGGATTTGAAACAGGTTTTGCAGGCTTTTCTGGATCACCGTCAGGATGTGCTGATCCGCCGTTCCAATTCCCGTTTGGACAAAATCAACCACCGTATGGAAGTGCTGGAGGGTTTCCTTGTCGCGTATTTGAATTTGGACGAGGTCATCCGCATCATCCGCGAAGAGGACGAAGCGAAGCCCGCTTTGATGCAGGCGTTCAAACTGACGGAAATCCAAGCCGACGCGATTTTGAATATGCGCCTGCGTTCCCTGCGCAAGTTGGAGGAAATGCAGATCAAAACCGAACACGACCAGCTGGCCGACGAAAAGGCGAAGCTGGAGGCTCTGCTGGCCGACGAATCCCTGCGTTGGAAAGAAATATCCGGCGAAATCACGCTGATGAAAAAGAAATTCGGCCAATCGACCGTTTTGGGCAAACGCCGCACGGTCATTTCCGGCGCGCCCGAGGAAATCGAAATTCCGTTGGAAGCGTTGATCGAACGCGAGCCGATCACCGTCATTTTGTCGGAAAAAGGCTGGATCCGTTCCGTCAAAGGTCACATCCAGCTGGACGACGACGTAAAATTCAAAGAAGGCGACCGGTTGCAATGCGGTTTGCAGGCGCAGACGACGGACAAGATCCTGATGTTTGCCACAAACGGCCGGTACTACACGCTGGCGGCGGACAAACTGCCGCGCGGGCGCGGTTTCGGCGAACCCGTGCGCCTGTCGATCGACTTGCCCGAAGAGGACGAAATCATTTCCATGTCGATTTTCCGCCCCGGTGAAAAACGCCTGATCGTTTCCAAAAAAGGCAAGGGCTTTATCGTCAAAGAGGACGATCTGGTCGCGCAAACCCGCAACGGCAGGATCGTTTTGAACCTGACGCAGGGGGACAAGGCGTTCATGTCGATGCCCGTGTCCGGAAACGCGGTCGCCGTCATCGGCGACAACCGCAAACTGTTGGTGTTCGATTTGTCGGAAATTCCGGAAATGACGCGCGGGCAGGGCGTGTTCATCCAAAAATACCCCGACGGCGTGACGTTGTCGGATATCAAGCTGTTCAACAAAGAGGACGGCTTGGCCTATCCGTGCGGCGGCGGCACTCGGATTGAAACAAATCTGGTCGGTTGGACGGGACATCGCGCGCAAATCGGAAAAATGCCGCCGGTCGGTTTCCCGAAAAGCAACAAATTTTCGTGATCCGGATCGGGCGCAATGAAACATCCGTTGTTAATGCGTGTTCTGTCGGCGGCCGCGGTTTTGCTGGTGTCCGTCGAAACGGCGCGCGCGAAAACAATGGCGGAGATTTCCACCGTTTTTACGAACGACATTGACGGGATTTGGGCGTCCGAGGATTGGGATCTGTATTTGCCGGTCAACACTTGGCACAATCGGGAAATGTACGATAAAAAGAAAACGGATTCCTACAACGAAATGCCGTGGGGGATCGGCGTCGAAAAACATTATTACAAAGACGACGTGATGCGCGGCTTGTATTTTATGGTGTTCAGCGATTCCCACAGCAAACCCGAACCCATTTTCGGTTATCTGCGTCAATGGAATTATTACATCGACAGGGATAAAAACTTTTCCGTCGGCGCGGGGTTCACGCTGGGCGTCACGATGCGCGACGATTACAACTATCTGCCGTTGCCCGTTCCGTTGCCGGTTTTCGGGATGCAGTATAAAAAGTTTTCCCTGCAAACCACATACATTCCGGGGCCGTACAATATGTTCAACGTCCTGTTCACTTGGGTCAGGATCGAATTGTAACGGAACGCCGTTTTCCCGTGCGTCCGTTCGTTCGCTTTGCTCACCCCTTAAAGGGGACGCTCGGCCGTTCCGGCCTGCGCGCAATTCCGCCTAAAGCTTCCGCCTGCGCTGACGCTTGACAGAAGCTAGGCTCATTGCCCTTGCAGACGAAAACAGCAACGCTGTTTTCGCTTAGCGGGTGCCTGCGGCGACCGAACTCACTTCGTGAGTTCTTATCTCACGCTTTTATCTCTTCATACTGAAAAATCCCCACAAAGGGGGATTTTTCAGTATGGCGGATGGAGTGAGATTCGAACTCACGAACTCCGTAAAGAGTCGCCGGTTTTCAAGACCGGTGCATTCAACCGCTCTGCCATCCATCCGTGGTAATCGCATTTTCCGATATTTCGCGGCAAAAATCAAGATATTCCGGAATGTTTTTTATAAAACGGCATTTTTATTAAAAACAATATGTTAAGCAAGCTTCCTAACCTAAAATATCAACAATAACGCTCATTCACTCCCTTGAAAAAAGCGTTGAAAAATGCCAAAATACCCTCATCTTTTAACTGATTGGAGGGACATCCCATGACAGACGAAGCGCAGGCGCAGCCGGTGCAACAAGCGCAGCCGACGGCCGATCCGAAATCGGAAGCCGCCGCAAAGGCGCAGGAAGTCGGTAAAAAACTGACCGGCTTTTTGGGCGGTTTGGCGGAAAAGGCCAAGAACTTGGACGTGAAAGAGCTGGCGGAAAAAGCTAAAAACATCGACGTTAAGGAATTGACGGAAATGGCCAAGCAAAAAGTCAACGAAGTCAAGGACAAGGCGGCCGAATTGAATGCCGGAAAGGCTGAAACCGCCGTCCCGCCGCGCGAAAGCGTGTCCGGCGAGGAAATGAAAGCTTTGTTTGCCAAGGCCGCCGCCGCGCCCGAAGACCTGCCGTCCGTCATCAAGGCGGTTTTAAGCGACGTGGCCGCTGGCGAACGGATTGTTTTCAAAGGAAAATTCGGAACGGCCGCCGATCCGGTCTATACCGTTTTGTCCGACAAGACGTTCTACGCTTTTACCAAACAATCGGATCAGTTTTTGGCCGATATTCATCCGGTTTCCGGCGTCAAATCGTTTTCCCTGCTGCCGCCGCGCGGGGAAACGGCCGGCCGGTTGACCGTTTTTGTTGAAAACGGCGATGTCAAGCTGACGGCCGCGACAATGGAAGCGTATGTCAACGCTTTGATTTTGTATAAAAAAATGCGCGAACTGTCCGGAAAATAATTCCGGCGCGCCTTTGTTTCAAACGCCCTTTTCGTTGACCGGAGAGGGCGTTTTTCCGTGATTAACGAAAAAATAACGTCTTTTTCATAATAATGAATCGACCTTTTTTGAAAGATTCGTCCTGATGAAGTTTTGGCTGAAATACGGGGTTTTTCTTTGTTCCGCCTTAACCGTCCCGTCCTTTCCGGCGCCGGCGGCCGGTATGGATTTGACCTTTGACGAATGGGTTGAGGAATTTCGCAGGGAAGCCGTCGAAAACGGCGTTTCCGCCCAGACGCTGGATCGCGCGTTCCAATCGTTGAAACTGGAACCGGCCGTGATCGCGCTGGATCGCAAACAACCGGAATTCCGGCGCGATTTTCAAACCTACATCGACAACGCCATTAACACCCTGCGGATCAAAAAGGCGCAGAAGTTGATGACGGAACACGCCCGATTGCTGCGTGAAATCGAAAAAAAATACAAAGTCCCCGCCAATTATCTGCTGGCGTTTTGGGGAATGGAAACGAATTTCGGCGCGGCGAAAGGCGAATACCCGACGATCAGCGCTTTGGCGACGCTGGCCTATGACACGCGGCGGCCCGATTTTTTCAGAGCCGAGCTGATGCACGGGGTGCATATGGTTCAAAACGGCCTGTCCGCCGACCGGATGAAAGGGTCGTGGGCGGGCGCGTTCGGCAATTTTCAGTTTATGCCGTCCACGTTCCGGCATTTCGGGACGGATTACGACGGCGACGGACAGGTCGATTTGTGGGACAGCCTGCCGGACGCGCTGGCGTCGGCGGCGAACTACCTGTCGTCCGAGGGGTGGAATCCCGCGGTCGGTTGGGGCAGGGAGGTTTTGCTGCCGAAAAAATTCGATTGGGACTTGATCGAACGCAAGAAGACCTTGCGGGAATGGATGGCCGACGGCATCGTTTTCGCGGACGGCGCGCCCGTCGCCGAACCGCCGTCCACGCAGGCCGAGCTGTTTTTGCCGGCGGGGATACACGGTCCCGCGTTTCTGACCTTTTCCAATTTCAGGGTTATTTTGAAATGGAACCGGTCGGTTTTGTACGCCGTTTCCGTCGGCCATCTGGCGGACAGGATTCAAGGCAAATCTCAATTTTCCAAAAAGTATTTTCAGCGCGGTCCGTCCTTCACCCTTGAAAACGCGCAGGAAGTGCAGGAACTGCTGACGAAAATGAAGCTGTACGACGGCGACATCGACGGCGTTTTGGGGCGAAAAAGCCGCGAAGCCGTCCGCAAATTCCAATCCATGTACGGATTGCCCGCCGACGGGTACGCCGGCGCGTCCCTGCTGCATTTCATGCGTCTGGCGGTCAGCGGCGGCGCAAAACGGGACAAGCTGACGTTTGACGAAATCGTTGAAATGCAAAAGATTTTGGCCAAAGGGGACTATTACGTCGGCCCCGTTGACGGCAAACTGGGGCGTTCCACGATGAAAGGCATCGAGCTGTATAAACGCGTGTACGGCATTTCGTCCGACGCGGTCAACCGGACTTTGCTGGAAAAAATGCGCGTCCAGTTCGCGCGGAATTTGGAAAACGGCGACCGCGACCCGTTGGTCAAAGAAAACCTGCGGCTGGAAAAGGAACGGCAGGAGGCGTTGAAAAAAGCGCGGCAAAAGGCTCAAAAGAAACAGCGGCAAAAGGCGAAAAAGGAAAAACGGCGGCAAAAAAGCGCGGTTAAGCGGACAGTTGAGGCGGGCGTTCCCGACAAGAGGTTAAAAAAACGCTAACGGCGCCCTAAAAAAACTGAAGTATCTTTCTTGATTCCGGCGCGGCGACCAGCTATTCTGCCCGATAGCGAAAGGATGTAGGAAAAATGAATTCGTTTGCAAAAGTGTTCTTTTTATCAACAGCTCTGACCGTCGTGGCGGCCTGCACGGACAATTCGCAGGTCTTTTCCTCCGCCGCCGCGGGCCCCGCCAAACAAAACGCCGCCGCCGGAACGGCCGGATATTACAAGATCGGCAATCCGTATCAGGTGGGCGGGCTGTGGTACATCCCCAAAGAAGATTACAATTACAAGGAAATCGGCATTTCGTCGTGGTACGGCCCCGATTTTCACAACGGCATCACCGCCAACGGCGAAGTATATGATATGCACGGGCTGACCGCCGCCCACAGGACGTTGCCTTTGCCCAGCATCGTGCGCGTCACCAATTTGCAAAACAACCGTTCGCTGGTTCTGCGCGTCAACGACCGCGGGCCTTTCGTCAACAACCGCGTGATCGACGTGTCCAAACGCGCCGCGCAGTTGCTGGGGTTTGAAGAGCAGGGAACGACGCAGGTTCAGGTCGAGATCCTGCCGGAGGAAAGCAAAAAGCTGAAAGAGGAATTGCTGGCCGCCGCCGGAAAATCCTCCGGTTCCGCCGGCGTTCCTTTGGCCGCCGAACCGGCCGCCGCGGCGCAGGAACCGGTCGCCAAACCGAAAAACTTGGGATATTCGACAAACTATCCGCGTTTGGCCAATCCGCCGCCCGCTTTGGCCGCGACGGACGCGCCGCTGGTGGCGTCGGCCTCCGCAACGACAAGTTCGACGGCCGAATACAATGATTGGGACGAGGATATGACACAGGCGCAGGCGCAGAAAACCGTCGTCGCCGACACGCCGAAACCGGCGCCTGCCCCGAAAAAACAGGCGGAAAAGAAAAAGCCCGCTCCGACTAAAAAAACGGCTCCCGTTAAAACGGCCGCGACGGTCGCCCCCGGCTATTACGTTCAGGTTGGCGCGTTCGGCAGTTTGGAAAACGCCGAAAAGATGCGCGCGAAAGTGGCGCGTTTCGGTTCCGCCGTCATTTTACCCGTGACGGTCAACGCCAAAACGCTGTACCGTGTGCGCTTAGGGCCCGACAGCGCGAAAAAAGCGTTGGAAACCATGGACAAAGTCACGGCAAACGGCATTGCGGACGCCCGCTTGGTTGAAGAAAAGGGCGGCATCACCGCCGGCCGCCGGTTGGACAACGCGTTTTGATAAGGATCGGTTATGAAATTTAAATCTCTGCTGCTTTTAACCGTTTTCACGTTCGGCGCTTTTTCAACGCCGGCCGCCGCCATTGAAACCAAGGCGAAAAACGTCGTTTTGATGGATTTCGACACGGGAACCGTTTTCTTTGACAAAAAGGCCGACGAACGGATGCCCCCCGCGTCGATGAGCAAGCTGATGACGGCTTATATGATTTTTGAACGGTTGAAAGACGGCGCGCTGAACATGGACGACGAATTCATCGTCAGCGAAAACGCGTGGCGCAAAGGCGGCGCGAAAACCGGCAGTTCGACGATGTTTTTGAAAATCGGGGACAAGGTGAAACTGCGCGATTTGCTGCGCGGCATCATCGTCCAATCGGGCAACGACGCGTGCATCACGGCCGCCGAAAACATTGCCGGCACGGAATCCGAATTCGTCGAACTGGCGAATGAAAAGGCTTCGGAATTGGGACTGAACGACACGCACATGGCCAATTCGACCGGTTGGCCGCATCCGGATCATTATATGTCCCCGCGCGATCTGGCCGTTTTGGCGTCGCGGATTATTCGCGAATTTCCGGATTACTACGGCATTTATTCCGAAAAGGAATTCACTTACAACGGAATCAAGCAGGAAAACCGCAATCCGTTGTTGTTTCTGATGCCCGGAATGGCCGACGGCATTAAAACGGGACACACGTCGGTTTCGGGATACGGGCTGGTCGGTTCGGCGAAAAAGAACGGCCGCCGCATCATTATGGTAATCAACGGATTGAAAACCATGAAAGAACGCAGCGAAGAGGCGCAAAAGCTGATGCTGTGGGGATTCAGGGATTTTGACAACTACACCGTTTTGAAAAAGGGCGTCAAGGTCGTCAACGTTCCCGTCTGGCTGGGTGGCGACCGTTTCGTCGCGGCCGTTCCGGACAAGAATATGGTGCTGACCTTGAAAAAAGGAAAGCAAAAAGAGGTCAAAGCGAAAGTCGTTTATGAAAAACCGGTCAGCGCGCCCGTTAAAAAGGGCCAGAAAATCGGCACTTTGACGGTTGATATTCCGGATCAGGATTCAAAAACGGTCGATTTGTACGCCGCGAACGACGTTAAACGCTTGGGCTATTTCGGCCGTTTGAAAGAATTGATCAAATACTTTCTGTTCCAAAACATCAACTGAGGGGACGGCGTGAAAAGGAATTTCTTTATAACGTTTGAGGGCGGGGAGGGCACCGGCAAATCGACGCAAGCGCGTTTGCTGGCCGGTTTTCTGGAAAAACAAGGGATTTCCTGCGAATTGACGCGCGAACCGGGCGGTTCCGCCGGCGCCGAAGAGATCCGTGAACTGGTTGTCAAGGGTGCCGTCCGCCGTTGGGACGTGATGACGGAAGCGTTGTTGATGTTCGCCGCGCGACGCGATCATCTGGTCAACACGGTCTGGCCGGCTTTGGCACAGGGGAAAACGGTCATTTGCGACCGCTTTGCCGATTCCACGATGGCCTATCAGGGTTTCGGTTACGCGGACGAGGGATTGGGGCGGCAAACGGTGGAAAGCCTGTACCAAACCGTTGTCGGCGATTTCAAGCCCGATCTGACGGTCATTTTGGATATGCCCGTCGAACACGGCGTTGAACGCGCGTTGAGACGCGACGCGACCGTCAACCGTTATGAAAAAATGGGGCTGGATTTCCACCGCAATTTGCGTCAGGCCTTTTTGGACATCGCCGCCAAGGAACCGAACCGCTGCGCCGTCGTTGACGCGACGGGCACGATTGACGGCATCCACGCGCAGGTTGCCGCATTGGTTCAACAGCGCCTGTTGAAAGCTTGATAATGGACGGCTTTTTTCTGAAATCGCCGGAAGAACAAAGCGACCTGACCGGTCACGACGCCGAACAGCAGCTGTTGCTGGATCTGTGGAACAGCGGGCATCTGGCGGGTTCGTGGCTGTTTGCCGGTCCAAAGGGGATCGGAAAGGCCACGCTGGCCTATCGCTTGGCGCGGTTCATCCTTGCCGCGCCAGATCCGGAAAACGACTTGCTCGGCGTCCGCCCGACCACGCTGTCCGTTCCGGAAACCGATCCGGTTTTCCGATCCGTCGCCCAGCGTTCCCATCCGGCCTTGAAAGTCATTGAATGCGGGTTGAAAGAAGACGAATTGAAAGCCCGTCAGGCCTTGATCGACGCCGGAAAACCGCTGGATCCGGAAATCGAACGCGCCAGAAAACGCTATGACGAAATACGGATAACCGACATTCGCGAGGCGGAAACATTCCTGCATTTGACGGTCGGCGGCAACGGGTGGCGCGTGATGATCAT
This sequence comes from uncultured Rhodospirillales bacterium, assembly GCA_902777205.1. Taxonomy (GTDB): domain Bacteria; phylum Pseudomonadota; class Alphaproteobacteria; order CAAGCB01; family CAG-977; genus UBA11549. The sequence continues at coordinate 192,102 of CACYSU010000001.1, read as the reverse complement.
TGATTCGGCGGACGATATGAACCCGAACGCGGCGAACGCCCTGCTGAAATCACTGGAAGAACCGCCCGAAAAAACAGTCATCATTTTGATCAGCCACGTTGTCGGAAAGCTGTTGCCGACGATCCGTTCCCGCTGCCGAAAACTGGCCGTAAAACCGTTTGAAAGCAACGCGTTATCCGATTTTCTTAAATCAAAGGGCGAAGATATCCCCGACGCGGATCTGCGCACGCTTTCCCTTTTGGCGGAGGGCAGCCCCGGCAAAGCGGTTTCGTTGATCAAACAGGACGGCGTTTCCCTGTTTAAACGGCTGGTTTCCTTTTTCGCGGCATTTCCCGCGGTGTCGGTGTCCGGCCTGTACGATTTCGCGGAAAAATCGCTGAAAGACAAGGACGTGTTGAAAACGGCGCAATCACTGCTGATCCAATGGCTGACCGACGTTTGCGTCAGCGCCGAAAAACAGGACGCGGCGGAAATCTTCGCCGGCGAAGGCGCCGTCCGGCGGCGGCTGCAAACCGTTTTTCCGGTTTTGAAATTGATGGATTTGACGGACGGACTGCGCCGCGCCTTTGCCGATCCCGATTTGGATCAAAAACAGGTGTTCGTCAACGCCGTTCTGACTTTGCAGCGCGAGGCCGGATAATGTTTTTCGTTGACAGTCATTGCCATTTGAACTTCCCGAGCCTGCTGCCGCAGGCGGATCAGGTGATCGCCCGCGCGAAAGAAGCGGGGATCGAATGTTTTTTAACGGCTTGCACCAAATTGGACGAAGTGCCGGAATTGATCGCGTTGACGCGCGCGCATGAAAACGTTTTCGCGTCGGTTGGCGTTCATCCCGAATACGCGGCAGAGCAGGGGGATGTCACCGTTGACGACCTTTGCGCGCCGACAAACGATCCGAAAATCGTCGCGCTGGGCGAAGCGGGGCTGGATTACCATTACGCGCCGGACACGGCGGACGCGCAGCGGCGGTTGTTCCGCACCCATTTGCGGGCGGCCAAAAAATCGGGATTGCCGCTGATCATCCACACGCGCGAAGCCGAAGACGACACCATACAGCTGCTGCGGGAAGAGGCGTCGCCCGACCTGCGCGGCGTCCTGCATTGCTTTTCATCGCAAAAACGGCTGGCCGAAGTCGGGCTGGAGCTTGGATTTTACATTTCCGCGTCCGGCATCATCACGTTCAAATCGGCGCAAGAATTGCGCGAAACATTCGCATTTGTGCCGATGAACCGCCTGCTGCTGGAAACGGACGCGCCGTATTTGGCGCCTGTTCCGTTCAGGGGACGCGAAAACGAACCCGCTTTTCTGGTTAAAACGGCGGAAACATTGGCCGAAATCAAGGGCGTTGCTTCGGACGAGCTGAAAGAACGGACAACGGAAAACTTTTTTACATTATTTTCAAAGGCTTCTATGGCATGAAAATACGGATTTTAGGCTGCGGAGCCGCCCCCGGCGTTCCCAGCATCAGCAAAGGATGGGGCAAATGCGATCCGAACAACCCGAAAAACCGGCGGTCGCGGACATCTTTGTTGCTGCGTGAAGGAAAAACAACCCTTTTGTTCGACACTGGGCCCGATTTGCGCGCACAGCTGCTGGCCGCACAGGTGAGGGAGCTGAGCGCCATTTTATATACGCACGAACACGCCGACCATACGCACGGCATCGACGATCTGCGCGAAATCAACCGCGCCATGCACGCGGGCATTCCCGCATACGCGAACGCGACGACGCTTGATTTGCTGAAAATGCGCTTTTCCTATGCTTTCCGTCCGGTCGATGTCGCCAAAGAACCGTTCTTCCACCCTTGGCTGGATCCGAATTTAATTATCCCCGGGGAAGCGTTTTTAATCAACGACCTGAAAATCATTCCGTTTACCCAAGATCACGAATGGACGACCAGTCTAGGTTTCAGGATCAACAACTTCGGCTATTCCACGGACGTTGTGCATCTGTACGATTCCGCGCTGTCCATATTAAAAGGCGTGGATACATGGGTGGTCGGCTGCTTGTCCGAACAGGATCATCCCAGCCACGCGTCGGTGCGCCAAGTGCTGGAATGGGTGGATATTTTGAAACCGCGCCGGACGATATTGACGCATATGGCCATGGGGCTGGATTACGAAACGTTGCGCCGCACCTTGCCCGACGGCGTCGAACCGGCCTATGACGGTATGGAATTTGAAGCCGACTGACACTCTCGTGTGAACCGATCCGGCGGATGTGAGCGCTTGGCAAAGCGGACGACGACGCCGTTTACTTGCCGTCAAAGGCTTTGCGGCCGACGAATTGACGGGCAGGCGCGTTTTGTCCGTTTTCGCATCCGTTACAGGCCGCACGTCTGACCACTAGATATTCTATAGAAAATAAGAGGAGGAGTTAGCCTTCCCCTTCCTCTTCCTCTTCCTCATTCTCCTCTTCTTCCTCAGGTTCCTCAAAAAACAACCATTCCCATAACCAAACGGTTATAGCGGGTATTGTTCCAAAACCGGAAATAAGCAGAAGCCACCAACAACAAGAATTCGTTGTTCTCATTTCAAAAAATCTCCATAACAGCCCTTTAAAGAAATTATCACTGTTCAATAAAACATACAACCAATCAGAAACGCGAAATCTCCGCCGGATTTAAAGTGCCAAACAAAGCGGGGCGGGGGACACATCATCGTTCCGTTCCGCGCCAAGCGTCTTTCGCGTTTCTGAGCGCGCGGAACGTCCGGATACACAGTTTTTTGAAATTTGCGCCCTGAAAACCGTCCGCGCCAAACGAACACCGGCCGAATATGATCCAAAAAAGCCGGAAGCAAACGCATCATATTGAAAAACATACAAAATTCGTCCTTGCAGTTCCGTTAATAACAAAAACAGCAAAAGTCACATAACACCTCTGGAAAAACCTGTTCTGAAAAATGTTGACAACTCGCCAAAATATCATTTGTTTTCAAAATGATATACCTCTTTTATCCCGTTGTGAGTTATATACGTTTGTCGCATAATGCATATTATGTTAAATATCCGGACAGGCGAGGCGATATGACAAAATGTTTTAATCGTATTTTCAGACCGCAAAACAAAGGATAAGACATTTTTTGAAACTCTCGGCCGCCACAGCGTCGCCGGACAATTCAGCCGACGGCTGTATCCGGTATCGGCCGATTGATATCAAGGCAAAAAAAATCCCTCGGGGCTTTCGTGCCTCAAGGGATTCTAAAATTTTTCGGAAACGCCGGAGCTTAGTCGGCCAGCTTCATGGAAATGATGCAATCGGGATCTTTGACCATACCGTTGTTGCCGGAACCTTTTTTGATTTTATCGACAAACTCCATGCCTTTAACGACCTGCCCCCAAACCGTGTACTGTTTGTCCAGCCACGGACAAGCGTCGTAACAGATGAAAAACTGGCTGTCGGCGCTGTGAATGTCCATCGCGCGCGCCATGGAGCACGTCCCGCGCACGTGCGGTTCGTCGGAAAACTCGGCGCGCAGCAACATTCCGCTGCCGCCGCATCCGTCGCCGTCCGGATCGCCCGTCTGTGCCATAAATCCGTCAATCACGCGGTGAAATTTCAACCCGTCGTAAAATCCCTGCTTGACCAGTTCTTTGATTCTGGCAACGTGTTTCGGCGCCAGATCCGGCCGCATTTTGATTTCGACGACGCCGTCTTTCAATTCCAGCAACAGCGTGTTCTGATCTTTTTCTTTAGAACTCATTTGATTTTCCCCAATTCTTTATAACGCGCGATCAAACGTTCGGCGACCGCGGGCGTGACAAAAGTCGAAATGTCGCCGCCCAGCTGGCAGATTTCCTTGACGAACACGGACGAAACAAACTGATGTTTTTCCGACGCCATCAAAAAAACGGTTTCGATATCCTCTTCCAAACGGCGGTTCATCACGCACATTTTGAATTCGTATTCAAAATCCGACACGGCGCGCAACCCGCGAAAGATCACTTGCGCCTTGTTTTCCTTGGCAAAATTGACCAGCAATTCGTCAATCAGCGGTTTGACGACAATCACGCTTTTGGCGCGGTATTTGTCCACCGCCTCTTCTGTCATGGCCAGCCGGTCTTCCAACGAAAAAAGCGAATTTTTATGTTGGTTGACGGCCACGCCGATAACCAGACGATCCACCAATCCCGCCGCCCGTTCGACCAGATTCATATGGCCGTAGGTGATCGGGTCGAACGTCCCCGGATAAACGCCGATCCGTTCAGACATCGGCGTCCTCCGGCGTTCCGGCCGTTTCGGATGTTTCCGCCCCCGCCTCTTCCGTCGCCGGAATTTCGGCTGTTTCAGCGGTTTCGGCGTCGTCAACGCCCTCTTCGTCATCGTATTCCTCGATGCAAGTGGCGGAAACGACGTGTTCGGCGTCATTCAAACGGAACATGATCACGCCCATCGTGTTGCGGCCGGCGATGCGCACGTCCTTGATCGGCATACGGATCAACTTTCCTGCGTCCGTCACCAACATGACATGCGCGGTGTCCGTGACGGGGAACGACGCGACAACGCTGTCTTTGCGTTTGGTGTTGTCGATGTTCGTGACCCCCTGCCCGCCGCGGCCGGTGATGCGGTATTCATAAGCGGAAGTCCGCTTGCCGTAACCGCTGTCCGTAACCGTCAGGATGAATTCCTCTTCCTCCTGCATTTTTTTGAATTCTTCGTCGGACAAAGTCATCGTCGTCGAAGCTTCGATATCGTCCGCCGCCGAATTGTCGTCCGTTTCGTCGGAACGGCGCAAAGCCTTGGCCATTTTCAGATAGGCGTAGCGTTTTTCCATATCGGCGTCGGTGTGGCGCAAAACGGACATGGAAATCACTTCGTCGTTCGTTCCCAAACGGATGCCGCGCACGCCCGTCGAAGTGCGGCCGGAAAACACGCGCACGTCGGCGACGGGGAAACGGATGGACTTGCCGGCTTTGGCCGCCAGCAAAACATCCTGTTCGTCCGTGCAGATTTTGACGTCGATCAGCGTGTCGCCCTCGTCCAGCTTCATGGCAATCTTGCCATTCGCCTTGACATCGACAAAATCCGACAGCTTGTTGCGGCGGACGTTGCCGGAACGCGTCGCGAACATCACGTCCAGATTTTCACATTCGGCTTCGTTTTCGGGCAACTGCATGATCGTCGTGATGCGTTCATCCTGTTTCAACGGCAGCAGGTTGATCAAAGCTTTGCCCGTGGATTGCGGCGAACCGACCGGCAGGCGGTAAACTTTCATTTTGTAAACCAGCCCCGCGTTCGAGAAGAACAAAACCGGCGTATGCGTGCTGGCGACGAACAGGTTTGTGATATAATCCTCTTCGTGCGTGTTCATGCCGGTGCGCCCTTTGCCGCCGCGTTTTTGCGCGCGATAGGCGGACAGCGGCACGCGCTTGATATACCCCGTGTTCGTCACGGTGACGACCATGTCTTCGCGCTGGATCAGATCTTCGATATCCTGCTCGAATTCGACATCCTCGATTGTCGTGCGGCGCGGCGTCGAAAATTCGTCGCGAACCGCAACCAGTTCGTCGCGCATGATGCCGTACAGCTTTTCGCGCGAAGCCAGAATGGACAGCAATTCCTTGATCAAAGCGCCCAGTTCGCGCAATTCGTTGTGGATTTTTTCGCGTTCCAATCCGGTCAAACGGTGCAAACGCAAATCCAAAATGGCGTCGGCCTGTTTTTCCGACAACATACATTTGCCGTCAACCGCTTCGTATTCCGGATCGTCGATCAGGTCGATCAGCGGAACGATTTCCTGCGCGTCCCACGACCGCCCCATCAATCCTTCCTTGGCCACCTGACGCGTCGGCGCCTTGCGGATCAGTTCGATCACCGGATCAAGGTTTTCAACCGCGATCGCCAAACCGACCAACAGGTGGGCGCGGTCGCGCGCCTTGCCCAGATCGTAAATCGTCCGGCGGCGGATGACCTCTTCGCGGAAAGCGATGAAAGCGGCCAGCATATCGCGCAGATTCATCAGCTGCGGCCGGCCGGCGTTCAGCGCGATCATGTTCGATCCGAAGCTGGTCTGCAACGACGTGTAGCGGAACAGCTGGTTCAAAATGATTTCGGCGTGGAAATCGCGCTTGATTTCAATGACGACGCGGATGCCCTGACGGTCGGATTCGTCGCGGATGTCGGCGATGCCTTCGATCGTTTTGTCGCGCACCAGCTCGGCAATGCGGGAAATCATCGCGGCTTTGTTCACCTGATACGGGATTTCCGTAATGATGATCGCCCAGCGATCCTTGCGGATTTCTTCAATGTGCGTACGGCCGCGCATGATGACGGATCCCCTGCCCGTCAATTCCGTCGAACGCGATCCGGAGCGGCCGAGGATCAATCCCCCCGTCGGGAAATCGGGTCCCGGAACGATTTGCAGCAATTCTTCGTCGGTGATGTCGGGATTGTCAACCATGGCGATCGACGCGTTGACGACTTCGCCCAGATTGTGCGGCGGAATGTTGGTTGCCATACCGACGGCGATGCCGCCCGACCCGTTAACCAGAATGTTAGGGAAACGCGCCGGCAAAACGGCGGGTTCCATGACGGTTTCGTCATAGTTCGGCGTAAAGTTGACCGTGTCCTTGTCGATATCGTCCAGCAAATCGTGCGCCGACAGCGCCAGACGCGCTTCGGTGTAACGCATGGCCGCGGGAGGATCGCCGTCGATCGACCCGAAGTTCCCTTGGGACGAAATCAGCGGAACGCTCATGGAAAAATCCTGCGCCATACGGACCATCGCGTCATAAATCGCCGCGTCGCCGTGCGGGTGGTATTTACCCATCACGTCGCCGACGATGCGGGCGGATTTGCGGAAAGGCTTGTTATAATCATATCCGCTTTCGTGCATGGAATACAGGATGCGGCGGTGAACGGGCTTCAACCCGTCGCGCACATCCGGCAAAGCGCGCGAAACGATCACGCTCATCGCGTAATCCAGATAGGAACGTTTCATTTCCTCTTCGATACCGACGACGACGGTAGAGGTGTCTTTTACAGTATTTTCCACGAGTGTCAATCCTGTTTTGCGTTTACTTCAAATACGACGAACAAGCTGTTGTTTTAGAACGGAATTTCGTCATCAAAGCTGTTGTCGGCGGCGGCAGGTTTCGTATCCCATCCCGACGACGCGGCCGGCGCGTCAAATCCCGCGGAAGCCCCGCCGAACGACGACGCGTCCGACGACCCGCGGCTGTCCAGCAAAGTCATTTCGCCGCTGTAGTTCCCCAGAACAACCTCGGTCGTATAGCGTTCGGCGCCGCTGTTGTCCGTCCATTTCCGCGTTTGCAGCGAACCTTCGACATACAGCTTTGTTCCTTTTTTCACATAGCGTTCGGCGATGCCGGCCAGCCCCTGATTGAAAATGACGACGCGGTGCCATTCGGTTCTTTCTTTGCGTTCGCCGGATTTGTCCTTCCATGTTTCGGACGTGGCCAAGGCCAGATTGACGATTTTCCGCCCGTCCGCCGATTGACGGATTTCCGGATCCCTGCCGATGTTGCCGATCAGAATAACTTTGTTCACGCTTCCAGCCATTTTTGTATCCTATATTTTTAAAGTCAGAAAAGTTATCCCTTTTTACACCGAACCGATCGGAAAAAAAAGCTTTTCTTTCCGACCGCGGTCGAAAAAGATTTAGTATCGTTTAAAATCAATATGTTGTCACAAACAATTAAACCGTATGAAAAACTTTCCGACGCCATTTTCATCCGGTACGAAACGGATTCGCGCGCACTTGCGCCGACGGGTTCGGGAAAAGCCGCAACCGATCGCCGTTTTCCGTAAAATATCCTTGACTTTTTCCCTGCTACAACTTCATATTATGCCCCAGTTACACTTAAAGTTTTGAAAGGGAATATAATGTCTTTAAGTACGTTCTTCAATCCGCGCTCCGTCGCCGTCGTCGGTGTTTCCGCCGATGAATCGAAACTGGGCGCCGTCGTGTTCAAAAACTTGATCGAAGCGGGATTTGCCGGCACGCTGTACGGCGTCAACCCCAAGCTGGCCGGTCAGGAATTAAAGGGCAAGAAATGCTTTGCCTCCGTCCGCGACATTCCCGAACCCGTCGATCTGGTCGTTTTGCTGGTTCCCGCGCGTTTCTGCGAAGCCGCGGTTGACGACGCGATCGCCAACGGCGCGAAAAACGTCAGCATCATCACCGCGGGTTTTGGCGAAGCGGGACACAAGGATTTGGAAATGAGCATCGCCAAAAAATGTTTGGACGCGGGCATCAACCTGCTGGGCCCGAACTGCTTGGGACATATTTCCACGTTTGACAAACTGAACGCCAGCTTTGCGCCGTGCTTCCCCCTGCAGGGCAACGTCGCGTTCATTTCGCAGTCGGGCGCGTACTGCTCGGCGATTTTGGACTGGGCCGAAGAAAAGGGCATCGGTTTTTCGCATTTCATTTCCATCGGCAACAAAGCCGATTTGAACGAAGCCTCCCTGCTGGAAGCTATTCAGCACGACGAAAACACCAAAGCGTTCGTTTTCTATCTGGAAGGACTGAAAAAAGGTCAGGAATTCCTGCGCGTTTTGAAAGAAGTCAGCAAAACGAAACCCTGCGTCATCATGGAACCGGGGAAATCGTCCAAAGCGCAGGCCGCCAGCTTGTCCCACACGGGTTCGCTGGCTCCGAACTACCGCGTTTTGGAAATCGCCCTGCAGCGCAGCGGCGCGATTCAGGTTTACACCACGCGCGAACTGTTCGGCGCGCTGGAATTGCTGCAGCACGTCAACCACACGGACTTTTCGGGTTCCGTCGGCATTCTGACGAACGCGGGCGGCGTCGGCGTCCTGTCGTCCGACCTGTGCGAAGAAGCGCACTTGGATCTGGCTCGCCCGTCCGAAGCGACGATTGAAAAGCTGCGCGCGGTTCTGACGGCGGAAGCGTCCGTCGGCAACCCGATCGACGTTGTCGGCGACGCGAAGGCCGACCGTTACGAAAACGCCCTGCGCGTTCTGTGCGAATCCGGCGAATACAAGAACATCATCGTTCTGCTGACGCCGCAGATGTCCACCGAACCCAAGGAAACGGCCGAAGCCGTCATCAAATTGGCCAAGGAATACAAGAACGTCAACATCTTCTGTTCGTTCATCGGCGGCCAGCGCGTGCGCGAAGCGGTCAATATGCTGAAAGCCGCGAACGTTTTGGCCTATGACTACCCGACCGACTGCATCCGTCTGCTGGGATTGATGAAAGCGCAGATGGCGTTCAAGGGTATGCCCGAAGTCAAAGCCGAATTGCGCGAAGTTCCCGCCGAAATCCGCGAAGATGTCAAAAAGGCGGTCGCCGACGGTCTGGCTTCCCTGCCCCAATCCACGATGAACAAAATCATGGATCATTATGGCATCGACTATCCGAAATGCGGCAACTTCACCGACAAGGCCGAAGCTTTGGCGTTCTGCAAAAAGCTGTTCCCCGCGCCCGTCGTTTTGAAACTGTCCGCGCCGGACGCTTTGCACAAAACGGAAATGAAAGGCATTTACCTGAACATCGACGACGAAGCGAAATTCAACGCCGCGTTTGACGAACTGACCGCGACGATCGCGAAATTCCAGCTGAAGAACGCCAGCGTTCTGATTCAGGAAATGATTGTCAAAGCCACCGAAACGATTATCGGCGTGAATTCCGATAAAAACTTCGGCCGCGTGATGATTTTCGGCACGGGCGGCATTTACACCGAAGTCATGCGCGACACCACGATGCGCATCCTGCCCGCGAACGATTTCGACGCGATGATCAAGGAAACCAAGGTCGGCACGATTTTGAACGGCGTCCGCGGCGAAGAACCCAAAGCGGTTGGACCTTTGGCCGAAACGCTGAAGAAAGTTCAGGAACTGGTTTTGGAAATCCCCGAAATCAAATCCATCGACGGCAACCCCGTTTTGGTCACCAAAGACCGCGCGGTCGTCGTGGACTTCAAGATGTTGCTGAAATAATCGACAACATCTCAAAACCGATTATCTCAAAGAGCCGCCCGAAAGCGGCTCTTTTTGTTATATCTTGATTAGATATTTCGTCGATGGTATCATTAATGGTCTTTTAACCATTCGAGGGGATATACAATGAAAAAGCTTGCATTGTCCTTTGCGGCGCTTGCCGTTTTATCCGGCTGCGCTTACGTTACGCCCGTTTCCAACACGACCGATTTATCAAAAGTCGATTTTTCAAACAGCTATGAATTCAAACAAGGCTCGGATTGTTCTTATTCTTTGCTGGGATTGTTGCCGGTAACGCCCGGAGCGCGCTTTATCGAAGCGGTGCAGGATGCCAATTTGACAAAAGTCAATTTTGTTGAATCCGGATACGAATACTATTTGCTGTTCGGTCGCCATTGTATTCGCGTTTACGGAGAATAAGTATGAAAAGAAGCCTTGTTTTATTGACAACGCTGGGATTAACCGCCTGTCATTCCCTCAATATGCGCGCATTGACGAAAGTGGAAGAAGGTTCATCCCTGCAGTTGCCTCAACTGGAAGCCGTTTACGAAAGCCGCGTCGCGGAAGCCGGCTCGGCGCGTCAATGTAATTCTTCCGTTGTTAAAAGCAACAGCCCTTACGCCAGAATTTTTTATCGTGAAGTCGAAAAAAATATTTCCGACTATTACACGCCCAAAGCCGGCTATATCAAGCTGAATTACGTTTCGACCCAAACGGGCAGCGGCAACGGCTGGACTTTTTTCAGTATAATTCCGCCGTTTGTTTTAAACCTGTTCGGTATGCCGATGTCCTCTGCGACATACGAAACCGAAATGGAAGTTCGGATTCTGGATAACGACTGCAATCCCGTTAAAATCTATCGCGAAACCGCGGAAGAAACGGAATATATGGCTATGTGGTGGGGGTATGATTCGCCCGATTACAAAACAAAAGCGTCGCTGTCCAGCTACAAGGCTGCTTTTGAAAAAATCAAACAAAAAATCGCCAAAGACCGCGACTTGATTGAATCCCGTTTAAAAGCCAAATCCGAGGATAAAAGAGCGGCGACGGCAACCAATAACCAGCCCGTCACCGTTGTTATCAACAACAATATCGGTGCTTCCAAAGCGAATGTCGAAACCGCCGACGATGAAAACGTCAACCGTAAAAACGACAAAGACACACCGAACGAAACGGCAGTCAGTGACGAAAAAACGGAACAGGATGTAAAACAGCCCGCCAAATCCGAAAAAAGCGCGGTAAAATCAAAAAAGAAAACACCTTCAAAAACCAATAAAACAAAAAAATAATTCAACGCAAAGAGCCGCCCGAAAGCGGCTCTTTTAGTTTTTGTCCTTTCCTTTTTTGATACACCTTGATAAGGATTTTCTATCTTACAGATTGATAAAAAATGGCAGAAAATGTAATTCTTTTTAAAACCGATGACGGACAAATCAAGCTGGACGTAAAACTTGACAGCGAAATCGTCTGGCTGACACAGGCGTAAATGGCTGCTTTGTTTGAACGCAACATCAAAACCATCGGGAAGCACATCAATAACGCTTTAAACGAAGAACTGAGTTCATCAGTTGTCGCAAAATTTGCGACAACTGCCGCCGACGGTAAAACCAGACGCAGGCTCCGTTTCTCATCATCAAGCTGTTGAAAAAGCGACGAACGAGTATAAAAAATATCAAGCCAAAACACTCAGTTCTGTTGAACGCGATTTCCTGTCCGCTTTAAAAAAGTTGCCGAAAAAATAGATGCCGCCTAATACAAAAGAGCCGCTTAAAAGCGGATCTTTCCGTATTAATTATTTGATAATTTTGTTATAATAGCAGTCATAATTGCCGCTGCAATTATAAGTAACGCACATCCGTCTTTAATCGAAAATACTTCTGCATCCGCTTGTTTTTCAGCATCTTCCAGATTTTCTTTATTTTCATCCTTTTCATCAATAAACTCATCTTCTTCCTGTCTAAATTTTTCTCCCGGGAGAAACATAACATAGGCTGTGTAGAAAATAAAAACAATAATTCCGATCAATTTTATTCCATCTTCATCTCCATCCATCAAGATGCCGCAAATGGGCGGAATGACCATAACCCAAAGAGAAACGCCTAAGTCTTTCAATCTTTTTACATACGAAGCGCATAACAACCAAACAAAGGCAATAAACCATGGAATTACCATTATTTCGGATAACAGCTTGGAAATCCCGTAAAGAAAAACAGGAATTCCAGACGAAAGATAAATAATCAATCGTGCATAAAAAAATTCCAATCTGGAATATGTTCCACTGAATGAAAAATATTCTTTAATGTCTTTTGAAAAGAATTTTTTGCACATTTTCTGAAAACTGACGTGTCAGTCAACGCAGTTTGAATAATCGTCATTTTCAGAATAAACAGAATTTTCAACACAATATTCTGTATTTTCTTCATTTGAAACAGCTTCGGCGATATCCTCTTCGTCATCTATAAAATTGACAGGATTTCCGCAATACATACAGAATTTTGCATTGTTTTGAATCCGCTTTCCGCAGTTTGAACAAAACATCTTATTTATCCTCTTTATTGCTTATCAGTTTAATTTCTTCATTTTTTGGCAGAGCCTTCTTCTCTTTTTCATCGGGCGTCATTGCCGCACATAGTGTAGTTGCCGCTGTTATCGCTTGCGAAGCGGTTATTCCGGCCTGCATTCCCCCGCCCAAAGCCGCCAAGCCGCTGGTCGTTGCCGCCGCTCCTGCCGTTCCCGTTGCAGACAGCGCAGATGTCAACCCGGAAGCCGCCAAATTTCCCATGGCAAATCCCAAAGCAGCTTTTCCGGCAAATTTTCCGTATTTTTCAGCTGCGACTATCGTTTCGGGCGAAGCATCGCACAATTCGCATACTTTTTTTGTCACCCCACCCGTTATATCGCCCGCTAAGTTAACACTACCATCAATCACATCTTCCGCAAAATTAGATACAGGAACAGAAACATCATTTATCGCATCAGATATCTGATTACTGAATTTTTGAAGAGATTTTTTATTCTCCGGATTGTCTATAAAGTCCGCAGTTACATAACACACAGCTTTTTGTGCCGCATCAACAGTCGTACAAGATAATTTAATAAGATTTTTAGCCAATTTTCCGAACGTAAAAGCCATAACATTCCCCTTATATAAAAAAAGACCGCCTTTTAAAAGCGGCTCGGGGAGTTAGAACAATCATGTCAAACGGTGATTCCTTTCGACCTTTAAAGCATACAGGGTACACTTCTGGACATACGTCGAAAGCTCCCCGTTCCACGCAAGGAAATCGGGGATACATTTCCGCTTGTCCGCCAAGCGGTTACGCCGCAGTATCACTACGTCGGTTTGACAAAGAGCTGTTCTAAGGCTCCGCACCTCTTTTTCAGGCACTGGCGCGCGAATGTTCATTCACGCGCATATGGTCAGGATACGTTTTTATCCGCTCAAATAGCAAGATTTTTTTTATCACGCCGACGACACGGCGATCAGGAATTGTCCTTCTTTCAACAGCATCGTTTTGCCGCGGGGCGGGATTGGCATTCCGGACGGGTTGTCGGGCGTCCTGTCTTTTTCTTTGACGGGCGGCGTCCAAACGGCTTTGTTCGCGTCAAACGATTTCGCGCCGTAACTGTCGAACAGGGCGACCTTGCCGTTGGAATAAACGGTTGTCGCGACCGACCAGTGATCGCCCAAGGATTTGTTGTTCATCCGCAGCAGCCACGCCGTGCCGTCCTGTTTTAAAAACTTTCCGATTTCCTCAACGGCCGTCAAAACGTCTTTGTCCGTATCGGCATAGGGCGCGGAATAGTCGATTTTCAATCCGTATGCGCGCCGGACATATCCGTCGGCTTTTTTCAGCAGCTTTTCCAGCAATTCCGCATCCGTTCCGTGGCGCAGGACTTCTTCAAACCGGTCGGATTTGATCAAACGCGTGATCAAATATTGATAAAACGCGCACCCGTCGGTGTACGACAACTCCGCCCTGCCCCGCGCGGCGTGCCGGAACGCGTTGATGACGGCATACACGCCGCAAAAATAATCTATCGCGCCTTGTTGATACGGTTTCATTTTTCACCTATGAATCTGTTTTAAAACATTGTATTTTCTTTTTATCGTTTTTGAAAGGAAATCGGCATGACAACGCCAGAAATCAAAGAAATTTTTCAAAATTACCCGCTCGGCCTGCTGCTGCAGGGGCAATCCGATGTTAAAAAAATCGAAAAAAGCCTGAACAAAGGGCATTGTTTTGCCGCCTTTGACGGTGAAAGCGTCGTCGGCGTCTATGTTCTGCGGGATATGAAAGACGGCTCGGCCGAGATTCTGAACATCGCCGTTGCCGAAAACGCGCGCGGCAAAGAATTGGGCAAAGCGTTGCTGGCCGACGCCCGCGACCGCGCCGGAAACGACGGGTACGGCGAATTGGCCGTCACGGTGGAAATCGACGCCGCCGCGCGGAAGTTTTTTGAACAAAACGGATTTGCCGTTGACGCGAGCGCCGAAACACCGGAAGGCTTCACGCGCCTGTTCCTGCCCTTGTGATCATTCGGGATAGCCGACAACCTGCGACACAATGACCCGTTTGCCGTCGGACAGGTTCAACGCCTTTGTCATTTCTTCGTTGTCTTTGCCGCCGCGGACAACGTTGTTCAATCCGGCCGAAGCGCAGAACAATCCGACGTTCTGATACAGCGATCCGGCGTGCATTCCGGCGAATTTTCCGTCTTTCGCGACATACAGCAGCGTCACGGGCGCTTTTTTCGCAAACGGTTGGGCGTTGATGCTGCGCAAATCCTTGTCCGAAACGGGGATCAGGGCGTTTTCCGCGGCGTCATACGAAAACACGCCGTCCTTGTTCAAAACGTAAACGTCCATATCCTGTTTGTTCATCGCGGTCGGCGCGGTGCGCTTGCCGTCCGGACGGTTGACGCCGAACGCCGCCCACAGCATATCCGCCATCACCTGCGGTTCGATCGGCCGATCCGCAAACGAACGCGCCGATTTGCGCGCCATCAACGCCTGCATCAACGGCATCCCGCCGTCCGTGCGCGGCCGCGGCAAAGCCTGTTTTTCCAAAGCGGCCGCGTTTTGCGACAACAGCATACCGGCCGCGACCAGTCCCGTGAACAGAGCTTTCATCCGTTTTCCTTTCGTTTCAACAGGTTAAAACTCTTTTTGCGCCCGCAGAAAATCGGGAAGCTCCGCCGCCGGCATCGGTTTGCTGATATAGTATCCCTGAATGACATCGCATCCCTGTTTTTTCAGCAATTCCAGCTGCTCCTTGGTTTCGACGCCCTCGGACACGATTTCCAACCCCAGCGTGTGCCCCAGATTGATAATGGCCTGCGCGATTTCCGCGTCGTCGTAGTTGTGCGTCATGTCGCGCACGAAAGACTGGTCGATTTTCAATCTGTCCACCGCAAAACGCTTCAAATAGCTGAGCGACGAATACCCCGTCCCGAAATCGTCGATCGCCAGCTTTATCCCGATGCGGGACAGGCGCGACAGGATGTTGTCGGCCTTGCGCGCGTCCTGCATGACGACGCTTTCCGTCAGCTCCAATTCCAGCCGTTTCGGATCGACGCCGCTGTCGGTCAGCACTTTTTCGATGGAACCGGCCAGATCCTCCTGCTGGAACTGAATGGCGGACAAATTGACCGCGACCGAAATTTCGGGCAGGTTCATTTGATCCCACAGCTTCATATAGCGCAGGGCTTCCTTTAAAATCCAATCGCCCAGCGGAATGATCAACCCCGTATCCTCGGCGATCGGAATGAAACGCACCGGCGACACCATGCCGCGCGTCGGGTGGAACCAGCGCACCAACGCTTCGACCGCGTTGACTTTGCCTGTTTTGACATCCAGCTGCGGCTGGAAAAACAGGGCGAATTCGTTTTGCGCCAACCCCTTGCGCAGATCGCGTTCCAAAGCCAGCCGGTCTTCGGTTTCCTCGTTCATTTCCTGCGAAAAGAAAAAGTAGCTGTTCGGTGCGGAATGGGCGGCCGTGCGCAAAGCCATGTCGGCGAAATTGACCAGCTTGTCCGGTTCCGTCCCGTCGTCCGGAAAAATCGAAATGCCGACGTTCGCGCCGATGTTGACTTCGGTCCCGTCCAAAAAGATCGGCGCCAAAATCGTTTCGATCATCGTTCGGGCGCTTAACGCCGCGGTTTCCGTGTTCGGCACGTCCTCGACGATCATCGTGAACTCGTCCCCGCCGATGCGCGCGACGAAATCCTTCGGCGACGCCATTTTCAACAACCGTTCGGCGACCGTTTTCAACAAATTGTCGCCCGCCGCGTGTCCCAGCGTGTCGTTGATGCGGTTGAAATTCGTCAAATCGGCGAAGATCAGCGCCGCTTTCTTGCCGCGGCTTTCCGCGCGGTGCAATATCTGGCGCAGCTGTTCGTGGAACAACCGGCGGTTGGGCAATCCCGTCAACTGGTCGTAATTGGCCAGATGCATAATCCGCCCCTCGGCGTTTTTGCGATCCGTCACGTCGTCGCGCACGATCACGCAATAGGCCAAATCGCCGTTGGCGTCCAAAATCGGGGAAATGCGTTCGTCCACCGTGTAAAGGGAACCCGATTTGTGGCGTTCGACGATTTCGCCGCGCCACCCTTTGCCCGCGCGCAGGACGTTCCACATTTCCGAATAGAACGCCTCGTTCTGGAAATCCGTGCGCTGGTGCACCAGCTTGTGCCCCAAAATCTCTTCGCGCCGGTAACCGCTTTGAATGCAAAAAGCGTTGTTCACCCACAAAGCGGCGCCCGTTTCGTCCGTGATGACAAACGCGTTCGGGGAAATTTCCAGCGCGGCGCGCTGCAGCCGCATACTCTGCTGGTCGGCGGCGAACTGCATCGCCATGGCCACGCGCAGGGAAAACGTTTCGATCCGCTGAATGGTCACGCTGTCCAGCTTGCCCAATCCGGAATGGATTTCCAAAACGCCGTCCACGCCGTCGTGCGTCACCAACGGAAAAGCGATGATCTGCCGGACGTGTTCGCGGCCGTCGGCGTCAACGATCTTGTCGTCGGCCAATTCGACGACATACGTCCGTTTGGAACGGATCGCCTGTCCCGTCGGGCCGAAAGTTTCCGTCAAATCGTCCCACCGGATCGGTTTTTCGGGAAAACCCGCGGCCAGCTTTCCGGCCACGGCGCAAACGTCGATCGAACCGTCCTTTTCCTTCCGCCCGATCCACACCAGCGGGCATCCCAGCAATTCGACGATTTTTTCGCACAGGAAAGTGCAGAACTGCTCATACGTCTGGCCGCGCAAAACACGGCGCAGCGTCGCGTGCAAAATGGCGTCCATGCTTTCGGACATCTGGCGTCTGGAAATGTCGCGCAGCTGGCAGACGTAACCGCCGTCAAAGGGGGTGACGACGGCTTCGACGGGAAATTCGGTGTCGTTTTTGCGCAACCCGACGGCCTCCGTCGTATTCGACGGGTCGTTTCCGCCGCACAATTCGCCCAGCGCGCCGAAAACGGCGCCGGAATGGCCGGCATCCGGCAAAACGGCGGCGACCCGCATACCGTTCAGTTCGTCGTTGTCATAGCCGAACATCCGGTGCGCGGTGGCGTTGGCTGAAAAAATCCGCCCGTCCGGCGCGATTTTCAGCACGGCGCTTTGATTGTTTTTCAGCAGCGAAACCAGTTTTCCGATCCTTCCCTAGGCCTTAAAAAACTTTTTAGCTTTATAACCGAAACCGGACGAAAATCCAAGTTTTTTTCGCCGCTTTAAATTAAAAAACGGCCATCCCGTTTTAAACGTTGATTTTTCCGCCGCCGCGCTGTAAAAAATATTATCTGAAAGCTTGCATCGACTAAGGATAAACCATGTCTAAAAGTTCTCTTTTCGGTCTGATCCTCGGCTGGGGGATCGTGTTCATCTCGATCCGTCTGGCGACGCCGGATATGCTGATGTTCTGGGATTTGAACAGCTTTTTGCTGGTCATCATCGGGCCGTATTTTTCCATGCTGATGGCGTATTCCGGATCGGATGTCCACGCGGCCAACAAAAACTGGCTGGGCATTTTCAAAAACCGGAAAATTGACGCCATATCATATAAGGACGAGGTCGGCCGTTTCGTGCGCTGGGCGTACATCACCCAGAAAAACGGTCTGCAAGGTTTGGAAAACGACGCCATGTCGTCCGTCGGCGACGACGATCCGTTTTTGAAATACGGGGTCGAACTGGTCATTTCCGGATACACCGGCGCGGAAGTCCGCGAAATTTTAAAAGAATCCGCTTTCAGCTCTTACCAGCGTTCCGGCAAACCCGCGGAGATTTTGACGAACATCGGCGCGTACGCCCCCGCGTTCGGCATGGCGGGCACGCTGATCGGTCTGGTCGTGATGTTGGGCAACATGGGCGCGGATCCCGCGTCGATCGGCACGGGCATGGCCGTCGCTTTAATCACGACGTTTTACGGGGTCATGTCCGCCCGTCTGATCTATCTGCCGGCCGGCATCAAGCTGTCCGCCCGCAACGACGAAGAACTGTTCCGCAATCTGCTGATCACGGAAAGCCTCGTCCTGCTGGCCGAACGCAAAAGCCCCCGTTACATTCAGGACAAGCTGAACGCTTTCATCGACCCGTCGCAGCATTTCCTGATCGACCGCGATATGCAGCGCTGACGGAGGCCGGAAATGGATTTGCCCTCAAAGAAAAAAGAGATCAACACCGACGACTGGCAAGGGACTTACGGCGACTGCGTCACGCTGTTGCTGTGCTTTTTCGTGATGCTGCTGGCGGCGTCGAAAATGGACACCGTGATGTTCGAGCAGATCCGCACGGGTATGACGCGCGAATTCATGGACAAACCCGTGGACCAGCCGATCACCCTGCTGCGCGCGGATCTGGACGACGATTTGAAAGTCCTGTCCATGGATTCCGTATCCTCTTTGGGCAGCGATCATCTGGGGCTGGTGCTGGATCTGGAAACGGACACATTCTTTGACGCGGGTTCGGCGACGCTGAAAGCGGCCGCCATTCCCGTTTTGCGCCGTCTGGCGTCCACTTTGAACGCGCCTCGCTATAAAATCTTCCGTTTCGAGGTGCAGGGGCATACGGACGACAGCCCGATCAACACACCGCAATTCCCGTCGAATTGGGAATTGTCGTCGGCGCGCGCGTCCGCCGTCACACGCTTTTTGATCCGCAGTGGTATCGACCCCACCCGTCTGCGCGCCGTCGGATTGGCCGATATCCAGCCGCGCTATCCGAACAGGGATGCCAACGGGGAACCGATCGCCCACAACCGGCAGCGCAACCGCCGCGTCCGCTTGCGTATGGATCCCGTTTATAAATAAGGAAAAGGCGGCTTTGTCAGCCGCCCGCGAATTTGCCTTTGAAAAAGTTTTCGTTCCCCGTTTTTCGGGCGGTCAGCCTGAAAATAACACATCCGTCGGGGCAAACGACCGTTTTCGTGTACTTCCCCTCACCGCCGATGTTTTCCAAATCGCCGCCGCTTCTGACCGCTTCCATCACGGGAAACAGAACCGTCATCACCTTTGAACAAATCCCCTGCCCGCACTGATTGACCGGACAGCCGTAGGTGCATTTGTAAACGTCGCCGATTTCTTCGCCGTTGCGGCAATAATGCTCCGTGTGATCGCCGCGCAGGAATCCCGTCACTTCGATTTCAAATTCGTATTCCTCGGCATACCATTTTTTCATAACAGCCCCTCTGTCAAAGTATTCAGTTCGTTTTCCAAAACGGCCAGCTCATCCGGTTCGGACAAACGGTGACCACTGTTTTTCAAAACAATCACTTTAACGTTTTCGGTTTTCAGGGCATCCATTGTTTTAAAAGCTGTTTCGACCGGAACGCAATCGTCTTTCGCCCCGTGGATCAATGTGACGGGACAACGGATATCCAAACTGCCCGTTCCGTTTAAAACCAGATGCTTTTCGCCGTCCTCGAACAAAGTGCGCGTCCACGGATCGCCTTGCTCCGTCCAACCGTTCGGCGTGTAAATGACGCCTTTTTCCATAACGTCTTTTTTCTGTTCGTCGGAAAACGAATTCCAAACGCCGACCGTAAAATCCGCGGCGGCAGCCAATCCGATAACAGCCTTGACGCGTTCGGGACGCGCGACGGCGGCCAGCAAAGCGATCCACCCGCCCATGGAGCTGCCGACCAAAACGACGGGATTTTCCGTCATCCGGTCGATGATTTCCAACGCGTTTTCACGCCAGACGCCGATTGTTCCGTCCGTGTAATGACCCGAAGATTCCCCGTGGCCGATAAAATCGAACGCGACGTACCCCAACCCGCGCCGTTCGCACACGTCTTGCAAAAACAGCGATTTGGACGCGTTTTTATCCGACAGCGTGCCGTGCATGAACACGACATCCAGCGGCAACCGCCCCTTCACGCGGCGGCAGGACAAAGACCGGCCGTCTTTCAAATCCACAGTCTGATCCATCGTTCCTCCTTACAGATCCGCGAACAGATCGTCTTCGTCGTCGGCGGCTTTTGATTTGTCATCGGCTTTTTTATCCGCTTTCTTCGCCGGCTTCGCGTCCTCTTTCTTTTCTTCAGGCTTGTCCATAGCGTCGCCGTCGTCGGAATCGCCGCCGAACAGGCCGAACAGTTTTTTCTTTTCCGTCTTGGTCGGTTCGGCCTTTTCGCCCCAGACGCCGGCCTGCTTTTTACCCGCGTCGCGAATTTCCTTGTCCAGATTTTCATCCAGCATCTGCAGCGCTTCGGCTATGGTCGGCAAAGAATCCTCGTCGGCGTATTTTTTCGCCAACAGCATATATTTGTAACATTCGATCAAATCGGGTTCGACGCCGTTGCCTTCGCAATACATCGGCGCCAAACGGTAAAAAGCGATCGGATCGTTGTTTTTGCCCAATTCGGAATAGATCGCCACGGCCTGCTTCGGATCGGCCTTGATCCCCTGCCCCAAAACATACACGTCGGCCAAAGCCAGCTTTGCCACGGCGTTTCCGGCGTCGGCGTTTTGTTTCAGCGTATCGACGACCGGCTGGAAATTATCGTCGCGCACGGCGCGGTTCAAATCACGTCTGGAAACGCCGCCGGCGACGATGACTTCTTGCACGGCGGTTTTGGCCGTCACCTTGATTTCCTCTTTTTCCTCTTCTTTTTGCGACGCGTCGTTCTTTGCGCCGCCCTCCAGCCCTGCCTCTTCCAGCGAAGCGGCCTCTCTGGCCAAACGCGGCAGGGATTCCTCGCGCGTTTTCTTTTTCCATTTCTGCGCCCTGCTTTGAGCGATCGCGACATCTTCGTTGCGCATATTCTGCATCAGCTCGTTACGCTTTTGCGCGGCCTCCTCTTTCAGCGGCGACGTGCCGTAAGCGGAAATCAGGTTGAAATAGACGTGCGCGCCGATCACGTTGAACGGCAGCCCGCGCACGGTCGTGTTGGAATACAGTTTGGCCAGCTCCATCTGCGCTTTGATATTGCCCTGATCGGCGGCCAGTTTGTACCAGAAAACGGCCTGCGAAAAATCCTGCGGCGTGCCGATGCCCTTTAAGAACATCCGTCCCAAAGCGATCTGCGCGGGCGCATACCCCTGATCCGCCGATTTTTTATAGTATCCGAACGCCTCGACCGCGTCTTTTTTCACGCCGACGCCCTCTTCCAGCATCAGGCCGATGTTGTATTGCGCGGGATAGTTTCCCTTTTCCGCCGCCTTTTTATACCATTGGAAAGCCTTGGCGTAATCCTTGTCGCGCCCCTGTCCGGTGTAAAACGCGTTGCCGATTTTCAGCGCGCCTTTCGCGCTGCCCTCGTCAGCGGCCTGCTGATAGATTTCCAGCGCCTTCATTTCGTCCTGCGGCACGCCGGCGCCCTTTTCGTACAAAGCCCCCAGACTGTAACGGGCTTCGGCGTTCTTTTCTTTTTCGGCCAGCCGCGTTAATTCCTCGATGGCAAAGGAATAATCGCCGTCGGCGACGGCCTCCATCGCCTCTTGCAGGGTGGCGAACGCCGGCGAAGCGAACGCCAGAAAGGAAACACCGAAAACCAAACGACCGATAGAATGTTTCATATGTCAAATCCCCCGAAATGATTAAGGAATGTCGCCGCGGACATCTTGCACCATTTGTTCCAAACGTTTGATGTCGTGAACGACCAAAGCCCCGTTTTCGCGCGTGACGATCCCCTGTCTGGCCAAATCGCCCATGGTGCGGGCGACCGTTTCGCGCACGGTGCTGATGCGCGCGGCGATGTCGCTGTGAACCGGAATGGGGGAAATGTAGATTTTTCCATCCTTTTCCACCCCCTGCTTGCGCGCCAGCCGCAAAATCTCCGCATGAATACGGTTGTTCGCGCCCAAAGTGGACAGCTCGACAATGCGTTCGTTGGCGTGGCGGATGATCGACGACATCCGCTGCATGATGCGCAGGGCGACTAAGGATTCCTTGCGCAATCCGTCGCTGAATTTTTCGGCGGACAGGAACGCGATTTCCGACGGTTCCAAAGCGACCACCGTCGCCGACCGCGGCGCTTTGTCGATCGCGGCCATTTCGCCGAAAAATCCGCCGGCTTCGATATCGTCCAAAGTCACTTCGCGGCCGGACAGCGTATAGATCAGCACGCGCACCCGCCCCTTTTGCACGAACAGCAAATCGGAATTCCGGTCTTCGCGGTTGATGATTTCCTGACCGGCGCGATAGCTTTTCCAACGCAGGTGGCGATCCATCTCTTTGCGGAAAGTTTCCGATGTTTCGCTGAAAAGCGGCAAAGAATCAATTTTCAACGCGCCCCTCCCTTCGGCGTCCGAAACGTCATTTGAAAATCACCGTCCGGTGTCCGTTCAGCAGCACGCGGCGTTCCGTGTGATACCGCACCGCGCGCGCCAGAACGATGTTTTCCAGATCCTTGCCGATCGCGACCAGCTGTTCGGGCGTGTTCGTGTGATCGACACGTTCAACGGCCTGTTCGATGATCGGCCCTTCGTCCAAATCGGCCGTGACGTAATGCGCGGTCGCCCCGATCAGCTTCACCCCGCGTTCGTAGGCCTGATGATACGGCTTCGCCCCTTTGAAACTGGGCAGGAACGAATGGTGGATGTTGATGCAGTGTCCCGTCAGCGCGCGGCACATATCGTCGGACAGAATCTGCATATAGCGCGCCAAAACGACCAAATCAATATGCAGCTCGTCTTTCAGCGCCAGAATTTTGTTTTCCTGCGCGCGTTTTTCCTCGAACGTCGAACCTTTGGGCAGCGGCAGATAGAAATAAGGGATTTTGTGCCATTCGACGAAATCGCGCATATCCTCGTGATTGGATACGACACCCGCGATGTCGATATTCAACAATCCGGCGCGATAACGGTACAGCAAATCGTTCAGACAGTGGCTTTCCTTTGACACTGCCAGCAATAAACGCGCAGGCCGGTCGCCGTTGTGCAGTTTCCACGCCATGCCGAATTCGTCCGCCACGGATTGAAAAGCGGCTTTGAACGCGGGACGGAAGCTTTCGCCCGTTTCCGTGGTGAAAACGATGCGCATGAAAAACAGCTTGCTCAGCGCGTCGCCGAACTGCGCCGCTTCGGTCACAAAACCGCCCTGCTCGGCGATAAAACCGAACACGCGCGCCGCGATCCCCGTTTTGTCGGGACAGGTGATTGTCAAAATGTGCGTTTCTTTTACCATACCTTATTCATCCGTTCTAACAGCTTTTCATCACAAGCTATTGTTTCGTATTGTTTTCTGTCGCGATTTCAGCCATTTTAGCCATCAGCTTCCGCATCCCTTTGATCCGGTCTTTCGCCACGTCCCAAACGCGTTTGTAAACGATTTTCTGGTCGGGGCGCAATTTCGCCGCACCGTTGTTCTGCGCTATGAATTTAACAAGTCCGGCCGGATTTGGAAAGACATTATTTCGCAAAGTGATGACCGCGCCTTTGGGACCCGCCTCGATCTTTTCGACGTTGGCCTTGCGGCACAGGGTTTTGATCGCGATGATTTCCAGCAGGTTTTCGACTTCGGGCGGCAAAGCGCCGAAACGGTCGGTCATTTCCGCGGCGAAAGATTCGATTTCGCCGACCTCCGTCATTTCGGCCAGCCGTTTGTACAGCCCCATGCGGATGCCCAGATCGCGCACATACGTTTCGGGGATCAAAACCGGCATACCCGCGTTGATCTGCGGCGACCAGCTTTGTTCCGCCGCGTCGTCGTCCGAACCGTTTCTGGCTTCGGCGACTGCTTCTTCCAGCATTTTCTGGTACAGCTCGACGCCGACTTCCTTGATATGGCCGGACTGCTCCTCGCCCAGCAGGTTGCCCGCCCCGCGGATGTCCAGATCGTAACTGGCCAGCGTGAACCCCGCCCCCAGCGTGTCCAGTTTCTGCATGACCTCCATGCGTTTCAGGGCGGTTTTGCCGACTTTCTGCCCCGCGGGCAGGGTCAGATAGGCGTACCCGCGCGTTTTGCCGCGCCCGACGCGCCCGCGCAGCTGGTAAAGCTGCGCCAGCCCGAACATATCCGCGCGGTGGATGATCATCGTGTTGACCGACGGCATATCCAGCCCCGATTCAATAATCGTCGTCGATAGCAGAACGTCGTATTTTTTGTCGGCGAAAGCGGTCATGATGTCTTCCAATTCCTTGGGCGTCATGCGGCCGTGCGCAGCGACGACCTTGATTTCCGGCACCAGGACTTTCAGCTTTTTCATCACCTCGTCCATATCGGAAATGCGGGGACAA
Source organism: uncultured Rhodospirillales bacterium (assembly GCA_902777205.1). GTDB lineage: Bacteria > Pseudomonadota > Alphaproteobacteria > CAAGCB01 > CAG-977 > UBA11549. The sequence goes on along the minus strand of CACYSU010000001.1, from coordinate 167,495 downwards.
ACGTAGAAAGTCTGGCCGCCGCGCATCCGTTCGCGCATCAACGCTTCGCGGATGATGACGGGGTCGAACGGCAATACGAACGTCCGCACCGCCAACCGGTCAACGGGCGGCGTGGCGATGACGCTCAGTTCCCGAACGCCGGTCAACGCCATTTGCAGCGTGCGCGGAATGGGCGTCGCCGTCAGCGTCAGCACATGGACGTTCGCGCGCAGCTGTTTCAGCCGTTCTTTGTGCGCGACGCCGAAATGCTGCTCTTCGTCCACGATCAGCAGCCCCAAATTTTTAAACGTCAGCGTTTTTGCCAGCAAAGCGTGCGTGCCGACCACGATGTCAACGGAACCCTCGGCCAGCTCTTTTTTGATTTGCGCCGCCTGCTTCGCCCCCGTCAGGCGCGACAGCTGGGCGACCCGCAGCGGAAAGCCCGCCAACCGCTTAACAAAGGTTTCGTAATGCTGACGCGCCAGCAGCGTTGTCGGCACGACGACGGCGACCTGAACGCCGTTCATCGCGGCGACGAAAGCGGCGCGCAAAGCGACTTCGGTCTTGCCGAACCCGACATCCCCGCACACCAGCCTGTCCATCGGGCGGCCTTTGGTCAAATCGGACAGAACGTCGTTGATGCTTTTTTCCTGATCCTCGGTTTCCGTATAGGGGAAACGGGCGCAAAAATCGTCATAAACACCGACGGAAACAGGCAGAACGTCGGCCTTTTTCAAATACCGTTCCGCCGCGACCTTGATCAAAGCGTCCGCCATGTCGCGGATGCGTTTTTTCAGCTTGGCCTTTCGCGCCTGCCACGCCGCGCCGCCCAGCTTGTCCAGCAAAACGCCCGCCTGTTCCGACCCGTAACGGGACAGGACTTCGATATTTTCGACGGGGACGAACAGCTTGTCGTCGTCGGCGTACACCAAACACACGCAATCGTGGGGCGCGCCGCCGACCTGCAAAGTCGTCAGCCCGCTGTACCGCCCGATGCCGTGGTCGATATGCACGACCAGATCGCCCTCGTTCAGCGCGGAAACGTCGGAAATGAACTGATCGCCGCGCTTTTTGCGCTTGACGGAACGGATCAGCCGGTCGCCCAGAATGTCGGATTCCGAAACGACCGTCACGTCGCCCATGCGGAATCCCTGATCCAGCGGCAGCACGGCGAAAGGCGTTCCGTCCTTGGTCTTCAACGCCTGATCCCACGTGTCAACCTCGGTCGCTACGACGGCGCGCTCCTTTAACAAGGAAATCAGCCTTGCCCTCGAACCGTTTGAAAAACCACATAAAACAACACGGCGTTTTTTCTGACGCTCGGCGACGATGAACTTGCGCACCTCGTCATAAACATCGGTGTCGGGAACGGCGCGTTCGGCGGAAAAGTCCCTGCCCGCGCGGCCGCCCGCATCGACGACATCCACGCCGGTTTTCATTTCCGGCGCGGCGAACGGGAACGACCGGTAAACCGCCCGCCCCGTCAACAAACGGTCGAATTCCGCCCTGTCCAGAAACATCCGTTCGACCGGAACGGGATGATAGACCATGCCGCCCTCTGACAGGCCGTTTTGTTCGGCTTCCTTGCGCGCCTGATAAAACTCGCCGATCTGTTCGATGCGGGAATCGACCGCCTCGTCCGCCTGATAATCCAGCGAAACGACGGCGTCCGGCACAAAAGCGAACAAAGTGTCCATCCCGTCGTGGAACAAAGGCAGCCAGTGTTCCATACCGACGAACCGCCGCCCCTCGGACACGCTTTCATACAAAACGTCTTTCGCGCCCATGCCGAACAGCTCGCGGTAATTCGTGCGGAAACGGGACACCGCCGCCGCGTCCAAAGCGACTTCACTGACGGGTTTGAACACGAACCGGTCGATTTTCCCCGTCGTCCTTTGGGTCATGGGGTCGAACGTGCGGATCGTTTCCAGCTCGTCCCCGAACAGATCAAGGCGCAAAGGCTCCGGCGTTCCGGGGGCGAACACGTCGATGATGCCCCCGCGCACGGCGTATTCGCCGGCCTCCATCACCTGTTCGGTGCGCTGATATCCGTTCTTTTCCAAAAAAGCGTGAAAAGCCTGTTCGTCAAAGGTTTTGCCCGCTTCGGCGGTCAGCGACGCTTTGAAAAAATCGAACGGCGGCACACGCTGCAAAACGGCGTTGGCGGTCGTGACGACCAGCCGCGGGGCTTTGCCCTTTCCCGAATGAAGCCGCGACAGCGTTTCCAGCCGCCGCGCCACAACGTCCGTGTTCGGCGACACGCGGTCATAGGGCACGGTGTCCCACGCCGGAAAAGGCAGAACGTCCAGATCGGGCGCGAAAAACGCCAGCCGGTCGATCAGCGCGGACAAATGCGTGTCGTCGCGGCAAATGTGCAGGACATCGCCCGTTTGCCGTGCCAGTTCCGCCAAAACCAAAGCCGCGGCGTTGTCCGGAACGCCGGCCAGCAGATGCTTTTCGGGATTTCTAGAAAACTTCATTTTAAACTTGCTCCGTATCACAAGATAAATACAATAGGACAAAAAGAAAATCACCTTTTATTTTTCAGGAATCCGCCGATGCGCCCCGAAATTCTGTTTCCCTTTTTCGCCCCGTTGGACAGCTTGCCGGGGATCGGCAAAAAAACGGCTGTTTTGTGCGAAAAACTGTGCGGATCGACGGTTGCGGATCTGTTGTTCCATATGCCGACGGGGTATATCGACCGCCGGATGAAAACGAAAATCGCCGACGCGCCCGAAAACGCCGTCGTCACGATCGAGGTCGAAGCCGTCCGCCACATCGCCCCCGCCGCGCGCAAAAGCCCGCATCGCGTCATTTGCCGCGACGACACGGGGACGATCACGGTCGTGTTTTTTCACGCTTTCGGCAATTATCCGGCGCAAGTCCTGCCCGTCGGGGAACGCCGTTTCATCAGCGGCAAAGTCGAACGGTTCGGCGCGGGAAACGCGCAGATTCAAATGCCGCACCCCGATTATATCGTTTCCGAAACGGAATTCGACAAAATCCCGCAAATCGAGTGCGTTTACCCCCTGACGGCGGGGCTTTCTGGCAAAATTTTGAACAAAGCCGTTCGTACCGCTATCGAAAAGATGCCCGTCCTGCCTGATTGGCAGGACCCCGCCATGACCAAACGCGAACATTGGCCGGATTTTCAAACCGCGCTGAAAACCGTTCATTTTCCGCAAACCGACGCCGATTTGCAAAATTCGCGGCCGGCGAAACAGCGGCTGGCCTATGACGAATTGCTGGCGAACCAGCTGGCTTTGGCGTTGGTTCGCCGCGATTTGCGCCGCGTCGCGGGACGTTCGATTCACGGCGACGGCCGGATAAGGAAAGCGGTGCTTGACGCTTTACCGTTTTCGTTGACGGGCGCGCAAATCCGCGTGTTAAAGGAAATCAACGCGGACATGAATTCGCCGCTGCGGATGCTGCGGCTGGTTCAAGGCGATGTCGGATCGGGCAAAACGATGGTCGCGCTGTTTTCGATGCTGAACGCGGTCGAAACGGGGGCGCAGGCGGCGTTGATGGCACCGACGGACATTCTGGCGAACCAGCATTTCAATTCGATATCGAAAACCGCGGCGGCGGGCGGCGTGAACGTCGTGCTGCTGACCGGCCGCGACAAAGGGCGGAAACGGCAGGAGATTTTGGATCAAATCGCGTCCGGCGCGGCGCAGATCGTCATCGGCACGCACGCCCTGTTTTCCGACGATGTCGCGTTCAAAGACCTTGCCCTGACCGTGGTTGACGAACAGCACAAGTTCGGCGTGCATCAACGGTTGAAACTGTCGGAAAAGGGAAACAACGCGGATATGCTGGTGATGACGGCGACGCCGATCCCCCGCACGCTGGCGCTGACGTATTACGGCGACATGGAAACGTCGCAGATCGACGAATTGCCGCCGGGGCGCAAACCGATCGCGACGCGCGTCCTGCCCGCGCAAAGGCTGGACGAGGTCGCCGCCGCCCTGCGCCGCACATTGGCGGAGGGAAACAAAGTGTACTGGGTCTGCCCGCTGGTCGAGGAAAGCGAGAAAATCGACCTTGCCGCGGCCGAGGAACGGTTTGAATACCTGAACCGCCAGTTTCCGAACCGCGTCGGACTGGCGCACGGCAAAATGAAAGGCGCGGAAAAGGACGCGGTCATGCAAAAATTCGCGGGCAAGGAATTGGACATTCTGGTTGCGACGACGGTGATCGAGGTCGGCGTTGACGTTCCCGCCGCGACCGTCATGGTGATCGAACACGCGGAACGGTTCGGATTGGCGCAGCTGCACCAGCTGCGGGGACGCATCGGCCGCGGGGATCGGGCGTCAACGTGCCTGCTGCTGTACGCCGACCCGCTGGGCCAAACGGCGAAATCGCGGCTGACGGCGATGCGGGAAACGCAGGACGGGTTTAAAATCGCCGAAGAGGATTTGAACCTGCGCGGCGCGGGCGAAGTGCTGGGGACGAAACAAAGCGGCGTTCAGGAATTCAAGATCGCCGATCTGGCGGCCGACCGCGATTTGCTGACCATGGCGCAAAACGACGCCAAGTACATCATGAACATCGACCCCGAATTGAAAACGGAACGCGGCAAAGCGCTGCGGGTGCTGTTGTACCTGTTCGGCAAGGACGAAGCCGTCAAAACCCTGAAAGCCGGATGAAAAAGTATCAAAAAACGCTTGATTCGCGTCAAAAAAACGTGTAAAAAGCACATCGTCAACAAAATTTGGAGGTTTCTGTTATGACGATTGATTTCGCCGGCGAATTTATCCCTTACATTCGTATGTAATGACAGCGATCGAAAGCCCCGCAAACGCGGGGCTTTTTCATTTCCGGTTTTGTTTTCCGCCCCCTGCCCCGAACGAACGGCGCGACCCGACATTTTCCGGCGGCGCGGATTGTTGCAAAAATAATATCGTTAAAAAACGATTGCATATCCCCTTAAACGGTGTATGAAAGTGATAGCATTTTGGTTTTCTTTACAGGAGGGGGAAACAATCCATACGCTTTGTCACGAAACACGGCCTGTCCGTTTTAAATCACCGCTATCAATCCGTTTTAATCAAATGTCTGCTGGCGGGCATGGTGTTTTTGCCGCACGCGGCGAACGCCGATTTTAAAGACGGCATACTGACCGTGGATCAAGACACGGTGCTTGATAAAAGTGTACCCAATGTCAAGACAATCGCGTTCGACGATACGGGATCAAATCATTTCACTCTGGATGGCAATCAAGGTCTTCGGTCGATTTACGGTGTTGTCAATGGTAATATGTCAATCACGGGCGCCGGCACTTTAAAAAATACGCTCATATACATCTATGGCAATGTTACGGGAAATGGCAACACATTGTCCATTAACGGAGATAACGGTGTCATAGGCAGCGGCAACCATACGATATCGGGTATCAATTTTAAAATTTTGGGCAATTCCAATCTTTCTTTGAACACGAACACAATGCGGGGCGGCACGTTGCCGGATCGACGTTGTCAACGATTACACAGGGTATTTTTGATGACGTAGATATTGATGATTTTTTCGGCACCGTCTGGCGTGCGCAGTTTAAAAACAGAGGCACGTTTTCCCTTGGCAAGAAATCCGCCGCCGAAAGTATGAAATACGGCGAAAAGGTGTATATCTACGCCGATAAAACCACCGGATATTATCACGGATATGACAACTCCGACGCCGCCAACGAATTTTATTCAAACGACCGGCTGTATTTAAGAAATTACAAAAACACCGCCGCCGGCGAATGGCTTCTGGAAGGCAAGGACGTTTCCCTGAAAGGCGGCGAAATCGAAGGAAATCTGAACGGCGGCAATCTGCGCATTTTCGATGAAAATTCGCGGTTCAGCGGCGAATTGACGAATGTCCAAATATATATCGAAAAGGCGGACTACACTTGGAACGACAATATAAAAATCAATCCGTCGTCAACCGGCACAGAATTTTACCTTGGCGATTTCAACGGTTCCGAACAACGCGTTTTCAATATGAACGCGGACATTACCCTGTTGAATGAAACATCTTCTGTGGCCGCCCGTTACGCAACCGTCAACGGGAACGGAAATATCATAACAACCCGAAAATTGGACGTGGTCAAAGACAGCCTGTTTAACGACGTTACAATCAAATTTGGCGGGGATCTTGACGTAACGGGGGGGGTACGTTGAGTATGTCCAACTCCACTCTGTACGCGGAAAAAGTCCTTTCGGCGGGCAATCTTGACACAACCAATTCAACGCTGAGCGCGAAGTCTCTGATCAACGCGGACAGCATCAACGCGAACGGCGCATTGACCGTTGATTTGCGCAACGCCGAGTACGGGGATGTGAACGTCGGCGGCATTACGGGCGCGAACGGGGCGGAAATCACTTTCCGGACGAAATACGATAAAAACGGAACGACCAAAAACGGCACAACGTATGTAAACCCGCAAGACGGCTCGGTTTCCCTGACGATCTCGAATGTTTTATTGAATTTTAAGGATACGGATGTCATTTTTAATAACGACACCGTTTTTACGAACACGCAAATAAAGACAAATCTGGGCGGCTACAGTTCCGTCAACTTTATCGGCGCCAATTTCAACGGAAACAACACCATAATGGCGGACAGCATCCGGGCAAGCTCGCTCACCGTTTTATCCAACAGCAGCCTGACGTTGAAAAATCTGGACGGCACGGGCAACGGTTTGCTGAACGGCGATTTGAGGGTGAACGACGGCGGCGCGTTCACGGGCAATCTTATAGGCAACCTGGACCTGCATGGACATTTCACGGGCAATCTTTCAGGCAACCTGGACCTGTCCGGACATTTCACGGGCGATATGCAGGGGGACATGAAATTTGAAACCGACCGCGATTGGTCATTCAACGGAAACTTCAACGGTAATATTGAAGCGATATTCAAAGACAGCGTTCTTGATATGTCCCGTTTGAAATTGGCGCAGGGCTCCGAAATCGGCAGGCTGACGTTGACGAGAGCTTATGATTCCAAATCCGCAGATGTTACCTTGAATTCCGACCTTGCGGTTTCAAATTTGATTTTTAACAATAAGAGAGAGGAAGCCGGGTCAGATCCTGAAACCGCCGCGCGGATCACCGGAACGGGAACGTTGAAAGCGGAAAACGTTACCATAAACTATGCGGGAAGTGTAGTATCGGAAAATCAAACCGCTTATTTCGACGGGATCAACATCGCCGCGTTGAAAGACAACTTGGTTTTCGACGGGGCTTCGTCCTCCCGCTATGACTTTACGAACAACGCGATTTCCGCGGGAAATATCATTCAGTTTGACAAAAAGGCCACTTTCAACGGGAATTCGTCGCTGACCGCGCACCACACAAGGGCGGAGGATATAATCATCAACGACATCCTGACGGTAAGCGGATCAATGGAAGCGAACAGCATCACGGGCGGGACGTTGAATATTATCCTCCCCTCCTCCGGCACGAGAGCAACAATCGTGTCGTCCAAAAAACCGGTCAGCAACGTCAACCTGACGTTTGATTTGAAAAACGTCAAAAGCAAAAACGCGCAGCAATACTCGGTGGTTGGTTACAACTACAGCAATTACACGATTATTTCCGGCAATTATAGCAAATGGGCGTTTTCCGCCAAAGACTCTTTCACTTTAGACGATTGGAAAGCCGACAAGGACGCGTACAAACTGACCGAAAACTTGTGGAACCAATCCCAAGGCACGCTGTGGATTTTAAAGGTTGCGGGCGGTGCGGAAAGCGCGATCGGCGACCTGCGCATGGCGGGGATTTACGTTTCCCCGACCGAGGAAAACGCGTCCAAAATCCTTGACCTGATCAACGACAACCCGTTCGCCGACCGGCTGACCGATCTGCTGGACAGCGGGAACGCCGGTTTGCAAAAGCAGGCTTTGCGCGAAATCGCGCCGGCGGACGCGGCGGCTTCCGCCTTTAAAACCGCTAAAAGCGCGGCAAACGCCGTCATGAACGCCGTTTCCGGCCGACTGGGCGGAGCTTCGGACGTTTCCGGCCGTTCGGGCGGCGACCTGACCGCCGGCGAATCCGCCGCGTGGGCGCAAGGGATGTTCAACCGCGCCAAAATGACGGGCAACGACGGGTTCACATCCGGCACGGCGGGATTTTCGGCGGGCGTCGAACGCAATGCGACCGACGAAATCAAAGCGGGCTTCGGCTACGCGTTCGCTTCGACCGGCATCAAAACCGGACGGTCGAAAATCAACGCGGACACGCACACGGGGTTCGTGTATGGCGAATACGCGCCCGACGCGCTGTACGTCAACGCGATGCTGGGGTACGGCCGTTCGGACTATGACGACAAAACCAAGCTGTCCGGCATGAAAAATTCGTACAAGGCCGACACTTTTTCCGCGCGGGTCGCGGCGGGGTATGACATGGACACTCTGACGCCCGAAGCCGCCCTGCGCTTTACGGCCGTGCGGCAAAACGCCTATACGGACGAGCTGGGCGTGCGCGTTTCGGCCAAAAACCTGAACACGACGACGGCCGTCATCGGCGCGAAAACGGGCAAAGACTTCGCCGCCGGCAAATACACCGTGTCACCGGAAATGAAAGCCGCGCTGACTTACGACCTCGCGCGCCCGAACGAAAGCCGGATGGTCACTCTGCCCGACGGGGCGAGCTACGTCGCCGCGGGCGAACACCTGAACCGGCTGGGGGTCGAGGTCGGTGCGAAAGCCGCCGTCCGCCTGACGAACGAAGTCGAATTGTCGCTGTCCTACGACGGCGCGTTCAAAGAACACTATCAGGATCACACCGGACTGATCAACGTCAAGGTCGATTTCTGATCCCCCTCGCCCGACGCAAAACGCCGCCCGATCATTCCACCGGACGGCGTTTTTTTATGCCAAAGGTCTCACCGGTTTGTCGTCACCGCGCGGCGGTACAGCCGGATCAATTCGTTGCCGCCCGTTTCCGGACCGGCCATTTTTGAAATCATATGCGCCAATTCGTTTTCCGGCACATTCATCATTTGCGCCAAAGCGTCCAGCGCTTCGCCGCGGCCGACGCGCGCGTCCAGCCGCAGGATTTCGTAATTCGCCATAAAGAACCGGCGGATTTCCTGTTCGGTTTCCTGTTGTTTCAAATCCTCGGCCGATCCTTTTTCAATCATGTTCAGATAGATTTTTCCGGGGGCGTATTCATACGCCGCGCCGGTCGCCAGATCAACCGTCGTCGCGGGCGACAACGGAAAGATAATCCCAGATGTCAGCATATGTTTGAAAAAGCTTTTTTCCGGAACGACCGTCAGGAAAAACGGGCGGTTGACGTATCCGGCCTTTTTGGCGACAAAGTACAAATCGTTTTTCTGTCTGGGCAATTCGATTTCGCACGGCGTCGCGCAAACCCGCTTTCCGTCGCGGTCGAAAATCCCCGTTTCGTCAACGTTCGATGTAAAAGAAACGGTCTGCGTTTTGCCGACCTCCATCAAACCGCATCCGGCCAAAAACGCCAAAGCGGCGGCGGAACACAAGATTTTCGTTTTCATTTCATCCCCCTTTCAATCATCGGCGTTCCAGATACAACAGCGGATCGACCGCTTTCGTCCCTTTTCGGATTTCAAAATGCAGCTGCGATTCCTTCTCCCCGCCCGTTTTTCCGGCCTTGGCGACCGGCTGGCCGCGCCGAACCGTCTGTCCGCGTTTGACCAGCAGCTGTTTGTTATGGGCGTAGGCGGTGATCCACCCGTCGGCGTGTTTGATCAGCAACAGGTTGCCAAACCCTTTCAATTCGTTTCCGGCATAGGCGACGACGCCGTTTTCCGCCGCCCGAACGGCCGTGCCCTCGGCGACTTTGATATTGACGCCGTCGTTGTGACGCCCCGCCCCCGCCGCGCCGAATTTTGTCATGATTTTGCCGTCAACCGGCCAAGCGAACTTCGATTGCGACCGGTTGGGCGCGGGCGGCAAACGCACCGCGTTTTTCTTGGTCGCCGGCGTTGTTTTTTTCGCGGACGCCTTGGCCGCCGTTTTCGCAGGCGTTTTCGCCGCCGCCGACCGGATGGCCACCTGCGCGGCGGGCTTTTCCACAATCGACCCCGGCAGTTTCAAAAACTGTCCCTCGTAAATGGAATAGGGTTCTTTCAGCTTGTTTTGGCGGGCGAGCAAGCTCATATCCACGTTATAGCGGCGCGAAATGCTGTAAATCGTGTCGCCTTTGCGCACGACGTGGACGGACGCGGGCGGCAGCTTCAGCCGCTGCCCCGGCGACAGCAGAAACGGCGCGGACAGGCCGTTCGTTTCGATCAGCGAACGGATCGGCACGTTGTGGCGGCGGGACAATGAATACACCGTGTCGCCCTTTTTCACCGTCACGAACGACGGCGAAATGCTTTGAATCCGGTATTGCGTGCGGTCGTGAACGTTCGTGCGTCTGGAATTGACCGCGCGCACGGGGCGGTATCCGTCCGAACTGTTCAAAGGCACGACGACGCATCCGGACAGTGCCGCCAACACCAGCAGCGCGCCCGCCCGTCGTTTCCAATTCATCGTTTTCAATCCGGTTTTCATCGCGCTTTGATTATAGAAATCATTTCGCTAAGAAAAGGTTTAAATCAAATTCAAAAATCACCTTTGAAAGCCGCCGCGTTTTGGGGTAATCTTTTGAAAATTTTAATGTTTCAAGGGATTTTCCGCCATGGCCGCCGCACCGAAAACCGTTTACGCCAAAGATTACAAAAAACCGGAATACCTGATCGACAGCGTTGACATGACGTTCGATCTGGGAATGGAAAAAACCGCGGTCGCGGCGCAAATGCGGGTTCGCCGCGCGCCCGAAACGCCGGAACACGCGCCGATGCGGCTGGACGGCGAAGAGCTGGTTTTAAAAAGCGTCGCCGTCAACGGGACGCTTTTGACCGAACGGGACTACGCCCTGTCCGACGAGGGGATGGTTTTGCGCGATCCGCCGGAAAGCTTTACGCTAAGCATTGAAACGGAAATCAATCCGTCCGCCAATACAAAGCTGCAGGGGCTGTACGCGTCCGGCGGCATCCTGTGCACCAAATGCGAAACGCACGGTTTCCGCCGCATCACGTTCTTTCCCGACCGTCCGGACATCATGCCCGTGTGGCGCACGACCTTAATCGCCGACAAAGCGTCCCTGCCCGTTTTGATTTCAAACGGCAACAGGGAATCCGCCGCCGACCTGCCCGACGGCCGGCACAAAGCCGTGTTTTTCGATCCCGTGCCGAAAGCGTGCTATCTGTACGCCGTCGTCGCGGGCGACCTTGACCGGCGCGGCGACCGTTTCGTCACCCGTTCGGGACGCGAAGTCGCCTTGAACGTTTTTGTGGAATCCGGCAAAGGCGACCGGTGCGCCTACGCTCTGGAATCCTTGAAACGCGCCATGAAATGGGACGAGGACGCTTTCGGCCGCGAATACGACCACGACGTGTTCAACATCGTCGCCGTGTCGAATTTCAATTCGGGCGCGTGCGAAAACACGTCGCTGAACATCTTTAACGACAAATACATCCTTGCCGATCCGCAACATTCGACGGACGCGGATTACGCCGATATCGAAGGCGTCGTCGCCCATGAATACTTTCACAACTGGTCGGGCAACCGCGTGACGCTGCGCGATTGGTTCGACCTGACGCTGAAAGAGGGGCTGACCGTTTACCGCGATCAGGAATTTTCCGCCGATATGCGGTCGCGCGCCGTCAAACGGATCGAGGACGTGTCCGTCCTGCGCGCCGCCCAATTTCCGCAGGACGCAGGGCCTTTGGCGCATCCGATCCGGCCGGATTCCTATATTTCCGTCCGCTCCCTTTACACCGGCACCGTTTACAACAAGGGCGCGGAGGTCATCCGCATGATGGAACGCATGGCCGGCAAGGAAAAATTCCGCAAAGGCATGGACATCTATTTCGCCCGCAACGACGGCAAAGCCGTGACGTGCGCCGATTTCGTCGCCGCGATCGCCGAGGGCGCGGGGATCGACCTGACGCAATTCGCGCAAACGTGGTATCATCAGGCGGGAACCCCGACGGTCGAAGCGTCCGGCGTTTACAATGCAGCCGCGAAAACCTATACGCTGACATTGACGCAGCGCACGCCCCCCACCCCCGGCCAGCCGGTGAAAGCCCCCTTTGTCATCCCGCTGGAAATCGGGCTGCTGGCCCCCGACGGGCGGGATATGCCCCTGTTTGTCAAGGGCGGGGAAAGCGGCGGCGCGACTTCCGCGGTCATTGTATTGAACCGACCGGAACAGACGTTCGTTTTTGAAAACGTCCCGCAGCCGCCCGTTCTGTCCGGCAACCGCGCCTTTACCGCGCCGGTGTGGTTTAAAACTGCCCTCGCCCCCGAACAGCGCGGGCTGCTGATGGCGCGCGATTCCGACCTGTTCAACCGGTGGGACGCGGGACAGCAATTCGCGGCGGACATCATGCTGGATATGGTTGACGCCATACAAAACGGCCGCGCCCCCGACGTTCCCGACGCGTTCATCCGAGCCCTGCGCGGATATTTGAACGACGGCGCTGCGGACAAAGCCTTTGTCGCCCGCGCGTTCATCATGCCGTCCGAACGCGCGCTGGCGGAACGGATGGACGTGATCGACGTGGACGCGATCCATTCGGCGCGGACGGCTTTGCGCGAACGGATCGCCGCGGAATTGGCGGACGAGCTGGCGGCAACCTACCGCGCCAACCAAACGGACGGCGATTACGTCCCCGACGCCGAAAGCTCCGGCCGCCGCGCCGTTAAAAATATGGCGTTGGCGTACCTTTGCCTGCATGACGACGCTTTGGCGCGAAAACAGTATTATTCGGCCGCGCATATGACGGACAAGGACGCCGCCGTCCGCATACTCGCCGGAAAAAACACGCCGGAAGCCGCCGCCGTCATGGACGATTTTTACCAAACGTACAAAGACGATCCGCTGGTCGTGAACAAATGGCTGACGATGCGGGCGACGGCCGGCGCCGACGCGCTGGCGACGGTTGAAAAGCTGCTGCGCCACGAATCGTTTTCCATCACCAATCCCAACAAAGTGCGCGCGCTGATCAACGCGTTCGCCGCCAATCAAACCGCCCTGCATAAAAAAGACGGGTCGGGATACGCCTTCATCGCCGAACAAACGCTGGCGGTCGATAAAGTCAATCCGCAGGTGGCCGCCGCCATTCCCGTCGCGCTGGGCAGCTGGAAAAAATTCGATCCGGCGCGCCAAAAAATGATGCGGGACGCTTTGACGCGCATATTAAACGCGCCCGATTTGTCGCCGAACACCTATGAAATCGTGTCGAAATCTTTGAAATGACAGGTTGAAAACAAACCGGAAACCGGATTAAACTGATAAAAACTTTTCAAGAGGGTCGCTATGAAAAAACGGATTTTAACGGATATCGCCTGCTTTATCGCCGGCGTCGGCATCGGCGTTCTTTTGACGCCCGCGGAAAAACACATCGACGCGCCGCGCCCGCTGACCACCCGCTTGTCGTCCCAAGGACGCGCGGAAATCGAACAGGCCGTTTCACAGATCAACGACGTTCTGAACGACAAAGTCGGCGACATCATGGCGGACAAAACGCGTATGCTGCAAGCGATCACCGCCGCCGCCCCCGATCGCGCCGCCGCCGATTTCCACCTGTCCGGCATTGAAAGCAAATTCAGCGAGGCACAGGCGCAAATCGACAAAATCATGCTGGACGCTTTGGAAAAAATGCCGGCCGTCGATCGCCGCGCCTATATGGATTTTTATTTGAAAAGCCGCCCGAACGTCCGGCTGCAAGGGGTAGTCCTGCCGTTGACCGCGGCGACGGGGTTCGCGGGTATGGATCGCGAAATGACGCTGTCCCCGCGTTTTCCGACCGTTGACCCGATTTAAGGGCTTTTCCGATGCCGCACGATTTGAAAAAAACGAACGCGATGCGCCTGTTGGATCAAGCACGCGTTCCGTATGAATATTACGAATACGACATCACGGACGGCAAAATCGACGCCGTTTCCGTCGCCGCCAAAATCGGCCAAGCCCCCGAACAGGTGTTTAAAACGCTGGTGACGCAATCGCCGGCGCACGAACATTTCGTGTTCGTCATTCCGTCGGTTTGCGAATTGGATTTGAAAGCCGCCGCCAAAGCCGCCGGACAAAAAAGCGTCGAAATGCTGCCGTTGAAAATGCTGCTGCCGACGACGGGATACGTTCACGGCGGCTGCTCCCCCGTCGGGATGAAAAAGCCGTTCGCGACATTCATCGACGAAACGGCTTTGCTGTACGATAAATTTTGTGTCAGCGCAGGAAAGGTCGGCGTCAATTTGTGCTTGGCGCCGCAGGATCTGGCCGATTTTGTTCAGGCGCGCTTTGCCGATCTGACAATGCGTCCCTGACCGTTTCCCGCACAATTTCATCCGCCGTCCACGGGGTTAAAAACCGCCTGACCGCCTTTCCCTCCGGATACAGGGGGGTGAACATGAAATTCATCGGCAGGCTGTAATCGCCGCCCTGCGTGAACAGCCGACGCAAAAACGGGTGGTTGTACCGGATGCGCATCACCACGACATCCTTGTTCGCGATTTCGTCCGGCGCGCCCTGCCGCATCATCATCAAACGGTTCCATTGGCACGACAGGCAAAAGCTTTCCGTCACGTTCAAATAAACGGATTTGCCCTGCCGCACGGTGTCGCGCAGCAGCTCTTCGTCAAAATCGACGCCGCCCTGCGTGTTCAGGCTTTTCGTGTTCGGCAAAGGCGGAATCAAAATGACGGCGATCAACAGCAAAACCGCCGCGACCGCTTTCTTTCTTTGCGGATAGACCTGAAACAAAACGGCCGCCGCACCGATCAGCGCCACAGCCATGGCGAAAACCGCCAGCCCCGTTTCCATCCAGATCAAAACCAAAGCCGCCGCCGCCGGAACACACAGCGGAACAGGCAAAACGACGGAAAACAGCCGCCGCGCCTTCGCGTTCATTTCCAACGCGGCCGCGCGCTTGTCATACAGGGACAGGATCAAAAACGGCACTGAAGCCCCCGCGGCAAAGGACAGGGAATAAAAAACGGGGGATTTCGACAGCAGCAGCGCCGTGTCGTAATACATTCCCGTCAACGGCGTGATCAACAGCAGGGCGCCCGCGATGAAACCGGCCGCCAATCCCGCGCTTTCCCGCACATCCGCCGGACGGAACATCGAAAAGAACAGCGCGAAACGCGCCGTCAAACCGGCGACCGCCACGTTGTCGAACAGCCTCTTTTCATAAACGGCGCACAGCAGGAACAAAACGGCAAAGCAGAAATTCACGGGCGGCAGCAGGAACTGCAATCCCCAATACACGCCGCCGTCGGGAAAAACGCATTTCCAACCGACGGCGCCGACGGCATATACAACGCACCAGAAATAAAACATCTTGCCCAGCCCGTTATAAAACGAAACCGTTTTTTCCGGACTTTTCCCGACGGCGCACGCGGCCTGATAAAACAGCAAAAGGAACGCGGCGAACATCGGCGAAAACACCAAAAACTTTATTCCGTGAAAAAAAGCGGCCGTAAAAGCGACCGGCGAAAAGGACAAGTTTGAAAAGAACAGCCCCGCCGATGTTTCCATATCCGCGCGCACGTTCAATTCCGCCGCCCGCGCCGGATAGGCGACATCCAAAACGAAATCGGCGCCGCCTTTGAACGCCTGCGGATTCAACACGCGGAATTTCAAAAACATCTTGCCGCTTTCACGCGTCACGAACGGGTCGGACATACGCAGCCCCTGCGCGTTTTTCAAAACGATCGTCTGGTTGTCGCCGATCCCGAACGACGGGATTTTCAACCGGATGAACAGGTCGATTTCGCCGGATTTGTCCTGTTTGAAATAGGCCTTTTGCAATTTGATTTTCAGTTTCTGCGCGGCGGGCGCGACGTTCATCGCCTGCTGCAGCCGCGAACACACGGACGTTTCCAGCTCCGCCTTTTCCGCCGTATAGTCGATTTCCGGCAAAGAAACGGGACGGCAATCGTCGTTTCGGCACAGGTTCGCCGTCAAAACCGCCTTGATCCGCGCCGCGGCGGACGGATCGGCCGACCGGACGGTAAAGGGCAGATACACGTTGCCGTCGTATCCGAAAACGCGCGCGTCCCCCGATTGCCAAGACGTTTCGACCGGAAATTCAAACGGATCGGCCTGAACGTTCGTCGAATTCGTAAAATCCGCCTTGACCGGTTCGGGCGCCGCCCCCTCTGTCTGCATGGCGATTTTATAGCCGTCCTCCGGCAGCAAAACGAACGACATCAAAAAAGAATCCTCGCCCGTTTTGTTCGCGCAGGACGCCAAAATCGCGCTCATTCCCTGCGTCGAAACGGCGTCGGAATAATGCCCCTTGTTTTTAAACAGCCGCAGGTAATCTTCGATCCTGTTTTTGCCGATGCGTATATATTGGATGTTTTTCCATGTTTCCAAATTGTCCGGATCAATGATCAGATCCGTGCGGCCGGGGTTGTCCTCCAACAATTTCACGTTGGCTTCCTCGATCGCGTTTTTAACGAACTGTTCGATATCGCGGTAACGTTTGCCCAGCGCGGACAGCTTTTTGACAAGATCCGAATTTTCGCCGTCTTTGACATCCAGCTTCAGCAATTCACGCAAAATCTGCCCGTCCGTCGCGCCGCGTTCCTTGTTTTTTTTGTAATAATCGAAAACAAAGGCGCGCTGTTCCTTGCCGTTCATCGTTTTCAGCTTTTCCAGATCGCCGACCGTCAAAGGCGTCGGATCGGCATCGGCGGCACGCGCGCCGGCGGCCGCGCCCCCGAAAAAGCACAACGTCAGGAACAGCATAAAAACAATACGGCGCATTTTTTAACATCCTTTAATTTTTATGGATTAGATTGTTTTTAATAACGTACCATAATCCGACGCGAAAAAACAGGGAATAAAGCAATGTGTTTTTTAAACGGAAAATGTTTAATCGCCATGCCGGGGATGCAGGACGACCGGTTTGAACAATCCGTTGTTTACGTCTGCGCCCACACGGACGAAGGCGCGATGGGGCTGGTCGTCAACCGCCCGATCAAGGACCTGACTTTCGCCGCCCTGCTGGCTCAGCTGAAAATGGAACCGCCCGCGGATTGCGGCCGTCCGCCCGTTTTGGCCGGCGGCCCCGTCGATATCATCCGCGGTTTTGTGCTTCATTCGCCGGATTACACGGGCACGGCCACTTTGGCGATGACCGGATTGGCGTCGCTGACCGTCACGACGGACATCATCCGCGACATATCCGAAGGCAAAGGCCCCGAAAAATACCTGATCGCGCTGGGACACGTCGGCTGGTCGGCCGGCCAGCTGGAAAACGAAATCAAGGAAAACGCGTGGCTGCCCGTCAACGCGTCCGGCGACCTGCTTTACACCCTGCCGTTTGAAAAACGGTGGGCGTTCGCTTTGCAAAAAATGGGAATAGACCCGTCGCGCCTGTCCGCGGAACAGGGAAAAGCCTAAACGGGATCGGCGTAACCGAAATCAATCAACGTTTCCGACAACCCCAGCGATCCGACAAAACATTCCGCCAGATTGGCGACGTTTTCATCCGGAACGCACTTGCCCTGCCGCCCGTCGAAACGACGTTTCAGCTGTTGGAACGACGCGGTCGCCTTGCCCGCGCGCAGCCGGACGCGCAATGAAAAATCCCTGCCCCCGATCCGCACCGTGTCCGCCCCCGTCACAACCAAAGTGCCGGTAACGGCGCCGCCGTCGGCCGCCGTGTCGCCGGACGGCGCGTTTTTATCCGGCCGTTTCCAAACGACGCGCTGTTCGATTTCGCGCCGCGCTTCGGCTTCGGGCAAAAAGACCGGCCGCTGTTCAGGAACGGGCTCCGGTTTTGTTTGGGATTGCGTCTGCCGTTTTTGCTCCCGCTTGGCTTCCGCAATCGGACGCCTGCCCGTAAAAACAAATGATTTCAAAGGGTTGTCCGGATTATCCATCCGTTCGGACAGGGATTGCAGTTCTTCCGTCACGACCTGTTTTCTGTTCGCGACAAACGCCTGCCATTTCTTTTCAACGGTTCGGGGAATGTCCGCCGGCTTCACGCCGCCCAGCCAAAACGCGCCGACGATCAAGGCCAGCAAAACCGCCACGTAATGCGGCCGTTTCAACAGTCCCAGCGCAAAGCGGCCGAAGTCCTTGACCAATCCGGCCGCACCGGCGACATAGCCCGAAAATTTCATCTCATTCTTCCGGATCGGCGCCGTAACGCTGGCACAAATCGGCGACAGCCTCCGGCATTATTTTCTGGAACAACGGCTGTTCCGGCACGTTGACAGCGTGTCCGGCGGGCAGTTTTTGCAATTCGGCCGCCAAATCGCCGGACGGCCACGCCGTCGCGTTCGCGTCCAAATTCAACAACGCCAGCATTTTTTCCGCCGTTTCCGGAATGACGGGCGCGGACAAAACGGCGTACAGGCGGATGACATTCAACGCCAGCCGCAGGATCATCGCGGCTTTGTCCTTGTCTTCTTTGATCACCGTCCACGGCGCGGCGGCGGTCAGGTAGTTGTTGCCCTCCACCCAAATGGCGCGCAGTTCGACCAACGCCTTGCGGTATTCCATTTCCGACAGGTATTTAGTGTAATCGGCGATTCTGGCTTCCATCGTTTTGACGAACTCGCGTTCCGTGTCGCCCCATTCGCCGCCCGCGGGAACGGCCGCGCCGATTTTGGACGCCGTCATTTTCAAAACGCGGTTGACAAAGTTGCCCAGAACGTCGTTCAAATCCTTGTTCACCGTCGCGGCGAACGAAGCGAACGTAAAGCTGGAATCAGAGCTTTCCGGCGCGTTCGCCATCAGCCAGTAACGCCAGTAATCGGGTTGGAATTCGTCCAAAGCCTGATTGGTGAAAATGCCGCGTTTCTGCGACGTGGAAAATTTGCCGCCGTAGAACGTCAGCCAGTTGAACCCTTTGATGTAATCGACCTTTTTCCACGGTTCGCCGGACGCCAGCAGGGTCGCGGGGAACATGATGGTGTGGAACGGGATGTTGTCCTTTGCCATGAATTCGACGTAACGCACGTCTTTGGCGTCGTACCACCAGCTTTTCCAATCGCGGTGTTCGGGGTCTTTTTCCGCCCATTCGGCGGTCGAACCGATGTATTCGATCGGCGCGTCGAACCAAACGTAGAACACTTTGCCCTCGAACCCGTCAACGGGAACGGGGACGCCCCATTTCAAATCGCGGGTGATGCAGCGTTCGCGCAGCCCCTCTTTCAGCCATTTGCGCGCGATGGATGTCACGACCAGCGGCCATTCGGCTTCGTGTTCGTCGATAAAGGCGGACAGCTTGCTTTCCAAAGCGGGCAGCTTCAGGAACAAATGCTTGCTGTCGCGGATCTCCAGATTATGGGAACCGGAAACAGCGGAACGCGGGTTGATCAGGTCGGTCGGATCCAAAACGCGCGTGCAGTTTTCGCATTGGTCGCCGCGGGCGGCTTCGTATCCGCAATGCGGGCAGGTTCCGACGATGTACCGGTCGGGCAGGAAACGCCCGTCGTCAACGGAATAGACCTGTTTGATGACGCGTTCTTCGATATAGCCGTTTTCCATCAGCTTTTTGCAAAAATGCTGCGTCAGCTCCGTGTTCTGGTGCGAAGACGAACGTCCGAAATGGTCGAACGACAGGTTGAAACGGGTGTAGATGTCTTTCTGCACTTCATGCTGTTCGGTGCAAAACGTTTCAACGTCCTGATTTTTTTCCATGGCGGCCAGTTCCGCGGGCGTGCCGTGTTCGTCGGTCGCGCAGATGAACAGAACCTCCTCCCCTTTCTGGCGCAGGAATCGGGCATACACGTCGGCGGGCAGCATCGACCCGACCAGATTGCCCAGATGTTTGATGCCGTTGATATAGGGAAGCGCGCTGGTAATCAGATATTTCGTCATAATTCATGCCTTTTAACTGAACGAAGGGATATTGACTTTTACCCGCTTTTCATACAGGATTTCAAGAACATTTTTTCAAGGAGTCCGAAATGTCCGCCCCCTCGATTCTCATCCGTTCCGCCACCCCCGCCGACATTGATGCGATTATGAAAATCGAATATGAAAGCTTCGTCGCCGGATCGCGCGAGGATCGCGACCTGTATTTGAAACGGATACGGGCGTTTCCCGACGGATTTCTGGTCGCCGAAAACGCGGAAACGGGCGAAGTCGGCGGCTATATCTCGTCCGAATTGTGGCGCGAAGATCAGGGCGTCAACGCCGAAGTGCTGGCGTTGGGGCACGATCCGCTGGAATTGCACGACGACAACGGAACGAACCTTTACATCACGTCGTTCGGCACGCTGCAAAGCTGGCGCGGTCAAAAAATCGGCCTGCGGCTGTTTGCGGCGCTGGAGGATAAAATCGCCCGCGATTATCCGGACGTGACGAAGGAAATCCTGATCGTGTCCGAAAAATGGACGGCGGCGCGCCATTTGTACGCCAAACGCGGGTTTAAGGAAACCGGCCGGATCATCGACTTTTTCACCCCTGACGACCTGCCCGCCGAGGACGCCGTCATCATGATGAAAGACATTGCAAAACCCGTTCAGGGATAAAGGTCGGGCAGCCGCTTGACGGCTTTCCTTTTTTGTTTGATTTTGATCCGCTCCGCCCGTTCAAAGGCCGCCGTCACTTCGCGCGCCAGATTTTCCGCGGCGTCCGGAAAATGTTTCGCGAACCGCCCCGTCGCGTACAGGTGATCCTGCAAATTGTCCAAAGCGCGGGCAAAACCGTCGTCCGCCTCCGCATATACGTCACGCAAACCGGACAGGTTTCTGATGTTCCGCGACGCAAAACGTTCCTTTCCCCAACGGATCAAAGCCGCCGCCAACACGGCGGGATCGCCCGTTTTTCCCGCGCACAGCACCTCCGCCCTCGCCCGCCGCCGCCTGCGCCCCGCCAGCCGCGCGAACACGAACGCGGCAATGACAACGGGGATGATCCAAAGCGTTTCCGGCCAATCCGTTTCACCGCGCTTTTCAACCGCTTCCGGCTTTTCCGGCGGTTCGGGAACGCTTTCCGGCGCCGTTTCCGCAGGCAGCACCTTTAACGTCCGCGCGGGAATTTTCGTTTCCCTGATTTGCCCCGTCCGCGTGTCCGCCCAAACGACGCCCGTTTCCGGCAACACAAGCGTTCCCGCCCGCTGCGGCACGAAAACGACCGTCTGGCGGACGGCGGCGACCAACGTTTCCGCCGCGTTGATCACCGTCCTTTCCGTTTTGCCTTTGTAAATGCGCGCGTCCGGCATCTCTTTGACCGTGAAATCGGGCAGATAGGCGGGTAAAGTCCCTTTCGCCGTCAAAACCAGCGATCGTTTGACCGGACTGCCCGCTTTGATTTCCGGAACGTTCGGGACGATCCCGTCAAACATTTCCGCCCCCGCGGCCGCGAAAGCCGCGCCGGCCGGCAAAGGCTTCGCGTCAAATGAAAAAGAGGGGGCGCAAATTTTCACGCGGCCGTCCGGCGTCACGGCGGCGAAATCCGGCAAATCGCGCATGGAGATCATGGACGGCGCATCCGCCGACAGGCAAAGCGGCGCAAAATCGACGCGCCCCGCTTTTTTCGGCACGAAACTGAACGAAAACGTTTTCACCTCGCCCGCTTTTCCGTCCGCTTTCGTCCGCCCGAAATTCAGGAAAAGCTCCACTTCCGGCCATTCGGCGGGAATGATGCCGACGTTCGTCAACCCGATCCCGTCCAGCAGCTTTATGTCAAAAAAGGCCTCCTGCCCCGCGTACAGCGTGTCGGGCGGCGCGATGAAACGCATTTCCAGCCGCGGCGCCGCCAAAGCCGCAACCGGCAACATTCCGAACAAAAAAGCGAAAAACCTTACCATGGGGCACCCGCCGCCGATTCGTCGCCGTAGCGTTTTTCCTGATGCAGGAACAGGATCTTGTGCCGCAGCAAAGCGGACGGGTCATCGTGCACCGGAACCATGTCCCCGCGCCCGTCTTCCGCATCCGGATTTCCGTCGCCGTCCCCCGTCACGCCGCCGCCGTTTCCGGCACCACCGTTTCCGTTATCTTTGTCACCGCCGTCATCCCCGCCCGCATCGCCGCCGCCGGCGTTTCCGTCCCCGCTTTTTTCTCCGCCGTCGCCGTCATTTTCACCAGCCCCGTCGTTGGAGTCATTTTCTTTGTTTTCATTGTCTTGCGGATCGTTATTGTCATTTTGGCTTAAGTCACTTTGCCCGTCCGCGTCGCCTGCCCCGTCGCCGGATTGATCCGGATTCTGCGCATCGTTGTCGCCCTCGCCGTCGCTCGGCGGATTTTTGTTCAGCCGTCTGGCGATTTCCAAATTGACTTGCGCGTTTTCATCGTCGGGACGCTTTAAAACGGCCTTTTCCAGCAACATCTGCGCCGCGGCGAAATTCCGCAAAGGGATCAGCCGTGTCCCCGTATTGTAAAGCGCGGTGAAATCGTCCGATTTTTCGGCGATTTCAACGGCTTTGACCTGATTTCCCAGATTCAGGAAATGCGCGGCGGCGGCGGACGGGCTGAGGAATAATTCTTGAAAAGACGCGGCGGCGGACGGCGTCGCCCACAGCATCAGCAAAACGGGGAACAGCCCGCGGCGGAACACAAACGGAAACAGCGCGACGACGGGCAGCAAAAACCAATATCCCGCGTCCGCCGCCCTTTTCGTGTCGGTCAGGTCGCTTTTGCGCCCCGCCTGAACGTTTTTGGCGCGCATCAACGATTTGACATCGCCGCCGTCCGTGCGCACGCGCGCGTACTCCCCGTTTCCGGCCGCCGCCAAACGGCGCAGGAAATCCTCGCGCAAACGGTGCGTGACGGGATTGCCCAACGCGTCCATTATGTTCCGGCCGTCCTCCGCCGGCAAAACGGCGCCGGCGGGCGTCCCCGTTCCCAAAACGAACAGGCGCGTTCCTTTTTCGGCCGCCCGACGGACAATGTCCAGCGCCGCGTCCTGAATGGCGAAAACCTCGTCGCCGCCGTCCGTCACCAAAAAAATATCGCCGTAAGCCGCGCCGGTTTGCCCGATCGCCTTTACCGCCTGATCCAGCGCCCTGTCCGTCCGCGATCCCTGCGACGGCATCAGGTTGAAATTCAGCAGCGGCAGGATCGCTTCGACCGCCTCTTTCTGCGTCGTCGCGGAAATCAGCGGATAGGGTTCGTCCGTGAACACGATCAGCGCCGTCGGCACGCCCCTCAATTCGTCCAGCAGGTCGTAAACCTTAAACACCGCGCGGCTGAAACGGTTGGGTTCGACATCCCGCGCTTTCATCGACAGGGACATATCCAAAACGATCACGGCGGGGGATTTCGGATGGTACAGCGGCGCGTCCGTCCTTTTCAAACAAACGCCGGTCAAAGAGCACACAACGCACAGCGCCGCCCCGAACGAAAGGGCGAAAGCGGCGTTTTTCCGGAAACGCGATCCGCCGCGCACCGACAAAACGGGCAGCAGCCGCGCGTCGATCACGCCGATCCACGCCCTGACCGGCCGGTGATTGAAAAAGCAGTACAAAACGGCCGGCAGGATGAAAACAAAAGCCCACGGGCGCAGAACAATCCATTCCATCATTCCGCCCCTTTCCTGAATTTCCAACGCTGGCGGACGCGGGCGAACACGGCGGCGGACACAATCAGGGCGAACGCGGACAGCGGCCAAGGATACAGCTCTTTTTGCCGGATCAGGTAAACCGGCGCGTCGGACATCGGTTCGTTTCGCGAAATCGTTTCATACGCCCGCGCCAATTCCGCCCCGTCCCGCGCCATGAAAAACAGCCCGCCCGTCCGTTCCGCCGCCTGTTGCAAAAAATCGGCGTCCGCCCCGCCGTCCGGATCGTCCGGCGAACCGAACCCGATCGTGTAAAGCGTCACGCCGCGGCCGCGGGCGGCAGCGACGGCGTCTGCGGGCGCGATGTTTCCGGCGTTGGACGCCCCGTCGGTCAGCAAAATGACGATCTTGTGTTTCGCGCCGCTGTTTTCCAAATACCGCAAAGCCAACCCGACCGCGTCACCGACCGCCGTCAGCGATCCCAGCCATCCGGCACGCACGCCGCCCAGCATATCCCGCAACCCGTCGCCGTCCAATGTCAAAGGCATATACAAATTCGCCTGTTCCGCGAACAAAACAATGCCGATCCGGTCGTTTTTCCTTTGCCCGACAAAATCCGCCGCGACCGATTTAACGGCGTCCAAACGGCTTTCCCCGCCCGCGTCCGGCAGCGTCATCGACCGCGAAATGTCCAACGCCAGAACGATGTCGCGCGCGGGAACGGCGTATTCCTGCATCCCGTCCGGAATTTGCGGCCGCGCCGCCGCGCACACCAACAATCCCCACAACAGCCACATCATCCCCGCTTTGCGCCCGCGCGGCATTTCCGACCGACGAGACAATGCCTTTATCTCGGCGAAAAAGGGGACTTTGACCGCGACCGCCGGTTGGCTTTGCCGCTTTGCCAGACGGTCGATCACCCACGGCAAAGGCAGACAGAAAAACATCAGCGGCCAAGCGAAATGCATCATGCGTTTTCCGCGATCCATTCTTTGGCGGCCGCGATGAAAACGGCCGCGTCCCCGTTTTTAAAACGGTCGGGCGGAATGAACATGACGGTTTCGGCGACATCGCCGGCCGCGCCTTTGAAAACGGGCTTTTTCACCGTGTTTTCAAGGAATTGCCGCCAACGCCGCCCCGTCAGCCCCGCCACATCCGCGCGCGGATGCTTCATCAGCGCGATCCGCCGCATCAACAACGACAATTCGACGGCGGAACGATAGCCGTCCCCGTCAAACTGTTTTGTGATACGTTCGACTTCACGGTTTGCGTATTTCTTGGCCGTCATCCGCCGGATTCGGCTGACACAGAAAACCGCGGCGGCGACGGCGCATATTGCGACGGCCGTCACAATCCAGAACCGCGGCGGCAGCGGCCACAGCGGCGGCACGGGCGGCAAATGCACGTCCCTTAATCCTGACAGGTCGATCGTTTGAGGCTGCATCATTTTTCCCCCGCCGTCAAAATGCCGCGGCGCAGCGTTTGCACCATATCCGCATCCGTGCGCATGGCGATGTAGATGATCTTGCGGCTTTTGCAGAAATTTTCCAAATCGCGGCGCGGTTCGGCGAACAGGCGTTCGTATTCCGCCCGCCATTTTTTATCGTCCGTGTAAATGGTGACGCTGCGGCTGCCGTCGCTGACGCGGTACGTCCCCGGCGGGGGCGGCGTTTCCTCCAACACGTCAAAAATTTGCACGCACACGACATCGCAATGGCGCGCGATATAGGTCAGGTGCTTTTTACATTCCTCGTCAAAACCGTAAAAATCGCTGACGATGTAAACGCGCCCGCCGTTTTTGCTGACCCGCCGCAATTCGGCCAGCGCGTCGCCCAGCGAAACGCCTTTGGCCTTGCCGTCATCGTTCGCCGCGGTGACGACGGCGTTGAACACCTCCATCAACCGGCGCATTTGCCGGTGCGGGGCGATTTTGAAATAGTGTCCGGCGGACAGGACGATCGCGCCGATCTTGTCGCCGTGCCCCCGCGACGCCCACGCCAGCGCGGCCATGACGCGCGCCGCGATGACGGATTTGAAAGCCACGCGCGTTCCGAACCGCATCCGCGGCCTGAAATCGCCCAAAAACAAAACGGGACGATCGCGTTCCTCGCGGTACAGCTTTGTGTGCGCCTTGCCCGTTCTGGCCGTCACGCGCCAATCGATCATACGGATGTCGTCGCCCTGATGATAGGCGCGCACTTCGTCGAATTCCATGCCTCGCCCGCGAAACGGCGAACGGTGCACGCCCATGCCCTCGGCCTTTGACGTGCCGGTCGTGTCGAACGACAGCAGGGGAACGTGCCGTTTTTGCGCCAACAATTCCGGCAGCGAAACGCCGATGCCGTCCCCCTCCCGCCCGTCGGAAAGGGGGGATGCGGCCGGCGTTTTGTCGCGCAAAAATGTTTTCAGCTTTTCAAACATTACGGCAAAGGCACCCGTTCCAACAGCAAATCAATGAAGCTGTCCGGCGTGACGCCTTCGGCTTCGGCTTCAAACGTTAAAATGATGCGGTGACGCAGCACGTCGTGAACGACGGCGTGAATATCCTCCGGCAGGACATAGTCCCTGCCCGCCAGCCACGTTCCGGCGCGCGCGCACCGATCCAAGGCGATCGTTCCGCGCGGGCTGGCGCCGAAAGCCACCCAGCGGGCGAATTTCGGATCATAGGCTTCGGGACGGCGCGTGGCCATGACCAGCTGGACGATGTATTCTTCCAGCGCGTCGGACAAATGGACGTTCAAAACCTCTTGTCTGGCGGCGAACACGCCCGTTTGCGGCATGACCTCTATTTTTCCGGCCTGTCCGGCGGTCATGGCCTCGTCGCGCACCAAACGCAGAATCCGGCGTTCGGCCGCCGCGTCGGGCTGGTCGATTTTGACGTACATCAGAAAACGGTCGAGCTGCGCTTCGGGCAAAGGATACGTCCCCTCCTGCTCGATGGGGTTCTGCGTCGCCATCACCATGAACAACGGCGGCAGCTTGTAGGTTTTTCCGCCGACCGTCACCTGCCGTTCGGCCATGGCTTCCAACAGGGCGGATTGGACTTTGGCGGGCGCGCGGTTGATTTCGTCGGCCAAAATCAGGTTGTGGAAAATCGGCCCCGCCTGAAATTTGAAATCCCCCGTTTCGGGACGGTAGATGTCGCTGCCCGTGATGTCGGACGGCAGCAGATCGGGCGTGAACTGGATGCGCTGGTCGTCCCCCTCGATCGCTTCGGAAAGTTTCTTGATCGCCTTTGTTTTCGCCAAACCGGGGGCGCCTTCGACCAACAGGTGGCCGTCCGCCAGCAAAGCGATCAGCAACCTGTCCACCAATCCGGATTGCCCGACAATGCACGCGTTCATATAGTCTTTCAACCGCATAAAGCCGCGGCGGGCGTTTGTCATTTCCGTTTTCGATTCGTTTCCGGTCAGCATGAAAAAACTCCTTTTTTGCTTTCGCAACAGACACTGTTCGCTATATTATATGATTTCATTGTTCAGGACACCACAATTTATGGACACCATTCCTTTTTATCGGATTTTTGCCGCCTTTCCGCGCCCGAACGGGGCAAAAGCCGCCGTTTTCACCCCCGACGGACGCGTTCTGTCGTTTAATATGGGGCTGCGCCACCCGTCGTACAATCCGGCGGGGAAAAAAATTTGCGGCGTTTTTGAAAAAAACGGCAGGGAAACGATCGGCATGACCGAAACCGGCTCGGACGGGATAACGCCGCTGTTTTCCCTGTCCGGAAAGACGATATCCCACACCGCCCTGTCCCCCGACAACCAAAAAATCGCCTTTATCGCGACGGACGACGCCACTGGGCAATCCGTCCTGCGCGTCATCATGCGCGAAGAATTCGGGTGGTTTCCGATGCCGTTCGTCAAACCGCCCGCCGTCCCCGCGCCCGTTTGTTTCTGCACGCCGGACACGCTGATGTTCACCGGCGCGGACGGATCGCTGAACATCACTTTGGCCGCGCGGCGTCCGAAAACCATTCCCGTCAGGGCAAACGCGACGGTTCCAGCCTATCACGCGGGCGCGCGCCTGACGGCCTGCGTTTGCGGCGGTTCAATCCTGATCACCGGCGGATTTTTCGATGAAATAAAGGCGGAAAACGTAACCGCCCTATCGTTCACCCGCGACGGCACGACACTGCTGTTCGCCGACGGAAACGCCGTTTACGGATACGATCCGGCGTTGAAAAAGAAAACGAAGCTGTTTGAAACGGACGAACCCGCCTGTTTCGTTTCCGAATATTAAAACCGGCGGCGGAAAGCGGCGAACACCAGCCACGCCGCCAATATCATTTGGAACGGCGCGCCCGTATGCGGGGTGACGATCCCTTCCAGATAAATCGACGCGAACGCCGCGATCAACAACCACCCGTCCCCTTTCAGCAATCCGCGGCGCAAGGAATCCTTGATTAAAAAAGCGATCCCCGCGTACAGCAGCGCATAATCGGACAGATAGAAAAACGGCGACGCGAAACACAGCGCGCCGCACAGACAGGCGTCCTGAACGGCGGGCGCGCACTTGTCGTTGACCAGCAAACGGCACGCCGCGTACAAAGCACCGGCCGCAACCGCGATTTGAACGGCGATTGCTCCTGCGGCCGGCATCCCGCCGCACATCAAAATTCCGGCGACGGAGGAAAAGGAGCACGGCCGTTCCGACAACGCGCGCGCGGCCGCCCCGAACGCCGCCGCAAACGCGCCCGCCCCGTACCGCGTCAACGCGCAAAGCGTTAAAAACGCCGCGAAACAAACGGCGCTGACGGCGGCTTTTTTCTGTTTTCTGAGGATATAGGCGGCCAAAACGCCGGCGAACACGACCGGTTCAATCAGGCACAGCGCGGCAAACACGCCCGCCCGTTTCGGAAATTCGTCCGCCAAAGCCAACGCCAGCAAAGCGAACGCCGTCACAAACACGCCCCACCCGCCCAGCGTGAAGTTCAAAAAAGCGACCGGAAAGGCGAACATCAGCAGCAGACTTTGGCGCAGCGGAAACATGGCGTACAGCGCCGCGCCGAACGCGAACATCCCCCACAGCATGAACGCGTCGAAAAAAGCGGTGTACGGCAGGGCCAAGAACGGAACGGACAAAAACGCCTTGACCGGATTGGCAAAGGATACGAACCGGCTGTCAACTTTCATCCGGTCGGCGACAAAGGCGGAAACGTTTTCGCGGCGATAGGCCTCCTGCGGTTTAGTCCCCTCTTCCATCAACCGGAACAAGGCGTAATCGCCGGCCATGTTCTCCCCGACGATCCGCATCGGGATTTCCGCCGTTTTGGGCTTTCCGCTTTCGTCGTAACCGGCGGAACGCAACAGGAAAGTGTATCCCGTCGCCAACGCGATCACAATCAAAAACAAATAATGCCAAATCCTTTTTTCGGTATCCATCTCTTCCCCGCCGGCGGACGAAAGGGGACGCGCGAACGTCCCCCGTTTCTCAGCCGTTTCTGATTTTCCGGACGGCCGCGCACACCCGCGACATTCTTTCATCATCGGCCAGTTCGCCGACCATGACGGGCAGTTTGTAACGCCAGTTCGGATATTCCGTATTCGTGCCGGGCATATTCATCTGCTCCGCCTGTTCCAGAACATCCTCCAACTGCACCAGCATCAAACGGCACGGCGCGGTCGCCAAATGGGAATAAAGCGCTTCGACCAGCCGCGGCGGCAAAGCGTCGCCGTTGATTTCGGCATCAAAGTTTTCGGGCGTGACAAACCAGATTCCCGCAGCCGCCAAAGCTTCAACCATCGCGCGGCGGTCGTCCAGCCGCATCCGGCACGCCTGTTCGCACCGGCCGTCGTCCATCAATCCGATTTCGCGCGCGACATTGATGTCCGTCCCCAGCCAATACCCCGCCAGCGTCGGCATATCGTGCGTCCCCGCCGCGACCAACGCCGTTTCCGGATAATATTGCAGCGGTTTGTAACGCCCGTCGCCCGTCTGTTCATACCGGAACACGCGGAACGACAGGATGCCCGCCTTTTCCAGCATTTCACGGAAAAACGACGGCACGACGCCCAGATCCTCGCCGACGACCAGACATTTGTTGCGGTGGCTTTCCAACGCGACGATGCCCATCATGTCGTTGACATTGTAGCGCAGGTACGCCCCCTTTTCCCCGTGCGGAATACAGAACAGACGCACCAGCCCCATCACATGGTCGATGCGAACCGCCCCCGCCCGTTTCATATTGGCGCGCAGCATTTTGCGATAGGACAGATACGCTTCGTCGCGCATAGCCTCCGGCCGCATGGGGGCGACGCCCCATTCCTGCCCGTTGGCGTTGAACATATCCGGCGGCGACCCGATGCTGAGATCCGTCGCAAACAGATCCTGCGCCCCCCACGTTTCCGCGCTTTCGGACGCGACGCCGACCGCCAGATCCTGATACAGCCCGACGCCCAGCCCCCGCGCGTCCATTTCCGCAGACGCGGCGGCGAACTGTTCGTCCGCCAGCCAGAACAGGTATTCGTAATAGGCGACATCGTCCGCGTGGTCGGCCGCGAATTTCAAACTGGCCGCCGTGTCGGGCGAAGCGTACTGCGCCCCCCAGCTTTTAAAGCCGAAACCTTTTTTCTTCGCGGCGAAATATTCCGCCAAAGCCTGATACAGCGCGGCCGCGCGCAATTCCCGCCCGCCCTGTTTGCAAAAACGTTCAAACGCGGCGCGCCGTTCGGGGGCGGCGTTTTTGAAATCGTTGAACAGCATCCGGAACGCTTTTGTTTTCAACTTTCCGACCGCCGTGTAATCGACCAGCCGGCTTTGCGCCGCCTTTTGCATTGCCGCCTGAAATTCCTTTGATTTCACATACTTTTGCAGCTCGGCGCATTGCGCGAATTCGGCGACGGCCGTCACGTCGATATACAGCGGGTTCAAAAACAGCCGGCTGGAGGAATAATCCGGGCTGGCCGTTTCCGGTTTCGCCATGAACGCGACGTTGACCGGATTGATACCGACGATGTCCGCCCCGAACGTTTTCGCGACGCCCGCCATGCTTTTCAAATCGGAAAAATCGCCGATGCCCCAGTTGTTTTTTGAACGCAGGGCGTACAGCTGGACGGGAAAGCCCCACGGCCGCCCGCCCCGACGCATCATTTCCGGCATATAGCATTTTTCCGGCGCGACGGCCAAGGTCATCTCGCGCCCCGCCGCCGGAATGTTTTTACCCGAAACGCGCAAGGTGTGATAGCCGGTTTCCGGCAGCTCCAGCGTCAAAACGCGGTGTTCGCACTCCCGTTCGCCGATTTTCATCGCGTCGGCCGCGGGCAGTTCCGCCGTTTCCGCCCGCCACGAACGTTTTTCGCCGTTTTCCGCGGTCAGATCGAACGTCAATGTCGTGTTTTCCGCAACAAAGACGGTCACGGGAATCTCCGCCGTTTTCCGATCGGCAAAGCACACCGTCACCGGCGGCAAAGCGCGCGCGAACGGCTTTTCCATCATGGTTTTCAAGGATTTTTCGGCGGCCGCCGGCGTGTCGGCGTCGTATCCCAAAGCCTTCAGCAGCGCTTTTTTGGTTTCAAACGATGTCGTGCAAATGCCGTTTTCCGATTCAAATTCGGGCAGAATCCCCGCCTTGTCAGCCAAAAAATCAACTGTTTGCGTATAATCCAGAGTCACTTTAAAAAATCCTTGTCAAACCAAACGGGTGAAACCGTCCCTGTCCTCGTCCTTTTCCAAATCGGCCAAGGTCGCCACGGGTCCCATCGGGCCGTATGTCATAAAGTCCAAATTGTCCAAATCCCTGATCGTCGCGACCAAACGGCTGCTTTTCGCGTTTTGATAGACCTTGCCCAAAATGCCCGTCATACCGGCGCGCGCCGTCAACACAGCCTTGTCCTCGTCGGTCAGCGGCGATTCAAACAGCAAAACGGACCACCCCGGAACGTCGTAAGTGTCGCCCGATTTGAACGTTTCCCCCGTGACGGCGGGCTGGTCGCGCGACGTGTCCAAAATCAGGTTCCACGTCGTTTCCCCGCCCGCTTCGGGCAGCATCCATTCAATGTCGTCCTGAAACGCGTTCAGCACGATAAAGAAATGGTTGTCGGGATAGAACTTGCCCTCTTCGTTGCAAAACGCGACGCTGAGCGAACCCGATATCAGTGCGGACAGGCTTTTGGCATACGGCTTGTTCCAATCCGGCGAAGTCATTTCCAACCCCTCGGGCGTCACCCAAGTGATGTCCTTGATCGGCGAATCCCCGATTTTTTTGCCGGTGTAGTAACGTTTGCGCCTGAAAACGCGGTGCGCCATGCGGATTTTGATCAGATAGGCGACAAAATCCGAAAACGCGCGCCCCTCGTCGCCGATCTGGTTCCAGTTCAGCCAGCTGATCGGGCTGTCCTGACAATAGGCGTTGTTGTTGCCCTTTTGCGTGCGGCAGAATTCGTCGCCGGCCGTCATCATCGGCACCCCCAGCGACAGCATCAGCGTCGCCATCATGGCGCGCATCCGTTTGCGGCGCAACGCCAGAATTTCCGGATCGTTCGTTTCGCCTTCGACGCCGCTGTTCCACGTTTTGTTGTCCGTCGTGCCGTCGCGGTTGTTTTCGCCGTTCGCCTCGTTGTGCTTTTCGTTATAGCTGACAACGTCGTTCAGCGTGAAACCGTCGTGCGCGGTGATAAAGTTGATGCTGGTCCACGGGTGGCGGCCGCGGTAGCCGAACGTTTCGCTCGACCCCGTCAGGCGCGAAGCCATATTGCCGATCTGTCCCGCATCGCCTTTCCAAAACAGGCGCGCCGTGTCGCGGAACCGGTCGTTCCATTCCGACCACCCCGGCGGAAACGCGCCGATCTGATAACCGCCCAAACCGATGTCCCACGGTTCGGCGATCATTTTGACGCGCTGCAAAACGGGATCCTGCTGAACGGCCGTCAAAAATCCCGCCGTGTTCGTGAACCCCGTCCTTGTCCGCGCCAAAGTCGGCGCCAGATCGAACCGGAAACCGTCCACGTGCATCTGTTCCACCCAATAGCGCAGGGAATCCATCACCAGCTGGATGACGCGCGGATGTTCGACGTTGAACGACGCCCCGCATCCCGTCGTGTCTTCGTAATAACGGGGATTGTCGGCGCGCAAACGGTAATACACGGCGTTGTCGATCCCGCGGAACGACAGCGTCACCCCCATCTGGTTGCCTTCGCCCGTGTGATTGTAAACCACGTCCATGATGACTTCGATTCCGGCTTCGTGGAAAACGCGGATCATGTTTTTGACTTCGCCCAGATCGGACGAAGCCATATAGGACGGGTTCGGCGCGAAATAGCACAGCGGGTCATAGCCCCAGTAATTGTGCAATCCCGCCTTGATCAAATGGTTGCCGGTGAAAAACGCCTGCACCGGCAGGAATTCGACCGCGTTGACGCCCAGTTTCCGCAAATGCCCGACCGCCTGTTTCGCGCTCATTCCGGCGAACGTGCCGCGGATCTTTTCGTCGATTTCGGAATTGCGGAACGTGAACCCTTTCAGATGCGCTTCGTAAATGACGCTGTCGTACCAATACGTTTGCGGCCGCCGGTCGCCCCCCCACGCGAACGCGTCGTCAACGACGCGGCATTTCGGCACATAGGGCGCGCTGTCGCGGCGGTCGAAAGACATATCGGCTTTCGGGCTGCCGGAACGGTATCCCTGCATGGTTTCGTGAAAAATCAGGTCGCCCGTGATTGATTTGGCATAAGGGTCGAGCAGCAGTTTGTTGTGATTGAACCGGTGGCCGCGTTCGGGATCGTAAACGCCGAACACGCGGTACCCGTACAGCTGCCCCGGCGCGACATCCGGCAAATAAACGTGCCAGACTTCATCCGTGCGTTCGGGCATGGCGATGCGTTGAATCTCGCGCGTCCCCGTTTCGTCGAACAGGCACAGCAACACTTTTTCGGCGTTGGCGGAAAACAGGGCGAAATTAACGCCCTTGCCGTCCCAGGTCGCCCCTAACGGATAGGGGCGTCCCGGCAATACTCGCATTCCGGTAGGCATCGGTTCACATCACTCCGGCGTCAGCTTTGCGGCACGAAAATCATCGTGGACAAAGGCGGAACCGTGACGGATATAGAATGCGGACGGTTGTTCCATCCCTCGTCCGTCGAATCGACGCCGCCCATGTTGCCCATGCCGCTGCCGCCGTAGATTTCGGCGTCCGAATTGAAAATTTCGACATAGCGGCCGCCTTTGGGCACGCCGATTTTGAAATTTTCGCGCGGAACGGGGGTGAAGTTGGACACGACGACGACCATTTCGTCCGTGTTTTTGGCCTTTCTGACGAACGAGAAAACGCTTTCGTCCGCGTTGTCGGCGTCGATCCATTCAAACCCTTCGGGATTGTAGTCCTGTTCGTACAAAGCCGGCGTTTCGCGATAGATGCGGTTCAAATCGCGCACGGCGTTCTGCACGCCGCGGTGCATCGGGTCGTTCAGCAGATGCCAGCTCAGCGAACCGTTGTAATCCCATTCGCGATCCTGCCCGAATTCGCCGCCCATGAACAGCAGCTTTTTGCCGGGGAAACCGTACATAAAGCCGTAGTACGCGCGCAAATTGGCGAATTTCTGCCAACGGTCGCCCGCCATTTTGTTCAGCAGCGAACATTTGCCGTGGACGACTTCGTCGTGGCTGAGCGGCAGAACGAAGTTTTCGTTATAGGCGTACAACATTCCGAACGTCATTTTGTTGTGGTGGTAACGGCGATAGATCGGGTCTTTGGCCATATAATCCAGCGTGTCGTGCATCCACCCCATGTTCCATTTGTAACCGAATCCCAAACCGCCCATGTACGTCGGCCGCGACACCATCGGCCACGCGGTCGATTCTTCGGCGAACGTCGCCGTCCCCGGGCAGTTTTCGTACATCAGTTCATTGGTGCGTTTCAGGAAATCGACCGCTTCCAAATCCTCGTGTCCGCCGAATTTGTTCGGGATCCATTCGCCGGCTTTGCGGCTGTAATCCAGATAAAGCATGGACGCGACCGCATCGACGCGCAAACCGTCGATCTGGTATTTCTTGTTCCAGAACAGCGCGTTCGATGTCAGGAAATTGCTGACTTCGCGGCGACCGTAGTTGTAAATCTTCGTCCCCCAATCCTTGTGTTCGCCGCGGCGCGGATCGGCGTGTTCGTACAGCGCCGTGCCGTCGAAATTCGCCAAGCCGAAGGAATCCTTGGGGAAATGCCCCGGAACCCAGTCCATGATGACGGCGATTCCCGCTTTGTGGAACGCGTCCACCAACGCCCTGAAATCGTCGGGTTTGCCGAAACGGCTGGTCGGCGCGTACAGCCCCGTCGCCTGATACCCCCACGATCCGTCGAACGGATGTTCGTTGACGGGCAGCAACTCGACGTGCGTATAGCCCATGTCCTTGACGTAATTGACCAGATCCTGCGCCATTTCCTGATAGCTCAGATAGCTGTTGTCTTCGACGTGGCGTTTCCACGACCCCAGATGCACTTCGTAAATCGACACCGGCGCGTCCAGCCCGTTGACGTTTTCACGCTTCTTTTCCCAGCCCTTGGCCTGCCATTCGTATTTGTCCAGATCGTAAACGACGGACGCGGTCGAGGGGCGTTTTTCCGCGTAAAAAGCGACGGGGTCGGCCTTCAGCGGCAAAATGTTGCCGTCGGGGCCGATCAGTTCGTATTTGTACAAAACGCCCGCGGAAATGTGCGGAACGAAAATTTCCCACACGCCCGTCGAACCGCGCGGCCGCATCATGTGACGGCGGCCGTCCCATTCGTTGAACGTGCCGACGACGGAAACGCGGCGGGCGTTCGGCGCCCAAACGGCGAAAGACACGCCGTCCACGCCGTCGTGTTTCATCGGGTGCGCGCCCAAACGGTCGTATTCGTCCAGATGCGACCCTTCGGACAGGAAATACAGATCCATTTCCCCCAGAACGGGCGGAAAGCGGTAGGCGTCCTCGGTATCGTAGGAATCGCCCGTCCACAAATCAATGCGCAAACGGTATTTGAAATAATCCCAATCGGCGGGGAATTCGAATTGGAACAGACCGGCGCTGTGGACGCGTTCCATCTGCGCCATCACGTTGCCCGTTTCATATTCCAGAACATAAACGTTCTGCGCCTGCGGCTGCAGCGTGCGCAGCACCAGATCGCCGTCCTTTCCCTCGCGGTGCAACCCCAGAACAGAGAACGGATCCCCGTAGCCGGATGTCACCAGCGCTTCGACTATGCTTTCGTCCAAATAGTTTTTCATATCTCATTCTCCATTACAGGTCAATCAAACGGGACAGGCCGTTCATCGGAATAGCCAACCAGTCGGGGCGGTTGGCGACTTCGTAAATCACTTCGTACAGGGCTTTTTCCAACGTGAACAGATCCAGCAGTTTCAACGTCACGTCCCTGTCGGCGGGCAGGGATTCGCAATCCGCCATATTTTCAAAATAGCCGTCCAAGAAAGCGCGCACGGCCTGCTTTTCCCATTCGGCGGCCAATTTCATGGCCTTTTCCCTGTTTTCGGGCAGCACATACATCAACACCGCGCCGAACGCCGCGTAATCGAACGAACGCACCATTCCGGCCACGTCTTTCAAAACGGACTGCTTCACCTGCCGTTCGTTGATCGGGCGCAAAGGCTCGCCCTCGAAATCCAAAATGTAGAAATCGCCCGTGTCGTCAATGACGACCTGCCCCAAATGATAATCGCCGTGGAAACGGGTTTTGTATCCGTCGGCGACGACGGGCAGCAGTTCGCCGATGCGCGCGACGATCTTTTCGCGGCCGTCGATCAACGCCTGAACGCGCGTTTTCAAATCGCCCGTCAGCTTTTCGACGTTCGCCGCGCAAACCGCCAGCGTCCGGTCGGCCTGCGCGACCGCCTGATCGCGCCAGCTTTCCAAATCGTCCGCCTTGACATGGGCGGGACGGAACACGTCGTCCGTTCCTTTGAAAAACGCTTTGTGCATTTCGGCCGTTCTCTGCCCCAACAGGTTGGCTTCTTTCAAATACGTTTCATGGCCGCCCGCGTTTTCGCCCGTCAGCGCGTCGGAAAAATACGATTTCAGGTAATCCATCGTGTACGACCACCCGTCACCGACGTTGGGAACGAAGCTTTGCAGAATCCCCGCCGCCATGGAACGGCCGTCCGCGAATTGCAATTCCAGCATCCCCAGATAGGCGGGCGTGTTTTTAAATCCGGCTTCTTCGGTCAGAAAAGCCGTCGTCGCGATTTCCGGATGCGATCCGAACGCCGTGCGGCGGTACATTTTCAACATGATTTTTTGCCCGACGATCAAAGACGTGTTGCTTTGCTCCACCCCCAGCATTTTCTGCGGCTGACCGGCGACTTCGCGGATCAAAGCCTTGCCCGCCGCCGTTGACGCGCCGTGGAAAACAACGCCGGCCGGCGTCGCGATTTCCGCGTCGTTTTCCAGCAAAGGCAGCAGATTGGCCGAAAAATCGTCGTCCCCCGCCGCGTCGTAAATGACGCCCTGCCGTCCGTCCGGCAGCTCGACGCCCGTGATCACGGCGCTTTCCGCGATTTTTTCGGCGGCGTCGTCAAACGCCATGCGCATCGGAATCTGGAACATCGGTTTGTCCCCGCCTTTCAGCGCGACCAGAACGACGGCCATCTGAATGTCGCCGACCGGCACGATCGTCTGGAAACAAACGGTGGAAATCGTGTCGTCCTTCGCGCTGTACCAGCGTTTCGACGGCATGAAGCCTTCCAGCTTTTGGCACAGTGAATCCTGAAAAACGGGATCCTTTAAAAGTTCGTTCAGATTTTCTTTTTCAACGGATAAAAACTCTTGATCTTTCAAACTGGCAAGCATATTTGGCGCCTTGAACTGTTAACGTTAAAACCGAAGTATGACCCAATCAAACCAAAAGTGACAACTGTTTTTTTACAGCCGTCACTTTTGAACGTTTTCCTACCACGCCCTGTCGATCGGCGTGACGCGGTAGATTTCGGCCTGATTGCCGGCGGGGTACAGGTTGACCCACAATTCGCTGCCGCGCACCTCGAACTGGCGGCCGCTCATCAATTCCTCGACCCAGAAACGGCCGCCCGGCGCGACGCCCATTTCGTCCGTCGGGAACCAGACGCGCCCCGCCTGCCCGTGCCACGGATCAAGGCTGATCGCCACGAAAATCATATTGCCGCGGTCTTCGGTCATTTTGCCGTAGAACATGATGTTTTCGTTTTCCGACCCGTAGAAACGCAGGTTTTCGTACAGCTGCAGCGCGTAGTTTTCGCCGCGGATCCAGTTGATCTGGGAAATCAGATCCTTGATGTTGCCGTCGGCGTTCCAATCGCGGACGCGGATCTCGTACTTTTCGGAATTGTTGAATTCCTCTTTGCCGTAAATGCCGTCGTTTTCGCACAGTTCGTAACCGTTCAGCATTCCGTAGGACGGGGACAGCGTCGCCGCCAGAATGAACCGGATGATGAACGCCGACCGCGGCGCGTCGTGCAGATAGAACGGCATGATGTCCGGCGTCGTCGGGAACAGGTTCGGACGGAAGTATTCCTTTAAATCCGTCTGCGTCAGTTCGGTGAAGTATTCCTCCAGCTCTTTGCGGGTTTCGCGCCAAGTGAAATAGGAATACGACTGGGTGAACCCGATTTTCGCCAGCATCTGCATCATCGGCGGACGCGTGAACGCTTCGGCCAGAAACAGCGTGTCGGGATAGACGCTCTGCACTTCGCGGATCACCCATTCCCAGAACGGAACGGATTTCGTGTGCGGGTTGTCAATGCGGAAAATGCGGATTCCCTCTTTCGCCCAGAACAAAAACGTGTCGCGCAGCTCGATCCACAGCGAATCGCCTTGCGGCCCGTAAAAATCGACGTTCACGATGTCCTGATACTTTTTCGGCGGGTTTTCCGCGTATTTGATCGTGCCGTCCGGACGGAACGTGAACCATTCGGGATGTTCCTTGATCCACGGGTGATCGGGCGAACATTGAATGGCGAAGTCAAGGGCGACCTCCATATCCAATTCGCGCGCGCGGCGGACGAAGGAACGGAAATCGTCCATCGTGCCCAGCTGCGGGTGGATCGCCTTGTGTCCGCCCTCTTCCGACCCGATGGCGTAAGGCGACCCGACATCGCCGGGTTCGCACACCAGCGAATTGTTTTTGCCTTTGCGGTGCGTGTGGCCGATCGGATGAATCGGCAGCAGATAGACGACATCAAACCCCATTTCCTTGATTTCGGGCAGACGCGCCTCGCCGTCCTTGAACGTGCCGTGCACGCCCTCTTGCGTTCCCTGCGACCGGACGTCCATTTCGTACCACGCGCCGAATCGCGCGCGTTCGCGATCGACGAAGACTTCCAATTCGCGGTCGTAGCGCGTGGCCTTGTCGCGGTCGGGCCAGCGGTCCATGGCGTCCAGAACTTCGTCGCTCATCAACAGGTTGGCGCATTCGTATTCGTCCTGACTGGCGTCGAAACGCGCCAAAACATCCGACAGGAAAGCGATGTCGTGTTCGCGGGCATCCGGATCGCGCACGTCGGCCGACGCGGCCAAACGTTCCAGCGTTTTGCGGATGATGTCCGCGCCTTCGACCAATTCCAGCGCGACGCCCTGACCGGCTTCACGCTTTTTCATCGTTCCGTCGCGCCATGTGCCGAATTCGTCCACCCACGCTTCGATCGTGTAGATATAGCGCGTGTTGTCGCCGAACCACAGGCTGCCGCTCCACAACGCCAAACCGTGATTGACCTCGTACATCGGCGATTCCCACCATTCGTCGGAATCGGCGTGGCGGCACAGGACGACGGCTTTCAACAAATCGTGCCCGTCCTTAAAGATGCTGGCGGTGACCTCCATCGTGTCGCCGACTTCGCGTTTGACGGCGAAACGCCCCGCGCTGATCTGCGGGCTGACGTGTTCGATCGTGATCGGAGAACTGGCCGCATAGTCCGACAGGCGGTTTTTCTTTTCCTTGATCACCCACCCCCGTTTGCTGACATTCGACACGTCCGAACCGGTCAGTACGGGTGTTTTTTTCGGTTTGATTTTTCTTTCTCGTCCCATGGTTTTCAGTTCCCTTAAAACAAAAATTTCGATCAGTATATACGACCGTTCAACCTATTTCCACATTTTTAAGTGCGATTTTTCCCCTCCTTTCATCTTGATTTCGGACGCGGCCGTGTTAAAATTCCGCCGTTTCATTCAACGGCAGGGTCGTTTTCGATGCAGTCCGTCATCAACAAAATCATGTATCCGTACACGACGCTTTCCCGCATTTTTCCGCCGGACGCCGACCTGCCGGCCGTCAAACGCGAAATCCGCGCGGTTTTGCGCCAAACGCTGCGGGGCATCAGCCCCGTCGAACATCCGTACCTGATCAACGTGTGCGGCCTGCCCGCCAGCGGAAAGTCGCATTTGTGCCGCGCGCTGAAATCGGCGCATCCCGAATTGCTGTATATCTCGTTCGACGCGATCATGGAATCCCTGCCCGCGTATCTGGCCGACCATTTGAAAGACCGGCAAAAATCCTTCGACCGCTGGGAAATTCCCGCGCGCTTTGTCGGATACCAGCTGCTGAAACAGGCGGTGAAGCACAAACTGCCCGTTTTATTTGAACATTCCAACGCCAACCCGCACCATATCGAACTGTATCAAAAAATCCGGCAGGCGGGCTACACGGTCGATATCCGCTACATCGACGCCGCGCCGGAACTGGTCGTGCCGCGGCTGGCGCAAAGGGAGCGGTATTTTTCACCAAAGCGGACGCGGGAACGCGCCGCCGTTTTGAACGACCTGCTGCCCGAATTGCGCCAAACGGCGACGACTTTCAGCGTTCTGCCGCCGTGGAAACGCGCCCGCACCTAAAAATCGTTGAATTTTCTAAAAAAATCAGGTAAAACTGAAAATGGCGTGAGGAAAAGTTCAGGCTAGGGAAAAATCATTGTTTTTTTACTTTTGGGAGAATGTAAATGGCAAAAGAAGATGAAGTCCGCGAAGCGGCGTATTTCGTGTGGTTGAACAACGGCTGTCCGGAAGGCGTCGAAATTGATTGCTGGCTGGAAGCGGAAGCGCAGGAAAGCGGCAAAGGCGAATGCCAAGAGGAAGAATGCTGCTGTTGCTGCTGCTGCGAAGAAGCGCCGGCCGAAGAAGTGAAAGCCGAAGAAAAACCGGCCGCGAAGAAGGCTCCGGCGAAAAAAGCCGCCGCGAAGACCGAAAAAGCCGAAAAGAAACCGGCCGCGAAAAAAGCTCCGGCGAAAAAAGCCGCCGCGAAAAAATAATTCCGGAAATCCATGAAAAACGGCTTTGAGTTTCGCTCTCAGCCGTTTTTTTATTTGTCCTTCTTTGATCATTTGAAAGAAAAAGAAACCCCATGCCGGAAATTCTGCTGCTGTCCTGCTGCGCCCCGTGTTCCTGCGCCGTGATCGACAAACTGGCGAACGACGGGGCGGACTTCGCCGTTTTGTTTTACAACCCCAACATCGCCCCCGCCGCCGAATACGAAAAACGGCGTGCGGAAAACGAAAAATTCTGCCGCGAACGCGGCGTCGCGTTTGTTTCCTTGGAATACGATCCGGAAAACTGGTTGGCCGCGGTCAAAGGATTGGAAAACGAACCCGAACGCGGGCAACGGTGCGCCGTATGCTTTCATTTCAGGCTGAAACGCGCGATGGAATACGCCAAGAAAAACGGTTTTGCCGCCGTTTCGTCCGTTTTGGGCGTTTCGCGCTATAAAAATCTGGATCAGGTTAACGCCGCCGCGGCCGAAGCGTCCGAAGAAACGGGCGTCCCCTACGATTTCACCAACTGGCGCAAAGGCGGATTGGAACAGACGCGCCAAAGGCTGGTCAAAGAAACGGGAATGTACGCGCAAAACTATTGCGGCTGCCCGTTTTCCCGCCGCGATGCGGGTTAAACGTTGCTGTTGTCCTCGATCATCGCGGGGTCGTCGATCATTTCGGCGGGAAAGCTTTTACCCGCTTTCGCCCCCAGATCTTTCATCTTTTGCGCCCAGCCGATTGCGTTGCCGTTGCCTTCGGACAGTTTTTTCAACGCCTTGTCGTAATTCGTTCTGGCGGAGTTCAACGCTTTGTCGATTCCCTGCATATCTTCGACGAAACCGACCAGCTTGTCGTGTAGCTTTCCGCCGATTTCAGCGATTTTCTGCACGTTTTTGTTCTGCCGTTCGATTTGCCACAGGTTTTGGACGGTACGCAGTACCGGCAGCAGGGACGACGCCGTCGTCAGCGCGATGCGGCTTTGGTACGCGTCGGCGTAAATTTCCGGATCGGCGCTGAGCGCTTCGACATACGCCTGTTCGACGGGCACGAACATGAAGACGTAATCCAGCCCCTGCGCCTTGATGACGGACTGGTAATCCTTGGCCGCCAATTCCTTGACGTGATCGCGGATCGCCCTGACGTGTTCGGCCAGATATTTCTTCCGTTCCTCCGGCGTTTCGGCGCGGACATAGCGCATATAGGCGTTCAGCGACACTTTGCAGTCAACGATCAGCCGCCGTTTGTCCGGCAGATTGACGATATAGTCGGGACGCTTGTTGTTGCCGTCGTCGTCTTTGTGATTTTCCTGAACGCAATAGTTGATGCCCTTTTCAAATCCGGCGATTTCAAACATCCGTTCCAACTGCGTTTCGCCCCAATCGCCCTGATGTTTCGTGTTTCCTTTCAACGCGTTTGTCAGGTTCTGCGCGTCTTCGGACAGCGTCTGGTTCATTTTCAGCAGCTGGCTCAGCTGTTGATCCATTTTGCCTTTGTCGCCGGCGTTGATCTGGTTGATTTCCTCCATCCGCTTTTTAAAGGCGTCCAGCTGGTCTTTCAGCGGGGTCAAAATCTGCCCCAGCGATTCCCGCTGATCCTTTTTGAAATCGGCCGACTGCGTTTTCAACAAATCGGCGGAAACGCTTTTGAATTGCAGCGTCAGGCTTTCCCGCGCGTTTTTCAGCTCCTCCACCTTGTCGTTCAGGTGGCGTTCGCTTTCCCGCATTTGCGTTTCCAACGCGGCGGCCTGCGCGGTCAAACGGGTTTTATCCTCGGCCAGCCGGTCTTTTTCGGCTTTCAATTCCGCGACCTGGCTTTGCAAAATCTCCGCCTGCCCTTGCGTTGATTTCAACGTTTCGTTTTCCGACGCCAGACGGGCGTTTTTCTTTAACACGGCGATCAAAAAGGCCAAAGCGACGGCGCACAGCACCGCGGCGATCACGAACAACACCAAAAACAGCATACTTACTCCGCCTGTTCAAAAAGTTTTTCCAAAACGACCGTCACCGCCCGCCTGCCGTCCGGTGCTTCATCCGGAACGGTCACGCGCGCGCCCCAACGCTGGTACGGGAAACCGGCGGGATCATCCCCCTGCGCGAACGGACACGCGACCGCGCCGACGTAATATTCCCCCGCGGGCAGGCCGGTGAACGCGAACCGGCCGCGTTTGTTCGTCCTGACCATGCGGCTGCGGCGCGCGGCTTCGCCGTTCGGGGGGTCCAGCATTTCGCCGCCCGTCCAATACCGGACGAACCATTCCGTCGAATAATCCGTCACGGGGTTCAGCAAAACCGCCTGATCCGGCAGGCACCGCCTTTGCCCGTCCGGCGCGTCGATGCAGAAATCGCCCGTGATCCGGCCGTTTCCCTTGACCGCGTAGGGTTTGTACTGTTCCGCTTTGAACGCCGCCGTCCGTTTCGCGCCCGCGCGGTCGAACGGCTGCGCCCCGTCGTCCGAACAACCGGAAATCAGGGCGAGCAGAACAAGGGTAAAAAGCTTTTTCATCGAAACGATCCTTTTTTCAACCGGAAAAAGCATTAGAAATCTTTTTTTATATTTTGTCAATTCCGCGGGTTCATATATACTGCCGTTGACCGGTTGTGAAAGGACAGGCATGAAACGTTTTCTTTTGATTTTATTTTTCGCCGTTTCGACGGTGACAACCGCGGCCGCCGCGCCGAAACCGAAAAAGGCCGCCGCGCCGACCGCCGCCGACATTGAAAGGAAAAAGAACGAAGCCGACTTTCTGGCCGCCGAAAGCCGTTTGTACCGCATGGACGCGGCGAACGCCCTGCCCGAACTGACGCGGTTGTGCAACGCGGATTACCTGCGGGCGTGTTCGCTGCTGGGGTTCGGATACTACTCCGGCCGCTACGGCGTCCCTCAAAACACGGAAAAGGGCGTCGAATGGTACGAAAAGTGCGCGGAAAAGGAAAAAAACTTTTTCTGCCACAAGGAACTGGGGCGCATTTATTACCGCACCGGCGATTACGGCAAAGCTCTGACGTATTATAAAAAGGGCGCGCTGGGCGGCGATCCGGACGCGCAATACTGGCTGGGACGCTTGTATATGGACGGCAAGGGGGTGAACGCGGATTACGAAAAGTCCCTGAAATGGATGCGCAAAGCCGCGCACGCGAAAAAATCCCCCAACAAAGCCGCCCGCTGCGCTTTGGTGGAAATGTCGTATTTCGGCATCGGAATGCGGCGCAGCGTCAAGGACACGAAATACTGGCTGAAACTGTGCGACAATCCGTTCGTCCGGTCGCTGATGACGCTGTACGGCCACGGAACGCCCAAAAACAAGGATGAAGCCAAACGGATTTTGACCCAAGCCGGATTGAAAGAGGCTCTGGCCGATTGGAACGACCTGAACGGCCAATCCCGCCCGTCCGTCGGTTTGAAAACCGTCCGCGATCAGGCTGTGCCGGAGGATTGCTTGAAAAACAAACCCGTCGCCGGCCGGAAAAGCGCGAAAATATCCACCTACGCCGTCAAAGTGTTCGACCCCGATTTTTACCGCAGTTTCGACGTTCATGACGGCTATGTCGAAAAATCGGGCATCGGCGACCAGACGTTCGAGGCGTGCGGCACCACT
Source organism: uncultured Rhodospirillales bacterium (assembly GCA_902777205.1). Classification (GTDB taxonomy): domain Bacteria; phylum Pseudomonadota; class Alphaproteobacteria; order CAAGCB01; family CAG-977; genus UBA11549. The sequence goes on along the minus strand of CACYSU010000001.1, from coordinate 123,240 downwards.
TTTTATATGACGATTGAACAAAAACGCCTGCTGACCAAAGCGTTGAAAAACAGGGATGTCATCAAAATCGGCCGCTATGTCAACGCCTGTCTGGGTGCGGAAATGACGGGCGTGTGCGATTTGAACCTGACGTGGCGCGAACAAAGCGACGAGGAGGAATGATGAAAAAGCTGCTTTTCCTCTTGTTTCTGACCGTTTTATGCGAACCGGCGCTGGCCGCCTACCGCTACACCTACATCCCCAAAACATCGTCGCCGACGATTTACAATTTCCTGTACCGCAAACGTGAAAAATGCCAGATCGGGGAAAAGCGCGACTATCCGAAACAGGTCGGCGTCTGCGCTTCCTGCCCCGACGGGACGGCCTATATGATCGACGGCGTCAAGAACAAGGCGTTCTGTTTCAAATGTCCGGCGGGCACGCTGCTGGTGTCCCGCGCGGGATATCCGATGTGCCTGTCGAACCATCCCGTCGTCAACGGCGCGGCGCGCAAACCGGACGGATCGGAGGTGTCGGGCGAAGATTTGGAGCGTATGGCTTTGCGGCTGGGCGCGGATTACAAAACCGGCCTGCCGACCGCTCCGCAGCCGCCGGAAAAGACGTATCACAACAAAGAGGCGCTGCAAAACGTCTGCCCGTCCGCTTATCCCGACGATGAAAAGGCGCAAAAGCAGATCGACATCTGCCGCCGGTTGGCCGCGCAGAACGATTTCCTCTGCCCTTATGTCGAAAAAAACGCCGACGGAAAATGGATATGCCGCGCCTGTCCGAAAAACGCGCCGTACAAGAACAAACAGGGCGGCTGCTTCACCTGTCCGTTCGGCGAGGAAATGACCGCGCTGGAGGACGGAACGCCCGTCTGCGCCTCCGCCGCCCCCGCGCCGAAGAAAAAGGCGGCGGTGAAAAAAGCGGCCGTGAAAAAGTCAAATGTGAAAAAGTCAAATGTGAAAAAGACGAGCGCGAAAAAGGCCGTGAAAAAACAGCCCGCCGCAAAGAAACCTCCGGCGAAAGCCGCCGCGAAACCGAAAAAAGCCGTTAAGAAAAAAGGTTAATCGCGCCGCGTCAAATCGACGATCACACCGTGCAGTGTGCGCACGTCCTGCGATGTCAGCTCCGCCCGCATGAAAATGTTGCGCAGGTTGCGCATCATGCGCGGCCGTTTTTCGGGGGATTTGAAATAACCGGCCTTGTCCAGCTCCTGTTCCAAATGCGCGAACAGGTGTTCCGTTTCATCCTTGTTCGCGGGTTCGGTGTTCGGCATGGCCATCACGCGGTCGGGCGTCGCGTCGGACAGCCGGAAAATCTCGTATCCGGCCAACAGCACCGCCTGCGCCAAATTCAGCGAACAATGTTTCGGATTCAACGGAATGTTCACGATCATGTCGGCATAGGCCAGATCGTCGTTTTCCAATCCCGTCCGTTCGGGACCGAACATAACCCCGCATTTCACCCCGCCGGCCGCGAAAGCGTTGATTTCGCGAGCCATGCCCTGCCCCGTCAAAACGGGTTTGATCATATCGCGCGGCCGTCCGGTCGTCGCGTAAACCTTTTGCAAATCGGCGACGGCGTCAGCCACGCATGAAAAGACTTTGGCGCTGCGCAAAATTTCATCCGCGCCGGAAGACGCCGCGATCGCGCGGTCGCACAGGTGGTCTTCGTCCGGATCGACCAGCCGCATTTCATCGACGCAGCAATTCATCATCGCGCGCGCCGCCGTTCCGACGTTTTCCGCCAACTGCGGACGCACCAGAATAAAGACGGGCTTCACACCCTGTTCAGCGGTTGTCATTTGACGATTCTTCCCCGTTTTTTCTGTTTCGCGGCCGGCGACATCATCTGTTTCTGGTTGTCCAGAATATCCTTGAACCGTATCCCCAGCGTCGTTTCGGCCTCTTTGATCGCGGAACGGCGCACGCGGGCGATGTCCTCTTTGCTTTCGACCTTCGCGGGCGGAATTTGTTGAAACGCCTCGTCCATCAATTTCGACGCGTTCGCCGGATCTTGCTTGATGTTCTTTTCCAAATCGGCCGGAAGCTCGATCCCTTGGCCGCGCATAACGGCGATCGACTGCAGCGCCTGTTCCGTCGTCAGGAAAAAGTCAAACCGGCCGTCCGCGTCGTACAGCGTTTGGGCGGACACGGCGTCCATTCCGTCGGGAACCGCCTGTAATTCCAGAAAATCCTCGATCGTCAGGGAACCGATGTCCTGAATCTTGTCACCGACCTTGACGTTCAGTTTTTCCAACCCCTCTTTTTTATCACGCGCCGTCGCGATCCGGTCGGCGGCGGCGGAAATGCTTTCGGCCGCGCAAACGGGCGAAACGGCGTTCGCCAAACAGGCGATCAGGAAAAACAGAAAAAAGCGCATTGCGGAACCTCCGTCGGAAAATGTGATTTTCAATATACCCCAAACGCGTTTTTTTTGCGACAGAAAAGTGTCGGCCGCGCGCCTTATATCTTTTTTCCCGTCTTTATCGACGAACGATAACGGCGTATCATATAATATGAATTATGTTCGACAGGAGGTTAAAATGCCTGATTCTTTTTCAGATTTTTCAAAACCGCAATCCCTTTTGACGCTTTCGGCCTGCGCGGCCGCCGCCGTTTTGTTCGCTTTTGTGACCGGCGAATGTTGGCCGAGAATCCAATACGCCGGCGATCCGCTGAATTTTCCGATGTCGGCGCCGGTTTTGTACGCATTCTGCCTGATCGCCTATCTGGCGCAGGGCGCGGCGTTCGTGTTGATCGCGCGGCATCCGCAAAAACTGACGTTCGATTTGGGCGTCATGCTGTTCGGGGCGCAATTCGTCACCGGCCTGTTGTGGCTGGGCGTCTTTTTCGGGCTGGAAATGTTCGGCGTCGCTCTGGCGATCATCCTTGTCACGCTGTTGCTGCTGTTCGCGACCTTCGCCGCGTTCAAACCGATCAGTTTCAAAGCCGCCTGCCTGCTGGCGCCCTACGGCTGCCTGATCGCGTTCGCCGGATTTTTGAACATCTGGTTTTTCCTCGGCCGTCAGGTTTTCGACGCGGGGTGAAAAGCCGACGAGAAACAACGAAAAACGGGAAGGTTTTGAACCTCCCCGTTTTTTTTAATTCTCCGGCGTTTTATTTGGCCGTCATCAGATCCAGCGAATTGCCGATCAGGTTTTCATACGACAACCCCGTTTCGGCCTCGAACTGCTCCAAAGCGAAACGCGCGCCCTTGGAAAACGGATCATCCTGACGTTCCATTTCCTTCATCGCCTTGAAAATGCGTTTGCGCACGCCGCCGGGCGCCGCCTTGACGCGCTTTTCAAACGATTTCGGAATCTTGTACCCCATGCGCCGCAAATGCTGCGTAATGGACAGGATGTTGTGCATATTGACTTCGGGCGCGGTGGCGCGCTGGCCGTAATCCGTCCCCCACGTCGTCAATTCGCCCGTAAATTCCGGCATTTTCGTGTTCCAGATGTTTTTGTCGCCGCCTTTGTACGTCGGCTGATACGGCTGGGAACCGTACACAACGGGCCCGACCTGCTGCACCTGAACCACCGTCGCCGTGTTCGCGCCCGTCTGCACGTTCGCGATCGTCGGTTGCTGCTGCGCGCGCTGCTGCTGTTGCGCCTGCTGCTGCGCAGCCCAAGGATCGGACGGCAAAGACTGCGCCGACGCCGGAAAAGCCGCCAGCACAACCGCCAATGAAACCGCCGCCAAACAACCTGTTGATTTGTATTGAGTTTTGTTCATTGCGCCCTCGCCGATAATTTCTAACTTACTTATAGAATACTCCTTTTATGAAAAAAGGAATAGTTACAAATATGTGTCAATCGCCGTTTTCCGGACAAATCCTTGCGTTCCGACGGAACGCGGCGGCCGTCAAATCCTTTTCCACTGCGTGCCGTTGGGGGTGTCTTCGATCACGACGCCCTTGTCGGCCAATTCCTTGCGCACGGCGTCGGCCGTCGCGAAATCCTTGGCTTTGCGGGCGTCCGCGCGTTTTCGGATCAACGCTTCGATCTCCGCTTCGCCCAATCCCCGCGCGTCCGCAGCCGTTCCCGCGCGGAACCATTCCTCCGGATCCTTGTACAGCAACCCCAGCATATGCGCCGACGCGATCATGCGTTTTTTGATTTCCGCCTGTTCGGCCGCGCCGTCCGCCTTGTTCAGCGCGGACAACAGCGAATGAAGAACGGCGATCGCCTTGGGCGTGTTCAAATCGTCCTTCAACGCTTCGACCAATTCGTCGTCCGGCCGCGCGTCCGTCAAATCGACGGCGGGCGTCGAACGCAAAGCCGTATAGAAACGATCCATCACCTGCTTGGCCTGTTTCAGCCCGTCGGGCATCCAGTTCAGCGGCTGGTGGTAATGCGTCCCCAGCGTATATAGACGGAACGCCTCGCCCGGCACTTGATCGAGGATTTCGCGAATGGTGAAGAAATTGCCCAAAGATTTGGACATCTTTTCCCCGTTAACCATCAAATGGCCGTTGTGCATCCAGTATTTGGCATAGAAATCGTGCCCGAAAGCGCAGCACGACTGCGCGATTTCATTTTCATGGTGCGGAAAGATCAGATCCTGACCGCCGCCGTGAATGTCGAACGTTTCGCCCAGATACTTGCTGCTCATCGCGGAACATTCCAAATGCCATCCGGGGCGGCCGCGTCCCCACGGGCTGTCCCAACCGGGCTGCGTGTCGTCGGACGGTTTCCACAAAATGAAATCGGCCGGTTCCTTTTTGTACGGGGCGACTTCGACGCGCGCGCCGGCGATCATTTCATCCATCGAACGGTGCGACAGGCAGCCGTAGTTTTTCATTTTGGAAACGCTGAACAGGACGTGTCCCTGCGCTTCGTAAGCGTAACCGTTGTCAACCAGCTTTTGCACCAGCGCGATCATTTCCGCGATATGCTGCGTCGCGCGCGGTTCGACATCGGGCGGCAAAGCGTTCAGCTCGGCGATGTCCTCGTGGAAAAAACGCGACGTTTTTTCCGTGATGACGCCGATCGGTTCGCCGCTTTCCTGCGACCGTTTGATGATTTTGTCGTCCACATCCGTGATGTTGCGGACATAGGTGACTTTCGGATACAGGTGTTTCAGCAATCTGTACAGCGTGTCGAAAACGATGATCGGACGCGCGTTGCCGATATGAGCGCGGTCGTAAACGGTCGGCCCGCAAACGTACATTCTGACGTTGTTTTCATCCAGCGGAACGAATTCTTCCTTTTGACGGGTTAAAGTGTTGAATACGGTAAAAGTCATTTTCTTATCCTTGCAAACGCGCCACTGTTTTTTCGCGTCCCAAAACGGGCAGCAGCATTTTCAGTTCGGGTCCCTGTTCGCGCCCCGTCAAAGCCAGACGGATCGGGTGGAACAGATCCCTGCCCTTGCGTCCCGTCGCTTCCTTGACGGCGGTTGTCCAAGCCTGAAACGTCGTTTCGTCGAACCCGCCCGACGGCAGCAATTCCGCCGCCCGACGGCAAAACGCGCGGTCGTCGGCCGGCAAAACGAATTCCTCGTCGGAAAAGCAGATTTTTTCCCATTCGGCGATGTCCGCGATTTTATCAATGTTCGGACTGACCGCCGCCCAGAAATCCGCCGAAATCTCTTTTTCGCCGCGGCCGCGCAAACGGGCGTTCACGGCGTCCAAAGGCATGGAACGCACGACGCGCGGGTTCAGTTTGAACAAATCTTCGGTGTCGAAATGCGGCTGGGCGCGCCCGAAACGGGTCAGGTCGAAATGCCCCGCCAGCTCCGCCCATTCGTGGCACACGACGACGGGATCGGCCGTCCCCAAACGCGCCAGCAGACACGCGATCGTCATCGGTTCGATGCCCTGTTCACGCAATTCGCGGGAACTCAGCGACCCCAAACGCTTGGACAGCTTGCCCTCGCGCCCCGTCAGCAAAGGCGGATGCCCGAACACGGGCGGTTTCGCGCCCAACGCCTCGAACATCCGGATTTGAACGGCGGTGTTGGTCACATGGTCTTCGCCGCGGATGACGTGCGTGATGCCGAAATCCGAATCGTCGATCACGGACGGCAACATATACGGGAACGTCCCGTCTTCGCGCACGATGATCGGATCGCTGAGATGCGCGCCGTTGTACGAACAATGCCCGCGCACCATGTCGTCCCACGACACTTCGCGGTGTTCCAGCATAAAGCGGTAATGCGGACGGCGTCCCTCGGATTCCAGCTTCGCCCTGTCTTCGGCGGACAGCTTCAATCCGGCGCGGTCATATACGGGCGGCAACCCGCGCGCGCGCTGGCGGCGGCGTTTGTATTCCAGCTCTTCGGCCGTTTCATAGCACGCGTACACCAAACCGCGGCGTTTGAAATCCTCCAGCACCTGATTATAGCGATCCAGCCGTTTCGATTGGTGTTCCAACCTGTTCCAAGGAATGCCCAGCCAGCGCATATCCTCGTACACGGCCTGTTCGTATTCGGGCTTGGAACGTTCCGTGTCGGTGTCGTCCATGCGCAAAACGAACGTGAAATCCTCGCCGGTGCGTTTTTGCGCGCTCAAAGCGAACAGCCAGTTCAGCAGCGCCGTGCGCAAATTGCCGATGTGCATATACCCCGTCGGACTGGGGGCGAAACGAACAGTAATCACGTTTTTCAAACCTTCTTGGTGATCGGATAGTGCCAGTCGCCGTCAAAAGAACGCGGGGACAGCTTCACCCCCAACGCGCCCTGCGACCGTTTGAATTCGCTGCGGTGCAGCAAGGCGTACACTTTTTTAACGACCGCCTCGTCATACCCCGCCGCGACGGTTTCGTCAACACCGGCGTCGTTTTCGATCAGCATTTTCAAAACGGCGTCCAACGTTTCATACGGCGGCAGGGAATCCTCGTCCTTTTGATTGGGGCGCAGTTCCGCGGTCGGCGCTTTGGTGATCAGACGGTCGGGCATGATCCGGCGGATGTCGTTTTTAATCCACGCGGGGTGGTTGGCGTTGCGCCACCGCGCCAAAGCGTAGGCGTCCGTTTTGTACAGATCGTTGATCGGGGCGTATCCGCCGCACATATCGCCGTACAGCGTCGAATACCCGACGGCCGTTTCGGATTTGTTGCCCGTGGACAACAGCAGGTCGCCGAATTTGTTCGACAACGCCATCAGCGTCACGCCGCGCAAACGCGCCTGCAGGTTTTCCTCGGTCGTGTCGGGATCGAGCCCTTTGAACATCGGCGCCAGCGTCTTTTGAAACGCGGCGACGGTTTCGACGATCGGCACGATGTCGTAACGGATGCCCAGCGTTTTGGCGACCGCCTCGGCGTCCTCCAAACTTTCGCGCGACGTGTATTCGGACGGCATCATGACGGCGCGCACCTTGTCGGCGCCCAGCGCGTCCACGGCGATCGCGGCGCACAGCGCGCTGTCGAAACCGCCGGACAATCCCAGAATGACGCCCTTGAACCCGTTTTTACGGACGTAATCGCCGACACCGGTCGTCAGCGCGCGCCACGTGTTTTCCGGTTCCCCCGGCCACGGCCAGCGGATTTCGTCCACGCCGGCGACGCCCTCTTTCCACAGCGGCAGACATTCGATGAAACCGCCGTCCAGATCCAGCATGAACGAACCGCCGGGGAAAACCGCGCTGTCGTTCGCGCCGATCAGGTTGGTATAGACCAGCGGCAGCCGGATGCGACTCGCGAACGTGCGGGAATGTTCCAGCGTTTCCGTCACGGTTCCCGTGCGGAACGGCTTGGCGTCCAAAACGATCAGCTTGTCCGCGCCTTCGCAGTTGACGGGTTCGAACCCGACGGAAACGGCGACGGTCAGACCGGTAATGATGAAACGGCTGCCGTAATGCACGCCTTTGGCATTGACCAGAACGGGGGTCGCGCCGCCCGCGCCGTCGGGAATGGCGGTCAGGACTTCGCGTTCGTTGTGGTACAGTTCGGGCAGCTTTTTGTGAACCTGCGCCATGAACGATTTGGAAAAGGCCAGATCGCCCAGCGGCCAGCCCGTCAGGGCGTAAGCGGGCAGAACCAGCGTTTCCCCTTTGCAGTGCGGGCATTGTTCGGCGGCGTGATGAATCAGCTTCAGGTTGCCGTCCAAATCGCCCGCGGTGGGATTTAATTGCGCAATCAGCATGAAAAAACCTCTATAATTCAAATAAATTTTTATCAGTCTATAACGGTTTTTCCCGTAATGCCATAAAAAACCTTAAACCGTTTGAATTTCTTCAACCCGCGCTTCGATTTCCTTTAACGTCGGCAAAGCGTCCTGCGCCCCCATTTTCAAACAGGCCAGCCCCGCCCCCGCGGCGGCGTGGCGCACCGCCCGACCGACATCCATTCCGGCGTCGATCATCGCGGCGAAAATCCCCGTGAAAGCGTCCCCCGCCCCCGTCGTGTCAACCGGTTCGACCGGCAAAGCGGGCACGGCGAACGTCCGGCCGTTTTGCGCGACGGCGACGCCTTTCGCCCCCAGCGTGATCAGACAGACGCCGCCCGTTTTTCCGGCGATCAATGCCGCCTTTTCCGGCGCGTTTTCGACACTTTCGCCGAACAGTCCGGCGCACACGGCGTCGGCTTCGCCCTCGTTCAAAACAAGGTAATCGACCAGCCGCAAATCCGATTCGGGGATTTGACGGGCGGGCGCGACGTTCAAAAGGGTTTTCGCCCCGCCGGCCTTCGCACGGCGCAGCAGCTTGGCGTTTTCACCCCACGGCGTTTCCATCTGCATCACCAAAACGGTGTCTTCGTTCAGCAAAGCGGGCGAAACGGCGTCGGCCTTGACATCCGCGTTGGCGCCGCTGGCCACGACGATCGAGTTTTCCCCCGTTTTATCGACCATGATCATCGCCATGCCGGTCGCCTTGTCCGACGTTTGCATTCCGGAACAATCGACGCCCAGCGCCTTTAACGCCGTCACGGGCACTTTGGCGACCTCGTCCGCGCCGACGGCGCCGATCATTTTGACCACGCCGCCGGCTTTGGCCGCGGCGGCGGCCTGATTGGCGCCCTTTCCGCCGGCCTTGACAACCGCGGACGGGGTCAGAACGGTTTCGCCCGCGGCCGGAAAAGCCGGTATGGACAGGAAGAAATCCGCGTTCAAAGAACCAAACACTAAAATCATTTCAAAACACCTTTTCGTTTTCAACGCCGCGTAAAGGATAGCAGACCGGCCGCCCGACAACAAGTTCGGATTTTGCTTTGATTTTGTCGCGACAAAGGGTATTCTGCCGACAAAGGGAGATTGACGGGATTCGAATGTCCGACATTAAAACGTTTGAAGACAAGTTCGACCACAAACCGAACAAGATATATGAAAAAGACGACGACGACGATCTGCCGCCGAAATCGCCGCTGCACCTGCACGCCGTTCCGCAAATCGACAACAGCGCGAGCGGCTGTCTGGCCGGTTTGGGCAAAATCGCCCTGTCCGTCGGCACAATCGCGCTGTGCCTGCTGTACATTTGCAAACCCGACACCTTTTCCGGCCTTGCCTATCGCGTGACGCATATGTTTTCCGCCCCGTCCCGCGCGCGAACCGTTGCGAGAAAAGCCCCCTCTCCGGCCACACAGGCCGCGGCGGCCGTTGCCGCGCACGCCCCCGCCCCCAAAAAAGCGGCGCCCGCCGCACCGGCGAAACCGGCCGTCCGTTCCGTCCTTGCTTTGCGCGGCGCGGGCAGCCTGCCCGATTTTGCGACGGCGGCAAAGCTGAATCCCGACCTGTACGACTATGCCGACGCGCTGCACCGGCTGCGTTTTGAAACGCTGGACGAACATCACAATCTGGTTCGCCGGATGATCGCCAGCTGGACGCGGGAGAGCGCGCCCGAAAAAATCGAAGCTTTGACCGGCATTCCTTATAAAACGTTTTTCAACCGCGTGTCCGCCCGCGTTTTATCGCAAACCGTCCTGCCCAAAGCCGGATTGACGCCGACGGCCGGCGACGCCATGATCGCGCAGGATCCCGTCCAGATCATGGCGACCGTTTATCCGTATATGAAAGTCGCCATCGCCAATAAAACGACGGCGCGCGGCGTTTTGGGATCGGTCGAACCCGTATCCTCGTTCCTGCTGCACGTTTGCCGCGACGACACGGAGTGTCTGGGGTCGTGGGATTTGCTGATTGATATGCTGGGGCTGGGGAAATACGCGTCCTTGCTGGAAAAATATCCCGAAACCATTTACGCCGACGGAAAACGCCCATGAATTTCAACGACCGCTTTTTCAAACTCCGCCTGAAACTGACGGATGTCAAACTCCGGCTGAAAAGGGCGATCCCCGCTTTGACCGCGAAATTGAAAAGCGTCCGCGCCGATGATGTGAAGCACGCTTTGCGGTCGGCCGTTTTGGGGGTGAAGCCCCTGTTTACCCAAACACCGGCGGATTTGCGCGATTGGACGGTGAAAACGGACAAAGTCCGCTTTTCGGTGTTTTTCATTCTGTTAAGCGTCGTGTTCGTCACGGCCGGATCGTTTTACGCGTTTTTGGCCGACGACGCGTTCATCACGTTCCGGTATGTGTCGAACGCCGTCAAAGGGTGGGGATACACGTTCAACCCGCCGCCGTTCGATCCCGTTTCCGGCTTTACCGGCATTTTGTGGATGACGCTGCTGCGCGCTTTGTGGATGATCGGCGTCCAACCGCCGTACAGCGCGAATTTGATGACGAACCTGTTTTCAATGGCACAGGTGTGGATGTGTTTCCTGTTCATCCGCCGCATGGCCGTCCAGCCCGTTTTCCAACGCAAAAGCCTTTACCTGTTTTTGATCGTCTGCCTGATTTTGCTGACGAACAAGACGTTTTTGGAATTTATGACTTCGGGCACCGAAGCCGCGCTGTTCAATTTTCTGGCGCTGTGGTGGACGTTTGAAGCGACCTCGGATAAAACGCGCAATCCGCTTTGGCTGGCGGTGTCGGCCGTTTTGCTGGCGTTGTGCCGGTTTGACGGCGTGACGTTCATTCCGGCGTCGGCGGTTTTCCTGTGCGCGTTCCTGTTTACCGGCCGGCCGAAGCTTTTGTGCCTGACGGGGCTGGTTGTCTTGGGAACGCCGCTGCTGTATTACGGCTGGCTGGAAAAAGTATATGGCGACGCCGTGCCGAACGCCGTTTCCGTCCTGTTCACCGGATTTTTCCCCGCGATCGGACGAGATTACGCGCTGTCGTTCGTTTTGGAATACGCGCTGTATTTTTGGAGCGTCTTTTTCCTGCCGTGGGCGGCGTTCAAATTCGGCATCCGGCGGCAAAAGGGTTTTGCCGTCCTGTTTTTGCTGATTCTGAGCTTTGTCGCCTATGTCGGCGTGTATCTGTTCGCCGTCGGGGCGGACACGCTGGAATACCGGCCGTTCGGATTTTTCATTCCGCTGTTCGCGCTGGCCGGCGTGAAAATGCTGACAGAGAACATTTGCCGTTCGTTCAAAGGGGTGCTGATCATCGTTTGCGCCTATCTGCTGGTCGGAACGGCGATCCCGTCGGCGCACGCGTCGCTGACCAAGGATTTAAACACGCGGCGGGAAACGGCGTTTTTATACCGTCCCGTCGCGCAAAAGGCCGGATGGCGCGCCTTTTTCGCAAAGCAATGGGACGAGGCGCAGAAACGCCTGATCTATCAGGGCGCCGCCCTGCGCTGGCGCGAACACAAGGTTCTGACCGAAGAGCTGCTGAAAACGTTTCCGGCGCGCGCCGACGGCGAACGCGTCAAAAAGGACGCCTACCGCCTGTTCGCGTGGGACTTTGTCGGCGTGGCGGGGTGGACGCTGCCCGAAACATTCATCATCGACCTGTCCGGACGCAGCAACATCATCGCGGCGAAATCCCCGCTGAAATACGAAACGCGCCGCCTGCTCGGCCACGAACGCGCCGTCCCCGACGGATACGTCCGGTGTTTCAACGGCGGCAGCAACATCGCCATCGACCCGTTTTCCGGAAAAAAGAACCTGCGCCTGCTGCGCGCCGCCCCGTTGACCGAAGGGCGGGTCAAAGGATGCGAAGGATTTTGGAAATCGCAGATCGGCGCGTCAAAGCCCAAGCCCCTGCGCGCGCCGCTGCGTTGACGTTACCGCCGCGCCGCACCTTATTCGGCGGACGCGAACGGCCGTTCCGCGGCGTTTTTCTTTAAAATTTCGGCAACCAGAAAAGCCAGTTCCAGCGATTGGTTGGCGTTCAGCCGCGGATCGCACAGCGTGCTGTAATGCTCGGCCAGATTTTCCTCGGTGATTTTCTGGGAACCGCCGACACATTCGGTCACGTCCTGTCCGGTCATTTCAAAATGCAGGCCGCCGGCGTACGTCCCCTCCGCCCGATGCACGGCGAAAAAGTTTTTAACCTCTGCCAAAATCGCTTGGAAATCGCGGGTTTTATAGCCGTTTGACGCCACTTGCGTGTTCGCGTGCATCGGGTCGCACGACCACACGATCCGGTATCCCTCTTTTTCAACGGCGCGGATCAGCGGCGGCAGCTTTTCGCCGATGGCGTTCACCCCCATGCGCACGATAAAGGTCAGCCGCCCCGCTTCGTTCAGCGGGTTCAAAATGTCGCACAGCCGCAGCAAATCGTCGATTTGCGTTTTCGGCCCGACCTTGACGCCGACGGGGTTGCTGACCCCGCGGGCGAATTCGACGTGCGCCCCGTCCGGATCGCGCGTCCGTTCCCCGATCCACAGCATATGGGCGGAACAATCGTACCAATCGCCCGACGACGTGTCAACGCGGGTCATCGCCTCTTCAAACGGCAACAACAGCGCTTCGTGCGACGTGTAAAACGGCGTTTCGCGCACCAACGGCACGGAATCGGCCGATATGCCGCACGCCGCCATAAAATTCAGCGTTTCGCTGATCCGGTCGGCGAAACGGCGGTACTGCTCGCCTTGCAACGAATTGGCGACAAAGCCCAAATTCCATTCCTGCACTTTGTTCAAATCGGCGAACCCGCCCTGCGAAAACGCGCGCAGCAGGTTCAGCGTCGCCGAAGCGTGATGATACGCCTGCAGCATCCGTTCCGGATCGGGCGTGCGGGATTGCGGGGTGAATTCGATGCCGTTGATGTTGTCGCCCTTGTACGACGGCAAAGTCACGCCGTTGACCGTTTCAAACGCGGACGACCGCGGCTTGGCGAACTGGCCGGCCATACGCCCGACCTTAACGACGGGACGCGACGCGCCGAACATCAAAACAACGGCCATTTGCAGCAAAATGCGGAACATATCGCGGATGTTGCCCGCCCCGAAATCGGCGAAGCTTTCGGCGCAATCGCCGCCCTGCAGCAAAAAAGCCCTGCCGTTGGCGACATCGCCCAGCGATTTTTTCAAACGGGCGGCTTCTTCGGCGAAAACCAGCGGCGGATATTTGCGCAATTTCCGTTCAACCGAGCGCAAACGTTCCTGATCGGGATATTCCGGCAGGTGAACCGCCGGTTTCGACCGCCATGAATCGGGGAGCCATTCTTCCATTGCGACAACCTTTTATTCAAAGTCCTGAATTCTTATAGGCTTTATTGCGCCGTTTTTCCAGTTAAATCATCGTCAGCCGACGCCGCCGCGGCCGCGCGCTTTTCGGCCTGCGATTTTTCAAACGCGATCCTGTCGCGCCGCGCCCGTTCCATGTATTCTTTCAGCTCCGCGTCGGACATCGCGTCCGGTTCGCCGGATTGTTCCGCCTCCAGCTCCTCGAACCGCTTTTCCAGAAAATCGTCGGCGGTCAGCTTTTCAAACAGCTCTTTGTCCGCCTGTTCGTCAACGGCGGGCAGCCCTTCCAGATCGGGAAACTTTTTGCCGTTCATCTTGTCCCACAAAACGCCCGCGTCGCACCACGCTGTTTTATACGCGCACACCGCCATTTTGCCCAAGGACGCGCCGTCGTCCGCGCATTGCGTCAACATCCGCCCGCACGGTTTGAACGACGCGTCGTCGGAAAACATGACGGACAGCGGCAAAACGGCCAGCAAAGCCGCCGCGGCGACGGCCGGAACCCCGACCGTCAGCACCGGCCGCCCGTTTTTTTTCAACCGGCGAAACAATCGGGCGGCTTTTTCGCGCAATATCATTCGACCGTCACGCTTTTGGCCAGATTGCGCGGCTGGTCAACGTCGGTTCCTTTGGCGACCGCCGTGTGATAGGCCAGCAGCTGCACCGGAATGGCGTACAGAATCGGCGCGACGAACGGATCGACGGCCGGCAAAGCGACAGAGGCCGCCGAACGCCCCGAAATCGAACCGACGCCGGTTTTATCGCCGAAAAACACGACTTTTCCGCCGCGCGCCATAACCTCTTGCATATTGGAAAAGGTCTTGTCGAACAAATCGTCCGTCGGCGCGACGACAACGACGGGAACGCTTTCGTCGATCAAAGCGATCGGCCCGTGCTTCATTTCGCCCGCGGCGTATCCCTCGGCGTGGATGTAAGAGATTTCCTTCAGCTTCAGCGCGCCTTCCAAAGCGATCGGATAGCTGCTGCCGCGTCCCAAATACAGCACGTCGCGCGCGTCAACAAACAGGTCTTGCGCGATTTTGGCGATATTGTCGTCGTTGTTCAACACTTCGGCGGCGCGGGACGGCACTTCGACCAGCGCGTGGGACAGACGCGCCTCTTCGGCTTCGGGCAAAACGCCCTTCGCGCGCCCCAAAGCGATCGCGAAACACGCCAGCAGCGTCAGCTGGGTCGTAAACGCCTTGGTCGAAGCGACGCCGATTTCCGGCCCCGCCAGCGTCCGCAGCACGCAATCGGATTCGCGCGCCATCGTGCTGCCCGCCACATTGACGATCGACACGATTTTCTGCCCGTGTTCCTTGCAATAACGCAAAGCCGCCAGCGTGTCCGCCGTTTCGCCCGATTGGGAAATGAACAGCGCCGCCCCGCCCTTTTCCAACACGGGGGAGCGGTATCTGAATTCGGACGCGACGTCGATATCGACGGGAACGCGGGCGATTGTTTCGATCCAGTATTTGCCGACCAGCCCCGCGTAATAGGACGTGCCGCACGCGACGATCGTCAAACGGGTCACATCCTTTAAATCAAACGGAACGTCGGGCAGCGTGATCGTGTTCGTGTCCTGATTGATCATCGTGTTCAGCGTGTCGCCGATCACCTGCGGCTGTTCGTAAATTTCCTTAAGCATAAAGTGACGGTATCCGCCTTTGCCGATCATCGCGCCGGATGTCGCGGAAAGGACGACGGGGCGTTCCACCTTGTTGTCGTTCGCGTCGTAAACGGTCGCGCCGTCATGCGTCAAAACGGTGTAGTCGCCTTCTTCCAGATACATGATTTTTTGGGTCAGCGGCGCCAAAGCCAAAGCGTCGGAACCGAGGAACATCTCGCCTTCGCCGAACCCGACCGCCAAAGGCGCCCCTTTGCGCGCGCCGATCAGCAAATCTTCGCGCCCCGCGAAAATGATCGCCAAAGCGAAAACGCCTTTCAGCCGTTTCAGCGACTGCGCGACCGCCGTTTGCGGATCCAGCCCCTCTTCGATTTTCTGGGAAATCAAGTGAACGACGACTTCGGTGTCCGTTTCGCTTTCAAAAACGTGTCCCAACGCGATCAATTCGTCGCGCAGTTCGCGATAGTTTTCGATAATGCCGTTATGCACGACGGCGGCGTGTTTCGTCGCGTGCGGATGCGCGTTCGTTTCGTTCGGAACGCCGTGCGTCGCCCAGCGGGTGTGGCCGATTCCGACCGTCCCCGGCAACGGGTGTTCGGCGATTTTGTTTTCCAGATTGACGATCTTTCCCTTGGCTCTGCGCCGTTCGATTTTGCCGTCAACCAACGTCGCCACGCCCGCGGAATCATAACCGCGGTATTCCAGACGTTTCAGTCCGTCGATCAAAAGGGGTGTCACTTGTCTGTTGGAAATGATACCGACAATGCCGCACATGATTTCTTATCCTTTTTTTGAAAGTTTGTCTTTTAAAGCTTTTTTCTGTTCGCGGAACTTTTCCGCCCATCCGGCCAAAGCCGTCTGTTTACCGCGGGCGACCGCCATTGCGTCCGGTTCAACGTCCTTGGTGATCACCGATCCCGCGGCGGTCAGCGCGCCGTCGCCGATTTTGCACGGCGCGACGATGATCGTGTTCGACCCGATGAACGCCCCCGCCCCGATGTCCGTTTTCGATTTGAAATAACCGTCGTAATTGCAGGTGATCGTTCCCGCCCCGATGTTGGTTTTCGCCCCGACGCGGGCGTCGCCGATATAGGACAGGTGGTTGACTTTCGCCCCCGATTCGATCACGGATTTTTTGATTTCGACGAAATCGCCGATGTGGCAGTTTTCGCCGACATCGGATTCGGGGCGCAGGCGGGCGAACGGCCCGACTTTCGCGCCTTTGCGGATATGCGTTCCCTCGAAATGGCAGAAACCTTTGATTTCAACGTCGTCTTCGACCACGCATCCCGTTTCAAAAATCACGGACGGTTCGATCGTGACGTCCCTGCCCAGCACGGTGTCATAGGAAAACCACACGGTGTCCGGATCGGTCATCGTCACACCCTGCGCCAAAAATTTTTCACGCAAACGGCACTGGGCGATCTTTTCGATCATCGCCAGATCGGCGCGGGAATTCGCCCCCGCGACCTCTTCCTCGTCGCATTTGATCGCGGCGGCCTTGCATCCGTCCGCGCGCGCCATGGCGACCAGATCGGTCAGATAGTATTCCCCCGCCGCGTTGTCGTTCGTCAACCGGTCCAGCCACCCTGCCAGCCGTTCGCCGTCCAGACACATCACGCCCGAATTGCACAGGCGGACGGCGCGTTCGGATTCGGTCGCGTCCTTGTATTCCACAATGCGTTCCAATTCGCCGTCCTTGACGATCAAACGTCCGTAACGGGCGGGATCGGCGGGTTCAAACCCCAGCACGACGACCGCCGCGCCGTTTTCGCGCAGACGGATCATTTCCTGCAAAGTTTCCCGTTTCACCAGCGGCGTATCGCCGTACAGCACCAAAACGCTGCCCTTGAAACCGGCCAGATGTTCGCGCGCCGCCTTGACCGCGTCGCCCGTCCCCTGCTGCTTATGCTGAACGGCGACCGCGTGCGGAGCGACCGCTTCGGCGACCCGTTCCATATTCGGCCCGACGACGACGACCGCCTTTTCGGCGTTCAATTCGTCCACCGTCGCCAGCAAATGGCACACCATGGGACGCCCCGCGATTTTGTGCAGAACTTTGGGCAGGGCGGACTTCATCCGCGTTCCCTGACCCGCCGCCAAAACGACGGCGCAAACTTTGTTTTCAGACATCGAAAGCCTATCCTTTATTTGTAATTTTACCGACAATGTGACATAGTCGGGACAAAAGTTGAAATAAATTATGGCGACAGTTTGTTACGGAAGTTTAAACAATGGTAAAAAAATATGTGATTTTCGATCTGGACGGCACGCTGATCGACAGCGTTCCCGATTTGTGCCGCGAAATCAGCCTGTTTTTGAACAAACACGGACGGCGCGCGCTGACCGAATCCGAAACCGTGTCGATCATCGGAAACGGCGCGGCGATGATGCTGCGCGGGGCGTACAAATTGACGGGCGAAGCGGTCGGCGAATCCGAAATGCCGGCACTGCTGGACGCATGGGTGCGCCAATACGCCGACGCGGAAATGAGCTTGACTTGCGCTTTTCCGCGCGTTCCCGAAACGCTGGAACGGTTGAAAACGGACGGGTTCAAGCTGGCGGTCTGCACGAACAAACCGCACGAACCGACTCTTGCCATTTTGAAAAAGCTGGATCTGGCGAAATATTTCGACGTTGTTTTGGACGCCGACGCCCTGCCCGTGCGCAAACCGCGCCCCGAACCGCTGTGGGAAGCCGTCAAGCGCATGGGCGGAACAAACGATTCGGCCGTCATGGTCGGCGACAGCGAAGCCGACGCCGACGCCGCGCGCAACGCGGGATTTCCCGTTGTCCTGCTGACCTACGGCTATTCGCACGTCCCGTTCGACGAAATCAAACCCGACGCGCTGATTGACGATTTCGGCGATTTGCCTGACGTTTTGAAACGGCTTTAACCTTTTTTCGCCCTGTGTTCGCCGGCAACGGTTAAAACAACTTCCGCCGCTTTTTGGCTGGGAGTGACGGGATCGTCCGCGCCCAGCATTTTCAGCACGCCGAAAGCGTCGTTGACCTCGGCGTCGCGGTGGGCTTTGTCGTCCAGCAGCTTTTCGATTTCCGCGCTCAGGTTTTGAACCGTGCAATCCTCCAACAAACATTCCTTGACGATTTCCCGATCCGCCAAAATGTTGACCAGATTCGCGAACCGTCCCGAAACCAGCTTCCGCGCCAGAAAAGACGACACCGGATTCATTTTATAGGCGATCATATACGGCACTTTCGCCATCGCCAATTCCAGTGCGACCGTCCCCGACGCCGCCAAAGCCGCGTCGCACGCCGCGAACGCGTCGTACCGGTTCGCCTCGCCCGTCACGACATGAACGGGCAGCGGCCAATCCGCGACCGCCTGCCGCACCGTCCGTTCCACCGTCACGACCGTCGGGACGACGATTTGCATATCGGGGTGTTTTTGTTTCAACGCCGCGACGACATCTTTGAACACGGGCAGCAGGTATTTGGTTTCCGACCGCCGCGACCCCGGCAGAACGCACAACAGCTTCGCCGTTTCCGGAATATCGTTTCTTTTGCGGAAAGCCTTGCCGTCGCCTTTGGCCGCGCCGCCCTCGACGACGGGATGGCCGACGAAATCGACTTTCAAACCGTAAGGCGTAAAGTATTTCGCTTCGTTCGGCAGCAAAGCCATCAGCCGGTTGATATACCGCCCGCAGGTTTTCGCGCGCCCCTTTTTCCACGCCCAGACTTGCGGCGCGACGTAATGGATTTGAGGGATTCCCGTATGCATGGAACGCAACCCTTTGTTCACGCGGGCGCAAAAGCTCCAACTGTCAACGGTCACGACGACATCGGGGCGTTTTTCGACGATATCGTCCACCGTCTGGCGAATGCGCGCCATAATGCGCGGAATGGAGGGAACGACCTCCGCCAACCCCATAACCGCCAGTTCGGACGAATCGAACAGGCTTTCAAACCCGTTTTCGATCATCGTTTCGCCGCCGACGCCGGCAAACCGGACTTTGCCGCCCTTTTTTTCGCGCAGTGCCCGCATCAGCCGCGACGCCAGCAAATCGCCCGACGGTTCGCCCGCGATCAAATACACCAGCAATTCATCGTCCGTCCGCGTCATGGTATCTTCACCCCCGTAATAAAAAGCCCCAGCTCGTCCGCTTTCGCCGTGACGGCGGCGCGGTCGGCGATCAAAGTCTTTCCCGCCTGCACCGCGATGCCGCGCAATCCGGCTTCATGGGCGTTGACGACCGTTTGAACGCCGATCGTCGGCAAATCCGCGCGCTGTTCCTGCTGCGGCTTTTTGGTTTTCACCAGCACGCCGCCAACTCCGGCGCGCGCCAGATCCTTGCACCGTTTGATCAGCGCGTCCGTGCCTTCGACGGCTTCGACGCCCAAAACGATGCCCTGCTGCACGACGACGGACTGGCCGACATCCAACGCCCCCAGCCCCAGCGCGATTTTCACGCCGTGCGCGATGTCGTCCAAAGCCTGCGCATCGGGCTGAACCCTGCCGAACACGCCTTCGGGCGCCAAAACGTCCCCCATGATTTCGTGCACGCCGATGATTTTAAATCCCTCGGATTCGATCTGTTTGATGACGGATGACAGCAGGTTGTCGTCGCCGAACGCCTTGAATCCGATTTTAGCCAGAAATTTCGCCGTCCACCAATCGGGGCGCAGCTGGAACAGCGACGGGCGTTTGACGAAACCGATCATCACGATTTCCCTGACGCCGTTTTCCTTGAAATAGGAAACCGCCCTGCCCGCTTCGCCCAGCCGGATCGTCAGGCAATCCGGTTCCGCCGCCGTTTCGGGCGACGCGAAACCGTCCAGACGCACCAAAACGAAAGGGCGGCCTTCGCCTTTGCAGCGATTGACCAGCTGCTTTGGCAAAGAACCGCCCCCCGCGATAATTCCCAGCTTTTCCGCCATGCTATTCCGCTATAGTCGCTTTCGGCTGCATAAAGCCGCGCTTGTAATCCGTCTGCATGAACGCGACGATTTCCTGAACGGGTTCGCAATCGGCGTAGGTTTCCGCGACTTTGGCCACGCGGTCGGACAGCGTCCCTTCGCCCTTGAAGATTTCAGAAACGGCCAAGCGCAGGTTGTTGATCGTCTGCAGCGAAAAACCGCGGCGTTTCAGCCCGACGATGTTGACGCCCTCCAGATTGCCGAACGAAATCAGCGAAAACGGAATGACATCGCGCGTGATGCCGCACATCCCGCCGACCATCGCGTGCGACCCGATGCGCGAAAACTGGTGCACCGCGGACAGCCCGCCGATGATGACGTTGTCGCCGACCTTGACGTGTCCGGCCAGCGTCGCGTTGTTCGACATGATCACGTTGCTGCCGACGTGACAGTCGTGCGCAATGTGCGTGCCGATCATGAACAGCCCGTTGTCGCCGACGACCGTGACGTTTCCGCCGTCGGGCGACCCAGGCTGCATTGTCGCGTATTCGCGGATCGAATTGTTTTTGCCGATGATCAGCTTGCCTTTTTTATCCTTGTCTTTCAGGTCTTGGTTTTTGCCGCCGATCGCCGCGAACGGACGGATTTCCGTGTTTTCGCCGACCGTCGTGTCGCCGCCGACCCAGACATGGGACACCAGCTTGACGCCGTCTTTCAATTCGACCTGCGAACCGACGACGCAATAAGGGCCGATTTCAACGTCGTTACCGATTTTCGCGCCGTCTTCGATGATTGCCGTGGAATGAATGTTCGTCATGCTCAGTCTTTCTTTTCGTCAAAAATCATGGCCGTGAAAGTCGCTTCGGCGTGCAAAGCGCCGTTGACGGTCGCTTCGGCGCGGAAACGATAGACGTTGCGGCGCGCCAATTCCTTGACGACGTGCATTTTCAGCTGGTCGCCGGGCAAAACGGGTTTGCGGAATTTGGCGGATTCGACGCTCATAAAGAAAACGCCCTTTTTCGCCCCCGCCTCTTGCGCGGACATGACGGTCACGGCGGCGGTCTGCGCCATGGCTTCGATCATCAAAACCCCCGGCATAACGGGATTTTCAGGAAAATGCCCCGTGAACTGCGGTTCGTTCATCGTGATGTTTTTCAATCCGATGCCTTCTTCGCCCTCTTTGACGATCGACACCTTGTCAACCAACAGAAACGGATAGCGGTGGGGGATCAGTTTCAAAATTTCGTTAATACCGATTTCTCTGACAATGTTTTCTTCCATTTTATCTACTCTCTCAGCGTTTGGTGATCTTTTTCAATGTCGCGAAATGACGCATGAATTCTTTGATGGGAATGGCCGGCGTGCCCATCAGACATTCCATCGGTCCGACATCGCGCGTCACGCCGGACTGCGCGGCGATCTGCGCCCCGCTGCCGACGTTCAAATGACCGGCGATGCCCGCCTGTCCCGCCAGAACGACGAAATCGCCCAGCTTCGTGCTGCCCGCGACGCCGACCTGCGACACGACGACGCAGCATTTGCCCGTCTGAACGTTGTGTCCGAACTGGATCAGGTTGTCCATGCGCGTGCCGTCGCCGATCACCGTGTCGCCCAACGCGCCGCGGTCAATGCAGGTGTTCGCGCCGATTTCAACGTCGTTGCCGATGATGACGCGCCCCAGCTGCGGAATCTTGGTGTGGCCTTTCGGGCTCATAAAAAATCCGAAACCGTCCTGACCGATGCGCGCGCCGGGGTAGATATAGACCTTGCTGCCCGCCATGGCGTACTGCACCGACGCGTTCGCGCCGATGATGCAGTCGTCGCCGAACACGACGTTGTCGCCGATGACGGCGTTCGGGCAGACGTGACAGTTTTTGCCCAGCGTCACGTTTTCACCGATGACGGCGCCCGCGTCGATGCGCGATCCCGCGCCGATGACGGCCGTTTCCGCGACACAGGCGCGCGGATGCACGACGGTTTCCTCGACCCGTTCGGCGGGATAGAACGCCGCCGCGACCAAACCGTAGGACTTGTACGGTTCCTTGGACAGCAGAACCGCCGTCCCCGCCGGCGCGGAACCCGCGAAATCGGGATGCACGATGCAGGCGGCCGCGTGCGTTTTTTCCAGATCGCCGATGTATTTTTTGCTTAAAAGGAAGCTGATTTCGCCGTCCCCCGCGTCATGCAGGGAATTGACATCGCGGATTTCCTTTTGCGCGTCGGCCGGATCGGCGACTTCGCACCCGCCGATTTGCGCCAGCTGTTCCAACGTGAACGGGCCGGCCAATTTAAAAAAGCGTTTATCAGGCATGGAAAGCTCCCGTCTTATTTGGATTTTTTCGATTTGGCCAAAGTCACTTTTTTCAAATCCAGCTTCGGCATTTTTTTGTTGACGCGGGCGACGGCCTCATCCGTGACATCCAGCCCTTTTTCGATGTAAAACGCGTTCGACGCGTCCAAAACGGCGTCGAAATCGTTTTCGTCGGCCAGCGTTTTGATCACGGGCTGAATGGCTTTTTCCTTATAGGACACGACGGCGTCCAAGAAATTTTTCTGCAATTCGACGGCGGCGGCCTGCGCGCGCGCTTTCAAATCCTGTTCTTCCTTGTCGATTTCGTCCAAACGCTTGGCCAGATCGGTTCTGGACATTTTCGCGCTTTCCTCTTCCAGCTTCTGTTTCTTTTCAAAAATCTTTCTGGCTTCGTTTTCGACATCGGATTTCAAAACGGCGGCGATTCGCTCCCGCTGCATCTGCAGCCCCTGCAAAGCGGTCGATTTTTGCGCCAAAACGCGGTCGTTGACATAACCCGTTTTTTCCGCGGCCGCGGGATTGGCCGTCATCATGCAGGCCAAAGCGATTGAAAGGCATACAACTTTTTTCATTTTAAAATCCCCATCCAAAGTTCAAACGGAAATATTCCGTTTCGTCAAAACGTTCTTTCAAAACCGGTCGCGCGTAGTCGATATTGATCGGCCCCAAAGGCGACGACCACACAAAACCGATACCGATGCTACCACGCAATTTGGAAGAATACCACATTTTAGATTCATCATAATTGTCGGGTTTGCCGATCACGCCGAAATCGGCGAAGATTTTACCCCTCATGCCGAATTCGCTGGGCAGCCCCAACGGGAACATCAGCTGAACCCCCGCGGTCGCCTGCCAATCGCCGCCCAAGGAATCGTTGCCGTCCTTCGACCGCGCGGCGACGCCGCCGTCTTCAAACCCGCGCAGGGTCGCCCCGCCCAGAAAATAGCGGTTGTTCAGCCGGACATCCTGCCCGATGCCGAAAATGTACCCCGCGGACGCGCTCCACCCCAAAACCCATTTGTCCGACAGCGGAACGTAATAGGACGTGCTGACATCCGTGCGCAGATATTTGGAATCGCCGCCGAAACCGGCCAAATCGTTGGACAGGGAAACGTAATACCCGTCCGACGGGTTGTACCGGTTGTCCAGATAGTCCCAAAACAGCGTCTGGCTGACCATGGACGTGATCGTCGTCCCTTCCTGTTCCTTGACGTAAATCGACGCGGACGGGCTGACATCGACGATTTTGTCCTGACGCAGCGTGTATTTGACGGTGTGCGACAATTCTTCGGAATATTTCCAGCTGAGCGACATCGACGCGCCGCCCATTTCCGAATCATAGGAACTGCGGTCGGAATAGTTGCGGGTCAGATAGAACACGTCCGTGCCGAACGACAGCTCCCGATCCAAAAACCACGGCTCGACAAAGCTGACGTCGAACAGGGTCTTTTCCTTCGCCACCGACGCGGACGCGCCCACGCGCCGCCCCGTCCCCAGAAAATTGTTTTCCTGAACGGACACTTCGGCCAGCGGCCCGTCGTACGACGACCACCCGACGCCCAGTTTCAGCGATCCGGTCGATTTTTCCGAAACGTCCATTTTTAAAATCGCGCGATCCAATGTGCCTTCGACCGGTTCGATGTCCATGGTCACACGGTCGAAATAATTCAGGTTTTCAATACGTTGTTTCGACCGTTTGATTTTTGCGGGACTGTAGGCATCCCCCTCCGCGAAACGGAATTCGCGGCGGATCACACGGTCTTGCGTCCGGCTGTTGCCGGTGATTGCAATTTCATCCACGAAAAGATGCTGTCCCTCTTTGACGGTAAAAACGACATCAACCGTCTTTTCCCCGTCGCGCTTTTTTAATTCGGACGACACGTCAACGAACGGGAAACCGCGCGCGCCGACCGCGTTGATCAAAGCGATTTCGCTGTTTTCCACCTTGACATTGTTATACCACGCCCCCGATTTGACGGATACGGCGTCGGCGACGGCATCGGCGTCCAGCCCTTTCAATTCGGATTCGACCTTGACATCGCCGATTTTATAGCGTTCCCCCTCGTCCAGAACCAAGGTCAGGTAGAAATCCTCGCGATCCGGCGACAATTCGGCGGAATAGGACGCGACGGTGAAATCCATATACCCGTGACGCAGGTAAAAGCGGCGCAACAATTCACGGTCATAGGCAAATCGGTCGGGGTCGAACGTGTCCATGGACGTGAACCAGCGATACCACCTGTTTTCCTTGGACAGCATTTCCTCTTCCAACGTTTCGGCGTCAAACGCGCGGTTGCCGATGAAAGCTATTTTGCGGATGAAAGCGGGCTTGCCTTCGTTGATTTCAAAAACGACATCCAACCGGTTTTGCGACCGCTCGATGACCTTGGGTTCCACCTGCGCGGAATAACGGCCGACGCGCTTGTACAGCTCCAAAATCCGCTGCGCGTCCCTGCGCGCTTTCGACCGCGTGAAAACCGAACGCGTTTTTAACGACAGCTCGTCTTTCAGCTGATTCGTTTTCAGCTTTTTGTTTCCCTCGAACGAAATGCGGTTGACGATCGGGTTTTCGACCAGATCAACCGTCAGCACGCCGTTTTCCGCGGTCAGGTTGACATCGGCGAACAATCCCGTCGCAAACAGGGATTTCAACCCCTTGTCCAGCCGTTCGCCGGAAACGGTGTCGCCTTTGTGAATATCCAGATACGCCAAAACCGTTTCGGGTTCAATGCGCATGACGCCGTTGATGACGATATCGTCCACCCGTTCCCCGTCGCGCGCGGCGGCGCAAAGCGGGAAAGCTAGCAAAACGGCAAGGAAGACAAACAGCTTTTTCAAAAAAATCACCTAACGGAACAAACGCGTGAATATGCGGACGATATCATTCCACGATGTCACAATCAACAAGCACAGCAGCAAAGCCAACCCGATGTTCAAAGCGACCGTCTGCGTTTTTTCCCCGATCGGACGGCGGATGACGCCCTCCGCCGCGTAAAACAGCAGATGCCCGCCGTCCAGCACCGGAACCGGCAGCAGGTTGACCAGCCCGATGCCGATCGACACCTGCACCAAAAACAGGGCGAAGCTGACAAACCCGCCGCGCGCGGCGTCCCCCGACGCTTCGGCGATGCCCAGCGGCCCGCGCATATCGTCGGCCGACCGCTGCCCCAACAGGATGCGTTTCAGCACGATCAAAGTGTCAACGGTCGTTTCCCACGCCTCTTTGACGGATTCGACGAAAGCCTGTCCGACGTTCAGCGGTTTGAAATGGTCGGCGGCCATCAACGCCTGCACGCCCAGAACCGCGCCGCCTTTTTCCGCGGACAGCCGCGCCGTCAGCGGGACTTCCGCCCCATCGCGCAAAACGACGATGTTCAAAACGCCGTCCAGCTGGACATGGCGGCGAACGTCGGAAAATTCCTCGATCTTATCGCCGTTGATGCTGATGAACCGGTCGTTTTTCAACAATCCGGCCTGTTCCGCGGCCGATCCCTTGGCCACTTCGGAAATGACGGGCGGCACGACGACCATGCCGAAAATCGACAGGAAAACCGTCAGCAAAACGATCGCGAACACATAATTCATCGCCGGTCCGGCAACGGAAATGAACGCCTTGACCGGCAGGGACTGGTGCGGAAAGGAAATTTTCTTTTCCTCCTCCGTAAATTCTCTGGCGGATTCGTCGGCCGTCGCACTGGCCGCGTCGGCGTCGCCGAACATTTTGACATAGCCGCCCAGCGGGATCAGGCAGACTTTCCACGTCGTCCCCTTTTTATCCTGACGCGACCACAGGATCTTTCCGAACCCGAGGGAGAACTCGTCCACTTTCACGCCGCTCAGACGCGCGGCGAAAAAATGCCCGAATTCGTGGACGATGACCACCAGCGACAAAACGATCAAAAAGGAAACGGGATACAAAACCGTCAAAAAAGCCGACATCGTTTATCCTTTCAAACAGCGCGCGGCCGCTTCGCGGGCGGCGGCGTCAACGGCGACAACGTCCCGAATCGTCGCGACGGGCGGCAAATCGGACGTTTCGACAACCTTTTCGACCACGCGCGCGATATCCAAAAATCCGATTTCGCGGTTCAGGAACGCGCCGACCGCGACTTCGTTCGCCGCGTTCATAACGGCCGTCGCCGTCTGGCCTTTCGCCTGACATTCCTTCGCCAGACGCAAAGCGGGAAAGCGCGTTTCATCGGGCGCGAAGAACGTCAGCCCCGACAGTTTCGTCAGATCCAGCTTCGCCGTCGGCGATTCCATACGTTCCGGATAAGCCAGAGCATAGGCGATCGGCGTGCGCATATCGGGCATCCCCATGTGCGCCAAAACCGAACCGTCCTTGTACCCGACGGCACTGTGAACGATCGACTGCGGGTGAACCAAAACCTCGATTTGATCGGGCGTCACGGCGAACAGGTGGCAGGCTTCGATGATTTCCAGCCCTTTGTTCATCATTGTCGCGGAATCGACGGAAATCTTCGCCCCCATGCTCCAATTCGGGTGGGCGACGGCCTGTTCCGGCGTGACCGATTCCATAAACGCCAAATCCTTTTCGCGGAAAGGCCCGCCCGACGCCGTCAGCAGGATGCGGTCGAAAGCGTCGCGGTGTTTTTCCTCCAGCGTCTGGAAAATCGCGCTGTGTTCGGAATCGACGGGCACCAGTGTCGTTTTGAAATCCTTGACCGCTTTCATTACGATTTCGCCCGCGCAAACCAACGTTTCCTTGTTCGCCAAAGCCAGCGTTTTACCGCGTTTGACAACCTCCATCGTCGGCAGCAGCCCCGCCGCCCCGACAATCGACGACATCGTCCAATCGGCGTCCAGCTTCGCCGCGTCAACGACGGCGTCCGCGCCGGCCGCGACACGCGTGTCCGTTCCAGCCAGCAGCTCTTTCAACGCCGCGTAATTGTTTTCGTCCGCGGTGACGGCGACTTCGGCGCGCAGCATTTTCGCCTGTTCGGCCAGCAGCGCGATGTTTTTGTTCCCCGTCAAAGCGACGACGCGGTATTTGTCCGGATAGCGGCGGATGATGTCAACCGTGCTTTTGCCGATCGACCCCGTCGAACCTAAAATCGTAACGGACTTTTCAGCCATTTTCCCTTACCCCCAGAAATCCAGTTCCGGCCACAAAGCCAAAATGACGACGACGATCGGCGCGACCGCCAGCAAAGCGTCCGTGCGGTCGAAAATGCCGCCGTGTCCGGGGATCAGGTTGCCCGAATCCTTGACGCCCAGATAGCGTTTGATCCACGATTCAAACAGGTCGCCCCCTTGGGACACCGCGCCCAAAACGGCGGAAACGCCCATGACGACGCCGACGTTCTGCAACCCGTCCAGCTTGGCGCACGCCAATCCCCACACGGCCGAGGTCAGCATACCGCCGAACAGCCCCGCCCACGTTTTTTTCGGGCTGATTTTCGGGCACATTTTGGGGCCGCCGATCGTTTTGCCGAACGCGTAAGCCCCCGTGTCCATCGCCCACACCGTGCCGATCAGCCACAGCGTGCAGATCCATCCGAAATTCTGCAGCATAAAGGTCAGCGCGACCATCGGATAAACCGAATAAGCCATGCCGAACGCGAACAGCTTTTGATGTTCCGTGTTTTCCTTTTTAACCGCGAAATAAAGGACGGCCGTCATCAAAGCGGGCAAAATCCACGCGACGCACGCGTTGATGTCCAAAGCGAACACGCAGCATACGCCCGTCACGGCAATGGCCATGCCCAGCGCGGTAAAGCGTTTCAGCACCAGCTTTTCCCATTCCCAGCCCATCGCGGTCAACGCGGCGGCGATCAGCAGCTCGAACCACGGCGAACCGTAGTAGAGCGCCAAAATCGGCAGGGGCAGCAGCAAAACGGCTGACAAGATACGTTGTTTTAACATCAAAAACTCCTTTACACTTTGCCGAAACGGCGGTGGCGGGCGGCATATTCGTCCAGCGCCGCCCGAAAATCGCGTTCGGTGCAATCCGGCCACAGCGTGTCCAGGAAAACGAATTCGGAATACGCGGACTGCCACAACAGAAAATTACTGATTCTCTTTTCGCCGCTGGTGCGGATGACCAGATCGGGATCCGGCACGTCAGGCAGGTACAGCGCGCCGCGAAAAGCGGTTTCGTCGATTTGATCCGGCGTCGTTTCGCCGTTTTGAACCTTTTGCACCAAACGGCGGGCGGCATCGACGATTTCCTCGCGTCCGCCATAGCTCAGCGCCATAATCAGCCGCAGTTTTTCCCGTTCCGGCGGCAAATTGTCGCGCACCAAACCGGCCATCAGCCCCTGCGTTTTTTCCGGCAGAACCTGCGTCCGTCCCGCGAACGAAAAATTGACGCCCTTTTGACGGAACGGGGCGACCTCTTTTTGCAAATAGTCGTCCAGCATGGAAAACAGGGCGTTGATCTCGTCCGCCGGCCGGTTCCAGTTTTCGGACGAAAAGCAAAACAGGGTCACATAGCGCACCCCCGTCGTCAAACAGGTGTCCAACAGCCTTTCCACGACTTTCGCGCCGGCGCGGTGGCCGGCCGTCCGCGGCAAATGCCGTTTGTTCGCCCATCGACCGTTGCCGTCCATAATGACGGCGACGTGGGCGGGGATTTGGCGCGTTTTGTTCATCAGACCTGTTTGATTTCCTGATCTTTGATTTTCAGCATTTCATCCATGGCCTTGATCGTCGCGTCGGTCATGTTCTGAATTTCGGTTTCGTATTTTTTCTGATCGTCTTCGGAAATGTCGCCGTCCTTTTGCATTTTCTTGACGGCGTCCATCGCGTCGCGGCGGATGTTGCGCACGGCGACGCGCGCCTGTTCCGTATATTTGGCGGCGATTTTGGTCAATTCAATGCGGCGTTCCTCGTTCAGCGGCGGAATGGGGATGCGGATCAGCTGGCCGTCGTTCATCGGGTTCAGCCCCAATTCGGACGAACGGATCGCTTTTTCAACGGCTTTGACCAAAGAACGGTCCCACACCTGAACGGACAGCATACGCGATTCGGGAACGCTGACCGTTCCGACCTGCGCCAGCGGCGTCACCGCGCCGTACGCTTCCACCATGATGCCGTCCAGCAAAGCCGTGGACGCGCGTCCCGTGCGCAAACCGGAAAAATCCTTTTTCAAAGCTTCGACCGTTTTATCCATACGCGTGCGCGTGTCTTGCCGTATTTCGTTGTAATCTGCCATTTTTCATACTCCTGTCATTCGGCGTTGGATATGACCGTGAAAGCGCCCTCGCCCGCCAAAGCGCGGTACAGGGCTTTTTGACCGTGCATCGAAAACACGACAATCGAAATGTCGTTGTCTCTGGCCAAAGCGATCGCCGACGCGTCCATCACCTGTAAATTTTTAACCAATACTTCATCATAGCTGACTTTTTCATATCGTACAGCGTTTTTATCTTTTTTCGGATCGGCGGAATAAACGCCGTCAACCTGCGTGGCTTTGAAAATGGCTTCGCATCCCATTTCCGCCGCGCGCAGCGCCGCGCCCGTATCCGTGGTAAAGAAAGGATTGCCCGTCCCCGCGGCGAAGATGACGACATTGCCTTCTTCCAATTTCTTTTTAACGCGGGGCTGGACATAGGGTTCGCAAATCGTCGGCATCACGACGCCCGAAACGACGCGGGCGGGCACGCCGGCGCGCTGCAAAGCGTCCTGCATCGCCAGCGAATTGATCACCGTCGCCAACATTCCCATATGGTCGGCGCGCACGCGGTCCATACCGCCCGCCGCGCCTTTCAGCCCGCGGAAAATGTTTCCGCCGCCGATCACCAGCGCGATTTGAACGCCCGCGTCATGCACCAATTTGATTTCCTGCGCCAGATTGTTCAGCATGGATTCGTCCAAACCGAAACTCTTTTCGCCCATCAGTCCTTCGCCGGACAGTTTCAAAAGGATTTTTTTGTATTTCATTTCCGTCACATCACAGCTGTTGACACAAAAACGGCGGGAGCTTTTGATTTCCCCCGCCGTTTCATCAAATAAATCACTTGCCGGCAGCCGCCGCGACCTCGGCCGCGAAGTCTTCCTGCTTCTTTTCGATGCCTTCGCCCAAAGCGAAACGGACGTAGGCTTTCAATTCGACCGGAGCGCCGATTTCCTTGGCGGCTTCGGCGACAACGTCTTTGACTTTCTTTTTGTCGTCCATGATGAAGAACTGTTCGTTCAAAACGACTTCCTCATGGAATTTGCGGATACGGCCGACGACCATCTTTTCGATGATTTCGGCGGGTTTCGTTTTGCCGGTTTTGGCCTGTTCTTCCTTGATCTGGGCTTCGACGACGTTCTTTTCGCGTTCTTCCATTTCGGCGGGAACGTCGGCGACGTTCAAGCAGACCGGAGCGGCCGCGGCGACGTGCATCGCCAAATTCTTGGCCAATTTTTCCAAAGCGGCTTTGTCGCCCGTCGATTCCAAAGCGACCAGCGTGCCGATTTTGCCCAAACCGTCGGCGATCGCGCCGTGCATATAGCCGACGACCACACCGTCGTTGACGGCAACTTTGGCCACGCGGCGCAAGTTCATGTTTTCACCGATTTTGGCGATCAGATCGGTCAAAGCGCCCTGAACGTCCTTGCCGTCGGCGAACGCCGTCGTTTTCAGCGTTTCGATGTCGCCGTCGCCGTTCAAAGCGATTTCGGCGGCTTTGGCGACGAACTGCTGGAACAATTCGTTTTTGGAAACGAAGTCGGTTTCAGAGTTGACTTCGACAACGACGCCCTGCTTGCCGTCGGTTTTCATGGCGACCAAACCCTGCGAAGCGACACGGCCGGCTTTCTTGGCGGCGGTGGCCAACCCTTTTTCGCGCAGCCAGTCAACGGCCTTTTCAATGTCACCGTTGGCTTCGGTCAAAGCCTTTTTGCAATCCATCATGCCTGCGCCGGATTTTTCGCGCAGTTCCTTTACGGCGGCGGCGGTAATTTCAGCCATTTGATTATTTTCCTTTCTGAAAGATTCGTAAATTCATACGACAATGGCGGCAGAACAAAGCCACCGCCATCGTCAATGCCGGCAAACCTTAAGCGTCGGCTTTGTCTTCGTCGGATTCGACTTCTTCAACGGCGTTTTCCTGCGCGCCCAAATCGACGCCGGCGGCGGCCATTTCAGCCTGAATGCCGTCCAAAACGGAACCGGAAATCAGTTCGCAGTACATATTGATCGCGCGGATGGCGTCGTCGTTGCCCGGAACCGGAAAATCAATGCCGTCGGGATCAGAGTTCGTGTCGCAGATCGCGATCACGGGGATGCCCAAGCGACGGGCTTCGTGCAAAGCCAGACTTTCTTTGACCGTGTCAATGACGAAAATCAAATCGGGACGGCTGCCCATGTCTTTGATACCGCCCAAGGAACGATCCAGTTTTTCGCGTTCGCGGGCGATGTTCAGCTTTTCCTTTTTGGTCAAGCCTTCAAATTCGCCTTTTTCCTGTTTCGTGTCGATTTCCTTCAAACGGCGGATCGACTGGGAAACGGTTTTCCAGTTCGTCAGCGTGCCGCCCAGCCAGCGGTGGTTGACATAGTACTGGCCGCAGCGTTCCGCGGCTTCGCGCACCGGCTGCTGCGCCTGCGTTTTCGTGCCGACGAACAGGATGCGTCCGCCCTGCGCCGCCGTGTCGCGGACGGCCTGCATGGCGCGGTACAGCATCGGAACGGTCTGCTGCAAATCAATGATGTGAACATTGTCGCGCGTGCCGAAAATGTACTGTTTCATTTTCGGGTTCCAGCGGCGCGTGTTGTGTCCGAAGTGAACGCCGGCTTCGATCAGCTGGCGCATTGTGAATGTGGGAAGAGCCATAATTTTTCCTCTTTTCCGGTTAAACCTCCGCAGGCAAAAGAGCCGGAGAACCATTCCCCGACACCGGAGCGAAAACGCCGTCAAACGCCGTTGCCGCCACACCTGCGTGTGAAATCACGGTCGTTTCTAAACCGTTTTCCCGTTTTTTGCAAGACATAAAATGAAAAAAGAGTTCATTCGTCCGATCGGACGGCGGAATACAGATACGCGGCGAACGCGCTTTGCAGGACGCTTGAAAACAACAGCGAGCAGAGCGCGAAAAAATTGGCGGCGAAATAAGTGACGGCGTAATAATCCGTCACCGACAGAACCAGCCGGTAAAGCACCGCCGCGCCGACCAGCGGCAGCAGTAAAAACAGCGCGTACAGCAGCGCGATCAGCGAACCGACGCGCGCCGTTTTCCGCCAGCTGTCGCGCAGTTTCATTTTTTCACCGGCGACGCCGGCCGGCAGGCACAGCGAAAAACGGATCGAAAAATACGGCATCAGCGCCGCGACGCCCAGCACGGCGTACGCGGGCGCGGCGGCCGGCAACGGTTCCAGCATCGCCAAAACCGCCGTCAGAACGCCGATCACGACCGCCGCCAGACACATCGCGCCGAACCCGACGCGCACGGCCTGCAGATAATAATCCGCCAACGCCATATCCGGCAAAGGGACAAAGAATTTCCGCGTCCCCTCCCCTTCGCCGAAAAAGACGGTTTTCTGCACCCGCAGCATCAGCGACAGCACCAGATACGCCAAAACGAAAACGACGGCGACGATCATGGACGGATGAACATCCATCTGCAATTCGGCCTTTTCCGCCAGCGAAAACATCGGATAAAACGATTCCGCCAGCAGCAAAACAAACACGGTCAGACAGGGAACCGCCAGCAAACGCGTCAAACGCTTGACACCGAAAGTGAACGCGATCGCGCGTCTGCTCAAAGCCAATACCGTAAAAGCCGTCATTCTCATTACAGTTCCCTCACTTCCGCGACCCCTTTGATTTTCGGAACGGCGGCCAGAAAATCGGCCGTCAGCGCGTACGTTTTATCGCAGGCGATCTCCACTTCCCACTTGTCCGCCAGCGCGACGACCAGTATCCGGCTGCGCCCCGGTTTCAACGCGGCGACCTGCTCTTTGATCCCGTCAACGGCCGCGGCCTGATCAATCACGATCATCACCCCGCCCGCCGTTTGCGATATGACATCGTCCAGATTGTCGGCGTGCTGCAAAATCAGGCGCGGGTCGTCGCCGCCCTCTTCCTTTTCGGCGTTCACGGCGATCAGCAGCGGCTTTTCCGATTTCAACAAATCCCTGTAGCGGTTCAGGCTTTCGGAAAACACGGCGAATTCAAAGCTGCCCGACGTGTCCGACGCCGCGACAAAGGCGTATTTCGTTCCTTTTTTGCTGATCCGTTCGCGCATCGACGTGACCGTCACCGCCATTTTGGCGCGCACGGTTCCCGCCTGCGCCACCGCGCGGACGATTTCCTGATACGTCATCGTACGCAACCGCTCCAGACTTTTTCCGTACCTGTCCAACGGATGCGCCGACAGATAGAATCCGATCACGGCCGATTCCATTTTCAGCCGTTCGTCCGGCGACCATGCGGGAGCGTTTTCCAACTTGATTTTTTCCTCGGCCGCCGCCTGCCCGAACAGGCTGATCTGCGCGCTGTTCTTTTCCTCGCCGGCGACGCGCGCGTGCTTCATCAACAGATCCAGATTGGCGTGCAACAGCCCCCTGTTTTTTTCCAGACTGTCGAATGCGCCGGATTTGATCCACACTTCCAGACTTTTCTTGTCCAGATTGGACGAATCCATCCGCCGGATGAAATCCGTCACCGATTTGAACGCCCCGTTTTTCCGCCGTTCGGCGACGACGGCCTGCGCGGGGGCTTCGCCCGACCCTTTGACCGCCATCAGCGCATAGCGCACCGCGCCGTTTTCCACCGCGAACGGGACGAACGACTTGTTGATGTCGGGCGGCAGCAGATTGATTTTCAAACGCCCCAGCTCTTTTTTATACAAAGCGAGCTTGTCGGTGTTCTGCATATCGTACGTCATGGTCGCCGCCATGAATTCGACAGGATAGTGCGCTTTCAAATACGCGGTCTGGTACGTCACCAACGCGTACGCCGCCGCGTGGGATTTGTTGAACCCGTATTCGGCGAATTTCGCCATGCGGTCGAAAATGGATTCGGCCAAAGCCTTGTCAATGCCGTTTTTCACGGAACCCGTGACGAACTTTTCGCGTTCAAGGGGGATTTTTTCCTTGATCTTCTTCCCCATGACCTTGCGCAGGCCGTCCGCGCCGCCCATCGTGTAGCCGCCCATTTTCTGCGCGATCTGCATGACCTGTTCCTGATAGATCATGATCCCGTAGGTTTCTTTCAGGATGCCTTCCAGCATCGGATGCATATAGTCGGGGGCTTCCCTGCCGTGTTTGCGGTTGATGTAGCTGGGGATGTTGTCCATGGGCCCCGGCCGGTACAGCGAGATGACAGCGATGATTTCCTCGAACGTCGTCGGCGCCAGATCGCGCAGCACTTTGCGCATCCCGCCGCTTTCCAGCTGGAACACCCCGTCCGTTTCCGCGCGCTGCAGCAAAGCGAACGTCGCCGCGTCCGCCAAATCTATTTCCGAAATGTTGACGGTCGGCTTTCCCTCGGCTTTCATGCGGGTATTGACCATATTGACCGCCTCTTGGATGACGGTCAGGGTTTTCAATCCCAGAAAGTCGAATTTGATCAGTCCCGTCGATTCGACGAATTTCATGTTGTACTGCGTCACGGGCAGTTCCGACCCCGCCCCGAAATCGCGGAACACGGGCACGATCTGGTTCAGCGGTTTCTGCCCGACGACGACGCCCGCCGCGTGGGTCGAAGCGTTGCGGTACAGGCCTTCCAGCTTTTCGGCCAGCGACAGCAGGTGATCGACCTGCGCGTCCGTTTTGCGCCACCGCGCGAATTCCGGTTCGGTTTCATACGCTTTCGCCAGCGTCATTTTCGGATCTGGCGGCACCATGCGCGCCAGTTTGTCGGCGACAAAGTCCATTTGCAGCACGCGGCCGACATCGCGGATGACGACCTTGGCCTGCATCTGGCCGAACGTGATGATCTGCGCCACGCGGTCGTGACCGTACTTTTCGCGGACGTATTCGATCGTTTCGCCGCGTCTGGTCTGGCAAAAGTCCACGTCGAAGTCGGGCATGTTCACGCGTTCGGGGTTCAAAAAGCGTTCAAACAGCAAATTCAAATGCAGCGGATCCAGATCCGTAATCCGCAGCGACCATGCCACGACGGAACCCGCGCCTGAACCGCGGCCGGGGCCGACGGGGATGCCGTGCGCTTTCGACCACCCGATAAAGTCGGAAACGATCAGGAAGTATCCCGAAAACTTCATTTTAATGATGACGGACAGTTCGTATTCCAAACGGTCGTAGTATTTTTTGCCGACCTTTTCTTTTTCCTCGTCCGTCATGCCGGGGGTGTAAACGTACACCTCCAACCGTTTGACCAGCCCTTCGCGCGCGCGTTTTTGAACGGTGATCGCCTCTTGCAGTTCGCCCAGCGTGCGGGAATCCAGCTGTTCCTGCACCGTTTTGCCCGTTTTCGGATCGTCCGCCAGATAGCCGCGGATCTTTTCGTACATTTCCGCGCGCGCCTTTTCCACGTCGTCGCCGACCGGTTCGCAATCGGGATAGATCGGCAGCGCGGGCGGTTGGAATTCGACCATGAACCCGCACCGTTTGGCGATGTTGACCGTGTTTTCGACGGCTTCGGGCAAATCGTCAAACAGCTTGACCATCTCTTCGGGCGATTTGAAATAGTATTCCGGATTCAGCCGGCGGCGGTCGTTGACGATGACGTGCGTTTTTTCCTTGATGCACAGCAGGGCGTCGTGCGCTTCAAACATATCGGAATCAATGAAATAGACTTCGTTCGTCGCGACCAAAGGCACGTTGTGCTTGTACGCCAGATCCAGAAAAGCCTGTTCCGTTTTGGCTTCCTCTTCCGTACCGTGACGCTGGATCTCCATATACAGCCGGTCGGGGAACGCCTGCATCAGCAGCTTCAGCGCCTCTTCGGCCTTTTCCGTCTTTCCCGCCAGCAGCAGTTTCCCGACGGGCCCGCGCACCCCGCCCGTCAGACAGATCAGCCCCGCCGAATATTGTTTCAGCTTGTCATACGGAACGTGCGGCTTTTCGTCCGTCGGCGTGAACATATACATCTGTTCGGATTGCAGACGCAGGTTGTTGTACCCGTCTTCGTTCTGCGCCAGCAAAACGATGTCGGACAGGGCGATATCCGGATCCTTGACCGTGAACCGCTTTTCCTCCAACCCGATGTCGATGCTGGTTTGCACGCCGATGATCGGCTGGATGCCGTGCGCCGCGCATTCGGTGGACATTTCAAACGCGCCGAACAGGTTGTTCGTGTCCGTCATCGCCACCGCGGGCATCCGGTATTTTTCGCACAGCCCCGTCAGCTTTTTGACTTTGACCGCGCCTTCCAGCAGCGAATAGGCCGTGTGCACCCGCAGATGCACGAATTCCGCCAAAGGCAAAGCCGCCGCCGCTGTCGCTTCCTCCGCCATGGGCTACACTTCGACAAAGCGTTGTTTAAAGGCGATGCGCCCGCTCATCCCCAGCGTGTCCAGCTCTTCCAGCCGGCCGTCGCGCAGCGTGATTTTGCGATCCATGCGGTCGGCCAATTCCGGATTATGCGTCGCGATCAAAGCGGACAGCCCCGTTTCCCGCACTACGTCCACCAGCACGGAAAACACGGATTCCGATGTCATCGGGTCAAGATTGCCCGTCGGTTCGTCCGCCAGCAGCATATGCGGTTTGTTGGCCAAAGCCCGCGCGATGGCGACGCGCTGCGCCTCGCCGCCCGACAGCTGGGCGGGACGGTGTTTAATCCTGTCTTTCAGCCCCATTTTTTCCAGCAAAAAAGCGGCGTATTCGGCGGCTTCGCGTTTTTTCACGCCCGCGATCATCTGCGGGATCATCACGTTTTCCAACGCCGAAAACTCCGGCTGCAGATTGTGGTTTTGATACACGAACCCCAGATATTCGCGCCGCATTTTCGTGCGCGTGTTGTCGTCCATGTCCGAACTGGGCGTTCCGTTTAAGAACACTTCGCCCTCGTCGGGGGCTTCCAGCAAGCCGGTGACGTGCAGCAGGGTCGATTTCCCCGCGCCCGACGGCCCGACCAGCGCGATCATCTCTCCTTGGCCGACGGACAGGTCGATACCGCGCAGAACGTCGATGATCGCCTTGCCCTGCACATAGTGGCGGCGCACGCCTTTCAACACCAAAACGGGAACGGAGGATTGATTGACAAACAGGTCATTCATAGCGCAAAGCCTCCACGGGATCCAGCCGCGCCGCGCGCCACGACGGGTAAATCGTCGCCGCGAACGACAACAGCAAAGCCATAACCACGACGGCGACCACTTCGGCCGGATCGACCTCCGCCGGCAGCTGCGTCAGGAAATAGATTTCGGCCGCGAACAGATCCGTCCCCGTCAGACTTTCCAGAAAACGGCGGATCGTTTCGATGTTGTCGCAGAACAGCAGCCCGAACAGCACGCCGAACAACGTGCCGAAAAACCCGATCGACGCCCCGCTCATAAAGAATATGCGCATGATCATGCCGCGCGTCGCGCCCATCGTGCGCAAAACGGCGATGTCGCGCCCCTTGTCCTTGACCAGCATGATCAATCCGGAAATCATATTGAACGACGCGACCAGAATGATCAGAGTCAAAATCAAAAACATCACGTTGCGTTCAACCTGAATCGCGTTGAAAAACGCGGCGTTCGACCGCTGCCAGTCGTAAACGCGCACGCCCGCGCCCAGACGCGCCGCGACCTGCGGCTGAACGGTCGAAACCAAATCGTGGTGGTTCAGGAAAACCTCCAGATTTGTGACCGATTCGTCCATATTGAAAAATTTCTGCGCGGCGGCCATCGGCATGAAAATGAAACCCGAATCGTATTCGTACATCCCGACGGAAAACGTCCCGCCGACCGTGTAGGAACGCATCCGCGGCACGCTGCCGAACGCCGTCACCGTGCCTTTGGGGGAAATCAGGGTGATTTCCTCGCCGACGTAAACGCCCAGCTTGCGCGCCAGACGATCGCCGATCAGCACCGTGTCGGCATTGCCGAAACTTTCGATCGACCCGCCGACAATGCTGTCCGCCAGAAAGTTTTTCTTTTCCAAATCGGCCGGCCGGATGCCGCGCACGATCGCGCCCTGCGCCCCGCGGACGGAGCTGACCATAACCTGCCCTTCGATCAAAGGCATCACCAGTTTGACCCCTTTGATCGCCGCGGCTTCTTCCGCCAAAGATTCGTAATTGTTCAAAACGGTTCCGTTCGCGGCGTAAACGCCCAGATGCCCGTTCAGCCCCAGCACGCGGGACAAAAGCTCCTGCCTGAAACCGTTCATGACCGCCATGACGATGATCAGCGTCGCCACCCCCAGCACGATTCCCAAAAAGGAAAACGCCGCGATCACGGATACGAATCCCTCTTTGCGCCGCGCCCGCAGATAGCGGAAAGCCACCATTCGTTCAAAAGCGGAAAAGATCATCGCCCCACCGTCATTTCGTCAAAAACGCGACGGCGGCTTCGGGCGTCATTTCGACGCGTTCGCTGGTTTTGCGGTTTTTGATTTCGACGACGCCGTTGGCCAGACCGCGCGATCCGACGATCAGCTGATACGGCAGACCGATCAAATCCATCGTCGAAAATTTCACGCCCGCGCGTTCGTCGCGGTCATCGTACAGAACCTCGACGCCGGCCTTTTGCAGCGTCGCGTACAATTCGTCGCACGCCTTGTCCGTTTCGGCCTTGCCCGCCGTCAGGTTGACCAATCCGACTTTGAACGGGGCGACGGATTCCGGCCAGATGATGCCGCTGTCGTCGTGCGACGCTTCGATAATCGCGCCCATCAAACGGGAAACGCCGATGCCGTAACATCCGCCTTCGATCGAAACGGGCTTGCCGTCTTCGCCCGCGACGGCGACGTTCATCGGGTTGGAGTATTTCTTGCCGTAATAGAACACCTGCCCGACTTCGATGCCGCGCGCGCTCAGCAAATTGTCGCCGACGGCCTTCGCTTCGGCTTCGTCGTATTTTTCCTCGGTCGCGGCGTACAGCGACGTCCATTTTTGGTACAGCGGTTCCAAATCAGAATCATAGTCGATGTTTTCGGACGGGATTTCCATATCCAGATACGCTTTGTCGCAATAGACCTGTTCTTCGCCCGTTTCCGCCAGAACGATGAATTCGTGGCTCAAATCCCCGCCGATGGGCCCCGTGGACGCTTTCATCGGGATCGCGTGGACGCCGCAGCGCGCGAACGTGCGCAGATAGGCGACGAACATCTTGTTATAGGAATGTTTCGCGCCCTCGTAGCTCAGGTCGAACGAATAGGCGTCCTTCATCAAAAATTCGCGGCCGCGCATCACGCCGAAACGGGGGCGCACCTCGTCGCGGAATTTCCATTGGATGTTGTACAGGATCTTGGGCAGTTCCTTGTAGCTTTTCAATTCGTTGCGCGCCAGATCGTTAATGACCTCTTCGGCGGTCGGGCCATAGACCAGCACGCGTTCGTGACGGTCGGTCACGCGCAGCATTTCGGGGCCGTAGGCGTCGTAACGGCCGCTGTCTTTCCACAAATCGGACGGCTGCAAAGTCGGCATCAGCAATTCCTGCGCCCCCGCGCGATCCTGTTCCTCGCGCACGATCTGTTCGATTTTTTTCAAAACGCGCAATCCCAAAGGCAGCCAAGTGTAAATCCCCGCGCTGCTTTGGCGGATCATGCCGGCGCGCAGCATCAGGCGATGGGACACGATTTGGGCTTCGACCGGATTTTCTTTCAGGGTCGGCATAAAATAACGGGATAAACGCATGGTCATACTCTTTGATTGAAAAACACGAAAACAACGGGCGCGATCGCACCCTTTGGATTGGACTTTAAGCAATCCCGCGCCAATAAGCAAAGCTTTTTTTACAATTCGGCGTTCAAAGTTTTTTGACGGCGATATCGACGGATAAAATCGTCACGACCTTTGTTTTCCGACCGTCGGGCGATCTTTTGTTGCGAACGGAAAAAATCCGCCGCAGGATTGCGCGCGCGGGTCTGCAGGTTTCGCGGAATTCGCGGGAGGCCAGCATTTTGAAATACGCGGCGGGTTTGTTTTCACTGTGGGAAACCATATATTCCAGATAAGGGCGGAACATCATCAGCGGATCAAGGCCGTCCGCCGCGTCCGATCTTTTCATTTCCCGAACAAAGGCGAAAAAGCTTGCGAAATCAGCGGCGGAAAACCGTTTCTTTTCAAATATTTCATCCGAAAAGCTCAATATCCCCCTCAATCGGGGCAGTCTGGCGAACGCGTCCAAATTGATTTTCGCCGCATAGCGCGCCATCAATTTCGGGTGGCGTTCCATAATCGACGTTTTGTTTTCCCGACTTTTAAACAAAACCTTGTCCAGATTTTTAATAACACATCCGTCCAGCAGCAGCCGGCGGAACAACAGGCAATCCTCGACCGGCTTGACGTGTTCGTATTTGATGTTCAATTCTCGGCGGAACATCATGGCGGGGTGCAGGATGGCGCCGATTTTCACGCAGGTGATGAAATCGACGTTTTCAGGATTTTCCGTGACGTACGGTTCGACATCCCCGAACCTTTCCGCCTGACACGAACACAGGCCGACGCACGGATTTTGCTCCAAAAAGCGAACCTGCTCCTCCAACCTTTGCGGCAAAGAGATGTCATCGGAATCCATGCGCGCGATATAAGCCCCCGCCGCCTTTTGAATTCCCAGATTCAGGCAGTCGATGTAC
The DNA here is from genome assembly GCA_902777205.1 of uncultured Rhodospirillales bacterium. GTDB lineage: Bacteria > Pseudomonadota > Alphaproteobacteria > CAAGCB01 > CAG-977 > UBA11549. The sequence goes on along the minus strand of CACYSU010000001.1, from coordinate 82,390 downwards.
CCTTTCGCCCTGCAATAGACGATTCTGGGATCGTCGAATTCCCTGATCACTTTTAAATTGGCGTCGGTCGGATTGCCGTCGGCCACGATCAATTCAAAACGGGAATACGTTTGATCCAAAATGCTTTGCACGGCGCGGCGCAAGCGGTACGGCGGGTGGTTGAACACGGGCATGACCACGCTGACAAGGGGAGGATTGTTCTCACGCATCGGCTTCGCTCCCGTTCTTCCCCTCGCCTCGTCCGACAACGGCTTTTTCACTTTTCCAGCTTGAAAACCGCCGTTCCGTTCGCGTTTTTGATGATTTTCAAAACGCCGGCGCGTCCCATCGTGTCGCGGCCGTTGACCTGACAGACGTTCAGATCCTCGCCCGTCGCTTCGACTTTCCAGCCCAGTTTTTCCGCCACCCACATCGAAACGTCGTGGGCGCACGGCCATTGCTTTTCACGCAAACGCGCCGCAAATTCATCGTCCGTCCCGTTGAACATCGTGAAGATAAACGGGATTTCCAAATCCTCCGGCGACAGGTGGCCGTGTCCCCAAATGCCGTTTTCACCCAAAGCCTCGCCATGGTCGGACAGATAGAACAGGTACGTTTTATGCTTTGACGAACGGGCGAAATTCAGGATTTTCATCAACAACATATCTTCGTAACGCATGGCGTTGTCGTATTCGTTGACGCGGCCTTCCGTTTGCGGATCCTTGAAAAACTCGTATTTTTCGGGTTCGTACATATAGTTGTCGTTATAGGGCGAATGAACGTTGCGTTTATGCACGACGACGAAATTCCGTCCGGCGTTCAGGTCGATCCGCGCGAACACCTTGTCCAAAAATCCGCTTTCGCCTTTCAATTCCTCGCCGTCGGCGGACGAATACACGAAAGCGTCGTCATAATCGGAAACGGACGTTTTTTTGAACAAAGACGCGTTTTGCGATTCGATATAGGTGACTTTGAACCCGTTTTCCCGCGCCATTTTCATCAGATAGCTGTCGCGTTTGATCAGCTTGCGATAGTTTTTCGGGTTGACCTGAATGTTGTAAAGCATCGGCAGCGCGATCAACGTGTTGACGCCCGCCGCCCACGCCTTTTTATAAATGAACTGCGGATCCCGCGCGGCGTAAGCTTCCAGCTGCGGCGTCGTCGGGCGGTCGTACCCGAACAGGGACAAGTGGTTGGCGTTCACCGATTCACCGACGACGAAAACGACGTTGACGGGTTCGTTTTTGTCCTTTTCAATGTTCGTCAGTTTGTAATCGGGATAAACCTTTTCTTGCGAATGGCCGATGATTTTTTTCGGCAGAACGTTGCCCAGATAGGCCGAAAACGAATTGATCGTGTTGTACGACGCGAAACACGTCTGTTTGAACAGCATCTGGAAAATGCCGTCGGGCGTCGAAGCGCGGTAAAAAAACGCCGCGACGTACAGCATCGGCAAAACCCACCCGTATTTGAACGTCACGCGGTTCAAAATGTCGCGCGACACGGCCAGCCACAACAGCCAGTACGGCACGCCGACCAAAGCGACGACGTACAGGTATTTGTACCACACGTCTTTGATTTCCGTGATGATGTCGCCCGTTTCCAAAAAGATGAAGTCGATCGCGTACGGCGTCAGATAGACGCCGAAATACGCCATGGAATTGAACTGCACCAGCTGGAAAACGCCGAAAACGATCAAAAACCATTTGATAAACGTTTTATTCCCGACCAGCGACAGCGCGATCGCCAGCAAAAACACCGCCCCCAGCTTGTCGAAATTGCCGCACACCGCCAATTTCGGATTGATAAAGCTGAAAACGATTTCCGGCAGCATCAAAAACAGCAGGATGATCAAAGAGCTGAACAGAACGCGCAAAACGTCGAAAACGTATTTTTTCATTTCTTTTTCGCCAATAACAGGTAAAGCCGCGATCTTTTGGATGTTTTGACGGAAAACAAAACCTTGTCGCCGTCATTGAACGGCATTTCGGCGCCGTCCCGATTCTTCTTATATTTCCGGATCACCAGCCGGCGTCCGAAACCGACGGGAACCGACAGTTTTTCACGGACGTTCCAATCCGGTTTCCAGCTGCCCGTGTAATGATGCACGGCATAGGCGTCCGCGTTGTCGGTGCAGAAACAATAATACGGATAGATGTACGCGTTTTCCATGATTTTCACGCGATCCTTTGTCACGAACACGTCGTCGATCCCGTATTTTTCCTTAAACACTTTGGCAAAGTACATCGGATTGGTCGTCAGGTTGAACGACCCGTCGGGGTTGACAAAGTCGATGTCGTCGTATTCCGCCAGCAAATCCCTGACGATCGGGTGGTTCGGCACCGTTCCGATCAGCGCGGGCGAAATGCTGCGGCACGACCCGCATTTTTGCGACCCGATGAAGAAATCGAAATTCATGAAATCGTCCAAAGGCTTTCTGATTTCCTCGTCCGTGTCGAAATACACGCCGCCCTCGGCCGCCAAAGCGTGCAAACGCACATAGTCGGACACGAACGCCCATTTTTTCGCCGCGACGGCCTGTTTCAAATACCGGTTGTCGAATTGCGCCAGATCGGCGTCGTTCCATTCGCGGATTTCGTAATCGGGCAGGATTTTTTTCCAGCTTTCAATGCATTTCGTTTCGACTTCGCCCTTTTTGGCGGGGCCGAACCAGCAGTAATGGATTTTTTTGGGTATCATCGGCGTCCCTCCACCGTTTCGACGATCAGCTTGCGCCACATTTCTATGACCTTTTCGGGGGCGTAGTCAACCATGTCCGCGACGGCGTTTTTCCCGAATTTCATCCGCAAATCCCCGTCGCTCATCAGCGTGCGGAGCTTTTGCGTAAAGTCGTCCAAATCCGACGCCAGAAAACCGTTATGCCCGTCCACGATCAATTCGTTGACCGACGGCGCGTCGGCAAACCCCAGCGACGGCAGCCCGCAGGCCATGCCGTCCGCCAAAGCCAGCGAAAACCCTTCGTGCGCGGACGGGAAAGCGTGAATGTCGGCGTCGCGGTAAACCTCTTGGATGCGGGGATGGTAGCCTTTGATGAACACGTTGTTTTCCGCCCCGTATTTCGCCGCCAATTCCATCAGTTCGCGTTCATAGGCGGGATATTTCCGCATCCCCCAGAATTCCAGCCGCCAATCGGGAAAATCCTTGAACAGGCGGCCGAACGCCTCGACCAGCAAATGGTGGCGTTTACCCTCTTTTTCCACGCGGGCGACGTAAATGATCCGCTTTTTTTCAACCGACAGGTCGGCACGGCCGGATTCGGGGATCTGCACGACTTCGTTCGGGATCGTCACCACGCGTTTCGGGGTGCAGAATTGCGCGATCGTCGGTTCGTAGGATTTCATCAAAACGTGAAAAGCCGCCGCCCTGTCCATCACGTCGCGGTAAATTTTGCGCATATAGGGCTTTTTCTTCATCAAATGCCCCAGCATCACCGGCGGATAGCCGTGCATCATCATGATCACGGGGATGTCGTGATCCTGTTTGTACAGCACGTTCACCAGATCGACCATGAAATAGCAGATGATGACATCGGGCTTTTCGTCCGCGATGACTTTTTTGAACCGCTTGACCGGCCGGAACAGCTTGCCGCGCAGAAAACGGTAAACATTCAAGAACGGGTTTTTCGTTTTGGCGTTCAAATTAACGAACTTCACGCCTTCATCCAGCGTGACGCCGCTGCCCTGTTTTTTATAGGTGTCGCACACCACGGTCACGTCAAACCCGATGCGGTGCAGGGAATTGACGAACTGCGCCAGAAACTTTGTGTTCAGGACGTTCCTGTCCTTGACGATCATGACTTTCATAAAAACATCCCCGCGAACGCGAAAAAACAGCTGTTATTTTTTATGTTTTAGAGTAACTTGTTCCAAAGGTCAATTTAAAACAAAAGGACGGGAAAATGCGGATATTGGTTACGGGCGGCGCGGGTTTCATCGGATCGCACACGGTGGACAAACTGATCGCCGGGGGATGCGATGTCGTCGTCATCGACCGCAGGGATCCGCCCTATAAAAACGATGCCGCCGTTTATTACCGGCGCGACCTGAACGATCCGCAAACCGCCGAAGTGTTTGAAAAACACGGTTTCGACGCCGTGATCCATCTGGCGGCGCAGGCGTCCGTCGCCGTGTCCGTCGCCGACCCCGTCCGCGACGCGCAGGACAACGTGATGGCGTCCGTGCGCGTGATCGAATTGTGCAAAAAGCACGGCGTCAAAAAAATCGTCGTGTCGTCCAGCGCCGCCCTGTACGCCGCGCCGCAATACCTGCCCGTCGATGAAAAACACCCCGTCAGCTTTCTGTCGCCCTACGCCGTGTCCAAACACACGATGGAGGAATACGTCAAACTGTCCGGCATCGACCACGTCATTTTCCGTTACGCGAACGTTTACGGCCCGCGCCAAGACCCGCACGGCGAAGCGGGCGTCGTGTCCATTTTCATTGAAAAGATGATCAAGAACCTGCCGCTGGAAATTCACGGCGACGGCGAACAGACCCGCGATTTCGTGTATGTCGGGGACGTGGCGGAAATGAATTGCCGCGCCGTTTTGTCGGACGGAAAGAACGAAACGCTGAACGTGTCCACCAACGCCCGCACCAGCATCAACAAACTGTTTTCGCTGATCGGAAAATACACGGACTACACCCTTTCGCCGAACCGCGCGCCCGCCCGCGCCGGCGACATCAAACACAGCGTTTTGAACAACGCCAAAGCCGCCGCCGTTTTAGGATTCACTCCGCAAACGGCGTTGGAGGACGGACTGCGGGAAACGGTCGAATTTTTCAAACGCACTTATTAAGCATTAAGGACGCGCCCGTGATCCGGCGGGTCAGCTTGACCGCCCCGTTGAAATTCAAATGATCCGCGTCGGCGAAATCGTCGTCGTCGAATCCGTCCCGCGCGTCCAGCAAAGCGACGCCCTTTTCCGCCGCGATTTGTTTGACAACGGCGGTCGGATCAAATCCCTGCCCGACTTCGTTTAAAACGGCGGCGTAATCGCTGCGCACGGGCGGATAAACCAATAGCGGGCGCAGGCCTTTTTCTTTGCAAAAATCGCAGAAGTCCCGTAGCACGCCCCACTGGTTGTCGTATTTTTGATAGATTTTGAAATGATGCAGGACGCGGTCGCGCGTCTTTTTCGTTGACCGGTTGATATGCTGACCGGCGAAATCGAATCCCTGACAGCACAGGTTGTCGCCCGAAAGCCGCAATTTTTCAATAGCCGCGTCGTACAATCGGACGTCGATTGTTTTATTGACGGAAAAATCGAACGGCATTTTCAGATATTTTTCCAATATCCGGCACCGCCACGCTTCGGTCGTGCGCACCAAACTGTACCCGCCGTTGTAAAACGAAACGAACAACACAACGGTTTTCAGCCGCGGGCACATTTCCGCCGCCCGTTTAACCACTTCAAAGCTTTCGTACAAACTGTTCGCGTTGAACGCGCAGTTGTAAGCGTTTTCCCCCATGACGAACGGCGCGCATCCGAACTGCGCGTGGCTGTCGCCCGAAACCAGCGTTTCGATTTCCGGCGCGTTTTCGACCAAGCCGTTGTATTTGCGCATGACGCTGTCGAAATACACGTTTAAAACGCCCGTGTCCGCGCATCCCCATTTCAATTCCAGCTTTTTGCGCAGCGACCGCCGCTTTTCCTTGTTCAGAACGGGAAAAGTGACGATTTTCGCCGTTTTCTTTTTGATAAAAGCACCGATGGACATTTTCCGTCACCCCAACGCTTTGGTCATAAACAAGGGATCGTCGCAGAAAAACGCCTCCACCCCTTGGGCGCGCAGCTTTTTCGCCTGTTCCGCGTCATTGACCGTGTAGGCCAGCAGGTGATAGCCGCCGTCCTTGATTTCCCGAATCAGTTCGGGGGTCAGCAGATCCGCGTCATAGTTGATCGAATAGGCTTCAACCTCTTTCGCGGCCGGCCGCCAATCGCCGGAAACGTCCTCGACCAGAACGCCGCGGCGGATGTGCGGGGCGATCGCTTTCGTTTCCTTCAGCGCGTCCCAAGTGAAGCTGGAAAAGAACAGGCGGGCGGGGTCGTCGAACCGGCGGTCGCGAACGACCTGCCAGACCTTGCGCGCCGTTTCGCGCGCCAATTCCGGCCGCGACGGTTTGATTTCGATGTTCACGCATCCGTTGTAGCGGTTCAACACGTCCAACACCTGCGCCAGCGTCGGAATCTTCGCGCCGTTTTTCAGCGTGACGGACCTCAGCTGTTCCGCCGTGCGTTCGTCCAGCCGCCCCGTTTCCCTGTTTTCGCACATCCGGTCGATCGTTTCGTCGTGGAAAACGACGGCCTCGCCGTCCTTTGACAGCATGGCGTCCAATTCCACCCACCTAACGCCCGATTGACAAGCGTAGGCAAAAGCTTCTATTGTGTTTTCGGTTTTAACGGATCGGGCGCCGCGGTGCCCTAATACGGTTGGCAGAACGAATGACATCTTTCACCTTTCGTCACAATGTAATAGAATAAGCGGATTATACGATTTCGGGACGTTATTTTCAAATGAGATTCTTTCATTCATGGCGCAATGTGCCGACCGCTTTTCAACACGCCGTCGTGGCGATCGGCAATTTCGACGGTTTCCACACGGGACACAAGGCCGTCGTCGAAACCGCCGTGAAAATCGCACGCGCCGAAAACCGCCCCGTCGTCCTGATGACGTTTGAACCGCATCCGGGGGGATTTTTCCGCCCCAGCGACCGCACGTTCCGCATCACCCCCATCCGTTCCAAAGTCCGGCTGATCTGCCGTTTGCCGATCGACGGATTTTTCGTGTTCGCGTTCAACCGCGCGTTCGCGGACATGACGGCCGACGAATTCGTCCGCGACGTTCTGATCAACGGACTGCGCGCCGCCCGCGTCGTCGTCGGCGAAGATTACAGTTTCGGCAAAAACCGGCAGGGCGACGTTGACTTTCTGCGCAAAAACCATCCCGAACTGCCCGTGACGGCCGTTGCGAAACTGCGCGACCAAAACGGTGAAATCATCTCTTCTTCGCGCATCCGGTCGTTTTTGCGCGACGGCGCGGTCGAACGCGCGGCCGGTTTGATGGAACACCCCTTTGAAATCGAAGGATACGTCGTCCACGGTTCCGAAATCGGCCGGACGATCGGTTTTCCGACGATCAACATCAAACCCAACGATTCGATTTTGCCGCGAATCGGGGTGTACGCCGCGACGGTGGATATCGACGGCGTCGAAAAAAAGGCCGTCGCCAACATCGGAACGCGCCCGACCGTCAACGGCCAAGGCGTTTTGCTGGAAGCCCACATTCTGGATTACGACGGCGACCTGTACGGCAAACGGCTGCGCGTGCGGCTGAAAACTTTCCTGCGTCCCGAGGTGCGGTTTAATTCATTGGATGAATTGAAAGCGCAAATTCAAACGGACGCCGAAACGGTGAAAAGGATTTTGAAATGAAAAAAGGTTTGCTCTGCGCCCTGACCGTGCTGCTGATCGACCAGATCAGCAAGGCGTTCGTGCTGTCGTACTTCGCCCGAAACGCCGCGCCCGTCGAAATCGCGCCCTTTTTCAATTTTGTGCTGGCGTGGAACAAAGGCGTCAGCTTTTCCATGTTCCATTCCGACCACCCCGCCATGCCGTGGGTGCTGGTGACGGTCGCGCTGCTGATCTGCGCCGTCATCACGCATTGGATGTACACGGAAAAAAACGTGCCGACCATTCTTTGTTTCGGCATGATTTTGGGCGGCGCGCTGGGCAACGTCATCGACCGCGTGCGTTTCCGCGCCGTCGTCGATTTTCTGGATTTCCACATCGGCGCGCGCCACTGGCCGGCGTTTAACGCGGCCGATTCCGCCATTTGCGTCGGCGCGGGCGTCATTTTGATCTGGAATTTGTTTTTCGCTCCGATCGAAAAGCTGTCCGATCCCGTGAAAAAAGGAGAAGACAAAAAATGACTTTGACCGCGCCGGCCGTTTTTCGCCGCCTGTCCGGAACGCCGGATGTCACGCGCCTGAACCGCAAAAAAACGGCGCTGTTGCTGATCGGATTTCAAACGGAGCATTTCACCGGAACGCTGCCCGCCGCGAACGCGGACGCCGCAATCCGCTCCGCCGTCCGGCTGAAAGAATGGGCGGATAAAAACAAAATCCCCGTTTTTTTCATCCGGCATCAGGCCAAAAGCCCCGCCAGTCCCGTTTTTGCCCCCGACGGCGACGGAACGGCCTTTCACCCGCCTTTGCTGCCGAACGGAAAGGATGCCGTTTTAACCAAATACGCCGACAGCGCGTTCGGCGGATCGGGGCTGCACACCGCGCTGGAAACGGCGGGCGCGGACACGCTGGTCATCGCCGGAATTCCGACGCCGGCCGCGATCGCCGCCACCGCGCACGACGCCCGATTGCTGGGGTACAGGGGAATTGTCGCCGCAGACGCGACCGCTTCGTGCGACGTGATGTCATGGGACGGGGCGCGCGTCGTTTCCGCCGCCGTGATGCAGGAAACCGCGCTGGCCAACATCGCCGACCGGTACGCGCAGGTCGCCGTCGCGGCGGACATCGCCGCCTTGCCGTTTGAACGATAAAGGATAATGATATGAAAGCCTTATGCCTGATTTCACTGCTGTTGCTGACCGGATGCGGCAACTATTATTCGCTGGATGAAAAGCGGGGTCCCGATCCGGAGGGGTTCGTCACGCACAACCGTCTGGCTTTGCCGCCGGATTACCTGCTGCGCGCGCCCGAACCGGCCGGAAAAACGCCGGAACAGACCGCCGCCCCCGCGCCGGAAAAAACACCTGAAACCGTCCCCGAACCCGCGCCGGAAACGGAGGAATGATGCGCTTCGCCGCCCTTTTGACCGCCCTGTGCCTGATCGTTTTTGACGCCGCGGCATCCGTTTTCGACGCGGAAACGTTCACGCTGGACAACGGAATGCAGGTCGCCGTCATCGAAAACCGCCGCGCGCCCGTCGTCACCCACATGGTGTGGTACAAGACCGGATCAATCGACGATCCCGCCGGCAAATCGGGCATCGCGCACGTTTTGGAACATATGATGTTCAAAGGCACGCCCGCCGTCCCCGACGGGGAGTTTTCAAAGATCGTCGCCCGAAACGGCGGCACGGAAAACGCGTTCACGTCCCACGACTATACGGCGTATTACCAGAACATCGCGCGCGACCGGCTGGAACTGGTGATGTTTCTGGAATCCGACCGCATGAAAAACCTGCGCTTTTCCCAGCAGGATTTTGAACCGGAACTGGAGGTCGTCAAAGAGGAACGGCTGATGCGCACGGAAAACAATCCGGCCGGAATTCTGGACGAACGCCGCCGCGCCGCGCTGTGGGGCGAACACCCTTACGGCCGCCCCGTCATCGGCACGAAAAAAGAGCTGCCGACCCTGACATTGGACGACGCGCAGCGGTTTTATCGGGAACACTACACGCCCGAAAACGCCGTGCTGGTCGTCGCCGGCGACATTTCCGCCGCCGAATTGAAACCGCTGGCGGAAAAATACTACGGCGCGATCGCCCCCAGCCGGACGCCCGCGGTCAAACGGCTGTTCCCCGCCCCCGCCCCGCTGAAATCGAAACTGGAAATGCGCCACCCGCAGGCGAAGTTGTATTCCCTGCGCCGTTCCTACATCGTCCCGTCCTATCTGTCCGAAGGGCGGGAACACACGCACGCTTACGCCGTTTTGAACGAAATACTGGGGACGTATCATCTGGGCAAGATGTACAAACATTTCGTCGCCGGTCAAAAAACGGCGCAGTCGGCTTCGACCGGATACGACGGCTTCGCGCTGGACAAGGGGACGTTTTCCTTTTTCCTGACGGCGCGCGACGGCGAATCCCTGTCCGGCTTGGAACGCGAACTCGACCGTTTCGCCGACCCCGCGTCCGTGACGCAAAAGGATTTGGACAAAGCGAAAAAAAGGCTGGTCGCCGATTTGGAATATTTAAACGACAACCCCGAAACGGCGGCCAATCTGGTCGGCCTCTTTTATGTTTTGGGGCTGAGCGTCGAGGATTTGAAAAATTGGACGGCGAACATTGAAAAAGTCACGCTGGCGGATGTGCGCGAAGCTTACGGGGATATGCTGGCCTCCGCGTCCGTCACCACCTACCTGATGCCGCGGGAGGCGCCATGAAAAAACTGATCGCCCTGTTGTGCTGTTGCTGCTGTCTGGCCGTTTCGTCCGCGAACGCGGCGTCCGGTCAGATCGTCGTGAAAAAAGCCACCGCCGGAAAACAGGCGAAGCCGCCCGCCCTGCCCGCCGTTTCCCCGACCGCCTTTCGCGCGCCGGACGTGCGGCGCGTCGTGTCCGACGGCGGAATCGAAGCCTGGCTGATCGAGGAAAAATCCACCCCCGTCATCGCCGTTTCCGTGTTGTTCAAAGGGGGCAAGGCCGCCGACCCCGCGCGGCTGACGGGGCTGTCGTCACTGGCCGCCGCCCTGCTGGACGAAGGCGCGGGACGTTATCCGGCCGAACGGTTCACCGAAATCCTGTCCGAAAAGGCGATCGGCCTGTCGTTTGAAACGACCGCGGACTTTTTCCGCGCGGACATGGAAACGCTGCGCAAAAACAAAGAGGACGGATTCGACCTGCTGCGCCTTTCCCTGACGCGGCCGCGTTTCGACCGTAAGGCCGTCCGCCGGATGAAAGAACAAATGTACGCCGGCATCAAAGCGCGCAAGGGCGATCCGAACGCCGTCGCCGCCGAACGGTGGGCGAAGCTGGTTTACAAAGACCACCCCTACGGCCGCATGACGCCGACCGAACGGTCCGTCCGGTCGATCACGCGCGCCAACCTGCGCGGATGGGTGCGCGACAGGATCGCCCGCGACAACATGATCGTCGGCGTCGCCGGCAACATATCGGCCGAAGAGTTGAAACCGCTGCTGGACAAGGCTTTTGCCGCCCTGCCCGCCAAATCCCGCGTGCGCGAAACGCCGCCGTTCGTTCCCGAACTGTCGGACAAAACCGACGTTCTGACCATGGACGTGCCGCAAAGCGCGGCCTTGTTCGGTCATCGGGGAATCGCGCGGAACGATCCGGATTTCTACGCCGCGCTGTTGGTGAACTACAGCTTCGGCGGCGGCGGATTCGCTTCGCGCCTGTTTGACGAAGTGCGCGAAAAACGCGGATTGGCCTACAGCGTCGGAACGTCGCTGTCGATCGCCGAAGCGGCGCCGATGCTGACGGGGGCGATCGGGTCGGACAACGCGAAAATGGCCGGCGCGATCGAAATCATCCGCGAACAATGGGACAAAATGGCGCAAAACGGCCCCGACGAACAAGAGCTGCGGGACGCGAAAACCTATCTGACCGGCGCGTTTCCGCTGGCTTTCACCTCCAGCGGCGGAGCGGCGTCCTACCTGACAGGGATGCAGTATTACGGTTTGGGAATCGACTATTTGAACCGCCACAACGATTTGATCGACGCCGTCACATTGCAGCAGGCGCAGGATGTCGCCGCGCGAATGTTCGATGCCGGCAGTTTGTTCTTTGTTGTTGTCGGAAAACCTGCTAATCTTTAGCAAATCATTTTTTCAGGAGTGTAAACACAATGACTTTGACCGATTTGAAAGCTTGGAAAGATTTGGAAAACAACTACGCCGACGTGCGCGGGATGAATATGCGCGAAATGTTCGCCGCCGATCCCGACCGGTTTGAAAAGTTTTCCGTTTCCATGAACAATATGCTGGTGGATTATTCCAAAAACCGCGTCACCGCGGACACGATGAAACTGCTGTTCGATCTGGCGCGGGAATCCGGTTTGGAAAAGGCGCGCGACGCCATGTTTTCGGGTGAAAAGATCAACATCACCGAAAACCGCGCCGTTTTGCACACGGCTTTGCGCAACCGTTCCGACCGCCCCGTTTTCGTGGACGGCAAGGATGTCATGCCGCAAATCAAGGCCGTTTTGAAAAAAATGGAATCGTTTTCCGGCGCCGTTCGTTCCGGCGAATGGAAAGGCGCGACCGGCAAAGCGATGACCGACGTTGTCAACATCGGCATCGGCGGTTCCGATCTGGGCCCCGTCATGGTTGTCGAAGCGTTGAAGCATTACCAGAAAGAGGGGCTGAACACGCATTTCGTTTCAAACGTTGACGGCACGCACATCGTCGAAACGCTGAAACGCCTGAATCCGGAAACGACGCTGTTCATCGTCGCGTCCAAAACGTTCACGACGCAGGAAACCCTGACGAACGCGAAAACCGCCCGCGAATGGCTGGTCAAGGCGTTGGGCGAAGACGCCGTCGCGAAACATTTCGTCGCGCTGTCCACCAATACCGAAGAAGTCACGAAATTCGGCATCGACCCCGCCAATATGTTTGAATTCTGGGATTGGGTCGGCGGCCGTTATTCGCTGTGGTCCGCGATCGGCCTGTCCATCGCGATTTCCGTCGGTTTCGACAACTTTGTCGAACTGCTGACGGGCGGATTTGAAATGGACGAACATTTTCGCACCGCGCCGCTGGAAAAGAACATTCCCGTCATTTTGGCCGTTTTGGGCGTGTGGTACCACAATTTCTTCGGCGCGGAAGCCTACGCCGTCCTGCCCTACGACCAGTACCTGCACCGTCTGCCCGCCTATTTGCAGCAGGCGGACATGGAATCGAACGGCAAAGGCGTGACAAAAGCCGGCCGCCCCGTTTCCTACACGACGGGCCCGATCCTGTTCGGCGAACCCGGCACGAACGGCCAACATTCGTTTTACCAGCTGATCCATCAGGGAACGCACCTGATCCCGTGCGATTTCATCGTTCCGGCGATTTCGCTGAACGAAACGGGCGACCATCACCCGATTTTGCTGTCGAACGTTTTCGCGCAGGCCGAAGCGTTGATGAAAGGCAAAACCGCCGCCGAAGTCCGCGCCGAATTTGAAGCGCAGGGGGCGAGCGAGGAAAAGATTCAGGCTCTGCTGAACCACAAAATCTTTTCGGGCAACCGTCCGTCGAACACGATTCTGGTCGAAAAGATCGACCCCAGAACGCTGGGACGCCTGATCGCCATGTACGAACACAAGATTTTCGTTCAGGGCGTCATCTGGAACGTCAACAGCTACGACCAGTGGGGCGTCGAGCTGGGCAAACAGCTGGCGAAAAAGATCCTGCCGGAAATCAAGGGCGACACGACCGTCACGGCGCACGATTCGTCCACGAACGGCTTGATCAACGCCGCCCGCGCCCTGCGCAAATAGGCCGCCCGACATGACTTTGCGCCTGTTGCCGCCGACACTGGTCAACCGCATCGCCGCGGGCGAAGTGCTGGAACGTCCCGCGTCGGCGGTAAAGGAGCTGGTCGAAAACGCTTTGGACGCCGGAGCGACGAAAATCGACGTCATCTTGAACGACGGGGGAAAAGCCGCGATCACCGTCATCGACAACGGCCGCGGCATGACGCCCGACGAAATGACGCTGGCGGTCGAACGGTTCGCGACATCTAAACTGCCGACGGACGATCTGTTCGACATCCGGTATTTCGGTTTCCGCGGCGAAGCGCTGCCGTCCATCGCGTCCGTCGCCCGCGTCACGATCACGTCGCGGACGGAAAACGCCGATTCGGCGTGGTCGCTGTTTATCGAGGGCGGGGAAAAGCACGCCCCCGAACCCGCCGCCGCGCCGCAGGGAACGCGCGTGGACGTGCGCGATTTGTTTTTCGCCGTTCCCGCGCGGCTGAAATTCCTGAAATCGACGCAAACGGAAACCGGATACATTCAGGAAATCATTGAAAAGCTGGCTTTGGCCAATCCGTCGGTCGCGTTCACCCTGTCGGACGAAAAGAAAAAACGGCTGGATCTGAAGCCTGTTTCCGAATCCGATGAAATCAAGCGCGTCGCGCAAATCGTCGGCGAGGATTTCGTCGATAACGCCCTGCCCGTCAACGCCGGACGCGACGGCGTCGTGCTAAAAGGGTTCGTCGGGCTGCCAACGCTGAACAAAGCGACGGCGGCGGCGCAATATTTCTTTGTCAACAGCCGTCCCGTGCGCGACAAGGTTTTGCTGGGCGCGATCAAGGCGGCGTACCACGAACTGCTGGCGGCGGACAGGTTCCCCGCGCTGGTTCTGTTTTTGCAGATCCCGCCCGAAGACGTTGATGTCAACGTCCACCCGACAAAGGCCGAAGTCCGTTTCCGCGACGCGCAGGGTATCCGCGGCATGATCGTTTCGGCCGTGCGCCAAACGCTGATGTCGTCGGGCTTCCGCACTTCGACGACTTTGGCGGCGCAGGCGTTGGACGCGTCCGTCCCCGAACCGTCGTTCATTCCCATGCGCCCCGCCGTTCCCGTTGCCGGTTTCCGCCAAGCTCCCGCCTATCGTCCGGCGGCGCAAAAAAGCTACAGTTTCAACGAAACACGCGCGCTGTTCAAAGCGAACGAAGCTTTTTCCGCCTTTTCCGCGCCCGCCGCCGCGGAATTGCCCGACGACACCGTCGAATCATCCCCCGCCGTTGACGCGGACGCTTTTCCGCCGCTGGGGCTGGCGCGCGCGCAGCTGCACAAAACCTATATCGTTTCGCAAACCGAAGACGGCATCGTCATCGTTGACCAGCACGCCGCGCACGAACGCCTGACCTATGAAAAGATCAAAAAGAATATGGAATCGGGCGACGCCGCCGCGCAATACCTGCTGTTGCCCGAAATCGCCGAACTGCCGCCCGAAAAACGCGACGCCGTTTTAAAGCAAAAAGCCGAATTGGAAAAGGCCGGATTCCTGTTTGAACCGTTCGGGGACGGCGCGCTGGTGATCAGGGCGACGCCGGCCGTTTTAGGGGAAACGGACGCGAAAGCGTTGATGAACGACATCGCCGACACGATTATGGAATTCGGCGATTCTCTGGCGTTAAAGGAACGGGTGAAGAAAATCGCCGCGACCATGGCCTGTCACGGATCGGTGCGCGCCGGCCGGATTTTGGACGTTTCGGAAATGAATGCCCTGCTGCGCCAAATGGAATCCGTTCCCTATTCCGGCCAATGCATCCACGGCCGCCCGACCTATATCGAATTGAAGCTGAAAGACATCGAACGCCTGTTCGGCCGTCGGGAATGACATCCGGAAAACGCGCGGCTGAAAACGGCCGCCGCCCGAACCTTCCCCTTAAAAAAACGATCGCCGCCCCTGTGACGGAAGCGGCGATTGCCTTTTATCTGCGATCCCGACGTTTATGATGCCGGTACCCCTCCTGATCCTTGGGACGGGGTTTGTTTTCGTACGGGTTTTTGGCCTTGCGCATAATGATGCGGATCGGCACGCCCTCGATCCCCAGATCCTGCCCCAATCCTTTGACCAGATAGCGCAGGTAGGATTCAGGCAGTTTTTCCGGATTGCTGGAAAACAGCGCAAACGTCGGCGGCCGCGTTTTGGCCTGCGTGATGTATTTCAGCGGAATCGGCCGTTTCGTCGCGGACAAAGGCGGCGGCGTCACTTCGGTCATTTTCGCCAGCCAACGGTTCAGCCGTCCGGTTGAAATGCGGCTGTTCCACACGGCGTAAATATCGAAAACAGCCTGCATCAACCGGTCGAGCCCCTCGCCCGTTCTGGCGGAAATGGCGACGGTTTTCAACCCCTTGACCTGCGTCAGGGATGTCGCGATGCGGTCGTTCAAAACGGCCATGGCCTGTTTTTTATCGCGCACGGCGTCCCATTTGTTCACCGCGACGATCAGCGCGCGTCCCTCTTCCAAAACCTGACGGGCGATCGTCAGATCCTGCTTGTCCAAAATGCCGTCGGCGTCCAGCACCAAAACGACGACCTGCGCCAAAAACGCGGCGCGTTTCGTGTCGGCGGCGGACAGCTTTTCCAAATCGTCCTCGACTTTCGCGCGGCGGCGCAGCCCCGCCGTGTCGGTCAGACGCAGCGCGCGCCCTTTGTACGTCCAGTCGATCGAAATGGAATCGCGCGTCAGCCCCGCCATGGGCCCCGTCAGCATCCGATCTTCGCCGATCAGACGGTTGACCAAAGTCGATTTGCCGACGTTCGGACGCCCGACGATCGCCAGATCAATCACGCGGTCTTGGATGTTTTCCTCTTTGACCGTTTCATCGTTCAAATCAACTTCCGGTTCGTCTTGTTTCTTGCGGCGCGCGCGCTTTTCCTTAGGCGTTTCGTCGTCTTCCTCCGGCTGTTCCGATTTGATGAACGGCGACAGCGCTTCAAACAGGTCGCTCATCCCCAGCCCGTGTTCGGCGGAAATCAGCAGCGGTTCGCCGAACCCCAGCGAATACAGATCCTGCACGGAAAAATCGCGCCCTTCGGCCTTGTTTGCGGCCAAAATCACGGGTTTTCCGATTTTGCGCAAAGTCTGCGCCGTTTTCTTGTCCAGCGGAGTCACGCCCGCGCGCACATCGACAATGAAAACGACCGCTTCGGACGTTTGCAAAGCCTTTTGCGTCTGCCGCCACATGGAATCGGCCAGTTCGCCGCCGGATTCCAGCCCCGCCGTGTCAACGACGGTGAACGGACAGCCGAACAGCACCGCCTGTCCCTCGCGCCGGTCGCGGGTCACCCCCGGCCGGTCGTGCACCAACGCCTTTTTGCGTCCGGTCAAACGGTTGAACAAAGTTGATTTGCCGACATTCGTTCTGCCGACCAAGGAAATAATCGCCGTCATTTATCTGTACGCCATCAAGTTGCCGTTTTCCGTCACGAAAAACAAAGTGTCATTCAAAACGATCGGGGGCAAAGTCCCCGTTTCGTCGATATCGTCCCATCCGATGATCGTGCCCGTCTGCGGCGCGACCGCGATCGCTTTGCCGTCGGAATTCGTCAGGATCAGCCGGTTTCCGGCCATCACGGGCCCCGTCCACATCAGCTTGTCCTTTT
Organism: uncultured Rhodospirillales bacterium; assembly: GCA_902777205.1. GTDB lineage: Bacteria > Pseudomonadota > Alphaproteobacteria > CAAGCB01 > CAG-977 > UBA11549. Next base: position 65,585 of record CACYSU010000001.1, on the reverse strand, counting down.
TCTTTTCCGGATCGCGCCAACGGGTCAGCCGGTTCACCCACAAAATCTTGCCCGTCGCCGATTCCAGCGCGACCAGTTCCTGATATGAAGAAACGGCGTACAGCACCTCGCCGGCCAGCCACGGCTGGTTGATTCCGCCGATTTCGCGTTCCCAGATCACGCTGCCGGTTTTCAGGTCCAGCGCGGACAGCAATCCGCCGCTGGAAACGACAAACACGCGGTCGCCGTCAATGACGGGACGGGCGCGGATGTCGTTGATTTCCGCGCCGGCGTCCGCCAAACGCGCGGTTCCCAAAGACTCCGTCCATAAAATGCTGCCGTTTTCGGGGCGGAAAGCGATGACATCGCCGGACGCGAACGCCGCGACGCCGACGCCTTCGTCAATGGCGGGCGCGGCCTTGCCCAGCAGGGAAATGTTTTCCAAAAACGCGTAATGCTGCCACAGCGTCCGGCCGTCGTCCTGCGCCAACGCCGTCAGCCGGTTGTCCGCCGTCACGACGAACAGCCGCCCGCCATATACCGTCGGCGCGGAACGCACGGGCGATTTCAAATCGACGCGCCACAATTCCGCGCCGTTGCCGGAATCCATGGCGACGACCTCGCCCGTCCCCAACGCGGCGAACAGCCGTCCGTCGGCCAAAGCCAATCCGGAACCGACCGATCCGATCCGCCGCGCGGCTTTTCTTTCCGTCGCGTTTTCGCGCCACACCGTTTTTCCGGACGCCGCGGAAACGGCTTGAACCGTTCCGGCGGAATCAATGGTGTAGATCACGCCCCGTTCCCCGACGGGTTCGGCCAGCAAAACGCTTTTTCTGCCCGATCCGCGCCCGATCGACACTTTCCACGCCTGCATGATTTTGGGCGCCAGCGCCGGATTTTGCATCACATGGTGGGAAACGCCGCCCGCCTGCGGCCATTCGCGGACGGATTCGGGTTCGGGCAGCAGATAGTTTTGCTTCAAATCCCTGTCCGGCATCAATTCCCGCCCGTATGTCAGGACGGAAATCTTGCGTTCCGCCGGCGACGGTTCGTCCGCGGCGCATCCGCCGACGACGGCGGCCAACAGTCCGACCCAAAAGACACCCGCCCGTTTCATTTTTATTTGTCCGCTTTCTTATCCGCGCCCGCGGGCATGGATTCGTTAAGGAAAGAAATGTATTCCGACACCTGCAGGCGTTTGGATTCGGACACGCCGGGCATTGTCAAAATCTGCTGCCAGCGGGATTGCGCCTTTTCCGTGTCGCCCTGACGCAGGTTCAGCTCCGCCGCCATTTCCAACGCCAGCGGCGCCCACGCGTCGCTTTTCGCGGCCAAAGCCTCGACATCCTTTTCCATCGCGGCGAAATCCGTATCCCCGTTTTCGATGCGCAGGACGGTTTTGTCGAACAAAGCCATGTTCCGGAACGGTTCGGGCGCCTTTTCGTCACCGATCACACCGTCCAGCACCTTGATCGCTTCGCCGTATTTGTCCTTGCCCTGCCCGATCAGGTAATCGGCGTAATGGAACGCCGCCAGCCAGCGATAGCCGCGGGTCGATGTTTCGCCGATTTGGCGCAGCATTTCCGCGCCGGCCTCCGCGTCGCCCGTTTCCATCATCGCCAGCGCGGTTTTCAGCTGTTCCGATTCCGCCAAAGCGCGGCGGTTCTGCGTATGCCGGTACAGTTCGACCCCGCCCGTGGCCAATAAAACCGCCACGATCAAACCGGTGACGTACGGGCCTATTTTTTTCCACAGCTGTTTGAACTGTTCCTCTTTCATCTCCTCGGCGACTTCGCGCAGGATTTCGGCCTCCAAGGGCGTTTTTTCATCATTTTGACCGGTCACGGGATGCACTCCTTAAACAAATGAAAACCTTTTCTATGATAGGTTTACCGTTAAACGGCGCAAAGAACAAGCTGTTTTAAATTCTTTTTTCGGACAACCGCCTGTGATACGATAAAAAAAATACGGAACGGGGAACATGAAACATCTTTTAGTGCTGATTTCGACATTGTTTTTATCGGGATGCTGGCTGACGACGCACACGTCGAAAATGCCGTTCGGCGCGATGCCCCTGACCGTCGTCGCGGCGGGCGAAGCCGTTTCGTGGCTGGCGACGGACAAGTTTTTAAGCGACCACGTTTCGTCTTTGGCGACGGGCAAGGACTGTTCGCTGAGCCGCAAACTGTCCGGCGAAGGCAAATACTGCATGACGGAACTGGAAATCGAACGCGCGAACCGGCCGGTGTGGAGCGTTCAAAAAACATACTGCTACGGATCGCTGGCGTCGGCGACGTGTTACGACCGCCCCAGCCCCAATCCGGCCGACCGGTTGATCGGCGTTTACGAAAAACCCGTTTACCCCGTCAAAACGCCGGACTGATTATTTGATTTTGACCAACCGGTACAGGTTGCGGCCGGACGCCAAAGCCCGTTTGTATTCGTCGGCGGGTTCTTCCATGGCGATGTAAACGAACGGAACCTGTTTGCGTTTCAACGCCGGCGCGCCGTTGTCCGCCGCGGGGGCGGAAGAGCGGGCGTCGTTTGTTTCTTGTTGCTTTGCTTTTTTCATCAGTGTAAAAACTCCGACAGACGAATCTCAGGATCAGAGGTTTACCACAAAATGCTCAAAAAGCTATTTGATTCTTTTTTTATTTTGCTGAAATCGGGCATATTGTTGCACCGGTGCACGATCATCGGCGTTTTGTGCGGCGTCTGGGTGTTTTTCGGCGCCGAAGCCGAAGAAAGCGCGTTCCGCCGGATGCTGACGCTTGATTTATATCTGTTTATGGCCTCCTTCCTGATGTTTTACCGGCTGTTGTTCAACCGGATCGACCGCCGCGACGGTTCGCCCGACTGGCCGGCGATGGGGATTTGCCTCATCGGCGATTTCGCTTGGGCGGTCGCCGCGATGTTCTGCACCGTCCCGTTTTTCATGCTGGTCGGTTATTCCGACGGGGCGGATTATGCGGACAAAGCCCGCGCCGCCGTCGATCCCCGCGCGTTGATACGCAAAATGCCCCGTCCCCACTGAACTGAATATAAAGGATTTTCGTTATGAATTTGATCGGACTTTCCCGCGCGGAACTGCAATCGGAACTGGAAAAGATGGGCGAAAAGCCTTTCCGCGCCAAACAGCTGTGGCACTGGATTTATTTTCAGGGCAAGCGGGATTTCGAGGAAATGACCAGTCTGGGCAAACCCTTGCGCCAAAAACTGATCGACAGCGGCTACACCCTGAACCGCCCCGAAGTCGTGCGCGAACAAAACGCGGCCGACCGCACCCGCAAGTGGCTGTTCAAATTCAACGACGGGCAAAGCGTCGAAACCGTTTACATCCCCGAAGAGGATCGCGGCGCCGTCTGTCTGTCCACGCAGGTCGGATGTCCGAACGGATGCGTTTTCTGTCATACGGGGTCGCAGCGGTTCACCCGCAACCTGACGGCGGGGGAATTCGTCGCGCAGTTCATGGCCGCCCGCGACAGTTACGACGAATGGCCCAGCCCGTCGCACGAAACGCGCTATCTGTCCAACATCGTCGTCATGGGCATGGGCGAACCGCTATTGAACTATGAAAACGTGAAAAAGGGGCTGCAAATCATCATGGACGGCGAAGGCATCGCCATTTCCAAACGCCGCATCACCCTGTCCACCAGCGGCGTCGCCCCGATGATCCCCCGCGTGGCCGAGGATCTGGGTGTCAAGCTGGCGGTCAGCCTGCACGCGCCGACCAACGAGATCCGCGACAAAATCATGCCGATCAACCGCAAATATCCGCTGGAGGAACTGATCGCCGCCTGCCGCAAGTTTCAGGAAATCGGCGGCACGCGCCAATACATCACGATGGAATACGTCATGCTGGACGGCGTCAACGATTCCGACGCCGACGCCCGCGAATTGATGCGTCTGGTCAAAGGGCTGGCCGTCAAATTCAACCTGATCCCGTTCAACGAATGGCGGGGATGCCCGTTCAAATGCTCGTCCGGCAACAGAATCCGCCGTTTTTCCGCGCTGTTGGAGGAACACAACTACGCCGCCCCCGTGCGCCAATCCCGCGGACAGGAGATCATGGCGGCGTGCGGCCAGCTGAAAACCGCGGCGGGACAGGCGTAAAACGGACTTTATTTCGGCGGCGCGCCCTGCTAAAATAAATCCGGTTTCGATTTGACGCAGGAGCTTTCGCCGTGGGAAATAAAATCGCCTTGATCGACGACGATCAAAACATTCTGACTTCCGTTTCCATGATTTTGGAAGAGGAAGGGTTCGAGGTGTTCACCTACACCGACGGCGTTTCCGGATTGGAAGGCGTGCTGAAAGAACAGGTTTCTCTGGTCGTTCTGGACATCAAAATGCCCCGTATGGACGGCATGGAAATGCTGCAGGAGCTGCGCAAAAAATCGAACGTCCCCGTCATTTTCCTGACCAGCAAGGAAGACGAGATCGACGAATTGTGCGGGCTGCGCATGGGGGCGGACGACTATATCAAAAAACCGTTTTCGCCGAATTTGCTGATCGCGCGCATCAAAACGCTGATCCGGCGCACCGACCCCGCCCTGAACAGAGAGGATGCGAACGCGGAATCCGACGCCGTCATCAAACGCGGCGATCTGGAAATGAACAAAACGCGCCATTTGTGCCTGTGGAAAGGCCGACCCGTCGATTTGACGATCACGGAATTTTTGATGCTGTATTCGCTGGTGGAAAACACGGGCATCGTCAAAACGCGCGACCAGCTGATTGACGCCGCCTACGGTTCAAACGTCTATATCGACGACCGCACGGTTGACAGCCACATCAAACGCCTGCGTAAAAAATTCAAAGACGCGGACAAGGATTTTTCCGGCATCGAAACGCTGTACGGCGTCGGCTACCGGTACCGCGAGGTCTGATCCCCGTGGCGCGTTCAATCAATATTCCGACGTATCTGCGGCGCAAATGGGCGGAGTTGAAAACCGCATCCGTCATCCGTTCGCCGCTGTCGTGGCGTTTGCTGTTGCTGAACCTGCTGGCACCCGCGCTGCTGGTTGCCGGACTGCTGTATATGGATCATTACCGCAAAGGATTGATCGAAGCGGAAATCAAGGTTTTGAAAGTGCAGGCCGAGCTGATGGCCGTCGCCGTCAGCGAAGGCGCGGTCAATTCGGAATTCATCTCGTCCCTGTTACCCGTCGAACAGGAACGGAATACGGATCAAGGGTATTTCAATCAAAAGGAATCCTCCCGCTCCTATTTTTCCGATTTCGGATCGTCCGGAAATTCTCCGACCCGCACCCCGCGCGAATTTTTCCGCCTGCTTCCGGACGCCGCGCGGCGCATTTTGCTGCGCCTGCCGTCACTGGACAAAGTCCGCGTGCGCCTGTTCGACCACAACGGCGTTTTAACGGCCGACAGCCGGTTTGGCGGCGGATTGCCGGCGGCGCGCCCCGACGGACACAACACTTCCTTTTTCAAACGGCTGTTTTCCGACAATTTCCGTTCCCTGCCGCGCTATGACGAACCGAAAAACCAGACCGCGTTCGATTATCAAGAGGTCGGAACGGCGCTGGGCGACGGGGTGTTCGCTTCCGAAATCCGGTATTTGGAGGGATACGGCCGGATTCTCAGCGTCGCCGTCCCCGTCGTTTTCGACGACCAGATCGTCGGCGCGATCATGGTGACGGGCGGCATCGAAAACGTGCTGCGCAACCTGACGGCTTTCCGGCTGGCGGTGTTCCGGCTGTTCGCTTTGGCGTTCGCGGTGACGATCCTGCTGTCGTATTTCATGGTCAGAACGATCGTCATGCCGTTGAACCGGCTGTCAACGGCCGCGGTCAACATCCGCGTCAGCGGCGGCCGGCGGCAAAGGATTCCCGACGAAACGAAGCGTCACGACGAAATCGGCGATTTGTCCGGCGCGCTGATCAAAATGACGGACACGCTGTGGGAACGGCTGGACGCGACGGAACGTTTCGCCGCCGACGTGTCCCACGAAATCAAAAACCCGCTGTCGTCCATGCGCAGCGCCGTCGAAACGATCGGCATGATTTCCAACGAAGACAAAAAAAAGCGTCTGGTCAACATCATACACGAAGACGTGCTGCGCCTCGATCGGCTGATCACGGACATTTCCAACCTGTCGCGTCTGGACGCGGAGCTGTCCCGCGAAGTGTTCGAGGTCATCGACATTCACAAACTGCTGTCTTCGCTGATCGAGGTTTACAATCTGGGCGACGCGGCGACAAAGCGCGGCATCAAATTCCGGCTGGATTGGGACGCGGACATTCCCGCCGACATCGCCGTTTTGGGCATGGAAACCCGTTTGGCGCAAGTGTTTTACAACCTGATCAACAACGCCGTTTCCTTTTCGCCGGACAATTCGTCGATCACCGTCGCCGCGCGCATGAACGGCGGTATGCTGGAACTGCGTTTCAACGACGAAGGCCCCGGAATCCCCCCCGGCGACGAAAAAAAGCTGTTTCAGCGGTTTTACTGCGAACGGCCGACGGCGGAACAATTCGGCCACCATTCGGGACTGGGGCTGTCGATTTCTGAAAAGATCATTTCCGGACTGAACGGGCGCATCTACGCCGAAAACCGCAAAGACGCCGACGGCCGGATCGCCGGCGCCTGCTTTGTCGTCCTGCTGCCGCCGTTCAAGGGGGAAGAGCCATGCTGATCCACGCGTCGTGCGCGGACTTTTCCGGCGCGGGCGTTTTGCTGTGCGGCGGATCGGGATGCGGAAAATCGGATTTATGCCTGCGGCTGTTGGACGCGGGGGCGCGGCTGGTGGCCGACGACCAAACGATCGTCGAAAACGAAAACGGCGCGCTGGTCGCCCGATGCCCCGAACGCATCAGGGGATTGCTGGAAATCCGCGGCATCGGCGTCGTCGAAACCCCTTGCGTTTCCGAAACGCGCGTTTGCGCCAAAATCGTTTTGCGGCCGGACGCGGGAATCGACCGGATGCCCGATTTGAAAACGGAAACGATTGAAAACGTCCCCGTTCCGGTGTTTTTTCTGGACGGTTTCACCGCTTCCGCTGTATTAAAGGTGAAAACGGTCGTGTCGATCGTTTGTCAGCAAAGGAAAGTGGTGTCATGAAACGGATTGTCATTGTCAGCGGTTTGTCCGGCGCCGGAAAATCCAGCGTTTTAAAGATATTGGAAGATTGCGGTTTCGAGGTCATCGACAACCTGCCCCTGTCCGTTTTGCGCGAAGTCATCGCGGGCGCGGACGCCGATTCGTCGATCGCTTTGGGGGTTGACGCGCGAACCCGCGATTTCGATTGCGACAAGCTGTGCGCCATTTGCGCGGAATTGAAAACAGACCCCGACACCGCCGAAAAAATCGTTTTTCTGGATTGCGACGACGAAAAGCTGCTGCGCCGGTTCACGGAAACCCGCCGCACCCACCCGCTGGCCAAGGACAAACAGCTGAGCGACGGAATCGCCGCGGAACGCAAGTTGATGGCGCCCTTGCGCGAAAAATCGGATATCGTCATCGACACGACGGATTTGAAAACGGCGCAACTGCGGTCGGCCGTCGAAGCGGAATTCACCACGCTGAGCGCGAAAAAAATGGTCGTTTCGGTCATGTCCTTTTCCTATCGCGAAGGGTTGCCGCGCGAAGCCGATCTGGTTTTCGACGTGCGTTTCCTGCGCAACCCGCATTACGACCCCGACCTGCGCCCCCTGACGGGCAAAGACCCGCGCGTCGGCGCCTATATCGAACAGGATCCGGACTTTTCGTCCTTTTTCGGCCGCCTGACCGGTTTCATCGCGCCCCTGCTGCCCCGTTTTGAACAGGAGGGAAAGGCGCGCCTGACCGTCGCCGTCGGATGCACGGGCGGCAAACACCGTTCCGTTTACATCGCGGAACAACTTTATAAATGGCTTTTGGCGCAAAAAACGTGTATGGTAACTTTAGCCCATCGGGAATTGGATAAACACAGACAGGAAAATTGAAATGATCGGATTGATTTTAGTTTCACACAGAAATCTGGCGCAGGAAATGAAAGCCGTGATGGAACACGTCGTCGGCGCGCAGGAAAACGTCGAATCCGTCGGCATTTTCCCCAATGACGATATGGAACAGCGCCGTTCGGAAATTCAGGAAAAAATCGCCAAAGTCAACACGGGCGACGGCGTGATCGTCCTGACCGATATGTTCGGCGGAACGCCGTCCAATCTGGCGATTTCCATGATGACGCAGGACAAGGTCGAAGTGTTGGCCGGCATGAACCTGCCCATGTTGATCAAGCTGGCTCAGGTGCGTTCGACCCTGCCGTTGAAAGAGGCCGTCGTCAGCGCGCAGGACGCGGGTAAAAAATACATCAACGTCGCGTCCGCCCTGTTGAACCGCGCCTGAAAAGCGAACGCCATGCCTGACAAAGTGTCGAAAGTGTTGAAAATCGTCAACGAAAAAGGCCTGCACGCCCGCGCGGCCGCGGCGTTCGTGCGTACAGCCGATTCTTTCGACGCCGATGTCAGTGTGGAAAAGGACAGGCAAACCGTTTCCGGCCATTCCATTATGGGGTTGATGATGCTGGGGGCGGCCTGTTTTTCGGAAATCAAAGTCGCGTGTTCGGGAAAACAGGCGCGGGAGGCTTTGACGGCATTGGAAAAACTGGTCAATGACAAATTCAACGAAAATTAAAAAACTTCCCGCCGATTTTAAACGGCTTTCAAACGCGGCGGCCGACGGTGCGGAAACCGTCCGCGATGGCACGGGCGTTTCGCCGGGGATTGTCATCGGTCGGGTGTTCATTTACGATTCCCTGCTGAAATCCGTTCCGCAATACCGCATCGCCGAAGACGACGTTCACAATGAACAGCAACGCTTTTTAAATGCCGTCCAGACCACGCAGAAACAGCTGGACACCTTGATGGACAAGGCGAAAGACGTGTTGAAGGACGACCCGATCGGATCGCTGTTCGACGCGTACCGCCATATGTTGAAAGGATCGCGCCTGATCCGCGGTGTGTGCCACCGCATCAAAAACTGCCAGATCAACGCCGAAGCCGCCGTTCAAAGCGAAATCGACGCCATTGCCGACGTGTTCAACGCGATGAACGACGTTTACATTTCCGCCAGAATCGAAGACATCCGCAGCGTTGGCGCCCGCATTCTGCACAACCTGCAGTCATTGTCGAAAGAAAAGAAACTTCGCCTGCCGGAAAACGCCGTCATTGTCGCCAATGATCTGAGCGTGACGGACACGGCTTTGTTGAATTTAAAAAAAATCGGCGCGTTCATCACCGCCGGCGGTTCGGTGCAAAGCCATGCGGCGCTGTTGGCGCGGTCTTTGGGCATTCCCGCCATCGTCGGCATTCCCGATTTGATGCGCGTGGCGCACACGGGCGACATCATCATCATTGACGGCACATACGGTAAAGTGATTTTGCTGCCGACGCAGGAAAACATCACGCTGTACCGCAAATACAGATCGGACTTCCTGCGGTGGAAACGGTCGTTGAAACGACTGCGTAGCCAGCCGTCCGTCACGTCGGATCAGGCCGCCGTTTCGCTCAAAGGCAACATCGACCTGCCGCACGAGGTGGACTTTCTGTTGCAAACGGGGGCTGACGGCATCGGATTGATGCGTAGCGAATATATGTTCCTGAACCGCCGCGACATCCCGTCCGAAGACGAACAGTTTGAGATTTTGCACCGGATCGTTTCCCGCATGGACGGCAAACCCGTCACTTTCCGCACGTTTGACGTCGGCGCCGACAAAACGCCCGACGCCCTGCACATCCCGTGCACCGAAAATCCGGCGTTGGGACTGCGCGGCATCCGTTTCACGCTGAAAACGCCGTTTTTGTTGAAAATGCAGTTTTGCGCCACGATCCGCGCCGCCTGCCACGGTGACATCCGGATCATGCTGCCGATGGTGACTTGCGTTGAAGAGGTTTTGGAAGCCAAACGGATTTTCGCGGAATGTCTGGACGATTTGCGCGCCCGTTCCGTCCCCCTGCCCGACGTTTTGCCGCGGCTGGGCGTTATGATCGAAACGCCGGCGGCCGCTTTGGAATCAGACGTTCTGGCGCGGAACTGCGACTTTTTATCAATCGGCACGAACGATCTGGTGCAATACACTTTGGCGGCCGACCGGTCGGACGCGTCCGTCGCCGCGTTGTTCACGCCGCTGCATCCGGCCGTTTTGAAATTGTTGAAAAAAACGGTCGTCAGCGCGGCCGACGCGCACATTCCCGTCAGCGTTTGCGGCGAAATGGCGTCCAACCACCGCTACGCCGCCGTTTTAATCGGGTTGGGCGTGCGCGAATTGTCCATGCCCGCGATCAACATTCCCATGGTCAAGGAACGCATCCGTTCCCTGAACCTGCAGGACGCGGAACGGTTCGTCAACAAACTGCTGTCGCTGGGATCGCTGCGGGACGTGACCCGCACATTCAACGAATTTGAAGAAGGAGTGCGTTTCTATTGACCGATTTGACCGACCGGATTTTAAACACGCTTCGATCGCTTGATCCCGAAATCGTTGTGACCGCCGTTTCAGGGGTGTTGTTGCTGCTCGTCCTTGTTTGGGTGCTGTTTTACCGGAAAGTCCCCCCGTTCCAAAAGGCTTTGGTCAACGGGGCGGCGCGTCATGTGCGCTATTATTTGAAAACGGGGCTGGTCAATCCGAACATCCGCGACGAAACGGGCAAAACGCCGCTGATGATCGCCGCCGCCTTCAACAAAAGGCCGAAAGTTTGCGCCGTTTTGATCAAAGCGGGCGCCGACGTGACCGCCAAGGACAACGACGGCATGACGGCGTTTCTGCACGCCGCCGCCAACAACGCCCCCGTGCCGGTTTTGAACGTTCTGGCAAAAAAGAAAAGCGTCCTGAGCGAACGGAACGCCGAGGGGCAGTCCGCTTGGGCGCTGGCTTTGTCGAACCGTCCGAAGATTGAAACGCTGAAATGGCTGGCGGCGCACAAATTCAACATCAACGAACGCGACAAAAACGGCATGACGCCGCTGATGATCGCCATTGAACAAAACACGCCGCTGAGCATTGTCAAAGCTTTGCTGGACATGGGGGCGCACATTTCCGACCGCGCCGAATACGGCATCACGCCGCTGATGCTGTCCGCCGGACGCAACCTGAACCCGTATGTGCTGATGTCTTTGCTGGAACACGGCGCGGGGCTGGACGACCGCAGCGCGGAGGGGCTGACCCCGTTGATGTTCGCCGCGGCGTTCAACCCGAACGCGACGGAAATCGTTGACGTTTTGATCGACTGCGGGGCGAAAATCTCCGTCGCCGACGGCGAAGGCAACACCGCGCTGGATTACGCCAAGAAAAACCCCCGCCTGTACGACACGGAAACGTATTGGCGGCTGAACAACCTCAGCTACGAATGATCAGCGCGCGTCCCGCGGGACGTATTTTCCCCTGAACACGGAATCATAGGAATCCGTCGCGGCGTACGTTTCCTTTTCATACAAATTCCGGCAGGCGGCCAATCCCGCGAACGCCAGAATCAAAACCGTCATCAACATTCTTTTTTTCATGCGGCATCCCCTTTTTCCCGTTTGAACGGAACGGCGGCCAAAATAAACAACAGCAAAGCGAGCGTCAGCGGAACGGCGTTTCCGTGCTTTGCGTAAAACGTCGGGTTTTCCGTGCGGCGCGGCAATCCGGCGTCAACAACGCCCTCTTTCCCCAGCCCCAGCGACGCGGTCACGCGGCCGTAGGCGTCGATCATCCCGCTGATCCCCGTGTTGGCCGCCCGCGCCAAAGGCAAGCCCTCTTCCACCGCGCGCATCTGCGCCGCGGCAAAATGCTGATAGGGTCCCGCGCTGAGGCCGTACCAACCGTCGTTCGTCACGTTCAGCAGCCAATACGGCCGGTAATTCCTCTCCGCGACGTTCGCGGGAAAGATCACTTCGTAACACACCAAAATCCCGACCGGCAGCGTGCGCGGCAAAACAGTCGTTTTCACGCCGTAGCCCACGCCCAAATCCATCGGAACGGGCGTGACTTTGCGAATGAACGGAAAGAATTTCGCCAGCGGCACATATTCCCCGAACGGCACCAGATGCGATTTGTCGTAACCGCCCAGATAAACGCCCAGATCGTTCAAAGCGGCGACGCTGTTGAAATACCGCGCCCCCGTTTCCGTTTTTTCGGCGCGCAAAGTCCCCGCCAGCAATATGGCCGACGGCGTCAACGCGCTGGTCACCATGGAACGGGCGAAATCGTCCTGCACCAGCAAAAAACGGGTCGCCGTTTCCGGCCACACCACATGGGACACCTTTTCCGCCCCCGACGACCGGCTGAGGTGAACGTGTTTCATCAAATTGCGTTCCGCCTCGTCCGCGTTCCATTTGCGCCCCTGCGGAATGTTCGCCTGCACCAGCCGGATCACCGCGCCGTTGATCGTGTCATCCGGCGCATGGGTCAAACGGACGGCTCCGTATCCCCACAGCGACGCCAGTAAAATGACGCCCAGCGCCAGCGGCGGGACAAAACGGCGCCACCCCGCCCCGACCAGCGCGGGCAATCCGGCGATAAAAACGGTCGCGATGCCCAGCCCGTACGCGCCGGCCAGCGATGCCGACTGCATCATTTCAGGCCGATCCGTCCAAACGGAAGCGACCAAATTCCACGGAAAGCCGGTGAACAGCCACGAACGCACCCACTCGAACACGCCCCACGCCGCGCCGAACGCCGTCAGCCGCCGCCATCCCGCTTTGAAAAAAGCGGCGGTAAAAGCGGCCGCGGCGCCGAACAATCCGCCCCACAGGCCGAACCCGACGGGCGGCAAAGGCGCCAGCCAGCCGAACCCCATGCCGTCGATCAGCATCGCGTTCGACACCCAAGCCAGCCCCAGCGAAAAAAATCCGAATCCGAACCAGAAACCGGTCGCGGCCGCCTGTTTTTTACCCTCCGTCCGGTTCAGCAAGGCGACCAGCCCCGCGAACGCCGGCAGCAGGCACACCGTCGCGTAATACGGCGGCAACGCGCCGACGGCGATCAAACCGCATAGAAAGGCAGCCGTTTTTTTATGCCGGACGAACAGGCCGGCCGCGTCTTTAATCGTCATACGGGTCGGCCATATTGTTGTCGGTCATGATCCGCGTTTCCAACACCTCCATTTCCTCGGCGTCGGCGTCCTCGACATGGTCGTATCCGATCAGGTGCAGCACGCCGTGGACGATCAGGTGAAAGAAATGCTCCGCCAGCGTTTTATTCTGCTCCTGTGCCTCGCGCGCGGTCGTTTCAAACGCGACGGCAATGTCACCCAGCAGCAACGGATCGACGATCGGTTCGTCCTCGTCGTCCAAAGCGGCGAAAGACAGGACGTTTGTCGGCCTGTCCACCCCGCGGTATTCCTTGTTCAACGCGTGGATCGTCCGGTCGTCCGTCAGCAAAACGCTGACTTCCGCCCGTTTGACGGGCAAAGCGTAATCGCCGGCGTTTCCGGCTTTCCACGCGGCGCGGGCGGCCTTTTCCACCAACGCCTTGTAATCGGGCAAAGCGTCCTTCCACGCCTTTTCGTCAACCCGCAGCGAAACCTTGACCGTCATGTCAGCCGGCCAGCCCTTTGCGGGACGCGTAGCGTTTGTCATACGCCTTGACGATCGAAGACACCAATCCGTGGCGGACGACATCCTTTTCCGTAAAGGTGACGACGGCGATGTCCTTGACGTTGCGCAGAACGTCCAAGGCGTCGGCCAATCCCGACTGGACGCCGCGCGGCAGATCCGTCTGGCTTAAATCGCCGTTGATGACCATGCGCGAATTTTCGCCCATACGGGTCAGGAACATCTTCATCTGCATCGGCGTCGTGTTTTGCGCTTCGTCCAAAATGACCATCGCGTTTGTCAGCGTGCGCCCGCGCATGAACGCCAGCGGCGCGACTTCGATTTCGCCCAGTTCCAGTTTCTTGTCAACAACGTCGCGGGGCAGCATATCGTACAAAGCGTCGTACAGCGGCCGCAGGTACGGGTCGATTTTTTCTTTCAAATCCCCCGGCAGGAACCCCAGATTTTCACCGGCTTCGACGGCGGGACGCGACAAGATGATCTTGTCGATCTGCCCTTCGATCATCAGGGAAACAGCCTTGGCGACGGCCAAAAACGTTTTACCCGTGCCGGCGGGTCCCAACCCGAACACCATTTCGTAATCACGCATGGCGCGGATGTATTCCGCCTGCGTCTGGGAACGCGGCTGGATGTGGCGTTTGCGCGTGCGCAGAGTCAAATCCTCTTCGCCGTCTTCGTTGGTTTTGACATCTTCGGCGGCGTGTTTTTCTTTGGCGGTCATTTTGTGTCCCTCGCTGACGTGTAAAGCGTTGTCTATGTCGGAATTGTCGATGTCGCCTTTTTTGGCGGCGGCGGCGTAAATCTTGTCCATCGCGGCGAACGCGTGTTCCACGGCGTCCCCGTCCCCGCTGACGGTGATTTGGTTGCCGCGCGTTTTAATATCGACGCCCAGCTTTTTTTCCAAACGTTTCAGGTTGTCGTTATGCGCCCCCAAGGCGATCAAAAGCACTTGGTTGTCGGCGTATTCCTTGACGCGCTGCAAATCTTTTTTCTTTCCCACGGAAAAGCCCTTTCATTCAGAATGTTGTTAGAACGATTATGTCTTTTTTTCCGTGACTTGGCAAGCGTTAGTGTGCGCCGGCCGGCGATTTCGCGCCGCCGCCCGTCAAACCAGTTCGCCGTCCAAAGTCGTCGCCGCCGTGCCGACGATGCGGACGCGGACGATTTGCCCCGACAGGGAATCGGGCGCCCGCACGACGACGTTTTGCATTTGCGGCGTATGCCCCAGCAGATACCCGTCCTTTTTGGCCTTTTCCTCCAACAGGACATCGACCGTCCGGCCTTTGAACCGCGCGTTATAGGCGGCGTGCTGTTCGATCAGCAAAGCCTGCAGCCGTTCCAGACGTTCGGTTTTGACATCTTCGGGAATCTGGTTTTTCATCGCGGCCGCGGGCGTCCCCGGACGCGGACTGTATTTGAACGAATACGACTGCGCGTAATTCACGCGGCGCACCAAATCCATCGTCTGTTCAAAATCGTCGTCCGTTTCTTCGGGAAAGCCGACGATAAAGTCGGACGACAGCGCGATTTCCGGACACGCGGCGCGCAGTTTCGCGACGATTTCCTCGTATTGCGCGCAGGTGTAGCGGCGGTTCATTTTTTTCAAAACGCGGTCGGAACCGGCCTGAACCGGCAGGTGCAGGTACGGCATCACCTTGGGAATGTCGCGGTGCATGGCGATCATGTCGTCCGTGAAATCGGACGGATAGGACGTGACGTAGCGAATCCGTTCGATCCCGTCGATTTCCGCGACCGCCGCGACCAAACGGCTGAGATCCGACGGATTGCCGTCCGCGCCTTCGCCGTGCCAAGCGTTCACGTTCTGCCCCAGCAGCATCAAATCCTTCGTCCCCGTAGCGGCCAGCTGGCGCGCCTCGTCCACGATTTCACGCAGCGGACGGGAATATTCCGCCCCGCGCGTGTACGGAACGACGCAATAAGAGCAAAAACGGTCGCATCCCTCTTGAATCGCCAAAAAGGACGACACGCCGTTCGCGCGCGCCGCCGGCAGGGAATCGAACTTGGCGACCGCCGGAAATTCCACGTCGATGATGCGCTGTTTGCGTTTGTGTTCCAACCGGCGCAGCATTTCGGGCAAACGGTGGTAGGTTTGCGGGCCCAGCGCGATATCGACGAACTTCGCGCGGTTCATGAATTCGGCGGATTCCGCCTGAACGACGCATCCGGCGACCACCAAAATCAAATCGCGCCCCTCCGCCCGTCTTTGTTCTTTCAGCGGTTTGAAACGCCCCAGTTCGGAAAAGATTTTCTCCGACGCCTTTTCGCGGATGTGGCAGGTGTTGAAAATGATCATATCGGCGTCTTCGGGCGTTTCGGTCTGTTCAAATCCCAAAGTCCGCATCAGATCCGCCATGCGCAGAGAATCGTAAACGTTCATCTGGCATCCGAAAGTTTTTATATACAGTTTTTTAGTCACAGTCGTTCCAAGGCCGCTCACTCAGCCGGCCGTTCAATTTCGTTTTTCAATTTTTCCAACACGGGAATCTTTGCGGGCGTCAAATTCCGCGTCGTCAGCAAAACCGGTTTGAACCAGTCCAAAATCATCTGGCGGGCGCGCGCCTTTTCCGCGTCGCCGACACCCGCGGGGAAACGGGGGTTGATTTCCGGCAGCAGCCCGTTCAAATAACGGTTCAAATCCGCCTGCGACCGTTCGTCCAGCATTTCCTCACCCGCTTCGATCAGGTTTTCATGCTGGAATTCGGCGACCTCTTTGTACGACGGCAAAACATCGTCCCCCAAATCGACCGTCGATGAAAAAGGCACGGAATCCGGCAAATCGGGATGCGCCGTTTTGATCGCGGCGTTCAATTTGGCGTAAAGCGACGGCGCCAGCCTGTCCTGCGACGCGGCGACGACGTAGAACCAACGCATATCGGCCGGTTCCTGCGCCAGATACAGCCATTTGTGCGCCATGACCAAATCTTTGGTCACACCTTCGCCGCGCCAATACAGCAACCCCAGCTTGGTTTGCGCGGGCGCGTACCCGTTGTTGGCCGCGCGGGCGAAAAACGCGACGGCGCGTTGAAAATCGGGACGCGGCAGACCGATTCCCTTATAGAACATCGCCCCCAACCGGTATTGCGCCTGCGGGTCGTTTTCCTCTTCGGCGCAATAGATGTACTGCATATAGGCGATGTTGATCCGCCCTGATTTTTCCGCCTGTTCACCAAGCGTACAAGCGGCTTTCGCGCCGCCGGCGACCAACATCGCAGTCATAAAAATCAGACGAAACAGCATACGACCCACCGTTTAAAAGAAACCGATCCACTTTGTCAGGGTATCACCCGACCGTCCCGTTTTCCAGTTTTAAATCCGTCGAAAGGGTGAAATTATTCCTCGCCCTTTTCAACGTTGTCCATCACTTCGGCCATATCGTGATTGTCGTCGCCCAAATCGGAAGCGTCTTCAATCAATTCCAGTTCATCGTCGCCGGCGTCTTCAAAAACGGCGTCTTCGGCCGAAATGTTTTCCAAATCCTCGTGCATTTTGCCTTTGCCGCCGCGTTTGGCTTTGCCGGCCATCATGGCCTGCAAACGCAGAAATTCGTCAACCGGCATGGTTTCGCCGCATTTCGGGCATTTGATCGGATCTTTGCCCAAATCATAGAAATGTTCGCCGCATTGCAGGCAGATACGCTTTGTTCCCCATTCAGGTTTCGACATTAAAGACATCTCCTTTGTTCAAAAAATCTTTATTTGACGGATTTGACATGATAGCGTTATTCGTGTCAAATGAAAAACGGAAAAAGAAGTGATTTTTTTATGCGCGCGCTTTCTGAAAAAACAACCGGCCTGACCGGCATCGTCCCCGTCGCAGGCGACAAATCCGTATCCCACCGCGCCCTGATGTTCGGCGCGATCGCCGCGGGCGTGACGGAAATCAAGGGACTGTTGGAAAGCGAAGACGTTCTGAACACCGCCGCCGCGCTGCGGAAACTGGGCGTGAAAATCGAAAAATCCGGCGATCGCCTGACGGTTCGGGGCGTCGAAAACTTCACCCAGCCCGACACCGTTTTGGACATGGGAAATTCCGGAACGGGCGTGCGGCTGATGATGGGGTTGCTGGCACCCCGCCCCTTGCGCGTCACGTTCACCGGCGACGCCAGTCTGCGTTCCCGCCCGATGAAAAGGATCACCGACCCGCTGACCCTGACGGGGGCGGCGTTTGAAATGACGGACGGCAAACTGCCCGTCACCCTGCGCGGCGGATCGAACGGCGAAGCATTCACCTATACGTTGCCGGTCGCGTCGGCGCAGCTGAAATCCGCCGTTTTGCTGTCGGGATTGGAAAAGACGGCGCCGACAACCGTCATTGAACCCGTCCCGTGCCGCGACCACACCGAACGGATGTTAAAAGCGTTCGGCGCGGACATATCGGTTAAAAAGAATCCCGACAGCGGCAACATCATCACTTTGCGCGGCGGCAAACGGTTGCGCGCCTGTCCCGTCACCGTACCCGCGGACATTTCCTCCGCCGCCTTTCCGATCGTCGCGGCACTGATCACGGAAAAATCGGACATTTTAATTCCGAACGTCGGCTTAAACCCTTTGCGTACCGGAATCCTGACCGTTTTAAAGGAAATGGGGGCGGACATCTCTTATGAAAACGCGCGCGAAGTCGCCGGCGAACCCGTCGCAAACCTGCGCGTGAAATCGTCGCGGCTGCGCGGCGTCAACGTGCCGGCCGGCCTTGCCCCGTCCATGATTGACGAATATCCGGTTCTGGCGGTCGCCGCGGCTTTCGCCGGCGGGGAAACGGTTTTAAACGGCCTTGCGGAATTGAAGGTCAAGGAAAGCGACCGTTTCAACGCCATTCTTACCGGCCTGCGCGCGAACGGCGTCGATTGCGCGCCGACAGGAACGGACGGCATACGAATTCACGGCGGCGGAAAAAAACCTTGCGGCGGGGGATTGATTGAGGCAAAACTGGATCACCGGATCGCCATGTCCTTTTTGGTAATGGGCATGGCGGCGGAAAACCCCGTGGCGGTGGACGACGTTTCGTCGATCGCCACCAGCTTTCCGGATTTTATTTCTTTGATGAACAAAGCAGGAGCAAACATTCATGATTATCGCGATTGACGGCCCCGCCGCCGCGGGCAAAGGCACTTTGGCGCAGAATCTGGCCAAACATTTCCGCTACGCCTTTTTGGACACGGGACGGCTGTACCGCGCCGTCGGATACGCCGTTTTGCAGGAAAACAAAGACCCGTCCGACGAAACCGCCGCGACCGCCGCCGCCAAAGCGTTCGACCCGCGAAACATCAACGCCGTTTTGAAAAATCCCGCCCTGCGCGACGAAGCGACGGGCAACGCGGCGTCCAAAGTTGCCGTCATCCCCGCCGTCCGTCAGGCTTTGCTGGATCTGCAGCGCGATTTCGCCGCGCACCCGTTTTTCGAGGACGGCACCCCCGCCAAAGGCGCGGTGCTGGACGGACGCGACATCGGAACGGTCGTCTGCCCCGACGCGGACGTGAAATTCTTTGTCACCGCCAGCGCCGAAGTCCGCGCCGACCGCCGCTTCAAGGAATTGCAGGACGCGAACAAACCCGCCGACTACGACAAGATTTTGACGGACATCAAAGAGCGCGACAAACGCGATTCCGAACGCGCGACCGCCCCCTTGAAACCCGCGGAAGACGCTTGCGTTCTGGACACGTCGAACATGAACGCCGTGCAGGCTTTCCAATCCGCGCTGGATTTTATCGCGATCAACCACGAATAAAAAGATTGCGCAATCATCGCCAAGGGATGAATGATGAAAAAGACATTTTTCCTTTTCAGTTGCCTGTTCTTGTTATCAGCTTGTCAAAAAAATAATTTCTCCATTTATTATAATGACGAAAACATTGACCGGCAAGAGCATCCCTTGGCAAAAAAATCTTTTGTCAAAGTTATTGAAACGACGGATTTATCCGAACGCTTTCAAGAATATAAAAATCAAGGCTACATACTGCTGGGTTCCGCTCATTTCATAGACGAATGGACGGCCAGAGCCTTGGCCGTTGATACCGCGAAAGAAAAAGGGGCTACTGTCGTTATTCTTTCATCAACCAAAGTAAAAGAAGCTGAACACAACTATGTTTTAACGATCCCCAACCCGACCTTTTCCCATTATTCCGGAACGGTTGGAAATAACAGATATTATGGAACATCCACTTCGTACTCATACCAATATGTAAACCAATCGTACAAAACAAATATTTATGAACAGCTCGCCTTGTTTTTGGCAAAAGAAAAAAAATGAGGCGGAAACATGAGATTTTTCAGCTTATTCTTTATCTTACCCCTCTTGTTTTCATGCGCGACATACTCATCCGGATACATCCCGAATGTTTCATTAGATACAAACATATCCATACCGGCGGAACAAAAGAAAAACATAACATTTTCCCTATCCTATTATGAACAAGCCGGCGACGAACAGTTTTATGATTACACGTCTATGACATTAAAAATAAGGGAATATTTATCTGAAACAAACCTATTTAATAAAGTGCATTATGTACCAACACTTAATGATAAAAGTAAATATCATTTGCATTTTGATGTAAAAATAACAGGAACATCTATTGAAAACCAAAACAACTATGGCGCAATTTGGGGTGCTGTATTGGGTATATTTCCAATGTGGATTTATTTCAACAAAGATGTTTCAATGTTCGTTTTTTCCGGCGATAAAGAAATTTATTCCATAACCGCCCCTGAAAAAATCAAGGATGTAATGTGGCTTCCCTTAATATTTCTCTCTCCTTTTTTCAATCATGGAACTGTTAACGCTTATGTCCGCAGAAAAACATTGCGCTACTTAATGAATGAAGTTATTGAAAACAAACTTTATTTATTTAACGAAAACGGAAAATAACGCCATGCCCGAATGTTTCGCCCCGTCCGTTGATTCCGGCTGCACCAAATTGATTTTGGGGTCGATGCCGGGGGTAAAATCGCTGGAACAAGCGCAGTATTACGCCCACCCGCAAAACGCGTTCTGGCGGATTATGGCAAAGCTGTTCGGCGCGCCCTACCCGTTCGCTTCGTATGACGACAAGCTGAATTTGCTCTTGTCGCGCCACATCGCGCTGTGGGACGTGATTTCGACCTGCGCCCGCGACGGCAGTTTGGATTCCGATATCCGCAACGCCGTTCCGAACGACTTTGAACGCTTTTTCAAACAATATCCGCAGATAAAGACCGTGTTTTTCAACGGGCAAAAAGCGCACGACAGCTTTATAAAAGCGTTCAAAACCGCACCGTTTGCCAACACGCTGACACTCGTCCCTCTGCCGTCCACCTCGCCCGCCAACGCGCATTTGTCGTTTGACGACAAGCTAAAGGCGTGGAGCGTGTTGATATAGAGCGTAGCAGCAATACACACTTCGGACATTTTAGTTATTTCTAAATGGCGGAGTTTTCACTCCGCCATCATAGAACATAAAAATTTATTCAAGGCTTTTTAATGGGCTTCAGATTCATCTCGCTCTCAAGTTCACCGTCTGTAAAAATTGAATTTTGTTTTCCTTTCACCAAAGAGCGTACATAACTGCATTGTGTATTTCCCAACGTGATTTGCTTGAAATCGGTTTCCGTAAATTTTCCATTCAAAGACCAACCGTAAGATCTGCTATAGACACAACTGCTTCTGTCCTGTTTCATGGAAACAACTGCTTTATCTGTTTTTCCTGCCGTTTTATGACTCCAAAAGTCCTCATTTTCGACAGGATGTTTTATCTTTTTTTCATCGATCCAGTTCCAATTTCCTACAATAAAATCATCTATGATTCCTTTACAGTCTCTTGAACCGAAAGTCACACGTTTTACATCCGTTTCGCGATATTTTCCATTCTCAGCAACACCGGCAGAAAAGTCTATGACACAATTTTTTCCTTTTTTTAAAAATGAAACAAACATTTTATCGTCTTTATTTTTTTCAAAGAGCTCAACTTGTCTCTTTACACGTTTTTCGTTCAGATATTCTGCATAGTTTTTGAAATCAAATTCTGCACACGGCGTATCTACAAATAATTCTCTGACATCAGTTTCCCTATAATTTCCCTCCTTAACATATCCGTAAATTTGCTTAAAACGGCAACCGTTTTCTTCCGGCATATATGAAAGAATCGTCTTATCAGTTTTAAAAACATCATTATCTATATCTATGATTTCATCTTTTTTACCAATCGTATCCGAAACCATTGACGAATTTTCTCCATATAAATTTCCTTGAACGTACTCAAAATCTCTTGAGTTTAACGCACACCCGCACAGCAACGGCAACGCCATGAACGCGATATATTTCTTTTTCATTTCCGAAACTCCTTAAAGTCAAAAACACAAAACCCACCTGCTGCAGGTGGGCGGAGTGTTCAGAAACCGTTCAATAGCAAAGACGGCTCGACGTTTTTCGCGCATAGCCTTATAGACGCCGACACCCGCCCTTGGGCAGAAATCGGCGTATAATTTTTCAGTCGCCATACACGTATGCGACCACTATTGAAAAGGGTTTCTGACGCCCTGTTCCCGTTTTCGGGAACAAAAAAAGTTTATCAAACTTTCGCTTAAAAGAAAAGCGTTTCTTTTCCGTCGAAAACCCTTGCAAAACAGCCCGTTTTCGTGTATATAGGGCGCGAAACCGCAAGGCACGGGCGGCTTCGTCGTTTTCAACGTGCAGACCTCCGGACACAACCGGACGGCAAGAATACACTTTTTGTGAAGGATCTGAATTTTATGGTAACTAAAACTACAGCCGAAGAAATTCCGGCGATGAAAGAAAATTTTGCTGAACTGTTCAACGAAATGTTCGGCGAAGACAAAGGGCTGGAAGGCTCTGTCGTCAAAGGCACGATCGTTGCTTTGAACGACGATTTCGTCACGATCGACGTCGGTTTGAAATCCGAAGGTCGCATCGCCCGCCGCGAATTCGGCTTTAACGCGGAAATGAAAGTCGGCGACAAGGTTGACGTTTACATCGACCGTTACGAAGACAAGGACGGCATGGTCGTTCTGTCCCGCGAAAAAGCGCGCCGCGAAGAAGCTTGGAACGAATTGGAAAAAGCCCAGGCCAACGGCGAACGCGTCACCGGCGTCATCTTCGGCCGCGTCAAAGGCGGCTTTACGGTCGATCTGTCCGGCGCCATCGCTTTCCTGCCCGGTTCGCAGGTCGATATCCGTCCGGTTCGCGACGTCAGCCCCCTGATGGGCACCCCGCAGCCGTTCCAGATTTTGAAAATGGACCGCGCCCGTGGCAACATCGTTGTTTCCCGCCGCGCCGTTTTGGAAGAAACCCGCGTCGAACAGCGTTCCGAACTGATCAAGAATTTGTCCGAAGGCCAGATTCTGGACGGCGTTGTCAAGAACATCACCGATTACGGCGCGTTCATTGATTTGGGCGGCGTTGACGGTTTGCTGCATGTGACCGACATCGCTTGGAAACGCATCAACCACCCGTCCGAAGCGTTGACGATCGGTCAGCCCGTCAAGGTGCAGATCATCCGCTTCAACCCCGAAACGCAGCGCATTTCGCTGGGTATGAAACAGCTGGAAGCCGATCCTTGGGCCGGCGTCGAACAGAAATACCCCGTCGGCGCGAAGCTGACCGGCCGCGTGACAAACATCACCGACTACGGCGCGTTCATCGAATTGGAACAGGGCGTCGAAGGTTTGGTGCACGTTTCCGAAATGAGCTGGACGAAGAAAAACACGCATCCGGGCAAAATCATCTCCACTTCTCAAGAAGTCGAAGTCATGGTTTTGGACGTCGATCAGGCGAAACGCCGCATCTCTTTGGGCTTGAAACAGTGCCTGCCCAATCCGTGGGAAGCGTTTGCTGAAAAACATCCGGCCGGTTCCGTCATTGAAGGCGAAATCCGCAACATCACCGAATTCGGTCTGTTCGTCGGATTGGAAGGCGACATCGACGGCATGGTGCACCTGTCCGACCTGTCTTGGGACAAGAGCGGCGAAGAAGCCGTCAAAGACTACAAGAAAGGCGACGTCATCAAAGCCAAAGTATTGGATGTCGATGTTGAAAAAGAACGCATTTCTCTGGGTGTCAAACAGCTGTCGAACGATCCGTTCGCCGACGCCGTTTCCGACATCAAGAAAGGCGACGTTGTGACGGGTGTCGTTTCCGCGATCACCGACAACGGCATCGAACTCGATGTCAACGGTTCCAAGGGCTTCATCCGCAAGGGCGACCTGTCCCGCGACCGTTCCGAACAGCGTCCGGAACGTTTCGCCGTCGGCGACAAGGTTGACGCGAAAGTCACACAGATCGACGCGAAGACCCGCAAAATCTCCTTGTCCATCAAAGCGCGCGAAATCGCCGAAGAAAAAGAAGCTTTGTCCGAATTCGGTTCGACCGATTCCGGCGCTTCCCTGGGCGACATTCTGGGCGCCGCGATCGCCAAGAAGGAAGCCGAAAAGAAATAATTTTCGATTTCTTTCGACATCAAAAGGACTTTCCGCTTTCGGGCGGAAAGTCTTTTTTTATGCCCCCTTTCCGCGCCGTGCCGAAAAATTTTGGAATACGTAAATACCGCCCGAATGTTTCCGGCCACATCATCTTCCATTTTATCCACGTCTTTGGCGATTATTTTTTTGTTGCCTGAAAAAACGGAATTTTACTATACTGACCCCATGCCCGTTGTAATAAACGGGACAGCACCTTAGCGGGCGCGGGGTCTTCAAAAGCCTTTTATCCAATCGGCACAGAGATGCGCCGTCATTCGTTTTGCGTCAAACAAAACGGGAAACATCCCCGAATTCATCTGCGATGGTTCGGGGAGTTCTTGAAAAGAAAAGATTTCTTGTTTTTATTTGTTTTCCCCCGTGTTGGAAAGTGTTTTCCAACATATTGATTTTATTGGAATATCTTGTTTTCATTTCCTTTGAAAGCGTGTTCGGGAAAAGGCTGTTTCATTCAGTCGATTCCTTCACAAAGTTACCGTGGCGTTACCGCGGTATGAAAGGTAATGAGTTATGAATTTGAACAAGACTTTTATCAATTCCCTGACGTTTGACGGCGTGGAAAAGACTTATTTTGACGACGTTTTAAAAGGTTTCGGCGTGCGGGTGGGCAAATCGTCCGCAAGCTATATCGTTATGTATCGGAACGTTTACGGCAAGCAAAAGAAAATCACGATTGCCAAGACGACGCAGATCGCTCCGGCGCAAGCCCGCGACGAAGCCAAGAAAATACTGGCTTTGGTCGTTCAGGGCAAAGATCCCGCTTCCGACAAAATCGAAAAGCGCAAAGAAATGACGGTCGCCGATCTTGCCGACAAGTTCCTGACCGACCGGAAGCCGCGCATCAAAGCGTCTTCTTTCGCCGTGTATTCGGCTTCCGTCAGAAGTCAGATTTTACCGGCTTTCGGGAACCGTTTTATCAAGGAGTTGCGCCGCGCCGACGTTCAGAAGTTCTACAACGATATGGTGGGCGGAGCTTATATGGACAGGCGTGGTTATCCGGCGGATCACAAGTTTGTCGCGGCGGCAAATCACGCGCGAAAGACGCTTTGCTCGATGTATGAGTTCGCCATTCGCAACGATTGGGCGGATATGAATCCGGCAATCAGACTGGACACGCTTTCGACGGCGAAAAGAATGGTCTTCCTTGACGAAAAAGGGTTCGTGAAGTTCGGGAACATTCTTCAAATCAAGCACGAACGGGAAGAAACGGTCAGGAGCATTTTTATTTTGTTGGCGTTGACGGGGTGTCGCAGAAGCGAGATCACGACGTTGAAGTGGGAATATGTCGATTTTGACAATCAGGCGTTTCGCTTTCCAGACACGAAGACGGGAGCGCAAAACCGTCCGTTCGGAAGCGCGGCGAAAAGGTATCTGCTGTTTTTGAAAGAACGGAGCGGCGATCCGACAGAGGGCAACCTTTTCAAGCCCGAAGTAACGGCGAAAATGCCGGCGTATTTTGCGACGCACGTCAAGCCGGAAATCGGGATAACGGGCTTCTGCCTGCACGCTTTAAGGCACAGTTTCGCGTCAATGGCGGCGGCGTTGGGATATTCTGACAATATTATCGCGGGATTGTTGGGGCATCACATCAACACGATTACGAACCGATACACGCACCTGACGGAAAAGGTTGTTGTTGACGCCGCCAACGTCGTCAGCGAAAAAATCGCGGAATTGATCGGGGTGTAAGGCAATTAGAGGGCTTCTTTTTTTCAAAACAGAAGCCCTCTAAATTACTAAAAAGTTATGTATTTTATCAGTTATTCGGGAAAGTGCTTGATAAAATATTCGATAGAGCCACTTTTTATATCACAAGCGATATTATCCTTGTTTTATGGATAAAAAGCTTTACACTGATAGTGTTTCCACATCGTAAGCACAGGTTTTGTGATGTCCAAGAATTTTGAATTTTTAAGTGAATCTTTCCCCAATTTATACGAATTTACAGCATTGGCTGAAAAAAATATTTTTTCAAATCCTGAACGCGCGATGATAAAAATGCGCGGATTTATCGAAACTCTCGTCAGAATGATTTATACAGAGTTTTGCATACCGACAAAAAAAGCGGCAACCTTGCACGAACGGCTCAAGAATTTAAAATTTATGCGTTTGGTCGGATATGATATTTTACCGAAATTTCATTCGGTGCGCTTGATCGTCAACAAGATAGTTCATCCGAAGATCGGAGATAAACCTCTGACAGATGAAGAACAAATCGAAACGTTGAAGAATGTCTATGATATTTCCGTTTGGTATTACAAGGTTAAAACGGGAAAAGACGCCGAAATGGATTTTATTCCTCCGTTGAAAGAAGAAGAATGTCCGAAATCTGATCAATCGGAAGAAGAAAAGAAAAACATAGAAGAAATCTCTCAATTTGAGATTCCGGACAATCAGGAAACGGCGGAGGATAAACAGGAACAGAAAAGATTTTCACAAAAATCTTCAGAAGTATGTGCCGAAATCAAAATAGACAATTCGGTTTCTGAAAGGATCTTAGATGAAAATGATTCTTTGGAAGTGTATTTTGATAATTACACCCTGTCGCCAAGCCAATCGGAGGCTTTACGGAAAATAGCGGATTTTCTTCGCAATCCTCAAGAACATATTTTCCTGTTAAAAGGATATGCGGGAACAGGTAAAACTTTTATTGTCAAAGGATTGGTCGAGTTCCTGGCTAATAAAGGACGTTGTTATAAATTGGCGGCTCCGACGGGAAAAGCCTCTCAGGTGCTTGCGCAAAAAGCGGGGGCAAGCGCCGGAACACTTCACAGCCTAATTTACAATATCAGCGGGATGAAAGAATATAAGACGGAAGGTGTCGAATATTCGGAAACATACCGCTTTTATGCAGAACTTAAAGTCAACGATAATCCCGCCAATACGGTGTATATCGTTGATGAAGCGTCAATGGTATCCGATAGTAACAGCGAAGCCGAATTTATTAAATTCGGAACAGGGAAACTTCTATCCGACTTTTTGGAATATGTGAATTTGGATAACAACGATCATGATAAAAAAATAATTTTTATTGGCGATCCCGCTCAATTACCGCCGGTGGCGTCGGACGATAAAAAAGGTTTTTCCCCAGCTTTGTCGGCAGAGTATCTGAAAAACTGCATTCACGGAGCTTCAGCTTCGGAATTTCTGATGACAGATATCGTTCGTCAGAAAGACGGCGATATATTAAAATTCGCAACACAAATACGGGATAGTATTGAAAACGGTAATTTTTATAAACTGCATGTCGATCCTGATTCATCGGATATCCGAATTTCAACGGATTTTGAAAACAGTTTTAAAGAAATATATGACGGATCCGTAAGGTCTTTAAAGAACTGTATGGTTATTGCCTGGGAAAACGCAAGAATTGCCGATTTGAATCAATCCGTCAGGAAAATCCTGTTTCCGGACGCACCGCTTCACAAAACCGAAACGACCGAAAAGACCGAATTGCAGAAAGGGGACAAGCTGATAATCACAAAAACGGCGTTTATCGGAGGCTATACCGTTTATAACGGAGATTACGGGGTTGTTACGAACGTTAAAGAACGTATCGAACAAAAAGCTCGTATATCCACTAAAAACGAAAATACAAATGAAACGAAATGGGTAACGATCATATATAGAAAAGTTGATTTACAGTTTAAAGATGTTGACGACAAGCTGTTTAACATGCGGGATGTTTATATCATTGAAAATCTTCTTTACAGCAACCATGTGGATTTATCTTCCGATGAAAAAAAATCCCAGTATATAAATTTTAAGATAAGAATGGGAGATATTGGTATCAAAGCGAATTCGGAAGAATTTAAAAACAGGCTGAAAACGGATCCGTTCTTTAATGCCCTTTGCGTTAAATTCGGATACGCGATCACCTGTTATAAAGCACAGGGAAGTGAATGGGATTACGTCATTGCGGATGTGCTCGCTCAAAATAGAAATAAAACGGAATACTTCCATGAGCTTTATACGGCGGTAACGCGTTGCAAACGGAAACTGTATCTTTTAAATTTCAGAAATAGGGATATAGGAAGTGAAATCAAAGCCCCCGTTGATTTTGGAAGAAAAGAAATGACGGTGCAAAACAAATACGATAAAACCAATACGCAAAAAAACGTTTCGGATATGGAAGAAACGCCGATAGCGAAAATCAACAGATTTGTTCTGTCCGCTCTTGACGGCACGGATATCAAAATCATTTCAACAAAATCGAACGCCTATATGGAAGAATATGTTTTTGGTAGCGGAGCAGAAAATTCAATATTCGACATCTACTATAACGGAAGCTATTTCATAACGAAGATTTCTCCAAAAAACAGGAACACTCTTTCCGAAAAAATTTCAGAAAAAATTAACGGTTTGTATGGATGTTTTATTGGGAAAGTTACGATTGACAGGGCATTGCCGACAGATGATTTCAAGCGGAATTTTGATGCCAGAATATCAAAAATCGCAGAAGAACAAGGCTATAAGGTTATTTCTTTGCAAGAAATCCCTTTTACGCTTCGTTATACGTTCTTTAAAAACGATCGGATCTCCGTTCTTGATTTTTCGTATAGAGGATCAACACAGGACTTCCTTGCTGCACCGAAAGTCGTGAAAAAATTTTCTTCATCTGAGACGGAAGCTAACGACTTAGCTTGTCTTATTGCCCAACATCTACAGGAATGCTGATATGGATACCGATCTTTATTTAAAAGCAAAGGAATTATCCGATAAAGGTTTGTTGGAAGAAGCGCGTGAAATATATAAAAGCCTGGCCGAACAGGGAAACGAAGAAAGCCTTGTTTCTTACGCGTGGACTTTATATAAGTTGTTAAAAAAACACATTCAGGAAGAAAATTATTCCGGTGTTAAAAAATGCGTTAATGAATACGCTTATTTTTTCAGGAAAAAGAAAAAGGTTTCCCAGGTTCATCACCTTTTTTTGTTTCAAGTTGTCCATTTATGGGAACAACTCGATTTAAAAGATTTTCTTATAGAAAACGATTTTCGTTTGATCCATTTTCTTTATTTGTGGAATCTGGACGAACTAAAAGATGATGATTGGGTAAAAGGAAAAAGCAAGGATGGCAAGAATGAATATCCGTCTCTGGCGGAAAAAAGCATCCGTTATGCCGTGAAGGATATTTTAAGGGGTGATCTTAGAAATACGGAAAATGCCGTTAATTGGATTCTTCCTTATATTGACCTTGCGAGTAAAAAGTGTCCTGAAAACGAGTTTCTTTTAAAAGATAACGTTGAACTATTGCTTTCCGTTGGAAAAAAAGAAGAAGCGGCAGAGACAGCAAAAGAGTTTTTGTTGGAAAAGAGTAATTGTTCTTGGGCGTGGAAACTTTTGGCGGATTGCATAACGGACGACGAACTGAAATTTTCCTGCCTTTGTAAAGCCGTTCTGTGTCCGGAAGATGATAACTTTAAGTATAAAATCTACCTGAGCATTGCGCAGATGTTGGAAGAAAAAAACGATTTGGGCAGAGCTAAAAGTATTTTTCAATCAATGAAAAAACTAATAGAAGATAACGGTTGGTCTCTTAAGCCGCTTGATAACGCTTGGCATAAAAGTCGTGAAGATTCTGTAACGCCGCTTCAGGTAAATGATGCTTTTTATCGGGAAAACTCTTTACAGGCAAGCAAATTGCTAACAGAAAATTTGCCCGATTATTCCGGCATTATCGGAGACTTCTTTAATAAGAAACCTCAAAAAAGAAAAGTTTTTATTCAACTTGCCGACAATAGAATCGTCTTGTCCGGAGTGTTTAAATCAGTAAAAGAAAATTTCCCGAACGGAACGCCCGTTTGGGTAAAAGGAAAAATGGAAAAGGACAAATTCCATATTCTTGATATCCGCAAAAGAGATGGAGCAGAATGGGATTTGGCAAAAACGAAGAAAGGAATTGTCGATCACGTCAATTATGAAAAGAAAGTTTTTCATATACTTTTTGAGAATCTCAATGATGCCGTGATACCCTTTTCGAAGCTTAATCCGCCGGCGATTTATTCCGTCGTTGAAACCAAGACCATTGAGTATGGCATTGGAAAAGAAGAAACAGTTTCCGTTAAAGAAACGAATGAAGCATCTTCTTTAAAACACTCATTTTCGGGTGTTTTAATGATCCCCGAAAATGCTTCGTTCGGTTTTGTCGAAGACGTTTATATTTCTCAAAAACTAATAGCGGAAGCTCATCTTATAGACAATCAGGCTGTTTCTGGAATCCGTATTCCAAGTTTTAACAAAAAAAGAATGGAATGGGGATATGCAGCGATTTCTATTGAACAACAATAAAAAAATGTCATCGTTCGATACCTCTTTCTTTTGAATGTTCTGCGGGCTTGGGACGGGCGGCGGCGGCGCGGGATCGTTTCAGCTGTTCAAGCGTTTTGTGTTTGCGGGGAATGACGACTTGCGTCAGAGAAAAGTCCCTGTCCCGGAACCGCGTCGCCTGCAATTCGACGCCGAACTGTCTGGCGATTTCGGACTGGCGCAAGCGCATTTGCTCGATTTCCCGCCGATTGAACTCCAACCGTTTCAAGCCGTTGTTCAGTTTCAAAATAAAGTGGATGTGTTTGTGCCGTTGATGACGGTGCGCGGCGAACACATACGAATATCCGTTTTCGGCGAACGGCCGCATATATTCGGTCGCAAACGCTTCCAAATCCTCCGAGGCCATACCGCACCCGTTCGGGAAAGACACGATAAAATGAACGGCGCACCGCCCGTTTTTGCGTCCGCTTTCCGGTTCTTCGATCAGCCGTTCTTTGAACTCCTGCGCCGTCAGACGCGTTTCCGTTTCGTCCGTCAAGGTCAGCTTTTCTTCCAAGCCTTTCGACTTTTCCGCGACGTATTCCGCCATAGCGCAAACCGTGCCGACGCTTTTGGCGTAACCGACTATCTTGAACACCGCTTCAAACGGACGGGAACGGGACAGGCTGATAAAGTGCTTTTGTAAAGGCTCGTAATGAAAGGGCAGTCCTGGACGCTCCCGCCGGATGCCGCGGATATGCTCGTCAAGCCAATCGTGTTTGCGTTTAACCATAGTAATACCTCAACAGGCGGAGAATCCTTTCCCGCAAAAGCGCAAGGCGTTCCAAGTGTTCTTTGATGTTTTTCGCTTCCGCGCCGCCGTTCAACGCGCGGGCGATCTGATTCAGATTGACGCCGATCCGACGCAGTTCCTCGCGGATTTCCGTCAGCTTTTCGATTTCTTTCGTTCCCGGAGCGTTCGCTTTCGCCAACCCCGCCGCGATAAATCTGCGGGCGACGCCCGACGGGTTGTCAAACCTGTCGAGCATCGCTTTGTGTTCGGGCGGCAATCGTAAAGCAATCTTCACTTTTGCCATACCGTTCACCTCTGTTCCGAAGTCGAATGAACGGGCGCGGAAAGCTGTCCCGCCACCCAAGCGTCCAAGTCCGCGACATCGTAAACGACTTGCGTTTTGCCGAACTTGCGGAACTTCGGACCGCCGCCGATCGTCGCGTATTTCGCCAACGTCGCCGACGTCCGGTTCAATCCCTTTTCCATCAGGTAAGAGGAAGCTTCCTTGCGTGTTAAATATGTTTTCATAGTTTGGTGTCCTTTCGTAAAAATGACCGCCTTTTGACGGAACTCTTCCAGAAAAGACCGACGCCGACCGCTTGGCAATTTTGCAAACGTGCAATTTCCGCCGTAAAAGCGCGAAAATGGTTTATATCTTATTGAAAATAAACGGATTTAATTTGCAGATTGTCGGATTGAAAGGGACGGACTTTACCGGGTCGGGACAAAACCGGCAGGGCAAAGAGGCGTAAGGCGGGATTCCACGTGCGATTTTGTCCGACAAATCGCGTATCCTGCAAAGGAAAGCCCCTCTGAAATATCAAAGACTTCCCCGCCGCCTAAATGTTTGAAAAACAGATATCCGACTTTTTTTGCAGGATAGCCTTTTTGTGGCACAAAAACGGCAAAAAAATTTCTTGTTTGAGAATGGCGGCGTTATCTTTTATAAATAGGAAAAGGGGTGCTTTATGGTTGAAAACGAACGCACGGAATACAAAGAAAAACTGACTGCCGCTTTGGAAAAAGAAGCGGTGGCGTTTCTGAACGCGCACGGCGGAACGATCTATATCGGCATTGACAAGAACGGGAATCCCGTCGGCGTTGACAAGTGCGACGCGCTTCAACTGGAAATCAAAGACCGCCTGATAACGGGGATTCGTCCGTCCGTTATGGGCTTGTTTGACATCGCCGGCGAACGTCTGAACGGATCGGGACGTTTTGACGGAAAATAAGAACTTCGGATATTGCTCTTTAATCAAGGCGACCGAACAGGTCTTGGACAAGTTTTTCGTTGAAAACAGGATTTACGCTCGCGTAACGGCAACCAAGCGCGAAGAACGCCCGATGGTCGATCCGCAAGCATTAAGAGAAGCGGTCATTAACGCGATACTGCATAACGATTATTCATACAACAATCCGCCGAAGTTCGAAATATTTTCGGACAGAATAGAGATCACGTCAACGGGCGGCTTGCCGTGGGGAATGACGAAAGAAGACTTTTTCAACGGCAAGTCGTGTCCGCGCAATCCCGAATTGATGAGAATTTTTCAGGATATGGAACTGGTCGAGCGTCTTGGGTCGGGCGTGCGGCGGATTTTGAACGCTTACGCGCCGGACGTGTTCGAGATTTCGGACACTTTCTTCCGCGTAACGTTCCGCTATAACAAGCCGTTTGCCGAAGCGGACGATAAAGCCGGAAAGAAAAACAGGGAAAAAACTAGGGAAAAAACTACCCAAAAAATCTTGGACGCAATCAGGAAGAATCCGCAGATCAGCCGTCAGGAACTGGCGGAAATCGTCGGTATTTCCGAAAGCGGCATTAAATGGCAGCTGAAAAAGATGAAAGACGAAGGCATCATTGAGCGCGTCGGTTCTCTCAAAGGCGGCAAGTGGGTGGTAAAGTAAGATTTCTATTCTTCCAGCTGAGTCAGTGCAATCCGTTTCATTTCGTTTTTTTACAGTTTTCTTTTTTTCAACCAGATAAAGTGAATATCCGATAGCTTTCCAGTGTTTTCGACAATGGTTTCGATGCTGAACGAACGGCGAAAGGAGGAATAAAAGGCATTATTTTCGTTGCAACCTTAGATAAATCGGATAGGATAATTAATGGGATTCCTGAGCGATAAAAGGCCAACGGAATGAATTTGAGACTTTTTTCTTTCACGGATTGATAAAAGAATTTCATCTGTCAAAAATACGGCGGATATTGGAAAGAACGGACATTGGTGATGAAGCGAAAATGCTGTTGGTCACAAACTCTTTGAATCGGTTGAAAGAAATTGATGAAGCCTACAATTTTGCTGATACTTTGGATAAATTGAATACGTTAATTAATGGACAAAATAAGCAATAATTTTTAGGGATTCCAAAATGTTTGCTTATCCGATTATAATAGAACAACCAAAAGATTGGATTGATTATTTATCCGCTTTTGGCCCTATGATTGCCGCCTTTATTGCAATCGGTATAGCTGTTTGGCAGGGAATAATTCAAAATCGTCAGCATAATTTGGCTTTGTTCGAAAAAAGGTGGGCTTTTTGGGAAGAAACAAAAAAGCTTGGCTATAAAACACAAACATTTAAACATACTCCTGCTGACGAAATGGGCGATGGTTCAGATCCTGAAAAGAATTTTTGGATTGTTGGTCAGGAAATACAAAATCTGGCTAAAAAAGGCTGTGTTCTGTTTGGAAAAAAAATTGAAACGGAAATCAATGAAATTGCAGAAACTTTTAAAAAAAAATCATTTGCTTCAAGAAAGAATATTAGAAAAACTGAAATATAAAGATGACTATGAACGTGCAGGGAAATCTATAAGAGAAGAGCTTTCTATGGATTTTGATAATAAAAGGAAACTTGACTTACAGCACTCGCAAAAATGGAACGAATTAGCCCAGCATATTTTTGATAAGATACGGGAATTGGAAGTATGATTCATTTCTGGTATTGTTTTTTGAGAAACTGGAAGATTTTTTTGATGCTCTCTCTGCTCTGGTTGTTGCGGGATGGGCTGTTTTGCATACTTGGGGGAAAGAAAGGGAAGCCTTTCCATTATTTAGGAGTGCTACGGAGTTTTTTATAAGGGGTTTCAACGGGAAAAAGAGAAAAGGAGGCTGTTAAAAATGTCGATAAAAGATCGTATGGTTGAACGGATGATGAAAAACTATCCTATCTTAAATAGAAAATATAGAGAGCTTCATTACGTCAACTTTTTGAAATATTTGGAAGATTTTTCAAAAAAAAGAATTTAGTGAAAGTGGAAGAGAATATTATGCGAAATCTTTTCTATTTGATTGCTATATAGAGGCGGAAAAACGGTCTATACGTATAGAATCAGAAAACCGTAAAGAAGAAAAACGTAGAGAAGAAGAAATACGTAAAAAAGAAGCTGACGAGTTTGAAAAATATGTAATTTCTGAAATGGTAAAACATTATGCTGTTTTGAGAACAAAGTTCAGTAGAGCGAAAGTGGTTGATGAATATGGAATTGAAACTTTTAATGAAGAACAGTTTGATGAAGATTTAAAGTATTTTGTTAGAAACGTTTTGAAAGAAAATAAAAATATGCCACAAGCGTTTTTCTTTCATTGCTTTGAACAAGCAAAAGAAGTTGCAGAAAAGGAATTTGATGAGTTCGAAAAATATGTAATTTCTGAAATGGTAAAACATTATGCTGTTTTGAAAACGAAGTTTAATAGAGCAAATGTTGTTGATGAATATGGAATTGAAACTTTCAACGAAGAACAGTTTGATGAAGATTTAAAGTATTTTGTTAGAAAAGTTTTGAGAGAAAATAAGAATATGCCGCAAGAGTTTTTCTTCCGTTGCTTTGAAAAAGCAAAAGAAGTTGCGGAAATTGATTTTAATGTATCGAATATTCAAACAGGCGAAGATTATGAACGGTTTGTTCGTGAACTTTGCGTATCAGCCGGTTTTGAATGTGGAATGACACCGAAAACGGGTGATCAGGGTGTTGATTTAATTGTCAGAAAAGACCGGACTCATATCGCGATACAGTGTAAATTCTATTCAAGTCTTATCGGAAATTCCGCAGTTCAGGAAGTCATCGCGGGACAGAAATTTTATAATTGCGATTATGCGTGCGTCGTTTCCAATCAAGATTATACCGATTCCGCGAGAAAACTGGCAAATGCGGCTGATGTTAAATTGTTATCACACGAAACATTGATTCCGTATCTGCAAAAACTGTGATTCTGCAAAAATATTTATGAATGGGGACTTAACTCAAATACTCTCCTGATTGGCGGATAAACCGTCATTCTGCCTATGCCTGTTATACTCCCCTGCCATATCGTCGTTTGATTGAAAAATAAAAAATTACTAAAACAGGGCGGATTACTCCGCCCTGTCTGTTGATACGTTTTTGTTGATCCACTCGTCCAAATCGGTTTTGCGGTATCGGACGACTTTTCCCAATTTGACAAACGGCAAGCCGTATTTGTTCGTCATACGCCAGACGGCAAGCGTGTTGATCTTGACGCCGATGTAAACGGCGGCGTCACGCGGTGTCATCAATCCGGCGGGGGATATGTTGCAGGCTTCTCTACAGGTTCGTTCCATGTGTTCCTCCTTTCTTTGACGAAGGCTTGAACACACAGAAACACCGGCGCACACGTCCTTCATCAAATAAATGATGTCGGTTTCGATTGAATTGTGTGCAGGCTCGGTAAATACCGGTCTGTGCTAAAAAGCTGTTATCAATCTAAGCATATCAACGCCTTGTTTGCAATATCCCCCGTGTATGATTGTGATTGATTATCATTACCGGACGGAAAAAAAAGAAAATACGGATTGCGTTTTTTACGCTTTTGACTGATGATGAATGAGGAAGATTGATGACATTTGAACGGTGTCGGGGTTGACCGTCGGTTGACCGGAGTTTTCCCGAAGGCTTTGTAAATTGTCTGCCGGAAAACAAAAAATCCCTTGAAAATCAAGGGCTTGTGATTGGCTGGGGAACCTGGACTCGAACCAAGACTAACTGAGTCAAAGTCCGTTGCCTTACCGCTTGGCTACGCCCCAACGACAATAAGATAAGTAATCTGTTTTTAAGGGCTTAGTCAAGTAATTTATGCACGCTTTAAATTTTAATTGTTTTTTTTATCAAATCGGGTATTGTGTGCTTTACAGACGCGCCCGTAGCTCAGCTGGATAGAGTATCGGCCTCCGAAGCCGAGGGTCGTGGTTTCGAATCCCGCCGGGCGCACCATTCTTTAAAAAAAACGGCCGTCGCGGTCGTTTTTTGCATTTACGGGGCGGAAAAATGAAAATCGCCGTTTTAAGAGATGACCTGATAAACCCGTCTTCACCGGACGCTATGGATACGTTGACGGAGGCCGGATTTATCGAAAGCGTTTTATTCGACGGAAACGAAGTCCGGCAAATCCCGTTTTACGCCGATTTGGAAAAGACGATCGGCACGCTTCAACGGTATGCCCCCGATGTCGTTTTCAACCTGACGGAATCCGTTTGTTCTCAGGGCGGATTGGCGGTTTTCGCGCCGCAGCTGTTGGACATATTGCGTCTGCCGTATACGGGAAACAGGACGTTCGCGCATCTGGTCAGCGCGGACAAGGATTTGGCAAAGCGGCTGTTTTTGCAAAACGGATTGCCCGCGCCGTCTTCGGTTTATCGGGCGGGGGCAAGCTATTTGCTGAAAGCGAAAACGGAACACGCTTCCGCGCATTTGGACGATACCTGTGTCGTTTCTCCGGCGTCCGAAGACGAATTGCGGAGTGCGTTGAAACAAAAAGAGCGGGAAACCGGTCTGGCGTGGATCGCCGAAGAATATATCGACGGGCGGGAATTTAACGTCGCTTTGTTGGGCGATGAGATTCTGCCGCCGGCGGAGATGTGCTTTTCCCCCGATTTCAAAGGGCATAAGATTCTGACGTATGAAGCGAAATGGAACGAGGACTGCGACGCTTATCAACTCAGCCGCCGGTCGTTTGACGTCGAAAACGAAGTCAGGGAAAGGCTTTCCGCCGTCGCTTTGAAATGCAAAGACGTTCTGGATTTGCGCGGCTACACGCGGATCGATTTCAGGATGAACGCCAAAGGGGTACTGTTCATCATTGATTTGAACACGAATCCCTGTATCGCGCCGGATTCCGGTTTTATCGCGATGGCGCACGAAGCCGGATTGAGCGATAAAGAAGTCATTGAAAGGATCGTCGCCAATGCTTTTTCGAAATGAGATTTTTCCGCGGGATGTGGACGCTGTTCGCGAAATTCTTTCTTCGACGGGATTTTTTGAGGAAGCGCCGGATGAAATCGACGTCGCGATCGAATTGGCCGAAAAAGCGTTGGCGGACGACAATTCACCGGAAAACTACGACTTTGTTTTCTTGGATGACGGGGACAAAACGCTTGGCTACGCCTGTTTCGCGCGCGTGCCCTGCACGGTGTCAAGCTTTGAAATTTACTGGATTGCCGTGCATAACAATTGCCGCGGACAAGGGCTTGGCAAACAGCTGATGAAGGAGGTCGTCCGTCTGGTGAAAGGTTTCGGGGCGACAAAGCTTGTTTTACAGACGGCCGGACGGGAACAGTATCTGCCGACGCAAAAATTTTATCAATCGTGCGGTTTTAAGGAAGAAGCGCGCCTGAAAAACTACTATGCGGCAGGGGACGATTGCCTGATTTACACGATGGATTTCTAACTGTTTTTGACTCTGTGAATCGCGGATTTCAGAATTTCCCCGATCAACGTCTGGTAATCCATTCCTGCCATTTTACATAAAATCGGCAAATCGGAATAAGTCGGATTCAATCCCGCCAAAGGATTGACTTCGATAAAGCGCGGCGTGCCCTGTGCGTCCAGCCGGACGTCGATGCGTCCCGCATCCAGACAGTCCAAAGCTTCCCACGCTTTCAACGCCGTTTCGGCGACTTTCGGTTCGTCAACCAGAACGTATCTGACGCGGTCTTCGTATTTCTGTTTGTTTTCGTAGGTGTACGCTTCCTGTTCCGCTTTTTCGCCCAGAACGATTTCCGCAACACCGATGACGCGGGCGTTCTTGCCGCTGCCGATCAGGCCGACGGTGAATTCCCGTCCGGACAGATATGTTTCGACCAGAACGGGTTCGTGAAAACGTTCCAACAAATCGGTGCAGACGTCTTTTAATTCGGCTTTGTTATGGACGCAGGATTTCGCCGAAATGCCTTTGCTGGTTCCTTCGGCGACGGGTTTGGCAAACACGGGATAGGACAGCGGCATATCATCGATATCCGCCGCTTCTTTGACCAAGAAGAATTCGCACGCCGGCACGCCGTAAGACCGAACGACCGCGTCGGTCATCGCCTTGTTCAGCGTCAGAGCCATCAGATCCGCCCCCGAAAAAGTGGAGGGAATGTGATACGCTTCCAATAAAGCGGGGACTTCCGCCTCGCGTCCCATACCGTCGATGCCTTCCGCGATGTTAAAGACCAAATCCCAGCGGTCGCCGGCGGCCAGGCGCTTCACCAGCGCTTTGACGTTGCCGATTTTGTCGGGCGTGTGGCCTTCGTTTCTGATGGCGTTTTCGATCGCGTCGATCGTTTCCTCGCAGTCGAATTCGGCGACTTGTTCCGTTGAAAAGCCTTCCTTTAAATAATCGCTTTTCAGGTCGTAAGTGATTCCTATGCGCATTTTAAACCCCTTCGCGGAAAACATCCGGATAAACGTAAGACTTGTCTGCGTAATTGTGCAGACGCAGATTTTCGCCGTCGATGCCGTCAACGTAGTTTGGCAGCAACGGTACTTTGCCGCCGCCGTTCGGAGCGTCGATCACATAGTGCGGCACAGCGTATCCGGAAATGAAGCCGCGCAGATGCTTGATGATGTCCAGTCCCGTCTGAACGGGCGTTCTGAAATGACGGGATCCGGGGACGGGGTCGCATTGATAAATGTAATACGGTTTGACGCGGAAAGAGAGCAAGCCCATCATCAGCTTGCGCATCGTTTCCGGATCGTCGTTGACGCCTTTGAGCAAAACGGTCTGGGAGCCGATCGGCATACCGGCATCGGCCAGCCGTTCGCAAGCGGCTTTCATCTCCGGCGTCAGTTCGTCGGGATGGGTCGCGTGGATACTGACAAAGACGGGATGATACTTGGCGACCATATGGACCAGACGCGTCGTGATGCGCTGGGGCAGAACGGCTGTCGTCTTCGTCCCGAGCCGGATGATCGAAACGTGCGGGATCGCGCGCAGACGGGCTAACAGTTTTTCAAGCGTTTCCGTCGGCAAAGTCAGCGGATCGCCGCCCGATACGACGACGTCCTGCACTTCCTCGTGTTCGGCGATGTATTGGATTGCCTGCTCCCAGTAATCGTGTTTGCATTCGTGATGCGTCGCGCCGATCAGACGGGAACGGGTGCAATAACGGCACGCCGTACTGCAAAAATCGGTCGACAGGAACAAGACGCGGTTCGGATAGCGGTGAACCAATCCTTTGACGGGACTGTCGCGGTCTTCGCTCAGCGGATCGACTTTTTCTTCGGGCGAGATATCGTATTCGTCGGAAACGGGAATGACGCAACGGCGCAACGGCTGTGTCGGATCGTCGGGATCAAGCAAACTCATATAGTAGGGCGTGATCGCGACGGGAAAGCCTTTCTTTCCGTGTTCAAGCGCGCGGGCTTCGCTGTCGGTCAGATGCAGGACCCGTTCGATGTCGGCTTTTTTGCGGAATCTGTTGCGGATCTGCCAACGCCAGTCGTTCCATTGGGCTTCGGTGGTCTGCGGAAAATAAGTGTGCAGAAAACGGCGGGATCTGTCGGAGATAACGTGTTCCGAATGGTTGTGGGGAAGAGGGGAAGACGGAGGTTCTTCGGAAGATTCTTGCGTTTCTTCCGTCATCGGCTGTTCGGGAGCCGGAAAAGTCGTGTCCATAAAAATGCCTTTTCAAAAAGACGATAACGGCGTTATATTCTACTCTGTTTAAAAAGGACTTCAAGACTTATTTGAAGAATTTAATTAAAAAAATAGCGAAAGGGATGATATGCGGGAAGCAGTCGATAAAACACAAGATGATTTGCCTTTTTTGTTTTTGCGGAAAAGCTATGCCGATTATGAAAAGGCGGTCGTAAAATGTGATGATTTGCTGGCGAAAAATCCGTCGGACGCGACCGCTTATTATATCCGTTCGATGGCGCGGTTCGGTATGGCGTCATTGGTTCCGACGAAATTCATCGGTGATGAAACCGTTTCGGAAAAGCGGATCGATGCCGTTTGCCGTGAAAACGCGGACACTTTTCAAAAAATCAGAAAGCGGCTTTCGGCGGAAGCGCAAAAAGACCCGAATAATAAAGATCATCTCATTTCGGAACTGACTTTCGGATTTTGGGCTTATCTTTTTTCCTCCGCCTACAAGAAAGCGTTATGGAGCAAGCATCCGACCTTGTTGAAGGAAATCTTCGACTGCACGAAGGAAACGCTTGTTTCGGGGCGCGTTTACGAACGTGTCAACAGAATACGTATGTATAGGAACAAGGTGTTTCATTACGGTTCTTTGATAACGGTAACGGATGCTTTGAACGAACCGGCGAGAATCCACAATATGATTTACAAGCTGATTCGCGATATGAACGCTAACTCGGTTCTGAAACAAATAAAGGAAATCGACCGCTTTAACGAGGAATACACCAAAGGACGCCGGTTGGGATTTTTGTAAAGGCAACAGAAAAGAGGCGTCAACTACAATCAGACCGAAATCCTGCTTAAAAAAGCTTAATGTAGTATATAGCCTCTCTATCTGAAAGAAAATATAAGGTTATCCCAGCCGTTTGTCAAGCGTTATCGTTTGGCGGGTCTGCCTTTGCCGCGCCGTCCGACCGTTTGAAGCCCCCATCCGTTCGCCAGTCGCGCCGCTTCCTGTATCTGATTTTCGGAAGCGAACTCAAATCCTTTTTCTTTCGCTTTTTGAATCAAAGCCCGTTCGACGACTTTGTTTTCCGGAATGTTGTCGGCGGTGTAGCCGTTTTCCTCTATCACTTCGGCGACAAGGGCAAGCAACGGCGGCAAGACGGATCTCTTTTCCGCCGGTTTTGCCTCCTCGTATTTGAACAACGGCGGATTCACGGGCGGACAAACGCGCATCAGCTCTTTCGTATCGACCTCTATTTCCGCAAAGCCCCGTAAAAAGCGCGATACTCTGTTGCGCTTCAAATCCAGCTTGAAATCGGCGATCGCGCCCATCGTTCCGTAAGTGATGACCGGATAACGCGCGTCTTCGACGGAAGTTTCCTTGCCGAACACTTTGCGGTATCGCTTTAATCGCAAAGTTTGCCAATCGGGAACCGGAATATCGCCTTCCTCAAACTCGGCGGCGGGATCGGAACACTCGAAATCGAAACGTCCCGCTTTGTGGCAATACCGTGCTTTGAAGTGATACACTTTCCGGCAGACGCCGTTGAAATGAAACGCCTGAAGATTTTCCAACCACCGGTAATATAAAAACCTGACCGGAAGCTTCGTTCTTGGGTGAAGCAACCGCGTCAAGCCGATCAGGAAGCAGAGCAACACCATCAAACAGCGCGTGAAGAGCCACATCGTCAGCGTGTCCGCTCCGAAAAAGAAAGCGTAACGCCCGGTTATGGCGACTTTTTGCGTTTTAATCAGCACTTTTAATTTGTCTTTCGCCGCCCGTAAAAGCTTTTTTTGATACGGATAGGCGTCGCGGTAAACGTTCTTGAATTCCTCATCGGTCGGCGGATAACCGAACGCCACCCATTCGCACGCTTCCCGCAAAGTGCAGGTCGGCTTTATCGGTATTTCTATTTCTTCAAATCCTGTCGCCATCGTTTCCCTCTTATTCTTTCTCAAGAAAGGATAACAAGGCTGTTTAATGAAATCAACTTGTTGATTTTTATCGATTTTTTGATTTTGATTGATTTTAATTGATGCCGGGCGAAAACGATTAAAAACGGGATAAAGATTTTTCTCAAATTGCTTTTCGCGGTAAAAAGACGTATCATCTTTAACGAAGCGGGAACCGGAAAAGGTTTTCGTTTTTCAGAGGTTGCTTTCAAAGGATAAAACACGCTTCGGGATTGTTACCGGGACGTTACCTTGAAAACGGTTTCTAAAAAGTCAAAAAACAAATAAGACAGGATTTTTTATTTAAGTTCAAACGGTTATAAATACCCATTCCCCGAAAAAATTTGATTTTTCAAAATCGGGGAGTTTTTGACGTATGTTCAGAGGTCGTCCCGCGGACAGCTTTAAAGGTCAAACGATCATTCTCAAGTATGATTTCTGAACTCCCCGAGCCGCCTGAAAAGGCGGTGTTTATTTTTTGATCGGGGATTTGATTATGCCGTTCAGCGAAGAAGACGTTAAAACGCAAATCGAGCATTTGTTTTTCAAAGATTGCGTGGTTGAAAAGAACAGATTGGATTTCGCCGTATCGGATAAAAAAGGGCACGCGCTTTATTGGGCGGAATCTAAAA
This sequence comes from uncultured Rhodospirillales bacterium, assembly GCA_902777205.1. GTDB lineage: Bacteria > Pseudomonadota > Alphaproteobacteria > CAAGCB01 > CAG-977 > UBA11549. Next base: position 23,092 of record CACYSU010000001.1, on the reverse strand, counting down.
AGGGCAATTATGATAAATGGCTGATGCTGGCACAGCTATTTTTAACTATTAAACCACGTATTGATAAAGCCGAGTTGCCTCCTATTTTTATCGGATGCTTTGACGCGCAGGATATCACTTTTGTTGAATTTCATCATGCGCAAGATGTTTTTCAAACAAACGATTTCAACTGGAACGAACGCCCCAGCGCTGTGTCCCCGAAAACGGCAGCGAAAATCAAACGGATTTTGGACGGCAAGGAAATCACTTTCCGCTGGCTTGAAGACAAAGATGCCGTTAAAGAGTTTGTAAAAAGAAATTTATTTCATACTTTTAACGACTTATTGTCCTATTCCGGCATCAGCGGTTTTATACAAATCACAAAAAATAATTTTGTGCAGGTATTTGACCGCTGGAGCCGCGACGTTTTGCCGTCAATCGCCATTCCGCCCGAAATGTTGAAACACGGCATTATGCCGCGCGATTTTTATCTGGCGGATTTATTGTCCGAAAAAAATAAAACCATATCGGACAAGCTGAAAATCCTGCTGAATTACGACGCTTACGAATGTCAGCTGGAAAAAGGACTGTTTAACAAAATCTGTTTCAAGGACAAAGGAAGCGCGCATAAAAAATTTTGGAACGCCTACGAACGGCCGCCGAAAAAAGAGTATCGCAAATATATGTTGGAACGGCAAGATTTGCTTGTCCCGAGCGGCATTCGCGAACGCAAGGGCGCATATTTCACACCGCAAATCTGGGTGGAAAAAAGTCAGGAATATCTGGCGCGGGTATTCGGCGAAAACTGGCAGGACGAATACTATATCTGGGATTGTTGCGCCGGAACTGGAAATATGGAAAACGGCTTGACCAACATCGAAAATGTCTGGGCATCTACTCTTGATGATTCCGATGTGCGCGTGATGAAAGAGAATCAACGCCTGTTGAAAAATCACGTTTTTCAATTCGATTTTTTAAACGACAGCTTTGACTAACTGCCTGCAAAGCTGAAAAACATTATCAATGATCCTGAAAAACAAAAAAAGCTGATTATCTACATCAATCCGCCGTATGGAGAATGTGGACAGGCAAAAATCGGTGAAAATAACAATAAAGCCGGAATATCAAATTTAAACAAAACACACGATAAATTTTCCGATTTAGGAAAAGCATTACGAGAGTTGTTTGCTTTATTTTTAATACGAATTAAAACTGAAATGCCTTTCTCAAAAATAGGTTTGTTTTCTAAATTAAAAATGATAACAGCTCCTAATTTTTCAAAATTCAGAAATAATTTTTCGGGCGGATATTGCAACGGTTTTGTCGTCCACGCGAATACGTTTGATAATGTCAGCGGAAATTTTCCAATCGGATTTACTATTTGGGATTTAAGCAAAAACGAACAAATTAATAATGTATCCTGTGACATTATAGAAAACAATCTTAAGATAATCGGCAAAAAAACTTTTTATGCGCCATCTAAAAATGCAAAATTCATCAACGATTGGATATATCAATACAATTATTCAGAAAACTTGATCGGTTACTTGAATTGTAAGTGCAATGATTTTCAACATAAAAAAGCGATCTATATTGCAACATCGCAATCAAGCATGATTAATGGAAGTCCTTTTTTAGCAATATCAAAAAACAATTTAATTCAAGGTTGTATTTATTTTTCAGTCCGACAATGTGTTGAAGCAACTTGGTTGAACGACCGCGATCAATTTTTATACCCGAACGACGGTTGGAAAACGGATGTGGAATTTCAAAACGATTGTTTGATTTTTACGATTTTTCACAATCAGAACCGCATTAAATCCGCGCAGGGGACAAATCATTGGATTCCGTTCAAGCCAAGCGAAGTCAATTCCGACAACGACTTTGACTCTTCGTTTATGGCTGACTTTATACGAAATCGAAATTTTTCACCCGAAGCGGCGGCGGTTCTGGATGCCGGAAAAGCTTTAATGACCTACTATCATAGTGAACATGATCCGGAATTGAATGTCAACGCGTCATTGTATGAAATCCGTGAATATTACCGCGGCAGAACGGACAAAGGGCGATTGATGTCGAAATCAGACGATGAAGAATTCCAAAAATTGGATGACGACTTGAAATCCGCTTTAAAAGTTTTGGCTGAAAAAATCGTTCCGAAAGTTTATCAATACGGTTTCCTAAAAAAATAATATAATCACATGAAACGGATCGCCCGCTTTTTCTACACCGTTTACCTTTTGCCGACGACGGATCATATTTTCCCTGTCCGCACAAACACAACAGAGCGGAATATCCGCCCTGCCCACCGCCCGCAACGGCACGTTGGAACGGGAATTGAACAACACGGGTGTTCGGATAGTTGTGACAGCCCAGCCGCGTCTTTTGAACGGTTTTACGATTTTCGCGCGTCTATTGTTCCGTCCGACAACGCTTGTCGTATCCTGTTGTTGCGCGCTTTGATGAAAGCGAACGAATTGGAAAAATCGTTTTTTCCGATAAAAACGTCAACCGCCGTATAGTCCTTAGATACAATATCGTTCAAAAAGAAAAAATCTATATAGGCTTTAAAACCGTCAATTTCCGATCCGAACAGCAAAAAGAAATCGTTATTCTTTTCCAAAACATCTGACAAAGGGCTTTTCTCTTTAAAAAAATAGCGCCGGATACATTCAATCGTCAAATCAACACGATCTGAAACAACTCTGCCCCGCGCACAATTAATGGATGCCTTACGCGGAAAAATGATCATTCCGCCCATTGTATAAGCGATGCGAATGAACCTTTCCTACATTTTACGATATTCATTCAATCCGTATTTTTCAACCAAAGGATCAATAACATTTTTTTTAGTCCGTACCCACCTGTATCCGTTGACCAACGTATCGCTTGAAAAGGCTATACAGCTGTTTTTATCTTTCAAATAAAATCCATTATTATCTTCAAGAATTATTAAATCGATCTTCGTTGACTGGTTTTGCATATTTCCCGTTTTTCCGCTCCACAAAAAAGCATGAGCTTCGGCTAATGTTTTTGATTTTGCATCGGGATCCTCTCCAAAAACGCCTATTCCAGCAATCCTTTTTTTTCTCCTTCCCGAAAACCTTTTCTCTTTCCCAAAAACCGTTCCAATACTTTTCTGTTGTAAAATCAAAATCACTGTCGAGTTTTAAAAGCATACTATCTTTATTTTCCGTCATTTTTTCATCCTCTTTTTACTGCCGACACTATTTCTAAATAGTGTAAGAGTTTTTCCCCGCCTGTGCAAACGCAAAGTGGCAGGATACCCGCCCTCTCCTTTTTTAGGCGCTCTTTTTCAAACGAACGGAATGAAAATTTTACAAAAATGCGCCGGAAAGCAGCCGGAATTCCGGTTTTTATTGATTCTTGCGCCTTTTGTCATATACTCAATTACTAATTAGAATAATTAAAACAAGAGGGGAAAGAAATGAAAAATGCCACTTTGATCGTTTTGGTTCTGTTTGCCGTTTTGGCGATTTGCATGATTTATTCCGCCCTCGGTTCCGGCGCGCGATACTGATTTTCCGCCGATCTCATCCCTCTGCGACACCGCCCGCAACGAAAACGCTTTTTCCACCCTGACCGATAATATCAGACGCCGGACATGAAAAGGCGTTCCTGTCCAATTAAAATGATAACGTTACTTCTTCGCCCCCTCATTTCAATCATTGTTCCGATTTTCCAGTTTCCGCCAAAGCGTTTTTCACCACTGCCAACCAACCGTTATTTTCACGTTCTCACGCGCCACCACTCTTGCCCCGCAAAAAAAACACCGCGCAAACGAAAGGCGGCCGACGCCGCCTTTCTGCTATAAAATTGAAATCTTATTATAGGGCTTGAATCTATCAGTGCCTTGAGGAATGTGATAAGTTTCAAAACATTCATTAACAGCCTCTTCCCATGTTGGAGGATTTTTATAGAAGGCCTTCACAAAATCTTCCCATCCATCGCCAACAGAGCCATAACGGTTGACAATCAATGCATTCAAGAGAGGCAATTTTTCGTCACGACAATAGTTGCCAACTTCTCCCGCATACATTCCCACTTGTTCACCCGAAACACCGAAAATCTTTCGCATATCTTCATATTGCAAAAATTGTTTCTTTTCCGCACAAAAAATCAGGTAACGAATAATGTATGCCAGTTTTTGTTTATCATAAGCCATTTGTTGTTCTCCTTATGCTTTTGATCCATACTTAACCAGTTTGAACGATTTTTGAAATATGTCAACAATAAAGTGTATTTTTTGATTTATTTAAAACTATTTTGCGTTTTCGGCGTAGAGTTACCGGCTGAAAAAATTAAAATCAAGCCGCGTTTCGATTACAACCAACCCACGCTCACTAGTATCAATATAGTGTCTTCAAGAGGAAAACGTCCATTTAGGACACTCTGCAATTCCGCCTAAATTCGCCTGCGCCTGTCGGCTTGGCTCGTTAAGGCTCATTGATGAAACAAAAACGCGCCTGCCGGCTTGGCTCGTTAAGGCTCATTGATAAAACAAAAAAAAACATCCGTTTAGGACGCCTTGCAATTCCGCCTAAATTCGCCCGCGCCTGCCGGCTTGGCTCGTTAAGGCTCATTGATAAAACAAAAAAAACGTCCATTTAGGACGTTTTTTTTGTTTTATTGGTCGGAGCGGAGAGATTCGAACTCTCGACCCCTTGCACCCCATACAAGTGCGCTACCAGACTGCGCCACGCTCCGACTTTATGTGAGGGAATATAATACGCCCGTTTTGGAAAAGCAAGCCTAATTTTGCATTAAACGACCTTTTTTAACAACGCCGCGATTTCTTCCAATTCCGCGATCACGCTGTCCAATTCCGGCTTCGGTTCCACGGGCATTCCCTCTTCGTCAACGGGCGTTTGCGGCATCGCGTTTTCCGGTTCAAAACCGTTCACGCGGCTTTCGACGATCGCGTTGATCGTCCCGTCTTTCAACAGTTTCTGCACCCCTTTGATCGTGTACCCTTCTTTATGCAGCAGGTATTCGATCTTTTTCAGCAAAGCGATGTCTTCCGGACGGTAATAACGCCGGCCGCCCACCCGCTGGACGGGCGCGACCTCCGAAAACTTTTTTTCCCAAAAGCGCAGCACGTGCGCCGGAACGTTCAGTTCGGCCGAAACCTCTGTGATCGTGCGAAAAGCTCTGGCCGCCTTTTTATCGAACAGGTCGGCGTTTTCCGTATCTTCATCCATCGTTTTTATTTTTTCCCGTCAACCTGCTGTTTTAAAATGTGGGACGGATGGAACGACAGTATCCGGCGCGGGGAAATCGGCACGTCTTCGCCCGTTTTCGGATTCCGCCCCATGCGCATTTTTTTGCTGCGGACGGCAAAAGACCCGAACGACGACAGTTTGACTGCGTCCCCTTTTTCCAAAGCCTTTGAAATTTCCTCCAACACCTGATCCAGCAGCTTGGACGATTCATTCAAAGACAACCCCACCTCGTGATAAACGGCTTCCGCCAATTCGGCACGCGTAACGTTTTTGATTTCTTCTTTTGACATCGAAAAACCTTTCCCTTTCCAACACACATCTTCAGGGTAAGCAATTTTTAACGCTTTTTCAAGGTTTTATTGATTTTTCCGCGGAAAATCAGAAGCGAATCAGGCTGGCGCCCCATGTGAAGCCCGCGCCCATCCCCGGCAGCAGCAGCAGCTGTCCGGCTTTGATTTTGCCTTCCTGAACGCCGTGCGCCAAAGCCAGCGGAATCGACGCCGCCGACGTGTTCGCGTGCAATCCGACGGTGGAAATGACTTTTTCCATGGGGATGTTCAGGCGTTTGGCCGTCGCTTCCAAAATGCGGATGTTGGCCTGATGCGGCACCAACCAGTCCACATCGTCCAGACCGACGCCGTTCTTTTCCAGAATTTCGACGGAAACTTCGGCCATGTTCACGGCGGCGTGACGGAACACCTCGCGTCCGTTCATCGTAATGTATCCGACATCGTGATTGGTGGAAGGCCCGCCCGTCGCGCACAGGTCGGGCGCGTATCCGCCGTCGGAATAGATCAGCGTGTCCAAAACGCCGCGGTCGGCGGACGTTCCGTCGCCCTCTTCGGCGCGCAAGACGACGCAACCGGCGCCGTCGCCGAACAAAACGCAGGTGTTGCGGTCTTTGAAATCGGTGATGCGGGACAGCGTTTCAACGCCGACGACCAAAGCCGTTTTCGCCTGCCCCAGACGGATGGCGTTGTCGGCCGCGCGCAAAGCGTACAGGAAACCGGAGCAAGCCGCGGAAACGTCGAAAGCGTATCCGTGCTTCATCCCCAATCCCGCCTGCACATAAACGGCGGTCGAAGGGAACGTTTTGTCGGGCGTGATCGTCGCGACAACGATCATGTCCAGATCGTCGCCCGTCATGTTCGCGGCTTTCAAAGCCTGTTCGGCGGCCTTGATCGCCATAACGGAAGAGGACGTGTTTTCGTCCGCGAAATGGCGCACATGGATTCCCGTTCTTTCGACGATCCATTCGTCGCTGGTGTCAACAATTTTGGCCATATCGTCGTTGGTGCTGACGTGTTCGGGCAAAAAAGAACCGACTCCGGCAATCCGTGAACGCAATGTCATTTTTCAATATCCTCTTCCAAAAATTTAACCGTTTCCAACTGCTTGGCGATGTTGCCGACCAGATCGTCGCGCACGGTGTCGATCGCCACGTTCACCGCGTTGGCGAAACCGAACGCGTCGGCACCGCCGTGGCTTTTAATGGAAATGCCTTTCAATCCGACCAGCATCGCGCCGTTGTAACGGCCGGGATCCATTTTTTTCTTCAGCCGTTTCAACGCCGGCAGAGCCAGCAGGAACCCCAGCTTTGAAATAAAGCTGCGCGCGGCCACGTCTTTCAACAGATTGACCATCAGACGCGCCGTCCCTTCGATCGCTTTCAACGCGATGTTGCCGGTGAAACCGTCCGTCACGAACACGTCAACGGACCCCTTGGCGATATCGTCGGATTCCACAAACCCCTTGAATTGGCCGGCCAGCGGGGAATCGCGCAAAATCTGCGCGGCCTCTCTGATTTCGTCGCGGCCTTTGATGTCTTCGGAACCGATGTTCAGCAACCCCAAAGAGGGCTGTTCGCGTTTCAAAACGGCGCGGCAGTACGCTTCGCCCATAATGGCGAATTCGACCAGATTGCGGGCGGTGCATTCGGCGTTCGCCCCCAGATCCAGCACGACGCATTCGCTTTTGCGAGTCGGCAGGATCGTCACAATGGCCGGACGGTGGATGCCGGGCATCGTTCCCAAAATCAATTTGGAAAACGCCATCAGCGCGCCCGTGTTGCCGGAACTGGCAACGGCGGCCGCGTTTCCTTTTTTCACAGCTTCAATCGCCAGCCACAGACTGGATTTGCGTCCGGTGCGAACGGCCGCGGACGGCTTTTCATCCGACGGCACATAGTCCGGCGTATGGACGAATTCATAACGGTTCGCGTCCAATCCGTACTTTTCCAGATACGGACGCACCTTTGCTTCGTCGCCGAAAATCAAGAACCGGACGTCGGAATGTTTCCGTTCCGCCGACTTCAGACCGGCGATTACGCTGTCAGGAGCGTGATCGCCGCCCATAGCGTCAATGGCTATGACAAGGGAAGGGCTTTCCACGTTATGTCCCCGATAAAGCTTCAGTCTTCGGCTTTATTGTCGGCTTTTTGAGTAACGACTTCCTTGCCGTTGTAGCTGCCGCAGCTGGGGCAGACGTTGTGCGGGCGTTTGATTTCGCCACAGTTCGGGCATTCCATGACAGCGTTGGATTTCAGCGCCAAATGGGAACGACGCATATCGCGCGCGGATTTCGATTTTTTACTACGAGGTGTTGCCATTTTCTTTACTCTCTTAAAAACTGTTATCCCCACCTTTCAGCCGTGGCTGAAAGTGTCAGACCTCTGTCATATAAAAATTTTCACAAAACTTCAAGGCAATTTTACTTAATCTTGAGCTTTTCCAGAACACCGAACGGGTTTTCCGTCTTTTCGGGGGCGATTTCGTCGTTTTCCGCCGCTTCGATGTCGTGAAAAACGGCGTCCGGCGCGTGCGGGAACGGATCCAGCGCCAGCGACAGGTATTCGGCAACCAGCTCGCCCGCGTCGATTTTGCCGTCCGCGGGGTATTCGACCACGTCCTCTTCGTCCGGATCGACGTCGATTTCGTTCAATTTCAAGGGCGCGTCCTCTTGTTCCGGCGCATATGCGACGCGGAAATCGCCGGACACGTCTTGCGCGAATTGTTCCAAAGTGACGACGCAAACCTGTTCGACCCGCGCGTCGAATTCCGCGCTGACGCGGATCTTGTCCCTGCCCGTCCGTTTCAAAACGACGCGGGCGGTCAAGCTGTCGATCGCGGGAATGTCGAACCGTTTCGCCAACGCGCGGCGCTGGCTTTCGTCCGCCGTCAGCCGCAATTCCATGCCGGCGGCGGGGATCAGACGGGCGTCAACGATGTGTGAAAATTCGGGAGCGATCTGTTTCATAACACTTTCTTTCAAAATGAAGTTACATTATCATATACACGTTTTGGCGTTTAATTGAAACAAGGTTTTGCAAATGGATCGTTTCCGGTTTTTGACGGCACTTCCCCTTTTCATCCTGACGGCGGCGTGCGCCCCGATGGTGGACACGCACGGCGACGCGCTGGACGCGGACGTTTTGGACGCGTTGGAAACGGGGACGGCCACGCGCGCCGATGTCGCCAAAGCGTTGGGTTCGCCGTCGTCGCGCACCGTTTTCGACGCCGAAGACTGGATCTACATCCATTCGCGTCAGGAACGCACCGCCTTTTTCAAACCGCGCGAAACCGAACGCGACGTTGTCGTTTTGAAATTCGACCGCGACGGCGTTCTGCGCGAAAAGGAAGTGAAAACGCTGAAAGACGGCCGCGCCATCACACCCGCGCCGCAATCGGAACAAAATGAAAATTCGCTGACGATTCTGGACCAGCTGATCAGCAACGCCGGACGGATGGGGACGGACGCGCCGGTTCATTGACGCGGCGGCGTCATTCCGCGTCGGCGTCGGTGTCGTCCTCGTACGTCGGCAGGCACGAATTGAACGCGTCCAGCTGCTGTTCGGCCTGCGCGATCTGCGTTTCCAGCAACGGCGGCAGCTCTTCGGTCTTTTTGACGCGATCGGGCAGATTCGTCATAAAGTCGCGCACAAAATCGCTGTCGGCGATGAAATCGGCCACCGCTTCTTTTGCCGTTTCCGACAAACCGGAAACCGTCTGCAAATGCCCGTTCTGCCTGTCCTGCGCCGCCGCGGCCGCCTGCATCGCGCGGCGGAAAGCGTCCACATCGGAAACGGCGCCCTGCATCACTTCGATAAAACGCATGGTTTCCTGCCGCACTTCGGTCAAGCGGACGGAAAGCTGATCTGCCGCCTCGGCCGTTTTGTGGGTTCTGTGACGCATATCCAGCGAAACCGCGCCGAACGCCTTGGCCTTTTCGCCGGCCTTTGCCGCCTCGATCGACGCGTTCAGCGCCAGTATTTTCGTTTCGGCCGCCGAAGAACGCACGGCGTCCGTCAAATCGCCGGCCGCTTTGACCCAGTTCGTCAGCCCCGCCGCAAACACCGCCATCCGCTGCATCCGGTCGGCGGCCGCGTCCGCCGCGTCCGACTGTTTTTTCAGCATTTCGCGCATTTCGTCAACCGGCGCGAAGCAATCCGCCAAAGCCGCGGAAACGGCATCCACCTTTTCCCGCAGCCCGTCCACGACCTCCCGCGCCATTTTTCCGGCGGCGTCGGCCGCGTCCGAATCGACGTTCTGCAGCCGGTCGGACAGCGTGAACAGATGTTCGCGGCACGCGGCGAAGCGGTCTTTGACCTCTTTGGTCATCGCGGCGGCCGAATTGCCGATGTGCTGCATCAACGCCAGCATCTGGCACAGCTGGCTTTCCGTATCGACACCGACGCCCTGCCCGAAATAGGCGATCTCGTCCCCGTCGGAACTTTGCGCCGCGGGGGCGGAAACCGCCGTTCCGGACGGCGCGCCCAGCGGAACGTAGGCGACGCTGGAACCGAACGTGGATACCGCGTTTTTGCGCCCCAGCATTTCATTGGTCAGCACGGGCACGCTTTTCAGCCGCACCAGCAAAGCGGCCAAAGCCTTGGCCAGCGTCCCGACCTCGTCTTCACGTTCGGTGAAATGGATCAAAACGGAACGGTCGCCGCGCGCCATTTCCTGCGCGCTGGAAATCAGCCGCGCCAAAGGATAGCGGATGCCGAACAAAGACAGGAACGACAGCGCGACCGCCAGAAAACCGCCGAACGCCGCCGCGAAAACAAAGATTTTCTGCATGGAAATCTTGCCGGCTTCGGCCTGCGACAGGGTTTGCGCGCACGCGCGCCCCATCAGCGCGACCAGTTCTTTGAAATCCTTTGAATTTCCGTCGCCGACGGCGGAAACGGCGCGCATTTTTTCACGCAAAGCCGTGTCGATTTTCAGTTTCCGGTTGATTTCCTCGTCCAGCCCGCTGATCGCCGCGATGACGTTTTTCAGCTGTTTCGTGTTGATCATTTCAGCCTGTTTCGCGGCGTTCTGCGCTTTTTTCAACGCGGCGAAATCGGCGGTCAGCCGTTTCCGGCTTTCCGCGTTTTCAGCGGACACGTTGTCAACCGACTGCAAAACGGCGTCCAGCTGTTCCCGCAGCGCGTTCAGCGCGAACGACGCGGACGGCAAAGTCGTTTCCTCGATCAGCGCGTTCAGGCGGACGGACGCCTTTTCCGCGTACTGATTGACCTTTTCGGCGGTTTTCGCGCTTTTGTCGTGCAAAGAAAACATTTCCGCCATGTCGGATTTGTATTTTTCCATCGCGGCGGACAGGACGGATTTGTATTTTTCCCGCACATCGGGCAATTCCAAAACGTTTTCGACCTCGGCCGCCTTTTCCTCGAACGCGGAAAAAGCCTCTTCCGCGGCCTGTTTTTCAATGTCCGTCCCGTCGGACGCGAACAAAAACAGCGCGCGGTTCAGGGAAAACAGGTACGTTTCCAGCGCCGAAACCTGCCGCGTCGCTTCGATCACGTTGTCGGCCTTGACATATTCGCGGTGAACGAAACCGACCGCGGCCATCGCGCCGAAGCACACCGCGACGGCGTAAGCCCCCAGAAAAAGGAATCCGGCGTAAATACGCGTCGCCAAACCGAATTTCGACAGGAAACGTAACATTTTCTTTATCCTTCACCCTTTTTCCGGAAACCGGCTTATTTATCCGCTTTTTCGCCGGATTTTTCCGGTTCGGCGGAATTGGACGGCGCGCCGGCCGGCTTGGCCGCTCCGGCGTCGTCAGCCGGCTGTCCGGATTCGGCGGCGGATTCGGCCTTTTGCTTTCTTTCCAGCCGTTTGCGTTTCTTTTCGTCCTCTTCCTGACGTTTCTGTTTGTTTTTCTGGAAACGGATTTCCTCTTCCAGCTGCCATTTCACGCGGTTCTGCGCGTCCTGCCGCAGGCGTTCCTTCATCTGGTCGCGTTCCTTTGCGTGGCGCAGCTTCATATCCATTTTCTGTTTCAGCATATCCGTGTCGAACTGGCGCACTTCGTCGGCCTGCATGACCAGCAGGTTGCGCATTTCTTCGGGCAAAGCCTGACGCGAGGAAATCTTTTGGATTTTTTCTTGAAAAATCTCGTTGATCTGTTCGCCGTTCAGACGAGCCTCCTCTTGAATCAACATTTCGGCGGGAATGCTTTGAGCGAACGCTGCGGCGGACGACAAAGCCGTTATTCCCAAAACGGACAACACAATTTTAATCATAGCTCCCCCTATTCCAATCCGAGACGGTTCAAATCCATCCCTCTGATTTCCAACAAATACAACAATTCCGCCAGCAATTCACTTTCGTTTTCATGCAGCACGCCGTCCGACAACAGCATTTTCAAAAACGTCCTGACAAACGGGTACACGATTTCCCGCGGCTGTCCGGTCACGACTTCAATCGCTTCAAAAAAGCTTTGTTCGTCGGGAACAAGCATTGAAATATAATCCAACATTTCCCGTTCGTCAAAATCTATAGTCGGGCACCGGTGCGAAACATACTCCAGCATCAGCCGTTTCGACACGTCCGACTGGTCGAAATCGGCGCGCGCGGCAAAGGCCAAGGCCGCCAATTCATAGCGCACGACCGACAAAACGGCGGCGAATCCGTCGTCGAAACGCCGGTCGTCCGGCAATCCCGCAATGCGGTGCAGCAAAAAATCGCGCGGATCGTCGCACGCCGCCATCGTTCGCAGCGAATACAGCTTCACCCCTTTGGAAAAGGGGATCATCCGCGGCGCGTTGATGTCGGGACAATACGCGTCGATCAGGATGTCGCCGTCCTTGGCGATCAAACGGCGGACGGTGATGATCCGGTCAACCTGCCGCCCGTCCTCGTCCCAATAAACGAATCCGACGGCGGCGGACAAAGCCGTCGCGATCGTGCCGTCCGGCATTCCGGCGACCGGCGCGAATTGCGGCAAAGGCTGCGCGGCGGCGGGAACGGGCGTAATAGGCTGCGGCGCGGGCTGGGTTTGAACGGGATATTGAAATTGTCCGGCGAAATTCTGCGGCGGCCACGGCGCAAATTGCACCGGAGCGGGCGCGTACATCCCCGCGTATTCCGGAACGAACGGTGCGGGATCGGAAGCGGGTTCGGGCGCGGATTGCGGCGCCGCGCTGCGCCCTGCCAGCTTTTGCGCCGCCGCGGCAAAGGAAAACGAATGTCGGCGCGCGGCCTTTTCCTCCGGAATCGTTTCAAAATGCCGCTCCGATTTCATCGCAGCGTCCGTTTGACGGCGGGCGTCGTCCCGCGGTTCCGCGTCATATGAAACGGAAATGCCGCGCAGCCGCTGAATCATTGTCGCGCGTTTTTTCTTTTCCGCGCGCTCCTGCGGCGTCGGGGGCGGCGCGTCGGGGCGTTTTTCCTCTTTTTCCGGTTCGGGCGCGGGCGGTTTCTTTCGTGAAAACAGACGACCGAAGAATCCTTTTTTCTTTTCCGCCGCCTCGCGTTTCGCGCGTTCCAGCTTGGCGACCTCTTTGTCGATTTCCTCGGGACGGATGTAACGTCCCTCCACGCGGGAATGGCGCAGTTCCTTTTTAATCGGGCGCGCGACGGATCTGGCCAAAGCGCGCAGCAAATCCTTGCGCTTTTGGCGTTCGCGGTCGGCGGCGGCGTCGAAAACGCCGTCCGTTTCATCCGCTTCGTCCGTCAGCTCCGTTTGATCCCCGCGCCGTTCCATAAATCTTTCCGCAAATGGTGTTTGTTAGTGTTTTATACATAAAGAGTCCTTAAAATACCTTAAACTTTCGGGATTAAAAGGGATGCGCATTGATTTTATCGCCGACGCCGCGTGCGTCTGGTCGTTCATCACATGGCGCCAGCTGCGGGCGGCCATGCGGGATTTCGCGGCGGATTTCGACATCGCCGTCTTTTTCCCGCGCGCCCAATCGGCCGTTCCGCGGTCGAAACTGAACCCCGCCGACCGCGCGCGGATGCTGGCGGAAACGGCGCGCCCTTTGCTGGCGCAGGCCGGATGCGACGTCGATTTCGACGCCCTGCCCCGCCTGCCCGACGATTTGTCCCCGTTGTACCGGATGATGCAAGGCGCATTTTCCTGCCGCAAGGGATGCGCCGTTTTGGACGCCGTCTTTTCATCGTTTTTTGAACGCGGGGAAAACATCGGCGACATTGCCGTCATCAACCGGATCGCGCGCGAAAACGGCGTCCCCGCCGGATTGCTGCCCGACCGCCCCGCCGCCGCCCGTCCCGACCCGACCGCCAACGAAATTTTACAGGCCGTCCCCTGCCTGATTTTCGACCGCCGGACGATCATTTTCGGCGCGCAGACGGACGTTTGTTTGAAAAATATGATCGCTTTGGCGCTGAATTTGGAAAAAGAGCCGGATTTTCAACAAATTTAAACCGTATTTCAACCTTTATCCGCTAAATTCGCGACAAACATTTTTTATATATAAAGGAGCTTGCCCGATGTCACACGAACGCGCATCTTGGGGATCGAAACTGGGGTTGATTCTGGCGTCCGCCGGATCGGCCGTCGGATTGGGGAATTTATGGCGTTTCCCCTATGTCGCCGGTCAAAACGGCGGCGGTTCGTTTTTGTTGCTTTACCTGATCTGCACGTTCACGATCGGCATCACGCTGGTGTTCGCCGAAGCCGCGCTGGGCGTCAAAACGAAATCCGATCCGGCGGGCGCGTTCGGCAAAATCCACCCGCGGCTGAAATTCATCGGCGTTCTGGGCGTGCTGACCAGCGCGGTCATCGTCCCGTATTACAGCGTCGTCGGCGGGTGGATCGTCGCGTACATCGTCAAATCGTTCAGCGTTTCCGAAATTCAAAATTTTGAATCGCACTTCACCGAATTTTCCGCCGACCCCGTCGAACCCGTCGCCTATTTTGCGGTTTACCTGCTGACGACGGCGGCGGTCGTCTATATGGGCATTGAAAAAGGCATCGAAAAATATTGCAAAATCATCATGCCGGGGCTGTTCGTCCTGCTGTTGGCGCTGATGGTTCGCGTTTTGACGCTGGACAACGCGTGGCAGGGTGTCAAATTCTTTTTCACCCCCGATTTTTCCAAAATCACGGCCGCAACGATGCTGAACGCGATGGGACAGGTGTTTTTTTCCGTTTCGGTCGGCATGGGGATTTACATCACCTATGCGTCCTATGTCAAAAATGACGATATCAGCGTCGGTCAAACGATGGGACGGGTCATCTTTTTGGACACGCTGGTTTCGATGCTGACGGGATTGACGATCTTTCCCGCCGTGTTCGCGTTCGGGATGCAGATGAACGCCGGCCCCGCCCTGACGTTCATCACCTTGCCAAAAATCTTCGCCGCCATTCCGTTCGGAACGTTTTTCGGGCTGGTCTTTTTCGTCATTTTGTTCGGCGCCGCGCTGACATCGTCCATTTCGCTGATGGAGGTCGTCACGACGTTCCTGTGCGATCAGGTCAAAATGACGCGCAAAAGGGCGGTCGCCGCCTACACCGCGCTGTGTCTGGTCACGGGGACGCTGGTTTCCCTGTCGTTCGGCAGGCTGTCCGGTTTCAAGATCGGCGGAAAAATCCTGTTCGACCAGTTTGATTTTCTGGCATCGAACATCCTGATGCCCGCCGGCGGATTTTTGACGGCCGTCGCGATCGGGTGGGTGCTGGGCGCGGACAAGCTGACCGTTTCGCAAAACCGGTACGTTCAAAAATCGTTTGAGTTCTGCTTGAAATGGATATGCCCCGCCGGCGTTTTGGCGATCATGCTGAACGCGCTGGGGATGATTTGAGCGTCATCCGCGCATCCGTTTTTCGCGGCGGGAGGGATACTTCCGCCGTGAAACGTTTCTGGGCTTGACCTGCCAGCTTTGACGGTTGCCCGGATCAGCCAAAACGAACGCGTCGGATTTCGGCTGAACCAGAATTTGCGTCGGGTACAGACTGCGCAGCCCCGTCAGCATATAGCTGATGATGCACACCATGCCGGCATAAGGCGCGATCGCATGGCCGAACATTTCAACCGCCATGAACGTCGCGGCCAAAGGTGTGTTGACCGCCCCGGCGACACAGGCGACAAAGCCCAGCGCACCGAAAAATCCGACATCCAGCCCGCATACCGTCGCAAACAGCCCGCCCGCCGCCGCGCCGATGTAAAATGTCGGGGTCAGCACACCGCCCGACCCGCCGCCCGACAAAGTAACGGCCAGCAAAACCGACTTTAATAAAAAAGCGTACCACGGTTCCGCCGCGCCGGACAAAACGCGGTTCAGCCCGCCTTCGCCCATGCCCAAAAACCGGTCGCCGCCCGCGGCCGCGACGGTCAGCAAAATCCCCGACGCGATCAACGCTTTCACCGGCTGGGGGAGCTTCATTTTATTAAACCGGCCGGCGATGAAACGCACCGTTTCCACATGGTAAATGCACACCAGACTGAAAAATACGGCCGCCGCCGCGCACCACCCCAACGCTGCGGCGGACAGGGCGGGAACGGTCACGGCGGGAATGGCGTATGAAACACCCAACGCGACGCAAACATAATAAGACGCGATGCTGCTGATCACGGCGGGCAGCAAAACGGGATAGAAGAAATCGCCGACGAACAGAACCTCCACCCCGAAAATGGCGCCGCCGACGGGCGCGCCCAAAACGGCGGACAGCGCGGCGGACACCCCGCAGATCACCAGCTTTTTGCGTTCCTTTTCCGTGAATTTGAACCACACGCCCAACGCGGACGTGATGCCTGCGCCGACTTGAACGCTCGGACCTTCCGTCCCGACAACGCCGCCGGGCGCCAACGTCAGGATCGTCGATATGATCTTGGCCGGAACGACGGCGAACGGTATGCGCGCCGCACGATAGTGAATGGCGGAGATCACCTTGTCCGTGCCATGCCCCTCCGCCGCCGGCGCGATCAGCCGGATGCTGTAAATGCTGCCCAGCAAACCGGCGGGGATCAAAGCGTACCGCCAATCGGGCAGCGCGGCGACCCAGCGGATCGCGAATTTCAGGCAAAACAGGAATCCGGCGATCACCGCGCCGGTCAGCGCGCCCGCCAAAGCCGACAGCACCAACCATTTCAGCACGTTCACCAAAATGATTTTCTCGTTTTTGATTTCCTGAACCGGTATCATTATCGACGCCCCCCTCGCGACGTTTCGTTTCCGGCGCAAAAGATAGAATCAAACGCCGTTTTTTACAACATTTATCAACCGGCTGATGATTTTTTCGTAAAAAAGTTTGCCGGAATTATTGACAAAAACAGCAAAAAAGTCCATTCTGCGTTTAACAAGGTTATTTTATAAAGGCGATAGAACCATGGCTTTGAAACAGATTTTCGACCGGCCGGCCGAACAAAAGGAAGATGTTGAACAGTATCTGCTGCACGGCGTAAAGGTGAACGTCGCGCCGTCGGAAAAGAAATTCGCCGAAGACCTGTTCGATTCTCTGGCGTCGATCCCGTCGGGGCGCAACGCGATCGCGGACATGAAAAAATACAAGGTCGATTTCTTTTTGGAAACGGCTTTGGGCACGGCGGGCGGCTATTTCGACCCCGAAAACAACCGGATCGTCATGGCCAAATCGCTGGGCATGGACTTTATGGAATTCGCGCTGGTTCACGAAGCGCGCCATTTGTGGCAGAACAATCAGGGACGCAACGAAGCCGAGGAACAAAATCTGGATTACGCCACGCGTTTGATGATCAACCGCGCGACAGAGGCCGACGCGCAGGCGCAGGCGATCCAAGCGTGCAAGGAATGGCAGGCGCAGGGTCACGACGCGCCGATGAAACGGTTTGAAAAACATTATCAGCCGATCACCGACCGGTTCGCGAAAAACCAGACGTATTCCGAAGCGTTCAAGGGGTGGTTCGACGACGAACGCATCCCCGCCAGCTATGAACAGGGGTACGATGTCGAACCGTGTCTGGACAACCTGACGGAGGAACCCGACACGCGCCCGTACGTTTCGATGACGCCCGAACAGGTGTCGAAATTCTGCGGCGGCGACCGTGTCGAGGACTTTGCCGGTTTTATGAAAAGCGAACAGGCGCGCAAGGTTCACCTGCTGACGAAAACGGCGGTGGAACTGTTTGACGCATCCATGGCCGCGCAGGGGGCGCCGCATGACCCGTCGTTGAAAACCGTTCCCGTGCGCGATTTGCGGGGCAACGCCGGCGCGCAGATGTACGCGGCGAAATACATCAAGGAAACGCGCGAAAACTACGCCCCCGCCGGCGCAAAGGACGAAAACCGCAAAACCGCGCTGCAAATCGTCATGAACGCCGTGGACGCCGTTGAAAAGGTCAACGCCGCCGCGGTCAAGGGCGAAAAATCCGCCGAAGCCGAAAAGGCGCTGAAGATTGAAAAATCGAAAATGCGCACCGCGGTCAAACCGGCGCCCGCCCGTTTCGACGGCGGCATTTCGCTGATTTACCGCGGAACGGAACGTTAATCCTTTTCGCACGCAAATTTTTGAGAAATCCGGACAAGCAGCACCGCCCGTCCGGATTTTTATTATCCGCCCTCCCCTGTTTTTATATCAAGGGCGGCGGTACAAACGGTGTTTGATTTTTTTGACAACTCCGGACAAAAAAAGTAAAAATATATTTGAAGGAGGATACATTATGAAACGGTTTCATTTACACACACTCTGTTTCGGACTTGTCCTGTCGCTGGCGATATGCGGCGCAGCGCAAGCCAAAGTAGCAAAACTGGGTCGCGGCAAGACTGTGACATCCAACATCGCCGCCCAAATCGGCGGCAATTCGTCCATGCAATCCTCACCCCGCACCTGTTCCGCGGGATGTTCCGAATGCGACAAAAGCAAAGGCGTTTGCAACGCGTGTCAAAGCGGATATATGCTGTATGACGGCGTGTGCATCAAATGTCCCGAAATCAACAACGGTTCGTGCCGTTATTGTACGGGCGATGCGAATTACCAATCATGCGAATCCGCGGATTGCAACACCGGTTATTGGGACGACACGGGAACGTGTGCCTCATGCGGTTACGCCATTGAAGGATGTCTGGAATGCGACACCTACGCCCATAAATGCACGAAATGCGACAAAGATTACCTGAGGCAGAAATATGAATGCAAAAACTGCCCCGAAAACGGCATCTGCAACGGAACAGACTCACTGAAGTGCAAAGAAGGTTCGTACTTCTCTTCGGCCGGCAGCAACTGTCCGTCGTGTTCCGAAGGATGCGCGGCCTGCACGTCGGCGAACAACTGCACGCAATGCAAAAACGGCTACAGCCTGAAAATCGGCGCCTGTATCGCCAACTGCGCGTCCACGTCCGACTGCCCCGCCGGTTACATTTGCAACGGCAGCAAGATTTGTGAAATCTGCGGTTCCGGCAGCAACCTCGGCATCGGCGGATGCAACTGCCCCACGGGCAAATACTCCGACGGCAAAGGCACCTGCAACGGCAGCGCGCTGTCGTCCGGCGGCAGCTACCTCTGCAAGAGCTATCGCGACTGCAGTGAGGGTTATGAATGCACCGGCGGCAACGGTTGCCGAAAGTGTAAGGCGGGTAGCAATCAGGCGTATGACAACTGTAATTGCCCTCCCGGCACGCTCTCCGACGGTTACGGCGGTTGCAAGAAGCAGTAACGCGACCGTACAGGATCGACATTTCAAACGGCGGAAAGGAAACTTCCCGCCGTTTTTCTTGTCCGTTTTATCCGTTCTTTTCCCTGTTCCGTTCAAGGCGCAAGAAAACCGCCGCATCCGGTTGACGAATGCGGCGGCCGCGTTTCATTCAAATCATCAGCGTTTGACGTATCCCGTCAATGTTTCCTTGACCGCTTCGTAATTGTCAACGGCCTGTTTAATGGTTTTGAACGCTTCCTCTTGATTCAGGAATCCTTCGACGACGACCGTTTTGTTTTCCAGCTTTTTGTAATCTTCAAAAAACCGCTGGACTTCGATCATACGGTGCGGCGGCAATTCGTCGATGGACGAATAATGCGCGTATTCCGGATCGTCGGCGTGAACGGCAATGATTTTGTCGTCGGCTTCGCCCTGATCAATCATCTTCATCACACCGATCGGGCGCGCGACCATAATCGTCAGCGGAAAGACGGGTTCCTGTCCCAACACCAGAATGTCCAGCGGATCGTGGTCTTCGCAATATGTGCGGGGAATGAACCCGTAGTTCGCGGGATAATGCACACTGGAATACAAAACGCGGTCAACGCGGATCAATCCGCTGGGTTTGTCCAGTTCGTATTTGTATTTCGATCCTTTGGGAACTTCGATCACCGCGGGAATGAACTGCGGCACTTTGCCGGCCAGTTCCACGTCATGCCATGGATGCATGGTAAAAAACCTCCTTAAAAAATAAAAGCTTGCGTCCATAATACCACAACGCGGACAAGATTAAAGAGCGAAGTTGACTTGCGGTTTTTCGGCGAAAACGATATACTTACCCTGTTTGAACAAAATGGGATGCGAACCTTGGCCAAAAAACCGGAACAGGAATCGTTTTACGAAATCCACCTGAACAAACAGGGGGAATTGATGATTTCCATGCGCGCGCGGGATCCGGAACCGTCGTCGCCCGTCCTGATTTACGACGGCGGCGACCACGCTTTGCTGTACCGGACGCCGGAATCGTCGGTTCTGCTGGATTTCATTCATCCGGACGCGCGGACGTATCTGGCGCGGGCGAAATCGGTGCTGATCGCGGAAACGCGGGATTACAGGGTCGTGCGCGAATACACCGCCGCCTGCCGTTTCGTCAAAAGCCTGCCGATTGACGCGGAAACGGTCAAACCCTTGCTGGACAGGGCGCAGGCGGAACAAATCGACGAAAGAAACCTTTACAAATGAAACAGGCGCAATTCACGCTGGATGTGCAGACCGCACCGTCCGGCTTTACGAACATCACGCCGGCGATCGGTCGGTGCGTTCAAAATTCAGGCATTCAAACGGGGCTGCTGACCGTTTTCGTCCGGCACACTTCGGCCGGATTGACCATTCAGGAAAACGCCGATCCCGACGTTCTGACCGATTTGAAAAACTTTTTCGACCGCGTCGCGCCGCGGGACAATTCGCTTTATACCCACACGTTCGAGGGCGCGGACGATATGCCCGCCCACATCCGCACGGTTTTGACGGACGTGTCCGTCAACATCCCCGTCGCGAACGGCAAACCGGTTTTGGGCGTGTGGCAGGCGGTCTATCTGTGCGAACACCGCGACCAGCCCCACATTCGCCACGTCGTCCTGCATTTAATCGGGGAATGATTCGCTCCACACGCCGCCGCGGCAGTATTCCAGCGGCGCAAACCGTTCCTTGTATCGCATATTGGACAGGTTTTTGATCATATAGCCCAGATAGACATAGTTTTTTTGCATTTTCACGGCCAATTCGACCAGCTTTAAAATCAAAAACGTCCCCACGCTGTCGCGCGCGCGCGCCGGATCGAAAAAGCTATATACCGCCGACAGCCCGTCGTCCAAAACATCGACCAGCATCACGCCGGCCGTTTGCGCGCCGTCGCTTGCCTCCAGCAAACAACAATCGACGGGACAATCCTCGATCATCGCGCGGTAATCCTCGAAACTCATGCTTTCCATCGCGCCGCCCGCGTGCCGTTGCGCCAGATACGATTTGAACAGCGCGTAATGTCCGGCCGAAGCGATGTTCGGCACGATGCGCACGTCCAGCGTTTCGTTTTGGCGCAGCGTCTTTTTCATCTTTTTCGACGGGCGGAAATCCGCTGCGCGGATGCGCACGGAAACGCACGCGCGACATTCGGGACACGACGGAATGTAACACACGTTGTGCGACCGCCGGAACCCCGCGCGCGACAACGCGTTCGCCCACGCCTGCGCGTTCGCCCCGTTCAAATCGACGGCCGTTTTGGATTCCGTTTTGGCCGGCAGGTAATCGCACGGCGCCGGTTTCGTCGTATAAAATGATTTCAAACCGCTTTTCACCATGGCGGACAGGATACGGATTAAAATCTAAAAATGTTTTAACGCCCGCCGAATCTTGCGCCCCGAAAGCGAAAAGGCTATTTTAATGAAAGGAAAAGGAGTTTTTTCAATGCCGACAACCCTGCTGCCCTATCAGCCGCCGTATCAATGGGATCGCGTTTTGCGTTTTCTGGCGTCGCGCGCGCTGCCCCGCATCGAAACGGTTGAAAACGGCGTTTACGCCCGCTTTGTCCGCCTGAACGGGGCGCAAGGCCACCTCATTGTCGAAAACGCGTCGGAACAAGCCGCCCTGCGGGTTTCGGCGTCCGACACCCTCGCCCCCGCCCTGCCCGACATTTTGAACCGCCTGCGCGTCATGTTCGATTTGGACAACGACCCCGCCGCCGTTTTCGACCGGCTGAAGTTTTTAAACGACATCAAGGCCGACTTGTGCGTCGCCGGCACGCGATCGGTCGGGTGTTTCGACGCGTTTGAAACCGCCGTCCGCACCGTTTTAGGCCAGCAGATCACCGTCAAAGCCGCCCAAACGCTGGCAGCGCGGTTCATCGACGCGCTGGGAACGCCCTTTGAAGCCGGAACGGCCTTTCCCGCGCCCGAAAAAATCGCCGGACTGCCGGAACAAAGCCTGATTGATTTGGGGATTATGCCGACGCGGGCGAAAGCGATTTCGGCGATCGCGAAAGGGGTGTCGGACGCGACGATCGACTTGTCGCCCGCCGCCGATCCCGAAACGGAAATTCCGAAGCTGCTCGCCCTGCCGGGGGTGGGACCGTGGACGGCAAATTATCTGGCGATCCGGACGATGCGCTTTTCCGACGCTTTTCTGGATGCGGATTTCGGCGTCAAAAAAGCCCTCGCCCCCATAACGGCCGCGGAAATCAAAGCGGTAAAGGAAAAATGCCGCCCGTTTGGCAGTTACGCGACGTTCAACCTGTGGAACAGCCTGTGACGCCGCGTTGAAAATATTTTTCATTTGCCGCGCAAGTTTTCCCGCGCCAAACCGTTTAACCGAATTGAAACAATGAAAACCGGTCGCCGAAAGGAACGTTTCGATGAATAAAAAAAGCCTGTTTTTAATCGCCGCCGCCGCAATCGCCGCCGCCGCCGGCTATCAATCCTTTTTCGCCGAAGAGGGCGTTTCCTACATCACGGAACGCGTGTCGCGCAAAAACATTGAAAAGGTCGTCAACGCCACCGGCGAAGTCAAGGCGATCGAACTGGTGACGGTCGGCGCGCAAACGTCGGGCAAAATCGAATACCTGCCCGTCAAGGTCGGACAGAAAATCAAAAAGGGCGAACTGATCGCGCAAATCGATTCAACCACGCAGAGAAACGATGTCGAAAGCACCAAGGCCAAGCTGACCAGTTTGCAGGCGCAGCTGGACGCGGCGAAAATATCGCACAAAATCGCGGAAAAGCAGTTCACCCGTATGCAACGGTTACGCAAACGCGACGCCGCCAGCGAAGAAGATTTGGAAAACGCGAACGACGCGTTTGAATCCGCCAAAGCCAAAGTCACGGAACTGGAAGCGTCCATAGCCGAAACAAAGCTGGCGTTGAACACGGCGCAAACGAACTTGGGTTACACGAAAATCACCGCACCGCTGGACGGCATCATCGTTTCCGTCCCCGTCAAAACGGGACAGACGGTCAAC